>DATFYK010000001.1:0-3555 GCA_035315085.1 Occallatibacter sp.
GTCGCGGACGTTGAGGACAGCGTCATCCCCGAAGAGGAGGAGCAGCCCAACGCTCCCGAGCAGGAAGCCAAGCCCAAGAACACGGTGGATGATCAGTTGAACAAGGCCGTGGAAGTACTGAAGAGCCGAAACAGCTAGGGCAGATTTTGCAATCCCTGAGGGTTCACGCATCGCGCGCCCAATGGCGCGCGATTTCTTTTGTGCGCGAGGCCGCGGGAAGGCTGGCGCAAAGTGCTATCCTGACCTCGGCCGCTCATGATGTCCCTGTACGAAAATCTTCCACCGGTCGAGATTGGCGGGCGCAAGCTGGTCGGGCGCGTGCTGTTTGGGCTGCTGGTGCTGGTTTCGGCGCTGGTGGGAGCGACGGCCGGCCTCCTGCTGGTTTACACCACCGACCTTCCCCAGGTAGACGCGCTCGAAGCCTACCGGCCCAGTTCGATCACTGAAATTTACGACGATCACGGGCGCGTGGTGGGCTCGTTCGCGCTCCAGAGGCGCGTGGTGGCCAGCTACGACGACTTTCCGCCGGTATTGCGCGACGCCCTGGTTTCGATCGAAGACAAGGATTTCTACCGGCACTCCGGTGTCAATTTCTGGCGCATCATCGGTGCGGCTTATCGCGATATCGAATCGGGCGGCAAGGTGCAGGGCGCGTCCACTCTCACCATGCAGCTGGCACGCAATCTTTTTCTGTCGCCCGACCGTTCCTTCCACCGCAAGGTGCAGGAAACGATGCTGGCCATCCAGATCGAGCGCCGCTTCACCAAGCCCCAGATCTTTACCCTCTATGCCAACCAGATTTTTCTCGGCCACGGCGTGTACGGGTTTGAAGCTGCGTCGGAGTTCTATTTCAGCAAGCCGGCAAAGCAACTGACTCTGGAAGAAGCCACGTTGCTGGCCGGCTTACCCAAGGGGCCGGCCGTATATTCGCCGATCAACCATCCGGACCGGGCGCAGAAGCGGCGCAATCTGGTGATCAACGCCATGCTGGAAGACGGCAAGATCACGGCCGCGCAGGCCGCTGCGGCGCGGTCGGCGCCGGTCGCCCTGCATCTGGCGCACGACCCGAATTCGCTGGCGCCTTATTTTGTGGAGGAGATCCGCCGCTACCTCGAAGCGAAGTACGGAGCCGATCAGGTGCATGAGGGCGGCCTGAAAGTTTTTACTTCGCTGGATGTAGACCTGCAGAAGGCCGCAAACCAGGCCGTCCTCGATGGCTTGGCGGCCTATGAACGGCGGCACGGATGGAAGGGGCCTCTGGAGAACGTCGTCGCAGAGGGAGCGGTCCTGGAAAAATACTCCCACCCCGACTGGGACGATGAGCCAGAAGTCGGCGGATATTTTCACGCGCTGGTGACGTCGGCCGGGACCGGAATCGCCACGCTGAAATTTGGCCGGTATACCGGGGCTCTGGGACAGGCCGACGTCGCCTGGACTGGTCAGAAGCTGGCCAGCATTCTGAAGACGGGCGACATCTGTTACGTGAAGATCCTTGCCCTGGGCGCGAACGGCGCCGCGCGGGTGAGCCTGGAGCAGGATTCCGGCGCGCAAGGGGCACTGCTGGCCATTGACAATGCCAGCGGCGGGATCAAGGCGCTGGTGGGCGGGCGCGACTTCAACGACTCCAAGTTCGACCGCGCCACGCAGGCCTTGCGTCAGGTCGGCTCATCGTTCAAGCCCTATGTGTACACGACTGTTATCGACGGAGGCGCCAGTCCCGACGACACGATTCTGGATGAGCCCATCAGCTTTGAAACTCCTACCGGCCCTTACGTGCCTCACAACTACGACGAAAAATTCGAAGGCATCATCACGCTGCGGCGGGCCCTGGCGCAATCGCGAAATATTCCTGCGCTGAAGCTGGCGGATAAAGTCGGGATCAGGAGCGTGATTGACTACGCCGAGCGTTTTGGCGTCACCTCCAAGCTCCCGCCGTATTTGCCGGTCGCGCTGGGATCGGCGGAAATCACTTTGCTGGAGCAAACATCGGCCTACAGCGTTTTTCCCAATGACGGCGTGCGCGTGACGCCGCGCTACATCACGCGCGTGACTGACTACGAAGGGCGCGTGCTCGAAGAAGATTTTCCTGAAGTGAAGGACGTGATCAGCGAGCGCACCGCGCGCATCATGACCTCGATGTTGCGCGAAGTCGTCCTGCACGGCACGGCGATTGGGGCGGCGAGGATGCCGTTTCCGGTTGCCGGCAAAACGGGCACGACCAACGACTTTACCGATGCCTGGTTCGTGGGATTTTCCCCCACCACAACCTGCGGAGTCTGGGTCGGCTATGACGAGAAGAAAGCTCTGGGTGCGAAGGAGACAGGTGCGCGCGCCGCCCTGCCGATCTGGATGAACTTCATGACCGCAGCGATGGCGGGGAAAGATGCGGGAGACTTCCAGCCCCCGCCAGCCACGCCGCATGCCGCGCAAAAGGTAGATACTCCCGATACGGCGCCGGCGACGGAAGAAGCGCACTAGCTAGCCTAGCAGGCTGCTGAAGAACTCGGTCTTGGGTGGCGCAGCGCTTTCAGCGCTGCGATAAAGCCTCTTTTTTCTGTGTGGGCTTCAGCCCCGGATCTATGGACGAGAGGAAACTATGAGGGAGAGAGCAATTCTCCGCATCCTGGTCGTGCTGCCGCTTTTCGCGATCGTGGCCGTCTCGCAAGAGCCACCGTCAAAGACCGCGCCAAACGATGGCAAGGCCGCCGTCGAGCACGTGCTGCGGGTTCAGCAGGACGCATGGAATCATCACGACCTGGAAGCTTTCATGGCGGGGTATTGGAATTCTCCCGAGCTGACATTTTTCTCGGGAGCGAAGGAAACCAGCGGATGGCAGGCTACCCTCGACCGCTACCTGGCCACGTATGCGAGTCCCGGGCACGAGATGGGGAAGCTGGAGTTTTCCGCGTTGCGCATAGAAACGCTGGGAACGGACGCCGCTTTCGTTCGAGGCGAGTTTCACCTCACCATGCCGGACGGCAAGACTCCGCACGGCGTGTTCACGCTGGTGTTTCGCAAGTTTCCCGATGGCTGGAAGATCGTCCACGACCACACCTCGGCGGCGGAATAGCCCTGCGTGCTTTTCTGTCTTTAAAGCTGGAGGGTCCCGGAGGGACCGTTGACAGTAGCCCGCCAGTTCCACTGGCGGGGTCAGATTCGTCATTTGGGTGTCTCGTGCCGGAGGCACGATTGAACCTGAGGAATCATCACGATGATTTCAGGCGTCCCTTCCGGGACGCAATTCTTTCTCAGGCACGCCTACCCGGCGTTGGAAACGCCGGGCTATTGTCAGATGTCCCTCTGGGACACGAAAGCGCGATCGCACGATTACTTCTTGACCCGCAATTGCACTTTCGCGCCTTCCGGCAACGTTCCGCTTAGCAACTCCACCTTCCCCCCGCGCACGATGCCCTCGAATTCCTGATCCATCGGAAGCTGCGGCGAAGGCTGCCCATCCGCGTGCACACGGGGCAGTTTGCCTCCCATGCCCTTGTCCATGGCTTCATTGGCCAGGCGGTCAGCCTCCTGATTGTGCTCGCGCAGCGCGTGGCCGAT
>DATFYK010000002.1:0-9508 GCA_035315085.1 Occallatibacter sp.
TTGACCAGGGCCGCCATGGTGAAGGGCTTGGGCAGGAACCAGAGGCCTTCGTCGAGCATTCCGTAGTGCACGATCGCGTCGTCGGTGTACCCGGAAATATAAAGCACCCGGACTTCCGGGGCGATCCGGAGGACCTGTTCCGCCAGTTGGGGGCCGTTGATGCGGGGCATGACCACATCGGTGATGAGTAGCCGGATGTCGTGGCGATTCGCCTTAGCGATGGCTAGTCCATCCTCGGCGCTTCCCGCCACCAGCACTTTGTAGCCGCACTGGGTGAGAACGTCGGAGGTCAGCTCGCGCAGTTGCGGATCGTCTTCGACCAGCAGGACGGTCTCGTTGCCGTGCTGCACGCTGCTGCTGGGCCATTTCTCGACGCCCAGCGGTTGGACCGGCTGTTCCACCCGCGGGAAGTAAATCTTGAAAGTTGTGCCCTTGCCCGGTTCGCTGAAGACCCAGATATAGCCTCCGCTTTGTTTGATGATCCCGTACACGGTCGAGAGGCCGAGTCCCGTCCCCTTGCCCACTTCTTTCGTGGTAAAGAACGGCTCGAAGATGCGCGCCTGGACTTCCGGAGACATTCCCACTCCCGTGTCACCGACCGCGAGCATCACGTAGTGTCCGGGTGCAATGGGCGGATGCTCCCCGGCGTAGGTTTCGTCCAGTTCAGAGTTTGCGGTTTCCAGGGTAAGCTTCCCGCCGTGCGGCATCGCGTCACGCGCATTGAGCGCCAGGTTCATGATGACCTGCTCGATCTGTCCCGGATCAGCTTTCACAGGTCCCAGATCGCGTGCGGGCGCGGTGATGACCTCAATGTCTTCTCCAATCAGGCGGCGTAGCAAAGAATCCAAATTGAGCAGGATGTCGTTCAGATCAATGATGCGCGGCGAGAGCACCTGTTTCCGGCTGAAGGCGAGCAACTGGCGGGTAATGCCGGCAGCCCGTTCGGCCTGCGACTTGATCTGGGCCGTGCTGTCGGCCAGACGGCCGGGGGGAAGCCCATCGGACAGAATCTGCGCGTATCCGAGGATTA
Source organism: Occallatibacter sp. (assembly GCA_035315085.1). Taxonomy (GTDB): domain Bacteria; phylum Acidobacteriota; class Terriglobia; order Terriglobales; family Acidobacteriaceae; genus Telmatobacter. The sequence continues at coordinate 1,031 of DATFYK010000002.1, forward strand.
CGGTCAGAAGGTTGTTGAAGTCGTGGGCGACGCCGCCCGCCAGCCGTCCAATCGCCTCCATCTTCTGCGACTGGCGGAATCTCTCTTCCAGGGCCACGCGTTCGGTGACGTCCTGGACGAAAGAGGCTACTCCGAGCACGCGGTCGGCCTCGTCTACCAGCGGCGTGTTATACCACTCGCAGGTAATAATGCGCCCGTTCTTAGTGAGGTTATCGTTGGTGCTCCGGCTGCCGCCCTTGCGCGCGATCAACTGTTGCCAGACCTGCTCCACATGCTGACGGTACTGGGTAGGAACAATAAAGCTGGCATGCTTTCCCAGGGCTTCGTCCTGGCTGTATCCGAAGAGATGCTGGGCCGAGGAATTCCAGGAGGCGACGCGGAATTCGAGATCCCACTCCACCACGGCCAGCGGAGTACTCTCGATGTGCATGCGCAGTTTCTGTTGGGACTGGCGGATTTCTTCGCCGGCGCGCTTGCGGTCGGTGATGTCACGGCAGATGCCCAGTAAGCCGATCACTTTGCCGCCCGGATCGCGAAACGGGCCTTTGGTCGCCAGATACAGCCGGGTCACTCCCGCCGCCGTGCCGAACTCCTCGTAGGTTTGGGTGTCGCCGGACTCGATCGTTTTGCGGTCGCGCTCCATAATGGCGCGCCCCACTTCTGGAAGGAACAAATCGACGTCGGTCTTGCCGATGACCTGTTCGGCAGTGCAACCTAGGAACCGAGCGCCCGCAGAATTGATCATCAGATAGCGCCCGGCGAGGTCTTTCACGAACACCGCGTCGGTGGTGCCCTCGGTGATTCCCTGCAACAGGGCGAGATTCCTCTCCAGTTCTTGCCGGCTGAGCAGCAGTTGATTCTGAAGCACGAACAGGCGTCCGGCGCCCGCTGCGAAAGAGACCATCGCCAGCACTACCGCCCACCAGAATTGCTCTTGCGCAACCCGCAGCAGCAGCGGAAAGACAATGGCCGGAATCAACAGGGGAGAGAACTGGGCCAGCAGCCGAAGGCCTCGCGAGCGCTCCTCCGTGGCAGGCTCCTGCTCCGACTCGTCCCACGTTACCGCAATGGCGCTCTGCAGGCAGAAGGCGAACGTCCAGAAAAGGCCGCGCCCTCCCCATGGCCGGTAGTGCCCCAATGCCAGGGAATACAGATTGCTGTTCAGGGCGACTCCGTAGACGGCCATCAGACCGCCCATGTGCAGGAAAAACGTCCTCGCAGGCCGGCTCTTGCACAGGAGTCCTCGTGCAAAGAAGCTGACCACAATCAAGCCAAAGAAAAATATCCCCACCTGTAATGCGCGGACTTCCATGGCCCGGCCCGAAGCCTGCCAGCGCGAGGGCACGTAGATTTGCGACAGCTCGAGAGCGAGCACCAGACTGCAAACCTGCGCAAAATCGCAGACTCGCAACCAGCCGAATCCATGGCGCGAATCCCCTGGACTCAGAAACAGCGTCATCACCACCGGCACGAGGCAGAAGAAGGCGAGAAAATCACTCGGCCACAGGGTCCCGAACGGCGCGTGTCTGTGGTGGTATTCGATGGTATAGAGCGTCTGGCCGGCCGCGGCAAGCAGAGAGGACAAGCCCACCAGCCGCCACACGCGCTGGCCGAAAGGTCCGGCCTGCCGCGAAACCTGCCAGCACATGACGGCAGCCGTCAGCGCCGCCGCCGCGACGATCCAGTCGCCCCACAGCGAAGCGGTGTCGGTGCCGTATCGCACGGCCAGCACCGTCCCGTGTACACCCAACAATATGGCCGCCGCCGCTAGTGCGGACGTGCGTGCTTTGAACATCACTACTCCCAGTGTCCGGCCGCCAGCCCGCAAGTGCGCCTTGGGCCCTGGTATTGCGTCAGTGTATATACTCACGGTCCGGCCTGCCAAATCAATTACTTCCGTGATCCATCTTCATCCACTGGTTTTCTGATCGGTCGGCCGGGGTGCGTGGCCGAGCCCATTTCCGGGAGAGCCGCCAGCATTTTGGCTGCAAATCGCCTGCCATCTTTTTGCAGGCGTACTCTTGCCAATCTGCTGCGATTTGCCTAGCATCCAAGTTGAAAGCCGGCCTGCCAGGTTGGTGATGGTGGTAACCGATTTTTGAACCAACACTGAATGAACGGGGGCCTGACTCGAACTAAGATCCGGTGAGCGATGCTCCGCCATGCGGAGATGCCTAAAGGGTCTCGGCGGGTTCCCAACGTCTTACGACGGGTTCATTCTCGGCCCACCACACGGCCCAGCGGGTCGGCTTGAAAATAGCCCTTAGCTGTTAGCTCTTGGCTCTTAGCTAAGAGCCGAAGGCCAAGAGCCAAGAGCCGCTTTCCTGCTAGACTGACCACGGTAGCTAATCCTTCGTTTCTGCATCCAAATAACTATGTTCCCGCAACTTTTTCATCTCGGCCGGTTCTTTCTTCCCACTTATGGCGTTCTGGTTTCGACAGGCGTACTGACCGGCTTGTGGGTCAGCGTGCGCAACGCCGAGCGGCTGGGCATCGACGGCGACAAGGCATGGAACCTGGGCATTCTCACCGTGCTCTGCGGAATTGTCGGGGCGAAAGTGCTTTACGTCATTAACGACTGGAGTATCTACAAAGACCATCTCGGCTACATTTTCAGCCTGGATACGCTGCAAGCGGGCGGAGTCTTTTCCGGCGGCCTGCTGGCGGCGTTTGCGGCCGCCGCCTGGTATGTCTGGAAGAATCACTTGCCGGCTCTCGGCACCTGCGATGCTTTCGCTCCCGGCCTTGCCCTGGGACACTCGATCGGCCGCATCGGCTGCTTCGCCGCCGGATGCTGCTACGGCAAGCCAACCCATCATTGGTGGGGAGTGACCTTCACCAATCCGCTGGCGGCTTCCATCACCCAGACGCCGCTATTCAAGCCGCTCGAGCCTACGCAGCTGTTCGAGTCGGCCGTGGAACTGGCGAACTTCATCTTCCTGATGTGGCTGTTGAAGCGGCGTAAGTTTGACGGGCAGATCATCGGGGCGTTCATGTTCTTGTACGGCTTTGCCCGATTCTTCCTCGAGTATCTGCGCGACGATCCCGGCCGCGGCTCGGTGTTCGGCGGCGCCATGACCGGCACGCAGCTGATCGCCATCGGGCTGGTGCTCGCCGGGGGGTTCATCTGGTGGCTGCGTCCCGGCTCAAAGCCGGTTCCGGCGCAGACGGCGAGCGCGGCGCGGTAGGCCAGTCGTCGGACCTCAGACGCCAGACCTCGGCGGTTCCTCCCAGAAATGTTGAGATGTCGGCGTAGGCATTTGCCAGGACGCCCGATACTAGCCCGGCGTTTCAACGCCGGGTACACTGGCGTTGTTCCGCTTGCGTCCCGTAGGGACGCCTGAGGCGATCCGTGGCATCACTTCTTCCAGATCACATCACGGCAAGCTCTGAAGATGCGGGCAAGCGCCTGGACCAGTTCCTCGCGACGAAGCTTGAGGATGTGAGCCGGGCGCGGATGCAACAACTCATCAGTGCAGGGAAAATTCTGCTGAACGGCGTGCCTGCCAAGGCATCCCTGAAACTTCGTGGTGGAGAGCGCATCACCATACTCGGTCCTGCCGCACGGCCTCCCTTACGCGCTATCGCCGAAGAGATTCCCCTCGATATCCTCTACGAAGACGACGATCTGGCCATCATCAACAAGCCCGCCGGAATGATGGTGCATGCGGGCGCGGGCGCCACCGAGAACCGGCGCAATCGGGGAACGCTGGTCAACGCTCTGCTACACCATTTCGCCAGCCTGTCGGCGGTTGGCGGCGAGATGCGGCCGGGCATCGTGCATCGTCTCGACAAAGAAACCAGCGGGCTGATCGTTGTCGCCAAGAACGACGACGCCCACCGCAAGCTAGCGGCGCAATTTGCCCGGCGGGAAGTCAAGAAGACGTACGCGGCGCTGGTGCATGGCTGGGTGAAGAAAGAGCAGGGGACGATCGCGGCCAGCATCAGCCGCGACCGGGTTCGGCGCACCCGCATGACCACGCGGACCGCCGGCGGGCGCGAGGCCATTTCGCACTACCGCGTCGTGCGCCGGCTGGATACGGCGTACGGCAAATTCACGCTGCTCGAAGTAAGAATTGATACCGGCAGAACTCACCAGATTCGCGTGCACATGGCGTCGCTGGGACATCCCGTGGTCGGGGACAAGCTGTATGGGGCGCCGGGGGAAGTGCGGAAGGCCCCACCCACCGGCATGCTCAGAGCTTGCCCTGAGCCTGTCGAAGGGGCCGGGGTTCCGGCGAAGAACGCGAGAAATGGGGCCCCCGGAGGCAAGAAGGGCGAAGCACGGGTTGCGCTTTCTTTGCCGCGGAATTTCCTGCACGCGGCGGAGTTGCAACTGGCGCATCCCCGCACCGGAAAGCAGATCGCGCTGCAGAGTCCGTTGCCGGTGGAGCTGCAGCAATTTCTGGCTGCAATTACTATAATGTCTGCAGGTGAGAATCTTGGGGACTAGCGTACTGGGCAAGATTGTCGGGCTGGCTGTGCTGGTGCTTTTCGCCGTGAGTGCGGCGGCGCAGTCGGCGCCCGCTCCCGCTCCGCCGGAACCGGCTGCTTCGTCCCCCTCCCAGCAGCAACAGCAGCTCCCGGCTGGCCAGGCGGCGCCCAGTTCGGCTCCGGCTACACCCGCTGCTCCATCCGCCACTACACCGGCGAGTCCATCCGCCAGTTCATCCTCAAACCCACCCTCCGCTAATTCCGCTCCGGCTAATGCGGCCCCCGCGAGCCCCGCTGCTGATGAGACTCCGAAACCGGGCGATGCCGCCGCTCCCAGCGACGACCGGGTCCTGACCATCGTCGTCCCAACCAACGAGGTCAACGTCGTGTTCACGGTGACCGACAAGCACGGCAAGCGCGTCACCGATATGAAGCAGAGCGATTTTCGGGTGATGGATGACAACAAGCCTCCGGATGAGATCCGCAGCTTCCACGCCGAAACCAACCTGCCCTTGCAGGTGGGACTGCTGATTGACGCCAGCAACTCGGTGCGGGACCGGTTCAAATTCGAGCAGGAATCGGCCATCGAATTTTTGAATCAGACGGTGCGCCGCGGCTACGATCTAGCCTTCGTGGTGGGCTTTGATGTGACCCCGGAAATAACCCAGGATTTCACCGACAACACGGAAGCGCTGGCGCACGGAGTGCACGAACTGCGTCCGGGAGGCGGCACGGCACTCTACGATGCGCTCTATTACGCCTGCCGCGAACGACTGCTGAAAGCCTCGAAAGCCACGCCCGTGCGGCGCGCCATCATTCTGCTCAGCGACGGCGAGGACAACCAGAGCCACGTTACCCGCGAAGAGGCGATCGACATGGCACAGCGCGCCGAGGCCATCGTTTACACCATCAGCACCAACGTGAGCGGCAGCAAGGGTGCGGGCGACAAAGTCCTGGAGCGCATTGCCGACGCCACCGGCGGGCGCGCGTTCTTCCCCTTCCAGATTCGCGACGTAGCCGATGCCTTTGCCGAGATTCAGGACGAACTGCGCAGCCAGTACGCGCTTTCCTACAAGCCGGCGGACCTCAAGAAGGACGGGCACTACCGCACGATTGAAATCGTGGCCAACGACCGCAAGAATTTCCGGGTGCGCTCGCGGCGGGGATGGTACTCGCCGACACAGTAGAAAAGCGGACCTCGGACCTCAGACGTCGGACCTCAGACCTCGGCGGAGTCGCGAGAGTTGGAAACCAGTCTCCGAGGAACGGAAGTCTTCGCGGCAAACCTGTTTGGGAAGACTCCTCGCATCGAGATAAGCCATGGCGGGATACTCAGGAACACCACTTGCGAAAAAGCTGGGGATCAAAGACGGTTTTCGGGTGCAGTTTGCCGGAGCGCCGTCGGAGGTGCTTGCGGAGCTGAAGCCGGCGCTCGCGGGCTGCGAAGAGGTTCGCAACGGCAAAGCGCCACTCGACTTCGTCCAGGTCTTCACCCGGTCGAAAACAGAGTTGGCGAAGGAATTCAAGCGGATCACTCCGCAACTTGCCCCCGCCGGAATGCTTTGGGTGAGCTGGCCCAAGAAAAGTTCCGGCGTGGCCACCGATCTGGACGAAAATATCGTCCGCGAAACCGGTCTGGCGGCGGGTCTGGTAGACGTGAAAGTTTGCGCGGTCACCGAAATCTGGTCGGGTCTGAAGTTCGTGCGCCGGGTGAAGGATCGAGTCAAGGGTGCAGGAAGTCTGTGGTTTTGGGTGGCGCAGGCCTTCAGGCCAGCGATGAGAGTCACCTCATGAATCGGGCTTTCAGCCCCTGAAGTACCTCGGCGGCTAAAGCCCTCACAGAAAGGAAAAGGCTAATCGCAGCGCTGAAGCGCTGCGCCACCCCAAGTCTGCTGTATCGTTGAGTCTGCTGTTTCACTGAAAGGTGAACGTCCAATGATTCGAGTGGGCCTGATCGGATTTGGTCTGGCGGGGCAGGCGTTTCATGCTCCGGTGATTGTTGGCGTTCCGGGGATGGAGCTGGCCTCGATTCTGGAGCGGCATGGCTCGCGGGCCCAGGAACGATATCCGAAAGTGCGCGTGGCGCGCACGCTGGACGAAATGCTCTCCGACAAGACGATCGGCCTGTGCGTGGTGGCCACGCCCAACGACTCCCACTTCTCTTACGCCAAAGCTTGTCTCGAAGCCGGGCGCGACGTGGTCGTGGACAAGCCGCTCACGCCAACGCTCGCGGAAGCCGAGGAACTGGTGAGCCTTGCCGCCGCCCGTGGGCGCCTGCTCACGGTCTATCAGGACCGGCGCTGGGATGGCATCTTTCGCACGGTGAAAAAACTCGTGGCCTCCGGCGAGTTGGGCGCGATCGCCGAATACGAAGTGCGCTTCGACCGCTTCCGCCTGGAGACCAAGCCGAACGCCTGGCGGGAACGCGCCGACTTTCCCGCGGCCGGCGTGCTCTGGGATCTGGGCCCGCATTTACTTGATCAGGCGCTGGTGCTGTTCGGCGAGCCGGAGACGATTTCCGCGTCGGCCTTCTGCCAGCGCACGACTGCCGAGGTGGATGACGCCTTTGACGTGTGCATGGAATATCCGCACCTGCGGGCGGAGTTGCGCGCCCGGATCATCGCCTACGCTCCCGGCCCTCACGTGCTGATTCATGGAACCCAGGGATCGTTCGTGAAGTACGGCATGGATCCGCAGGAAGAAATTCTGCGCAGCCCAACGTGTCCCGACGGTGATCAGTGGGGTCCCGATTGGGGCGAGGAACCGGAAGAACGCTGGGGCACGCTGAGCCTGGTGAGCGGACAGACACGAAAAGTAAAAACCGAGCGCGGAGACTATCGCAGCTTCTACGTCAATGTTCGCGACGCAATCGAAAAACGGGCTCCGCTGGATGTGAGTCCCGAGCACGCGCTGCGTGTTATGCGCGCGCTGCTGCTCGCGCACAAAAGCAGCCGCAAAGGGCGGACCGTCCAGTGGACAGAAGCGGTGGAGTAAAACTGAGCAGTCCGCCGAAAAGCGCTGCGGAGCTTTGCTCCGCCGGACAGCCGAGGGCGGCTGTCCCCACATTACCCAAATCAATCTGCTCTACCCAGCGTTCCCCTTCATCACCTTCTGAAACGCCGCCTGAAATTTCTCCATTTCTTCCGCGGTGCCGACGGTGATGCGGACGTGCGTGGGCATCACCGGCCAGGTCCGCCCGATCAGAACATTCTCTTTGGCCATGGCGTCGCGCACATCCTTGCCGGGACGCTTGGTATCGAGCATGAAGCAGTTCGACTCGGAAGGAATGTAGGCGTAGCCGTTGCGGTCGAGCCAGTCGAACGTTCGCTGGCGAATGCCGGCGTTAATGCGCCGCCGTTCCGGAACCAGTTGCGGATCTTTCAGGCTGGCCGTGGCCGCGGCGACGGCGGTGATAGGCATGAAGTTCCATCCGCCGCGCTCCAGGACTTTATCGGACAAGTCGGGTCGGGCAATCAGCAATCCGCAGCGCAGGCCGGCCATGCCGTAGACCTTGGAGAAGGTGCGCAGCACGACCACATCCTTGCCCGCCTTCACCAGATCGAGCGTGGATGGCGCGTCGGAAAGATGAATGTAGGCTTCGTCCACAAGAACGATCGAGTCTTTCGGTTTGTTGGCGGCCAGATACTCAATGTCCGCGTGCGGCGTGAGCGTGCCCGTGGGATTGTTGGGATTGCAGATGTAAAAGACGCCGGCGTCGGGAGCGGCGGCCAGCATGGCCTTGACGTCGTGCGCGTAGGTCTTGGTGAGTGGAACGCCGACCACGCGCGCGCCCGCTTTCGGAGCCAGGTTCAGGCCCAACTCGAATCCCGGATCGGCGGTGACGTAGCTTCTCTGCGGCGAGGTGAAAGCCAGAACGGCAAGGCCCAGCGGAGGAGTTGAGCCGACGGTGACGCGAACGAAGTCGGGATTGAGACCTTCGAGCTGAGCGAAGGTGCTGGCAAGATCATCGGTGAGATTGTCGGAGTAACGCCCGCCCTGCGGAAGGATGGCCGCCATGGCGTCGCGCGCGGCCTGGCTGGGGCC
>DATFYK010000003.1:0-2189 GCA_035315085.1 Occallatibacter sp.
CCGATAGCGAAACGGCGAAGCCGGGTTATGTTTTCCGGGCCGTAGCCGGTACGGATACGACTGCGGTCCTCATCATAGTTCCAATCGAGAATGTAGTGGCAACTGTTCTCGATCGTCCAATGGCCGCGGTTGACCTGGAGAACGCGTTGCGGGTTGGCTTGTTCGGGGGTTCGGCTGGTGAGGCCATAGGCGATTTCTCGGGAAGTCGCGCCGGTCTTTTTGTCGGTGCAGTGCCGCTCCACCAGGAAAGCTTGTCCCACGTGCGGAAAGTCAAGGTGGTCGTTGAGTTCGGTGGTGGTCCAGATCTTGCGGGTTTCGAGGCGTCCATGATCCGGCGGAGTATGCTCCACGAAATCCGGTTGGCCTCGCTGCTGGAAGAATAACTCCAGGTCTTGCAGAACTCCGGGCTGGTTGCCTTTGACGGTGAAATGGTAATGCGCCTGGCGTTCCCGCACCAGATAGTCGGCCAAGGCGCGCTGCGTCAGCCAGGCATCGGCACTGATCTCCTTGCCCGCAATATCGATGGCCTGCAGCAGGGGGATGACGGTTTTGATCTCGTTGGTGCGCTTGACCTCTGCACTCCCCTCTACCGGCAAGGTGCCAACTTTTTTTGGGTGTAGCAGATCTTGCTCTGATGACCAACGACGCTCATGACATGGGTTTGACGGCCTTGCTCATCGAGGGCGTTGCACAGGGTCTTGCCGTCGATGGCGAGACTCTCATCCTGGCCGGCGTAGACTTCGTTCCAGCGTCGTAAAGCGCAGTCCAGATCGGCGGGGGCGACGCGGATCAGGACATCACGGAGGATGTACTCGCTGGGCACGACGTAACCGCCCCCTTGGCGACGGCACCCGAAGCGCTCCCGGGACTTCTGCCCGAGGCTTTGGGCCCAATCGGAGATTGCCCGGTAGCCGCGCATGCCGCAGAGCACGGCTCCGGCCGCAATGGCCAGCACGGTGGACAAGCGATGTCGCCGTCCCTGGGCGCGGCGGGGATCGGGGATCTGGGAAAAGAAGGCGGGGAGGGATTGCATCTGCGCGGCGGTAAGCATCAGCTTGGATTCTCCTGGACAGTAAGGTGGAGTGAGCCGGGCCTGGCACAACAACCTCCGGGCATCGGCCCGCAAGGGTTGAACGAAGACCATCTTGGGGGATTGCGGGGTCGCGCTATACCCCCGGCGCGTGCGGCGAAAGCCGCGGGTGTTGCCCACATACACCCAGTTGGCCGCCCGATAAACCGTCCCCCGAAAGCGCTGCGGGTCGACAAAGGTTTCCAGCAACAGCACGCCATGACCGAAAGTTGCTTCCCAATCGCTGGCCAGACGCCGCTGGCAGAGCGACAGCACCCGGGACCCCAGGTTGGCAACGTGCCGATCCGGCAAAATGAGAAAGCGGCTGTTGTTGAGCACTAACTTCAAGCGGCTATAGCGCTGGCGAAAGTCCCAACCGATCCAGCCATCGCGCGCCGCGCACTTGAGGGCGGAGGCAGAAAAGCTCAGCAGGGCTACCCATTCCTCACCCCAGGTCGCGACATACCACTGGGTTTCGCTGATCTTCGGCAAAGCACCCAGGTAGTGATGCTGTTCCATCAGATCCTGGTAACGGGGTTCTTCCAGGCAACGAACCGGTCGAACAACCACCTCGCATAGATCCAACCGGGCACCTCCCCCTGCGAAGTAAAGCTCAGGCTTTCCACCTACGCCATCCGGGAGGATACAGCAACACGACGGAGTTGTCCAGAACAAGTTACAACTGTTTAAAGCTTATGCCACTTGAAGGCCGAAACAAATCCACCCTGGGCTTTGCTAGCGGGTCTATTGCGCTGCCGCCGATGCGGTCGTAAGCTGACCGTGCGATACAGCGGCAACCAGGGTGACATGCTGCGCCATGCATGTCATCGCGGTTGGCTCGACCAGGGGGAAGCGCGCTGCATCGCATTCGGTGGAAGGTTAGTGGACGAAGCGATCGGCCAAGAGGTGCTGCGCGTGGTGCAACCTGCGGCGGTGGAAGCGGCGACGTTGGCGAACGAAGAAGAAGCTCGCCAGCAAGACGACGTCTTACAAGCCTTACGAGGAGATCTGGAGGCCGCCCGCTATGCCGCCGGGCGCGCCCAGAAACAATACGATGCGACAGATCCGGAAAACCGTCTGGTGGCGAACGAACTGGAACATCGCTGGAACCAGGCCTTGC
>DATFYK010000004.1:0-5093 GCA_035315085.1 Occallatibacter sp.
GGTCACGCTCGGCATTCCCGGCTCGGCGGGCGTGCCGGAAGAATTTGTGGAGTTCACGCTGGCGCTGCCTTACAACGATCGCAGTGCGGTCGAGGCGGCATTCGACACGTTCAAGGGCCAGATTGCGTGCGTCATCGTGGAGCCGGTAGTGGGCAACATGGGTTGCGTTCTGCCCCAGCCGGGCTATCTGGAAGCTCTGCGAGAAATCACGGCGCGCGAGGGCGCGCTGCTTATCTTCGACGAAGTGATGACCGGATTTCGGGTGGCTTTCGGCGGCGCGTCCGAGCTGTACAACATCAAGCCCGACCTCACCACACTGGGCAAGATTATCGGCGGCGGGCTGCCCGTGGGCGCGTACGGTGGGCCGGCGAAGATCATGGACCTGGTCGCACCGCTGGGGCCGGTGTACCAGGCGGGCACGCTGAGCGGCAATCCGCTGGCGATGGCGGCAGGCATTGCGGTGCTGCGCCAGTTGAAGGCGAACCGCGAACCGATCTACAAGCAGCTTGATGAGGTGGCGGGCAAGCTGGTGGCGGGCGTGATGGCCGCTGCCAAAGATGCAGGCGTGACGATGACGGCCAATCGTGTGGGCTCGATGTTTACATTCTTCTTTACCGGCCGGCAGGTCACCGATTGGGAGAGTGCGTCCACCTGCGACACCGCCAAGTTCGGCCGCTTCCACGGAGGGCTGCTCGAAGCCGGCGTGTGGCTGCCGCCCTCGCAGTTTGAGGCGGCGTTCCTCAGCACCGCGCACACCCAGGGCGACATCGACGACACCATCGCGGCAGCGAGTGAGGCGCTGGCGCTGGTGTAAAGAGTAGTTAGAAATGTTGAAGTCCAATGGGCGAAGACGAGAAGAGCAAGAAGCGAAGTGACGAAACGCGCAGGGTAATCGAAAGCGAACAGCGCAGAGGCCGCAGGCCCATCGACTTCGACGAGCGGGACCGCCAGGAAGCGCGAAGAGCCGAGATGCTACAAGCCATTCGCGAAAGGCGCTGGGAGGATGTGAAAGCTGCTCTGCTGGTGCTCTACGAAAAAGATTCGGACGAATACAAGAAGGCCATAGAGAAGATCAGGATCTTCGACCCTTCAGCGCGGCTATAAACTCTTGGTGTTTCTTGGCCCGCTCTGAGGGAGACATTTGGGCGAACCGCTTCTCAACCAATTCGCTCAGATCTTGCGCCAACCCCTGGGGCGAGCGCCGTTTTGAAAGCTTCCGAGGGGGCGCCTGCTTTGGAGCGGTAGCCACAGATTTCGTTCTCCTTGCCGTAGCTATTATACGGAACTTCTGTTTAGAAGTACTGCTTCTTTAGATGGGAGAGGCAAGTTTAGGTTGCCGTTTGACGATTGATCGGTCAAACCTCAGCGCGCGCCCGCCGCGAGCTGGAGCCTTGAGGCAATCTCCCGTGAGATCTCCTCGGCTGTCTTGCCTGAGGTGCTCACGATCAGTTCAGCGGTCCGATACTGCGGCAGGCGTTTCTCATAAAGCGCCTGAAAGGCATCGGGATCGGTGGCCAGGGGCCGCAGGTTCTCCGTCGAGGCATGGTTCTCAGGACCGCAACGCTTGAACATTTGCTCGACCGGCGTCTCGAGAAAAACGACCTGAGCGCCATAGTTCCGCAACAGTTCCACGTTGCCAGTCCGGATGAAGGTGCCGCCGCCCAGCGCAATCACCGTCGGCGCAGAGACTTGTTGCAGCATCCGGAGCAGGGCCTCGGTTTCGATTTCGCGAAACTGTGGCTCTCCATGACGCCGGAAAAGTTCTCGAATGGGCGCCTGCCGGTGAAGTTCGATCTCGTGGTCAAGATCGAAGAAGGCCCAGCCCAGTAACGCCGCCAGCGCATGACCAATGCTGGTCTTGCCGGCGCCCATAAAACCTGCGAGTGCAACAATCGGCGGCGCGGGCTTCTGTTCGCGCGTCCAGGCTTCTGAAACCGTTCGCCCCTTCGCGATGTCGTCGACAACCAGGATCAACTGGTGATCGTGGTCGCTGTAAAGGACTTCAATGTTAACGCCCGCCTCGGCCATGCGGCGTGTGATTTTGCCGAGCTGACCCGGCTCCTTCTGGTTCAACCGCTGGACAAGCACGTCTCTTTCTTCCAGAACACGAATGCCTGCCGCTTCCAGCGCGCTGCGGGCGGCGGTCCCGTCTTCGAACAGGAAATGCGCTACACCTTGGCCGTTAACCACGAACGCGCCCCCACCCTCGATGCTCACTCCAGCGTGGCCCAAAGCATCGCCCATCTCGGCGAGCGCGCCCGGCCGGTTCTCAAGCGCGATGGTGAGGTCTTTCATGGGTCTATCCTCTACATCTGTCGAATAACGACGGCCGCCTCTAGTCATGTGGAAGCAGATGCTTCCTATGAAAGCACACTGCGGAAAATCCTGTATAGATGGTACTGCGCGCTCCACTGGCGAAAATAGGGTGGGTTTGGGTGGCGAATCTCTTACCTCGACGTGGTAGGCATGTGCGACTTATTGGGGATTTTCCGACTCTTCGCCGCGGAATACTCTGTTGGGCATGCAACTCATACAGATTGGCGCACCCAGACAGAAAACCGTCCTCGATCTGGTGATGGAAATGGCAGAACGGCAGTTCGCCGAGATCGAGCAACTGAAAACCACCGCACGGACGCGAGCCGGAAGAACAAGGTCGCGGCGGACGCATCAACCTTGCACTTCGTCGAAGCGGCGGGAATAGAAGCGCACCTACGGGCAGAACCGCAGTCACTAGCCCTCACCGCCATACGCCATTGCCGCAAATGCTGTAGTATCGCAGTGGAGTGTTCCTAATGTCATTCCGCAACGGAGACAAGTCGCGCGAGAACCGTATCCGCAAAGCGCGCCAGAAAATGCGCGAAAAGCTTCACGCGCTACGTGCCAAGAAAGTCACCGCTCCAGCGCCCGCTCCTGCCGGCAAGAACTAATCTCGAATTTGCAGTTGGGGATTGGCCGGAACCGGCTCATCGCCTGCTGCCTGCGTCTTGCTGTGCAGGAGCGCGACGATGGCCTGGTACAGCCGGGTGCGAACGTCATACCGTTTGTGCGCGTTGACCACGTAGCGCACTATCAGGTTGACTCCAAGGTTGCTTGGCCGCACGTTGATCGCGGGTGCGGCCGAAAACGTCTGTATCGCGGAATGCGGCGCGGCATGCCGCCACTCCTGCTCGGCGGCCGTGGCGTCCGCTTGAGTTTGCTCGGTCACAAGCTTCAGGACCGCGTTCGTGAGGTAGTACGGGTCTTCGCCCGCGGGAATCAGGATGTCCAGCTCGTCCCACAGCCACTGTCCGGCGGTGGTGAAATTGAAATAATTTCCTTCAACTGCAAAGCTGTTCACGCAGGACACCTTGCGCCCCGTGGGATGGCCTGCGTCATTCCAGTTACCAGTCTCCAGCAGGATGGTGCGGAGCAAGCCGACCTCGACCACCTCGCCGCCAATGCCGTTGATCTCGACCCAGTCGCCGGCCCGAATGCCATGGCGTCCCATCAGTACGAACCAGCCGAAGAAAGCCACAATGAAGTCTTTGAGCGCGACGGTGAGCCCAGCAGCGGCCAGGGCCAATACCGTGGATAGTTGGCTGGGGGGCCCAAACAGCACCAGCAAGATAATTAGCACTCCGATGAGCTGGGAGATGAAGCGCAACACCAGCCGCATGGTCCCCACCCGGCGGCGATCGCGCCCCAGGCGCATGTAGTAGCGCTCAATGAGGCCCTCCGCCACCACCAGAAAGATTAGCGCCAGCAGTATCCACAATAGCGAGCGCAAAATGGCGTGCATCGCCACGCGGCGCTGGCCAGCGAGAATGTCTGCCCATTGGCCATACAGGCCAGCGAGTTGCTGCTCGGCCTGTATGCGCTTGTCATAAGTGGCCAGAGCTTTGGTGTTCTGGGAGAGGCTGTTGAGCTTCGCCATCTTCGCGGCATGCTCGGTTTGATTGGTAGCTGAGGTAGGCGCGGCTTCGCTCTCCTGCGTGCTGGTGTCTTCGTCGCTGAACGTGTCGCTCACGCCCTTCTCCAGGGCCTCGTGTTTGCGGGCGAGAGTTCCGGCGTAGCTTTCTGCCTGCTGCCTGGCTTGCAGCAGGCGCGTCTGGTTGCCGCGCAGGCGCTGCCAGGTGCGGAATTGGCCTACAAGATTTCCTTCAACGTTAAACAATATCGGCTTGGCCGCGGTCGAGGTGGCGCTGGCATGCTCCAACGCCTCGTGCGCCTCCAGCTCCTGTTTAATCTGGGCCTGTGGATCGCCGCCAGCGCGCACCAGGTCCTGCTGGGCATCGTCCAAGGCGTCCTTCAGCAGCTCAACTCTGGCCTGGGCGATCTCCAATTGCTGCTGGATGGCGTGGGCATCCGACTTGCCGGGATTGGCCGCGAGTTTGGTGAGCTGGATGACTTGGTCCTGCACCTGCTGTAGCCGGCTTTGCAGCAATGTGATATGCGCATTGATATCTTTGATCTCGCTGCTCTGCGTCGCCGGGCGTTGCTGCGCCAGCTGCAAGGCCGTGACGAAAGCCATGTCCACTTCATGATCGGCAATGCGTACGGCATCGGTGGCAAGCTGCTGTTCAGCGGCGGTGCTGGCAATGTTTGAGAGACTGTGAGCGGTCTCCAGCGGGCTTCGGTCCACCAGCTTTGCCGGCGCCGACTGAGCTTTGCCGGCGGACAAGACCGGCCCTGCGCCCTCCCGGGTGAGCACAAATCCGGTCAGCGCTGCGATGAGCAACGCCGACAGGGCAACAAGAATGAAGTTCCTTTCGCTCATGTGCATAGCGGCAAATCAGAGCTACGAGGCCCCGTCGAGCGTGTATTCGAAGGCGTAGAAATGTTTTCCTTGCTCGATCTTGATGGTCAGCCTGCCGGAAAGACCCGCCAGTTGATCCGTGCCCGAGTCCGGCACGACGATAATTTTCAGCTTCGGAGTACCGCGTGTCATGGTGCCGCTGTGCTGCAGGGTGAAGGCGCCGCTGCGGCCGTGCAGTGCGCCTGTGACCCGCTCGATGGCGACGTAACCGGCCGAGCCCTTGACGCTGGTGCCCGCGGTCAGCATCTGGCCCTTGCTGCTGCCTTCGAGATCGCCGTGAAACTGTTTGTCGATTGAC
>DATFYK010000005.1:0-22494 GCA_035315085.1 Occallatibacter sp.
GGGTCGCGCTTCGGCTACACGCTGCTGTTCGTCATCATGGCGTCGAACCTGATGGCGATTCTGCTGCAGAGCCTGTCGCTCAAACTGGGCGTGGCCACGGAGCGGGACCTGGCGCAGATGTGCCACGAAGCCTACGGCCGCAGGGCGAGCTTTGCGCTGTGGGTGGGCGCGGAGATCGCGATTGCGGCCTGCGACCTGGCCGAAGTGATCGGGTCGGCCATTGCGCTGAACCTGCTCTTCCACATTCCGCTGTTTTACGGGGTGCTGATCACCGGGCTGGACGTGCTGCTGATCCTGCTGTTGCAGCGCTGGGGCTTCCGTTACGTCGAGGCGCTGGTAATTGCGCTCATCGGGACCATCATCGGGATGTTCGGCGTACAGATGTTTCTGTCCAGGCCGGAGTACTGGCCGGTGTTCAAGAATCTTTTCATTCCCTCGCCCGCCATCGTCACGAACCCCGACATGCTGTACATTGCGATTGGGATTCTGGGCGCGACGGTGATGCCGCACAACCTCTACCTGCACTCGTCGATCGTGCAGAGCCGCCGGTACAAGCGGACGCCGCAGGGCAAGCGCGAGGCCATCTTCATGGCCAACGTGGACTCCGCGCTGGCGCTGACCGTGGCATTGTTTGTGAACGCGGCCATTCTCATCGTGGCGGCGGCGGTCTTCAACCGCAGCGGGCACTTTGAGGTTGCAGCCATTCAGGACGCCTACAAGCTGCTCAGCCCGCTGTTGGGCGCGGCGGGGGCCAGCACGCTGTTTGCGATTGCGCTGCTGGCGAGCGGGCAGAACTCCTCGATCACCGGCACGCTGGCCGGGCAGGTGGTGATGGAGGGATTCATCCACATCAGGGTTTCGCCCTGGCTGCGGCGGCTGATTACGCGCTCGCTGGCCATCATTCCCACCATCATCGTCGTCGCGGTCACGGGCGAGCAGGGCACGGAAAAGCTGTTGATTCTCAGCCAGGTAATCCTGTCGCTGCAACTGAGCTTTGCGGTGGTTCCGCTGGTGATGTTTACCGGGAGCCGGAAAAAGATGGGCGAGTTTGTGAACGGGCGCTGGCTGCAGGGGCTGGCGTGGTTCACGGCGGCGCTCATTGCCGGGCTCAATGCCTGGCTGCTGATTGAAACGGCAATGGGCCGCTAAGCCCTCGTTTCCCCACGGAGGTTACGCATGACATGCACTCGAACGATAAGGTATTTCTTTATCTGTTTTCTGCTTTTAACCATAGTTAACTCGCAGTTATCTGTGGGACAAAGCGGCACATCGAGCGCCATCTCAGGGACGGTGGCGGACCCGACAGGAGCGGCGCTTGCCAAAGCGGAAGTTATAGCGACCAACGTGGATACGAAGGCCACACGCGCCGGACAAACCAACGGTGACGGCCGGTTTCTGTTTTCCGAGGTGAATCCCGGCATCTATACGGTTACGGTGAGGGCAAGCGGATTCGCGGAGCAAACATCGCGGCCGGTTGCCGTTGGGGTGGGACGCACGGTGACGTTGAATCTGAGTCTTTCCTTGTCATCGACAACGCAGAGCGTGGAAGTGAAGGCGGAACAGGCAATGCTCAGCCTGGAGAACCCGAATACCCAGACGACTCTCGAAAGCAAGACGATCGCGAGCCTTCCCAACCCCGGACAGGACCTGACGTATATCGCTCAGTTTGCACCGGGAGCGCTGATGAATACGGCGGGGTCATCGAACGACGCCAAGGCCCCCGGCGGCTACGGCAACGTGGAATTCAACGGGCTGCCCGCAACCTCGAACGGTTACATCCTGGATGGCTACGACACCAACGATCCATGGCTTGGACTGAACATCGGGTTATCGACGAACCTTGTGATCGGCCTGGATGCGGTGCAGGAAGCGACCGTGAATACGAATTCTTACTCCGTCGATCAGGGCAGATATGGAGCGTCGCAGGTGAATTACTTCACCAAGTCCGGGACCAACAGATTTCACGGCGACTTATACGAGGTTTGGAATGGCTCTTTGTTGAATGCGGAGAACTACTTTCTTCACGCCAACGACACGGCAGGCAGCATCGCCAAGAAGCCACGCTCCACGGTGAATGAATTCGGGGTGAGCGTGGGCGGACCCATCCGGAAAGACAAGCTGTTTTTCTTTGCCCACTATGAGGGAATCCGGATTGCCCTGCCCCTGGTATCGCAGGTTGTCGTACCCTCGCCCGCCTATCAGCAGTATGTTTTGCAGCAGTTGCCTCCGCAGGAGGTCGCGTTCTATCAGAAGATGTTTGCGCTTTACAACAATACGACGGGCACTCCGACGCCTGTTCTCTCCTGCCCTCTGGACGACGGGAATGGCTGCGCAAATCAGAGGCAGGTTTCGCTGACGAACAGCGACAGCGAGAACCTTCTGGTAGTGAAGATCGACCACACAATCGATCGAAACAACAGCGTCTGGTATCGCTTCCAGCAGGACACGGGCTTGCAGGCTGCCTATACCGATCCGATCAACTCCATCTTCAACTCTTACTCTCCCCAGCCGCAACGCACGCTGGTTGTGGGTTACACGCATGTTTTCAGTCCAAGCCTGGTGAATCAGTTCAATCCCGGCGCGAGCTGGTACTCGAGTATCTTCGAGCCCAACAACTTCGCGCAGGTGCGGCAGACATTTCCCATTGTGCTGACGGCGGGCACCAATAACGCACCGTTTACGACCGTGGGAGGCAACGACAACACCTATCCCCAGGGACGCAAGGTGACGCAGTGGCAGATCAACGACAACCTGATCTGGACACGGGGCAGAAGCACTTACAAGTTTGGCGTCAATACGCGGCGCATCGATGTGAGCGACTACGATCTGGGGGAAGGAATCGTACCTACCGTTGTCTATAACGATCTTGCGCAGTTCACTTATGGAGTGGCTTATACGGCGAGCCAGACGTTTCCCGTTTCCCTGAAGGAGCGGGTGGCGGTGGGGAATATGGATTTGTATGCGATGGATACTTACAAGCCCTCGGAGCGGACGACTTTGACGGTTGGAGTGCGCGCGACCTGGAATACAGATCCCGTAAATCAGCAAAGACTGTTCGCCCGTCCGGCGGGATCTTTTTTGGATTTATCGCACAATATAGGCCAGCCTCTCGATCAGGTTATCGAGACCGGGGTTAGCGGCCTGTTTCCGGCGACGCCGCCGCTGGTTTGGCAGCCCCGCGCCGCCGCAGCCTACGAAGTTAGCCGCGGGACCGTTGTGCATGCCGGGTTCGGCGTCTTCAACGACATTATTCCGGCGCAGATCGCCGACTTGGCCGCGACTAACGCCCCTTACGCGCCGACCTTTGTGGGCGGGACCGGCGGACAGGCGGGCGGCCTTGGGATTGCGCCGAACGTGAACGGAAGCGCGGTGGATGCGACCTATAATGCCGAGCAGAGCTTCCAAAGTGTCTTTGGCGCGGGCACGCCGCCATGCGCAGGAATTGCCGCGGGCGCGCCGACATGTCCCCTGGCGGTGAGTATGAACACCTTTCCGAGCGGAACGCTCAAAACTCCGTATTACTACCAATACAATGCCGGGGTGGAACTGCAGGCGGGCGCGCGGGGCGCGGCGCGGATCGACTATGTTGGAACGCGCGGCGTCCATGAACCGTATCAGGTGGAGTTGAACGGCTACCAAACGGTCTGTGACGGGTGCTTTGCTCCCTATTCCTACCAGAAGCCGCTGGACCAGAGATTCGGCAGCGTGAACGAATTCGAAACCGGAGCGAGCAGCAGTTATTCAGGATTGCAGGCCGGTATCACCGAGCAGTTCGGCGGCCTTACCTTGCGAGGGAATTACACTCTCAGCCATTGCCTGGATGAGGTGTCGAATGGAGGATTGCTCTCTTTTTCCACGCAGGGAATCCTGTCGCCGCTGCCGGGGGAACTCAGCCGCCAGTATGGAGATTGCGACTATGACGTGCGGCATAACATATCGGCATTTGGGATGTACCGGATACCCTTCCGGTCTTCCCGCGCGCCTCTTCGGGCGGTGTTAGGCGGCTGGTCGTTTTCCGAGACAGCGTTCTTTCACTCGGGGCTTCCGTTCACGGTGGTCAGTCAGCCTTATACGGCAAACGGGAACGGTATTTTTCAAGGCAGCGGGCCGCAGTTTGCGCGCCGGGTTGCAGGCGTGCCGCTCTACCGGAAGACGCCCTACGACGGCGTAACCGTGGCGGGGACGCGGCAGTGGCTGAATCCGGAGGCATTCGTTTCCGTGGTCGATCCGGCAACGGGGGCCTGCACGGGCGGAGACTCCGTGAGCAATTGCCAGTTTGGAGACTCGGGGCGAAATACGGTTCGCGGGCCGCACTTCACTTATTCGGACATCTATCTGACCAAGAGAATTCCGCTTCGCGAGGGGATGTCGTTGCGCTTCGACACGCAGATGTTCAATGCGTTCAATCATCCCAATTTTGCGCTGCCCAGCAATGTGGAAGCGGGCGTGCCGGGGAGCTACATTCCAGCGAAGTTCGGCACGCTGGAAAGCACCGTTTCGCCTCCCACAGGGTTGCTGGGCGTTGGCCTGGGTGGAGACAGTTCGCCGCGGATGATTGCTTTTCAAGCCAGGATTGAGTTCTGAGGAGGCTGGGGACCAATTCCTTTTCCCTCATGAATTACTATGAATGCAATGCAGATTCTATCGGCAGTCGAGATGCAGGCCTGCGACCGCTTGACGACGGAGCGGTTCGGGGTTCCGTCTATCGAGTTGATGCGGGCGGCGGGGGCGGCCGTGGCGGCATTTGCGCGGCAGCAGTTTCCGCGGGCGCGGCGGGTGACGGTGGTCTGTGGCCGCGGCAACAACGGCGGCGACGGCATGATGGCGGCGCGGGTGCTGGCCGATGCGGGGCTGGAGGTGACCACGCTGCTGCTGGGGTCGGCCACGGGGCTCACGGGAGACGCTGCCGTGGCGTGGCGCGAACTGGCCGAGCCGGCGCATGGGGCGATTCATGCGGTGACTGCAGCGAGGGATCTGGCGCGGCACAACCGCGCGCTGGAGGCCGATCTGATTGTGGACGCCCAGTTCGGCACGGGGTTTAGGCCGCCGCTGAAGGGGCCGGCGCTGGTGGCGAGGGAGTGGTTGGCGGGCAGCCGGGCGCCGGTGCTGGCGGTGGATTTGCCCTCCGGGTGGCCGGCGAATGCGACAGGAGCCACGGCGGAGGGCCCGGTGTTCACTGCCGATGCAGTCATCACCTTTACGGCGCCCAAGCCGGCGCACGTCTTTGGGCAATTGACGCGGCGGTGGGACCAGCCTGTGGTGGTGGCGCCGATCGGGTCGCCGGAGGAGGCGATCGTTTCGGTGCTGGGAGTGGATTGGGCGGGGTCGGCGGTGGAGCTTGTCCAGGCGCCGCGCGCGGCGGCGGCCAACAAGGGCGACTTTGGGCACGTGCTGGTGGTGGGCGGAACCTTTGGGACGGCTGGAGGCAAGGCGGGCGCGCCGGCGATGGCGGCTCTGGCTGCGCTGCGGGCCGGGGCCGGACTGGTAACGGCGGCGGTTCCCTCCCGGGCGCTGCCGCTGGTGGCCGCGGTTGCGCCGGAGCTGATGACCTGGCCGCTCAAGGCTACGGCGGAGGGCCACATCTCGGCGGAGAACCTGGCTGCGGAAACCTTGACGGCGCTTCTGGATGGGAAGACGGTGCTGGCTATCGGGCCTGGCCTGGGGCAGAGCCCGGAGACGGTGAAGTTCACCATGGGAGTGCTTGCGGAAACCAATATACCGGCGGTGATCGACGCCGATGCGCTGCATATTGTGGCCGTCGATCCGGGGCTGCTGGCGCAGTTGGCTCACCGCAACGAGCGCGTGCTGGTGCTGACGCCGCATCCGGGGGAGATGGCGCGGCTGGCTGGGATTACGGTGGCCGAGGTGCAGGCCAGGCGGCTGGAAGTGGCGCGAGGGTTTGCGGAGCGGTTCGGCGTGACGGTGGTGCTGAAAGGCGCGCGGACGCTGATTGCGCATCCCGATGGGAAGGTGGCCGTGAATACGACCGGGAATCCCGGCATGGCCAAGGGCGGCAGCGGGGATCTGTTGACCGGGCTGGTGGCCGGGTTGCTGGCGCAGTATCCCGAGGACGCGGCGCGGGCGGTGGAAGCGGCGGTATACCTGCACGGACTGGCCGCGGATTTGGCCGTGCGCGAGGGTGATGAGCACACATTGCTGGCCACCGACAGCCTGGCGCAGCTTTCCCGGGCTTTTCGCTTTGATTCGCGCGGGGAGAACGGGTATGTTTGGTTGCAGGGGGGCATTGCATGCAGCAGCCCCTCATGAGGTTCCCGGGATGAGCAATGCCGCACCTGTAGCCGAAGGCCGGATTCACGAGTTCACCACCCGCAGCGGGGCCGACACCATCGAGGTGGGCCGCAAGCTGGCGCGACTGCTGAAGCCGCCGCAACTGCTGCTGCTGCGCGGCGACCTGGGCACCGGAAAAACAACGCTGGTGAAGGGGATTGCGCAGGCTCTGGACGCCGCCGAGCCGGACGAGGTGACCAGCCCCACCTTCACCCTGGTGCACGAGTACGACGGGGCGTTGGACGGCAAGCCGGTGAAGCTGTTTCACCTGGACGTGTATCGGCTGGAAGGCGAGCGGCAACTGGAGACGCTGGGCCTGGACGAGCTGCTAACTCCCGACGCGCTGGTGCTGGTGGAGTGGGGCGATAAGTTCAAAAGCATCCGCAAGAAGGCGACGGGAGAGATTCTGATCGCCTCAGAAGGCGGCGACGCGCGCAGAATTACGGTGACGCTGAAGGAATAGGCGCCGCAGACGCGCGTTGATCCGCCGAAGGGCGAGTTTCTCGCTGAACAAGCAGTTTTTTGCGGGCGGCGACGGCAAAAACCGACACATTCCGACGCTTCAAAAAACATTCTGCATTTGAAACTCATTTTCTGGCGCATTGGTCATTTAGCCGCCTTCTCTGCCTTAATTACTTTTTGACACTCAGCGATGACATTCTTGGTAGTCGGTTCCGTGCGAATGGTATCGCGGTCAAATTTGCTGCCAGCAGCCGTATCTACTATTGCCGCCGCCCGCGCGATCAAATCATCCGACTTTGTCGGGTCTGACAACGCCGCTAGAATTGGCTTGCAATAGTCCTCAATTTCGCGAGAATTGAAAAACTTTGGCAATGGCGCGGGGTTCCCTAGAAGGCGTAATGCGAGAAGAATATGGAATCGCGCGGGTTTATACTTCCGCTCCAATTTTCCGCTGCGAAAAAAGTATTCCAGTTTGTAGTAAGCAAACGCAGCAGTATAGTACGGCTCCATCCGGTGACCTTTGCCAAATATGTCCTTGCCAACTTTATCTTTCAGGGCTGAGTAATTTCTTGTTGTTCTATGTGCTTCCTGTAGGAACATCGCGGCAAAAGCCTTGATAACAGTCGGTTGAGTAATGACACGCGTCTTCTCAATTTGGAGGCGATCATATTGCCGAGAACGGCGCTCGTAGTAGAGCCTTTGCTCTGCAGGAAAGGTCTGGAAGAATTGCTCCAGTTTCTTAGGGAACTCCTGTAGGGCAAAAAACTGATCTTCGGTAACCTGGGTTTGACGGTTGGTCGCCCGGATAATTGCATTGATTACCTCTTCATCCTGGGTCCCAATCAGACGCACCGGAACTGAGACGGAAGTGTCAGACTTATCCGCCTGCTCAAAAATAACATGACTTGTCTGGCACCCATTGACGATCTGATAGTCCTCGATAACGAACTTATTCCCTGTAGGTCTAATATTTCTGGCAATAATAGTAATTCCATTATTCATCAACACGAACCGACTCTTCGCGGGTGTTTCTAGGGTCGCCTTAATTTCGGTGTTTACTTCGTTATAGTCCTGCCAATCACGCGGGTTGCTATAAAACAAACCTCCAATCATCTCGCCATTGTCATCAGCAACAATCTTCATAAGCTCAGGGACAGGAAGATAGCCGAGATAAGCTTGAGTGACGCCGTCAACATTCGGCAGCGTCAGGCATTTATCAAAAACAAATTCACGCTCAATCGCATTTTTCGTCTGCCTGTAAAGCTTCTGAACGCCATCTGCGCCGAGCGGCGTAAACGTTACCTCGCGAAACAGATTAGTGGCGACGAGGTCGTCTACGACAGCCTTTCTCCTGCTCTCCAGCAGTTGATCACCTACCCAGGTTCCAGTTGTGGCAAAGTAGAGCCGACACGCTGGATTACCCCGCTTAAACTTGGTGCTGCTCTTGAAAAGTTCCGCCATGATTGCGGCGGCGTCAGAAACCTCTGGGGTTCGTGGCAGTGTAGGCTGATCCTTAAAGAAATCCGTTACCGCGAAACCGAAATTCCCAATCTTGGCAGCGTCAAAAGATGGTCCACGATCCGCCTGTACAAATACGAATGTTACGTCAAGCTCCCCAGCATTCTTGACTTCTTCCAGGCCATCGACATCGGCGATCAGGTTCCCATTGACAAGTATGGCGATTCCATCAATACCAGTGGCATCGCCGACTAGGATCTCTTCCGTATCGAACGTGTCGCTGTAGTGTTTACCTACTGTTATAAAACACACAAAATGCTCGAATCTCTTGTCCTCGTTTAGTTGGGAGATTCCGTGTTCGTTTGAGAATTCATTTAGAAGTGCCTCGGAAACCCGATCCATGATCGTGCGACCTCCGTTGATACAAAGCCGCTGCTTTAGTAGGGCTATAGAGTCATCATACGCTCCAATCAATGGGCGTAGCAAATAATCTAATGCCCCAAAACTAGAACCCCATGATGTTATAGCCGCAATCCACGTAGAGGGTTTCGCCGGTGACGGCGCTGGCGAGGTCGGAAGCGAGGAAGAGAGCTGCGGAACCGACTTCGAGCTGGTCAACATTGCGGTGCAGCGGGGCGCGGTCGGCGTGGGATTTGAGCATCTCGCCCAGGGCGCCGACGCCGCGGGCGGCCAGGGTCTTGATGGGACCGGCGGAGATGGCGTTGACGCGAATGTTTTTGGGGCCGAGGTTCCAGGCCAGATAGCGCACCGTGGCTTCAAGAGCGGCCTTGGCGACGCCCATGACATTATAGTTAGGCACGACCTTCACGGAGCCGAAGTAAGTGAGGGTGATGATGCTGCCGCCTTCGGTCATCAGCGGGGCGGCGGCGCGGCTGACGGCGATGAGGGAGTAGACGCTGACGTCGTGGGCGATGCGGAAACCCTCGCGGGTGGTCAAGAGGAACTCGCCGCGGAGCTCTTCAGCGGGCGCGTAGGCGACGGCGTGGACCAGGACGTCGAGCTTGCCGTATTTCTGCTGGAGGGCGGCAAAGAGGGTTTCGATTTCGGCGTCGTTGGAGACGTCGCATTGAAAGCCGGCGGCGCCGGGCAGCTCGGCGATGAGCTCCTCGGCATCGGGCTTCATGCGCTCATTTTGATAGCAGATGGCCAGGGTTGCGCCGGCCGCGTGCAGTTTTTGGGCAATGCCCCAGGCGATGGAACGCTTGTTGGCCAGCCCGAAGACGACGGCCGTCTTACCCGCCAGATTGATCATGCTTCGTTTCTTCCTCCATGGTCCGTGTTCAGGCTTGGTCAGATTACTCAGGGGAATGCCGGACCAACCAATTCATAGAATATCAGCGAATATCAGCCGCCGAGCTTCATCCGCCCAAATCGACCAGCTCGACCTTGCCGGTAGGGCGGCCCAGGAAGCGGGAGCCGAGGCGCTCGAATTTGTCGACTGAGTCGGTGGCGAAGCAACGAATCTGGAGCTGCGCGCTCGGCGGACGTTTCTCCATGTTGTGTTGGGTGAAGAGGAGCACGGCAGCGTCGGCGGCGGCGTCGGCGGAGTCGATGACTTGGATGCCGGCGGGGACGGCGCGGGCAATGATGCGTTCGAGGAGCGGGCGCAGGAGGGGGTAATGGGTGCAGCCGAGGACCAGGGTATCGGGGTTGAGGCCCTGGGCGGCGGCTTCGGCGTTGAGTTCATCGAGATAGATGCGGATGACTTCGGCGGTGACGGCCACCTGCGGTGGGGCAGACCCCTGCGGTGGGGCAGACGCGGCTTGCGCCGCAGAAGGTCCAGTGCAGGACGCGGGGAAGGCCGATGCGCCGGTCCAGCCCTCCTCGACCAGCGGGACGAGGAGCGGGCAGGCCTTCTCAAGGGCGCGGAGGCCCTGGGCGCGGCAGGCGACGGCGTAGGCGTGGCTCTGGACGGTGGCGTCGGTGGCGATGACCAGGACGTCGCGAGTGCGGGAGGCGGCGCGGGCGGCAGTGGCTCCGGGCTCGATAACGCCGAGAACCGGGACCGGCACGGCGTCCTGAATGGCGTCGAGGGCCAGGGCGCTGGCGGTGTTGCAGGCGATGACGAGAAACTGGGCGCCCTGCTCGCGGACCAGGAACTGGGCGCTCTGGACGGCGTAGCGGGCGATGGTGCGGCGGGACTTGGAGCCGTAGGGCAGGCGGGCTGTATCGCCGAGAAAGGCGAAACGGGCCTGCGGGAGGCGCTGAATGAGCGCGCGGAGAACGGTGAGGCCTCCGAAGCCGGAATCGAAGACGCCGATGGTGGGAGTGGCGGCCTGACTGGTTGCTTCAGGTCCGGCGGCAGGGCTGGTTTCAAGGTTGGTCATGGGTGTGCTCCCTCGGAGGGGACGGCTTCGGCGGCGAGATAGGTGCGTGTGAGGTCGGCGTGGCCGGCAAGGGTTGCGCGCTGCTGGCCGTCGACCAGGAAGCGGACCTGGGTGACGCGGGGCAGGTTGGCGTGGAGCGTGGCGCAGATGGAGAGCAGGGTGAGGGTTTCGGTTTCAAGGCCGGAGGGGTGGCTGGCGGCAAAGCTGCCGGTCAGGTTGACGACGGCGAGCTCGGGGCCGGACTGGCTGGAGTTGGTCTGGCCGGGATTGGACTGGGTGGATTTGGAGGTTCTGGAGCCGCGATTCAATCGCGTATCAGCTCTCGTATCCAATCCCGTGCCCAGTCCCGTATCAGGTCCCGTATTGGGGGTCTGGGCCGGCAACAGGAAGACCTGGGCGACGGAGCCGGCGCCGCCGGGAACGGGATGTGCGGCATCGGGAGCGGCGTAGAGGTCGAAGAGCTTGCCCAGGACGGCGCGGGCGCGCGCGCCGGGGTCCTGAGGCAGGGGCAGGGATTGGATTTGGGCGAGCAGGGAGCTGTCGGCGTCGTTGGCCACGAAGAGGGTAGCCTGTTCGGCGGGCGCGACTTCGGGAGCCCGTGTAGGCGCGGAGTCCTGGCCGGCGACCAGCCGCTGGTGAGCGCGCTCCCGCAACTGCCACAGGACTACGCCCATGACCACCGAAGTGATGAGCAGGACGATGAAGAGGATGGTCTGGTGGCGGGGAATCACGGGCGTGCGGCCTCCATGCGCCAGGCATCAGTACGCCATTCCAGCAGCGCGGCGGCCAGCGCCCCGGCCACGCGGGCCTGGTAGCCGGGATCGTCCAGGCCGGCGGACGGCGCTTGGCCGGAGTCGCGGCCGGAAGCGAATTCGGGGGCAACCTCGACGGCTACGGCGGGGCAGGCCATGCTGTCGACCGTGGGCAGCGCGGCGCGGCCCAGGGTGACGTTGAAGCCGGCGTGGAGGAGAGCAGAGTTGAGCACTCCGGCCAGCGCCAGGCTGCGCGTGACCCAGGCGGCCTGCGCGGTTTTCCAGGCGGCGAAGCGGGCAGGCTGGGCCGGGGCCAGCGCGGAGACAAAGATGTGGACGCCGGAGCCGCTCTCCGTGGCGTGGAGGCTGAGGCAGGCGGCCGCGTAGGCGTGGTTGGCGAGCTCAGCGCGGCGGTTGAGGTCCACGGCAGCGTCGAATTCGCGGGTGGTGACCACCTGGATGCCGCGCGCGGCCAGCAGCGAACGCAGCCTGACGCTGAGGGCAAGAGTGATGGACTTCTCGGTCTGGCCGTTGCTCAGCCGCCCGCCGGGGTCGTCGCCGCCGTGGGCGGCATCCAGCACAACCACGAACCGGGGCTGCGGAGCTGCGGGAGCGATGGGGGCCTGGGCGGCGGCCAACTGCAAGGCTGCCGCGCAAGCCGCCAGGGCACAAAGATGCAGGCAGATTCGCGACGCCTGGCTAAAGGCTGCGGAAAAGCGCCGGATTTCGAGCTTTGACGGCAAAAAGCGTACCTGAGGGGCTAATGTGTCTGCGTGAGAACGCCGGCGCTCCCGTGCAGCGGCAGCGTTGTTTCAAGACTGCAATTACCGGTTCGAACCCAACCTTGCGCCGCGCCGAGGGAGACCGGGATTTGCGCGCGCATGTTGCTCATAAGAATCCATCTCTTCCGGCCAGGTTTGCGATTGCCGGAGGTAGTTCAAGGATAGGGCGAAGGCGTTTGCGGGTCAATGCAGGCCTCGCCGTTGACGGAGATGGAGCGAATTTGGGAGGCTTGGTGGTTCCGAGGTCTCAGAAGCGGGAACTGGGGCACCCGGCGGGTGCACCAGGCGGGAATGGCCTTTCCCATTGCGGAATCACTTCGATTTCCTCAGAATATAGATTGAACATCTAACCTATTTTGGGTTATTATTGTTCGTGGAGCGATAGAATCGTGGCGCATCAGTCTCCCCTCAAGTGGGATGATCTACCGTTTGATCCAAGCCCATTCATCAAGGATGAAGCTAGGATCAGTCCGACGTACGTATCCAGTTTAGGCGCGCTTTACGCCGATGACTGCATGGCCATTCTGCCTTGGATAAAGGATGAAGTTGTTGATACGGTTTTTGCAGACCCGCCGTTCAACCTCGGGAAGGAATACGGCAATCGATCCAATGATTCACTTTCCGAGAAGGCCTATTTGGATTGGTGTCAACAATGGGTGACGGAGTGTGTCAGGGTCCTGAGACCCGGTGGTTCCTTATTCCTCTATAACCTTCCGAAATGGAATGTGCCTCTTGGAGTGCTCCTCTCAAATCTTGGGATGGAATTTCGGCATTGGATTGCCGTCGAAATATCCGCCTGCTTGCCGATTCCTGGCCGACTGCATCCCTCTCATTACAGCCTCCTCTACTACACGAAGGGAAAGCCCAATACGTTTCGCCGAATTCGCACGCCGATTCTTCGATGCCGTCATTGCGGTGGCGAGGTCAAGGATTACGGAGGCCACCGGGATGCAATGAACCCGAAGGGCGTAACGCTCAAAGATGTTTGGACGGATATTCCGCCGGTACGCCACTGGAAGTACAAGTCGAAGGATCGTCCGGCGAACGCGCTTTCCACCAAGATTCTCGACCGCGTCATAGAGATGTCAACTCTAGCCGGCGACCTTGTGCTTGACCCCTTCGGGGGAAGTGGCACGACCTTTGCGGTTTGCGAAAGGAAGCATCGTCATTGGCTCGGGACTGAGATCGATTTTGCGAACGAAATCATTGACCGGCTTGAATCCGGACAGATTCAATCACATAAAAACGACGATTTTGTAGAACATTAAGCCAATGCCCTGCCGTCTGTTCCCTTTGGGATTCTCGGTACATCTTTGCTGACAGCGTCCTGCTCGATAACAACGATTTCGAGAACTCCCTCGCGACACGGCACGGACTTCCATAAGGCGAAGTACGGCTTGATTTCCTGAATATTTCCGATTCGATCAGTCAGGTACACATACAGTTTGCGCGAAGGCACCACAAGCACACCGGCTGAAATCACTTGTGTTTTCAGCAGCAACGTCAACTTGTTCATTGAGCGATGCGACGAAGAGACGTTGCCGGTTTCCCATTCCACGGCAATCGGCTTCTCCGGTCCCGGCATAACTGCATCGAAATCGCCAAGACGTTCATCCAACGCATTCTTTGCTTTCCCTTCAATTGTCCATCCGCAGGCTTGTAATGATTCAACGAACCTATCGCGAATGGGCTTGACGCCGTTCCCCTCTCCACGCCCCTTGCCGCTCTCCGGATAGATCGTGAAGGAACCGCTTCCCATCGGCCATTCGCATCTCCTGATCGCGTCCTGAATCTGTTCGCGTGTGCTCTTCCAGTGTTCCGAGGTGGCGTAGGCGCCGCGGCTCTTCAAAGTGTAGATTTTTACGATTTTCATGATCCCTCACCGCAAAAGCGTTGCAGGAATGCAACGGGATCAATCCCGAGGGCATGGCAGACCTCGCAGAACTCGATCACATCGAGCCTGCGTTCGCCGCGCTCATATTTCGACACGAAAGATTGAGGGCGTCCGAGCCGGTCAGCCAAACCCACTTGTGTAAGGCCTGCGCTCTTTCTCGCCTGGATGAGCTGTCCCCGTAACTTGGCTTCTTCGTCGATTCCCACTGAGATTAATCCGTGGGAGAAGAATATAGCCCAATTTGGGATATACCAAAATAGGTTATTGTGTTTTCGCAGGGTGTCGGTGCCGTATTATTCATGCCCTTCACACCAACCTTACTCGTTTGCGACGGCGACCTCGCTTAGCCGGCCGGGGGCTTTTTTGTCCCGGTAGTAGTATTCTGGGAGTTCCAGGAAACCTCAGTCGAAGCAGGATGGAAAGCGGGAAACCTGCTTGCGGGACCATCCCGCCAGGGACACTTTCACAATCTGGAGCAAGGACACTTTCAACCTCTGGAACAGGGACAAATGAAGGAAGCTGCAACCAGAAAAGTCGAGCTGTTTGATACCAGTCTTCGCGACGGGATACAACAGCCGAACCTCGAAATCTCCGTGCCCAATGCCGTCAGCCTTCTTCAGCGCATGTCCGCCTTCGGCGTCCAGTATGCTGAAATTGGTTTTTCGAGCGCCAACCAATTTGTAGGAGATTTGACCAGCGCTCTTTATCCGGCCGATACGGGAGCCATGAAACTGGCCTTGTTCGGCAGAACGCGCGGCCGCGGCGCCAAGGTCCAGGAATGGCCCGACGTGCAATTCATGGTGGCCCACAAAAAGCGCGTTCCCGTAGCCGTGGTGGTGGTCAAATCGCGGCTGCTGGATGTGATGAAGTCGCTGGAAACGACGCCGGAAGAAAACCTGCTGATGGCCTCTGAAACCATTCAATGCCTTCAGGACAACGGCCTGGAAGTCATCGTGGACCTGGAACACGCCCTGGACGCCTGTTGCGGCCGCCGCGAGAACGGCGAGGATTGCGAGGCCGAATTCAGCCAGCGCAGCCTGGACTACTTCCACCAGATGACGGAGCAATGCGTCGGGCAGAAAGTGAGCCGGATCGTTGTTTGCGACACCACCGGCGGCGCCGGCCCTGAAGAGGTAGCCAACGTGATCGGCGGCCTCAAGCGGGCTTACCCCGATGTCAAATTCGGATTTCACGGCCACACGGATCGCGGTCTGGGAGTGGCCAACACCCGGGCCGCCATTTTTGCCGGCGCGGTGCAAATTCAAGGCACCCTTCTGGGAACGGGCGAGCGCTGCGGCAACGTGAACCTTACGACGGTCATCGGCAGCATGCAGCTCAGGGGCGAAGCTGAATTTGTAACTCCCGAATCGCTGCGGGGGTTGACGGGGCTGGCGCAGTCGGCATACGCGGCTTTCTCGCTGGATGCGCCGCACGGCGCGCCGATCGTGGGTCCAGGCGCTTTTGGCACCTGGGCCGGCATGCACGGCAGCAGCGAACGCAAGAACCCCGGGGCTTACCTGTGGTGCGATCCAGCCAGGGTGGGCGCCAGCCCGGTCATCGGCGTCAACGCCCAATCAGGAAGGGCCAACATCGTTCTGCTCTCCGAAGCGCTCGGCGTTCCGCTCGATTCCGCGCAGGCGCAGGCGCTGATGGACACCAACCAGGCAATGATCGATGGCGGCGGCTTCACGGCCAGCGAAGTCTCGTTCAGGCTGGCCTGCATGAGGGTGCTCGAAACCCTGCAAGATCGCTTCAGCATTAAGAGCTGGAGAGTTCTGGACGAATCCGATGAAACCGGGAACAGATACGTTCAGGCCTCCATGTTGTTGTCCATTGGCGACTCCGCGGTGACGACAACCAGAGCCGAAGGCGCCGGCCCGGTGGATGCGCTGACCAAGGCCATGCGGCGCGAACTGGAAAAATGGCACCCGGCTCTGGCGCAGATGCATCTGGGCACGTTCAGCGTCACGGCCCTGGACGTATCCGCCCACGACACGGCGGCCCACGTCCGCGTCACTGTAAGCTTCCACGCCGACGGCCACGAACCGTGGACCACCGCGGGAGTGAGCAGCGATTTAAACCAGGCGGCGCTGATGGCCATCGTGGATGGCTTCCATTATTGGCTGCTGAAAAACCCGGGCTAAAAGGGCGCGGCTTCAGCCGCGCCACGGCCGCCTCAGCCGTCCCCTTTCATCTACCATCAAAAGCAGCCCATGCCCGCCAAACCCAGGCTCGGACAGAACTTCCTCGACGATGCGCAGGCCGTCCAGCGCATAGCCGCCTCTCTGGGCGATCTTTCTGGCCGCACCGTCGTCGAAATCGGACCCGGCGCCGGCGCCATCACCGGAGCTCTCGCCATCCGCGCGGCCCATGTTCTGGCCGTCGAGTTGGACTCCGGCCTCGCCGCCCATCTCCGCGCACAGTTTCCGTCCGGCCGCGTCACCGTCATCCAGCAGGACGTGCTGCGCTTCGACTTCGCCGCGGCCTCGGCCGCCGCCGGCCAGCCCCTGCTCGTCTTCGGCAACCTGCCCTACGGCATCACCTCGCAAATCCTGCTCAAACTCGCCGCCAGCCACGCCGCGCCCAGCGGTCCAGTCCTGGATAGCGCCCTTCTCATGGTCCAGCGGGAAGTGGCCAGCCGCATCGCCGCCCAGCCCGGCTCGCGCGACTACGGCCTGCTTTCCGTTACCGTGCAGATGTACGGTCCCGCCGAAACGCTCTTCACGCTCCCGCCTTCATCCTTCTCGCCCCCACCCGCCGTCCACTCCACCGTCTTCCGCTGGCGCTTTGCGCCGCGCTTCGCCTCGCTCGGCCTTGATGAGGCCAGCTTCCTTCCCTTCGTCCGCAAAGCCTTTGCGCACAAGCGCAAAACCCTGGCCAACAATCTCCGCGCCGCCGGCATTTCCGCGGCAGCCGTCGCCGCCGCGCTGGACCGGGCGGCAATCGCCCCCCACGCCCGCGCCGAAGCCTTGCCCATCGAGGCGCTTGCCGCTCTCTGGCGCAGCCTGGAAGCAGTCTCGTGAATGAACCGGGTTGATCAGTGCTCACCGTAAGTTGTTGAGGCCCGGGCCTAAAGGCCCAATAAACTCGCGCTCTTTCCGGGGGCTGGAGCCCCCCGGCTCCCTCCGGAATCCGCGGTGTAGAGCCGTAGTTGTCGCGATTGAATCGTTCGTGAGACTGCTTCTATAGCGGCTACCCAATTGTTGTGCGCCGAAGCCACTGCCGCTGAGTGGCTCGCCGCGGCGAGCCACCTTGCAGGATGAAAAAGGGCACGTGAATTGTGGAAGCGCTCTAGCGGTGTCCGCCGCCGCCACCGCCACCGCCGCCACCGCTATGGCCGCCTCCGC
This sequence comes from Occallatibacter sp., assembly GCA_035315085.1. Classification (GTDB taxonomy): domain Bacteria; phylum Acidobacteriota; class Terriglobia; order Terriglobales; family Acidobacteriaceae; genus Telmatobacter. The sequence continues at coordinate 17,332 of DATFYK010000005.1, forward strand.
CGCCCCCGCCGCCACCACCACCACCGGAGGAATGGCTGGCCGATCCGGCACTGCCACCACCACCCGTGGGATGGCTGACCGATCCGCCAGTTGAATAGCCATGGCTCGGCGTCACTGGATGTGGGCTGCCGCCGTAGCTCCCTGGCGCGGTCGTACTACCTGCCCGGCTGCCGCCAAAATTGGGCTGGGCGGCGCGTGGCGTCCCAGCCGCCGTCCCCGCTCCCGGATTGACCGTCCGATTCACAAACCCTGAAGCCGAGTGTGCATACTGCGGCCGCGGGCTCAGTGGCCGCAGCGCCTGCACCGAATGCCCGGCAATCGAAACCACGGTCGTCCTGTTGCGCACCGGCAGTGGGGTGGTCCCGCTGGGGAATCGCCGGTTCACGACAATCATCGGGGTAGCCGCATGAATGCCTCCGCCGGTCAATGGCAGCGGCCGGTGCGGGCGCAACGGGGGCCGGTAGCCGCCAAATCTTGAGCCGATATAGGGGCCGCCATAATAGCCCGCCACCCACCAGGGCCGGCAGCCGTTCATTCCCGGCATCCAACCCCAGCCGAATGAGTCATACCAGTTCCAGAATCCGCAATGGAAGGGCAAATAGCCCCACCCATAGCCCGATACCCAGATGTAGCCAAACTGCGGCGTCAACATCCAATACCCGTTCCCATAGGGATCGAAGCCGGCATCCACGGCCTCATACGGCGACCAGACATATCCCTGGTCGGGCACGTTGTACCAGTTCCCATTCGCGTCCAGGTCGTTCCACGCAGGGTTGCTGTTGTCGGCAAAGCTGTTCGTCGCGTCGGTCTTTGCCGAAGCCTCGCCCGCCAGCGCTTGGTCTCGGTCGGCGTTCCACGTGTCCCAGGAGTCCGGCGCGATGGATTCCGCCAGATTGTAGCTTTTGGCGTCGGCGCCATCCAGGGCCACGCTCTCGCCGCCATGCAAATCCAGCGCCAGCGCATTGCCGCGCTCCAGGTGCGCATCGCCCTCGAAAACGGCCAACTCGCCGGGAGGGTTGTCCAGGTTGACGCGCAGCACGGTGAAAGCGCCCGCCGTCACCACGCTGTCGCCGAAGCGCACCCGAAGCGTTCCAATCAGCGTTCCGCCCTGCAGCTCAAAGTAGCCCAGTCCGCTATCCAGCACCAGCTCCGCCTGGGCGCTCGAGCCCTGCCCGCGCAGCACCGCCAGCATAAGCGAGCTGTTGGGCGAAAGCCGCGCCACGCTCCCGTCCTCAAACTGAATCTCCGCCCGGCCGTTCTCATCGGCCACCACCCGGGTGCCCTCAAACAGGGGCGTATTCTCCACCGCCGGATCGGCCAGAACCTGGCTGCCCTGCAAGATGCGCACCTTTCCGTCCACGCTGCTCAACCGCACCGCCCGCGCTCCCGGCGCCGCATCTTCGCCCCACATCCCAGACGCCAGCAAGACCGCGCCCACGGCCAATCCCAGCTTCCAGGCCCCCGAACGTCGTCCAACCAATACTCCGCAATTCACAATGCTCTGCATGGAACCCGCCTCCCCTGTTTCACCCCGGCTCAGCTTTCAACCAAGAGCGCCGGCCGCAATCCACCCGCAGCCGCAGGCCAACATCTATAGGACACCAGTTTCGAGCGAAAGTTACGCTGAATATCGTTTGCCCCCCGCTTATTCTTCCGCCCGAGCCGGCCGAGCCGCCGCCCGAGCCAGCGCAGCCAACTTCACCGCCCTATCCCCTGCAAGTTCAACGTCTGCGCCGTATGAATGTGGCAGATCGCAATCGCCAGCGCATCCGCCGCGTCCGCCGGCTCCGGCAGTTCTTTCAACTCCAGCAGCCGCGCCACCATGAACTGCACCTGCTCCTTTTTGGCCAGCCCGTAACCGACCACGCTGGACTTGATCTTCAGCGGCGCATACTCGGCCACCGGCAGCCCCCGCATAGCCGCGGCCAGCAGCGCCACGCCCCGCACCTGCCCCAGCTTCAGCGCCGACTTGGGGTTCACTGAGTAGAAAACCTCTTCGATGGCCACCGCGTCCGGCTTCCACCGTTCCAGTTCCGCCGTCAACTCCCGAAACACCTGCTCCAGCCGCTCCGCCGTCGAAAGCGCCTTCTTTAGCCTGATCGCCCCCAGCGCCTTGCACACCAGCCTGGGCTCCCGGCTGGAATCGCAGGACTCCACGACCCCGAAGCCCGTGACCTCCGTCCCGCAATCGATCCCAAAGACGCGCATCGGGTCCAAGTGTACCGCAGCGGCAGGCACTTTCCCGCCAATTCCCTATTTCCGGTTCCCTGTTTCCTGTTTCACAATCTCTGCTCTCTGTCCCTCGCTCAACCTGGCCAGCAGCCCCTTGGGATACGGCCTGCACCCGCAGTTTTTTATGTGCTCCAGATGCCACTGGATCCGCTCTTCGGCCGTCGCCCCGCCCGGCATCGTGTGTTCTTTGTGCCACTCCCGGTTCATCGTTCCTCCCTCGGCCGCGCCGCCCAATTCTTTACCCCAAAGCATAAAGCAAAAACAACAGCGGCCCGAGCTCTGCGCTCAGGCCGCTGCCGGTGAACTGTTGGGATTGGACTGGAGGCCTTCGCGCTTGAAGCGAGAGCCAGAGCCGTCAGCGGAAATACCCTCCGCCGGGTCTTACCTGGGGCTGGGGCGCAAGGGCCTCAGGCCTCAGTCACCTCACGTAAAAAACAACTCGAAGAATCACTTTGCATAGGCTGGATCAACCTCCTTTCCCGTGTACCGTTAAGCTAACCCAACCGCGGCGCCCGGTCAAGAGCGCCGCGGAAGGGGCCGCTCACCAGCCTTCCCCATGCGGTCCCGGCCAGAAGTCACCCCAGGAGGCGAATCTGCCCGTCTCGTAAGTGGCCGAACTCCACTCCCCACTGACAGCAAAGTCGGCGTCGCGTTCGCAGCCCGTCAGGCTCACCGTAATGGCCGCGCTCGCCGACCCGCTCACCGCCAGGTCGCCCAGCGCCAGCGGGAAGCTGGCCGGCGAGGTGATGGTAGCCTTGCAAGGCCGCCCTCCGATTTGCCACAGCTTGAAGCTCTCAATCTGCGTGTTGTAAGCCGGGCCCACATCCCCATTGGTCGCGGTCACCGTCCACACCCGGGTATCCCTGGTCCTCGCCGGACGGCTGACCGAGAACCTGAGCCCGTAGCCCGGCAGTTGCGTTGGATCCACGATGCCCCAGTACGCCGGCTTGGCCTGCAGCCCCATATTGAAGGGCAGCGGATAGTCGGTGCGCGCAACGGGGAAGCTATCCAGCCACGTGTCGTCGTCCGCCATTCCCCACAGCGTCACGGCGCTCAGCTTGTGCTTCAAACGCCGGAAGGCGTCGAAGTACTGCTTGTAGAGCCAGCCCTGCTCCGCCAAAACCGAGGGGGGAATGTTCAAGCCGTAGTTGGAGGTAGTGTCCCCGGCGTTGTAGACGCTCATGTCCAGCTCGGTCACCTGCTGATCGATGCCGGGGAAGTGCCAGGCCACCGTCTCGATGGCATGAACCATCGCTTCGGTGCTGGGATAGTTGATGGCGTTGTGCATCTCATGGCCGACGGCGTCCACCGGCACGCCCCGCTCGCGCAGTTCGCGCACCACTCGCACCAGGCAGGCCAGCCGGTTGGGATCGGCCGTGCTGTATTCGTTGAGGAAGAGCTTGGTGCCCGGCGGCGCATACTGCTTGGCGGCCTGGAACGCGACGTCCAAATAACTGGCGCCCAGCACCTGATAGAAGGGCCCGTGCTCGAGGCAATCCGGCTGCGACGGATCCAGCGGCTCGTTCACCACATCCCACGCATACACCTGGCTGCCGTAGTGCTGCACCTCGTTCTGGATATGCTCCTGGATATTGGCCGTGACCACCGCCTGATTGGCGGCGGAGTTGGTCCCGTCTCCAAAGGCGTAGCTGGGGGTCTGCGCGCCCGTGGACCAGACCAGGTTATGCCCGCGCACCTTCATGCCGGCGCAAACGGCTTCGCCCACCAGCGCATCGCCGTTCCCGTAGCTGAACACGCCCTTGGCGGACTCCACCGAGCTCCACTTCAGGTCGTTGCCCGGCGTCATGCTGTCAAAGTGCATGGTCAACAGTTGCGCGTGCGGCCCGGAGAGATCCGACGTATCCACCGCCGCGCCCACCTGGAAGTAGTCGGCCAGCGTCTTGTAGATGGAAGGAATGTCGGTCTGGATAGTCGGCGGCGGCACGTAGGTGAGTTGGAAGTCGCCGATGTAGAACGACACCAGATCGTTGCCCGAGGCCGGAAACGTCTGCAGGTACAGGTACGCCTCACCCTGGTCGTAGGCGCTGGACATGGTGTAGCCCAGCACGCTGATCTGGTGCCAGTTTCCGTCCGCCGGCACCGTCACGCCGGGATAGCCGGTGACGCCCGGGTAACTGGTGTTGCCGTTCAGCGTGGTCTGCAGGCTCATGTTGATTACATGGCTGGACCCGTCGGTGGGCTGCAGCATGACCCACACGCTCAGGTTATAGGTCGAGCCGACATACATCTTGTCGCTCACGCTGATCTGCGGCCCATCCCAATTGCCGATGCGCCCCGTGGTGAGCAGGCTGCGCGCGTCGCCATTGGGGTCCGTCACCGGCGGCACGACATTGGCCAGCGTGGAAGCGCCCGAACGCGAACTCCAGCCGTCCAGCCCACCATCCGCGAAGGTGGTGGTAATCCCCGTGTTGTCCTGCTGGCTGGGGCTCAGCGGCGGCGGCGCCAGTTCGCCGATCACCACATCGTCGATATAGAACGAGTCGGTCGCGCTGCTCGACTGGATATAGAGCGTCAGCCCCGTGGGCGGCCCGGGCAGATCGCTGAAGGTGAAGGTCCCCGTCACCTTGGTCCACGCCGTGCTTGAAAGCGCCGCGGATATGGCGATGTTCGAATAAGCGCCGGAGGTGGCGCAGTCCGTCGTCTTGGTCGAAATGGTCACCGTCGGGTTGCTCGCGTCCGGCGCCGCCAGCAGCACCCACGCGCTCACCTGGTAGGTGGCGCCCGCCACCACGTTGGGCACGCTCAGCAGATTCAGGCTCGGTCCCATGTAGGTGGCCGTCCGGTTGGTCACCAGCAGACTGAGCGCGTCGCCATTGGGATCCGTCACCGGCGGCGCGGCGTTGGTCAGCGTGACAGAGCCGAAGGGCGCCCAGCCGTCCAGCCCGCCGTCAGAAAACGTATATGTAGCAA
>DATFYK010000006.1:0-33112 GCA_035315085.1 Occallatibacter sp.
TTCTACCAGCCCAACAACGTAAATCAAGGCCCTGGGACTGTCAAGAAAATCATGCAATATCGCACTTTAACAACCCCTTACCGGCGCAAACACAGCGACCGACCGAATGTTGCGCTCGTTCCAGAATTAATTTCTTCAACATGCAATGAAATCCCTGTCTGCCTGGCCAAGAGAAGCGCAGGCGACGGCAAGTCTTTCAATCTGGTTGGCGAGGAGCCGAAGTGGCGGCGTGAAGATTTCTAGTGGTGTAGAACAGCCCGAACTGCAATCCTGGTCAGGAAAAATGGGGGATGACCGCGTGGGGGATATCATTGACCAGCAACTCCTCATATGCCAGGGTCACATACTCGCACCTTTTTCCGGCGGAGCTTGGCGCCTGCCGGATGTCGATGATGGCGCCGTTTATCAGTTCGATGGTGCGAACCGGGACGGACTTCCCGCCAGAGCCCGTCTTGCTGAACTGAAGTTTAGCGATTTTGAAGACTTCGTTGGCGACTAAGGCCTGCCGCAGTTTGGGCGATGACGAATCTTTCTCTTTTGCAATCGTGATCGGACTGTGCTTGCGTTGGCCTGTGGGAAGTCCGGACTGAGAGTCGAACGGTATTAAGACACTGTATTTGAATCCGAAACATTCCATGCCTTTTGAGTAATCTAAATCGCCCTCTCTCTTTGTGCTCGAACCCTTTACGTCGCCCGGTGTGGTCATCTTCAACGTCAACAAGAATTTGCTGCCTGCCATCGCGATCCTCCTTTTGAATTCCCGGGCGCTCTGGAAGAGAGGGGTCGCCCATGAAGCGGGCCTTAACATGACAGATACGCGCAGGGCAAGCAACAGCAGGATGCCCCGCTGGAACTGATTGGGATCGATGGCAAGAGAGTTCGAGGAGATCAAGCGGACAGAGCGAGGAGAAGGATGCAGGTGATGTTATCCTGGCCGCCGCGCTGCTTGGCCAGACCGATCAAATTGGCGCAGACAGACTCGAAGGGAGAGGCGGCTAGGATGGCGGCGATTTCTTCCGGCAGTAGGTAGCGGGTGAGGCCGTCCGTGGCCAAAAGAACGGCGGTGCCGGGTTTGAGATCGACGGAGAAGAAGTCCGGCTGGACCTCGGCCGCCGCGCCGACGGCGCGGGTGATGACCGACTCCATGCCCTGCAGGTCGGCGGTATGCGCATTCTCGATGGTCAGCACGCCGGTGCGGATGAGTTCGTTGAGAAAGGAATGATCGACGGTGAGCTGCACGCACCGGCCGTCCTGAACAATGTAGGCGCGGCTGTCTCCGACGTTGGCGAGGATGAGCTTGTTTCCGTCGAGCGCGGCGGCGACCGCGGTAGTTCCCATTCCCTTGTTTTCGGGGATTTGCGCATTCTCCCAAACATCCCGGTTCGCGGCGTTGATGGCATGGAGAAGCTTGGCGCTGATGGAGATGCCTGAAGACGCAGAGTCGGTAAATGTGTTCACGATGGCTGCCACCGCGTGGGCGCTGGCGACCTCGCCCCTGGCCATGCCTCCCATGCCGTCGCAGACGACAAAGATGCCCAGCGTTCCGTCGTAAGCGAAAGCGTCTTCGTTGTTGGTTCGGACGCAGCCGATATCGCTGAGGGCCGAGACGGCGATACGAAGGGGCGAGGCCGCTGGTTCAGCCAACTGACCGGAGGGCGCGCCGGACGGCGAAAGCTCGTTTGTGAATTCTTCGGTCATGATCTCCGCTCGAATCAGGCCAACGTCAGCGAGCTACATTCGAAACACAGTGGAATCCTTTCATAAAGTCCGGGTTCAGCAAGGGTGCTCCGGGGCCTGAGGCGTCGAACAGGACGACCTCAGGGGTTTGATTGTTGAAACTGAAGAAGAATTTCAGGCGGTTGGGAGAGACTTGCGGAGCGGCGAAGCCAAAGTGGAAGACCGACCATGGGCCTGTCATGGGCGGCGCGGTGTTCTTTTTGGTGGCGAGGGTGATGCTGCTTGACGGTTGAGAGACCCAATGGAATGTGGCTGTTTGACCGCCCGATTTGATTTCCTTGCCATCAATGTTGAGTACCGCATTGGAAACGTCAGAGGACTTGACCTCATTGAGGGTGAAGTCGAGCGCAGGCTGGTTTCCGCCGGCGGGAAAGAGGGTGGAAGAGATCCTCTGGGCGCTGGAGAGGAAAGCCAGGAAAGAGGGGTTGATGCGGACCGTGGAACCAGGAGCAGGCACGTACTGAGAGCCCTGCTGGACCACGAGCGCGCGCAGGGATGAGGTGAACTGGGCAAACGACCCCGAGCCGGGAGCGAAGACCTGGGCGACCTCGTCGGTGGAAGCCTCAGTGGGAGACTGGGGGTTGAAGGGGAACTTGGCAAGCACGGGCGCAATCTGGGCGCAGAAAGCCTTGGCCCCGCCGCCGGCAGCGTTGGCGGGCGCTTGGGCAGCCAGGTTCTTGGCGGACTGGATGGGGGCTTCGAGGAGAGCGAAGCTGGTTTTATCCATGCTGCCGGTGGGGTCCGGGAGAAAGCTATTGCGGAGGTTTTCTGCGGCTTGTTCGGCGGTAACGGCAGCCTGGATCACGGGCGCGGCGGCTGCGGGGTCGTTGGCGTTGGTGGCGTTGAGAGTCAGGTTTTTGACAGCTGCTTCGATGGTCTGCAGGGACTGGATGTAGGCCTGGTTGGAAGGGGCGAGGAAGCGGTTATCGGGATTGGAAGGTGGAACGACAGACTGGGGCGCCTGGAAGGCGGACGAGATTTCCGGTGCGGCAACGCCGGTGTGGAGAGAAATGAGGGAGAAAAGCTCCAGCATAGCGGAGGTATTGGAGTCCAGCGCGCTGAGCTTGTTGCCGGCGTCGGCAAAGTTCCGGAAGGGAACGAATTGCGCCTTGGTGAGGTAGGTTCGCCAGGTTTGGATGTAGTCCGCGGTGTAGGACTTTCTCAACTGGTCGGAGAGGGCGGCGCGGTCGATCGGGGGCCCGGAGGAGGGGCCTAGAACCCATTCTTCTCCGCGGAAGTAGGGGTCGGGGTGCAGGATTGCGTCCTGCATGAAGGCGAAGCCATCCTTGCTGAAGGCGCCCTGGACCGAATAGTTGTCTACGATGTATTGCGAGGAGCCGGGGAACTTGCCGTTGAAGTCGAACGACGGGAACTTGTGGTTGGCGGCAGCGAGCATGCTTTGGTAGACGTGCTGGAATCCCTGAAAGCCATTGAGGTAGAAGCGGGCACGGGTGACAACGACGTCGTTGCTGACGCCGCCGACATTGGCCATGCAGGAGGATGCCTCGGGGAGCAGGTTGGCGTAGAACTCGAACTGAGTCCGGGCGAGATGAGCAAGGGCGGGATCGGGTGTAGCGCTGCCGGCCCATTCAGCGAGGAGGGCAGCGGGAAGAAAATCGATCGTGTCCTGCGCGGAGTCGGGGTCGGGGTTGGAGACCGTGATCACGTAAGCCTTTAGTGGCCTATAGGTTGCGCTGTAGTCGGCATCAGGGGCTGGAGCAGCGGGCACGGCACGGAGCTTGGTTAGAATACCCTCCTGCGTCGGAGCCAGCAGAAGACTGCGGAATCTGTTCGAGTAGGCCTGGCAGGCAACAGAGTAGAGAGCATCGCCTTTGTAGAGGCCCATGCGAGCCATGAGGGGTGGGCCGTCTTTGCGATAGCGGCCGAGTTCATCCAGAACAGCTCTGAGCTTGTCGAGGGTTTCCAGGTCGCCCTGTGAAGCGAACGCGCCCGATGAGGCTGGGGAAACCGGAGTGGCCGCGGATGCGGCTACGCGCTCTTCCAGAGCGCGGTTCTTGAAGAACGAGATGGTTGCCAGCACCAGCAGGAGCAGAATGACTGCGCTAGCGGTTGCCAGCAGAGCCCGCTTGAGAAAGCTGGTCCTGGTGCTTGCGCGGCTGGTCTCAAGGGCCGACTTATCGGCGAGGAGGATCTTCGAGAACAAGTGCGGAAGAAAGACCCACTGCGGTACCTTGCGTGTGCCGCCTCGTCTGGTTTGCGGGGCAGGCTGTTGCTGTTGGGCGGCGGCAATGGTAAAGATGCGGGTTGCTCCGGCGTTGATGGGAGCGGCAGCTTGCGGTTGGGCCGGGCCGATTTCGAGAACGTCCTCGACCAGGTGGGCGCGCATGCCGGCGAAGAAGAATCCGCGCAGGAACGGGTTGACGCCGATTTGGCTGGGACGCGCAACCTCGGCGAGGAAGGATACGATGCCCGCGCGGAGCTTGCGCAGGTCGCGGGGAAATTCATAGGCTCGGGCCAGGTCCTGGAGTTCGCCGCCGCGGGAGAGGATGTCGAGACGGAACTCGGCGAGGGCGTAGAGAAGCTGGTCAAATCGAGCGCCGATCAGGGCCGTGGCCTGCTCCGTATAGAGGCCGGAGCCGGACGAAAGGGAAGACAGCAGTGACCCGATGGGGAGCTTGACTTCCTCTTCCGAGAGACGGCTGACATAGTCGGCAAAGGGAGTGATGTTGTCCAGTTTGGTAAAGAGCACATAGATGGGGAGCGAGATGCCCAGTGTCTGGGAGAGCTGGCGAAGACGCTCGTTCAGGGTTTGAGCCAGCGCGCGAATCTGCTCTGAGGTATTGGGGGCCAGGATGCGCTCGATACTGACGCACACAACCACGGACCGTGCAGGGAGGCGGCTGTCTTTGGAGAAGACCGAGCCGAGCCGGGCGGGGAGGGTGGCTTTGATGAGTCTCAACCAGAGAGAGGGTTGACGCAGGAGCGCCCCTCCGGCTTCAACCAGGACACAGTTGCCGGCCAGCCAGAGATTGGCGAGTTGGGTGGGGACGATGAGTCCGTCCCGATAGACGTTTCCCGCGAGCAACTCGGGATCGAGGCCGGACTGGAGTACGGTTTGGGTCTTGGCGGAGTTTTCATCTCCAATGACGTAGATAAGCGGCATGGCCGCCAGGGATTTGGCGCCGGCGCGGCCGGCTTGGCGAACCCTGGCATCCGTATCGCGGAGCAGAGTGTTCAGATTGACCGCGTCGGGCGTGTCGGGCCCGCCTGTTTGCGCGGAGGCGCTGTCGAGCTTATGCAGATACCAAAGAACGAAGGCGGTGGCCAAAGCGCCCAGCAGACCGAGGATGACGCAAAAGAGCACCAGCCTTGTGCCTTCAAAGCGCAGCGCAAATGCCCCCACAATGACCAGGGCCAGATAGACAAGGAAGATCAGTATCCCAATCAGGACGCGCTTCATAGGGAACTCTCCGGAAGGCTGGTTGCCCGGTGAGATGCGAGAGTTGCAGGGGTTTGCCTGTCGTTTTGAGCGCTTGTTGGCATGGACTGGCTGAGGATCAGCACGTATCCGAGGTAGGCCAAAAGGGTGAAGACAGCGAGGAGGATGGCAGTGAGCGCTAGCCGGCGTACCCAGGGGTCGCGCTTGGGGGCCGGTGGAGCAGCCGGGGTTTCTGCGGGACGTAAGAGCGCATAGGCGCCGCGGATACGGGTGATCTTGTCACGGATGCGGTGGAGAATGGAATGAATCTCCGAGGCGTCTCCGAATGCGAAGCGGCCACGGTAGCCCAGCAGAAGGCAAAGGGCATGCAGCTCCAGCACATCGGCAACCTCGGCGGATTCGGGGCGATTGAGCAGCTCGGCGACGTTGCGAAAGAACAATTCACCCGCGACGTGTCCTCCGAACATCTCTTCCTGCAGCGGACGCCGCGCCCAGTCGGCGAAGGTAGGATCCTTGGAATTCAGGACGCTTTCATCGAGGAACCCGACCATGGCGTAGATGGCCATCTTGGAGGCTTCATCGCTGTAACCCATGGCGGAAGCGTCTTTGACCGCAGCGGAGATCATTTTGCGCAGAGTGGCGCGGAAGGAATCTGCATTTTCAACGCGCTGCACGAAAAACCGGGTGCGCAGGATGACGGTGAAAACTTCCTGGAAGGCCAGCGCCAGATTGTTGGTCTTCATCATCTCTTGAGGGGAAGAAGTCATGCGGAGGCCTCCATGATGATGGTGAGGTCGAAGGTTGCGTCGCCGAGGTCGCCGGGCAGATAGACTCCCACCTGTTTGGTCTGGAGAATATGCTGCCAGCAGGCGCCGCTGAGGGAGATGGAGAAGTAGTGCATGTCCGCCTGGGCGTGGAGCGCGGCGGGCGGGACCGGAAGGTGCATGAGCTCCAGGCCGGGAAGGGCGCGCTGAACAAGCTTTGCAACCCCCTCGGCCGAGCAGACTTTGATGAGCTTTGGTGTCTGGCGGAGGAGTACCGAATCAGTGAGCGAGGAGCGGATGCCCAGGATCCATCGCGAACGCCGTAAGCAACGCTCGTCCTTTACCTCAGCCGCATAGATGTAATTGTCCGCCTTGCGGAACTGGAGAGTGATGCTGTTGGATGGGGCCACAATCTCGAGGTAACGGCGGATCAGAGCATCCAGCTCCCTGAAAGTAGATGTCAGGTCCAGGTGCCGGTATGGCGGAATCTCAACCTGGGTGGATTCGAGAGCAAAAGTGCTGAGGGCGCCGGCCAGGCGGGCGAGATCCCGGTAAACCTCCTCCGGGTGGCTGCGGCGGTCCTGGAGATGATGGCGCAGGGCGGGAAGCGCGGAACAGAGCGCGTGGAGGAACCAGTAGTTGGCGACGTCGAGAGCGGATGTGCCGAGTTCAAAGCGGCCGGAACCGAGCCTTATACTGCGGGTGGAAGCGATTTTTTCATCGATGGCCTGCGCTAGCCGATGGAGGAGCAGCACCAGGCTCTCGGACGCGCTGATGCGCAGGCAGGGGGGGATAAAGGCAGGGTCGGAGGTAAATCCCCCAGTACCGTCGCGGAGCACGCGGGCAATGGGAAAGGAGACGGTGTGATCGGAGACCTGAGCCTGGCTCAAAAGGACGAGATTCTTGCGGGCAAAGGAGACGCTGTTCTCCCCCTGGCCAACGGAATCGTCTCTGAGATTGCGCTGAACGGCGTCGTACCGGGCACTGGCGCCGCCACCGAGGTCGCAGTCGAGGCCCTGGTCCTGGCGCGGCGGGATCGCCAGGTAAAGGATGATTTCACTGTCAGTGGAAGAGAAGAGACTGCTCAGATGTGCAGGATCGGGAACTGAGTCGCAGTCGGGCAGATCGAAGATGAGACCGTCCGGCAGGATGCCGGATGCGAAGCTGAGGATGGCGAGCCCGTTCCGCATGGCCTCTGTATCGAGGGAAAAATGGAGAAATCCCCATGGTTCCTGCCGCAGATTGGAACTGAGGAACCAGAGCGTGTCTTCGAAATACCGGCTTTGCGTCTGGAAGTGATGCGGCCCGAGATGCATTCCTTCAGACCAGACGACCCGCGACAGGAACTTCATAGTATGGAGACCACCATGGGAGCGAGTTTGGGATCAGATTCGTTTCCGGATCGGTGCAATGCGAATCTCCAGTGACAGCGACTTGAGCTTCATCGAAGGCACATGCCGCCTACCCGGACGATACAGGAGAATTCAGCGATGAGTCTAATCGTCCGGTATGCTAGGGCGCAACCGCATTCTACCCAAAATCTTTTTGGATAAATAGGCAAATCGGGCGCAAGGAATGATTTATGCTACCCGCATCGCACCGGAGGCCTGATTGTATGGACAAACCGACGACACCAACTGGACCAAACGCTTCCAATTCTCCATGGCCGGAGGATTCCGGCTCTGGACAGGACTTCGGGGCAACGGGCGTATTTGGGGTGGTAAAGGCGCCCGAACCGGTGGAGGGGCTGGCGGCGGGCTCCGGAGGGGAGCCTGACGCCCAGGGAAACCGGGCGCTAGAGGCCGCAAAACCACAGCCAGTGCCTCAGCCAGTGCTGGCTCCGAAGGCCTTTGCGGAGCCTGTTGTACACAGGGTGGTGTTCGGTGGTGGCGCCGCAGAGAGCTCACCGGAGCTGCTTGACCGGATGCGGATGGCATCCGCAGAAAGAGTGTCCATGGCCGAGAAAGCGCCTGCCCCTGGGTCTGGCGGCAAGGGCAGCGCAGGATTCACCGAGCTGTTGCGCACCCTGGGAAGCGATTCGCCCGCACCGGCTGCCGAGCCAGCGCCGGAGGCGCCGCGCCCCGCACAGGATTCCGGGTTCACGTCTTTGCTCCGAACGCTGAGTTCGCAGGAGGGGGGAGCGGCTCCGGCTGAAGATCCCATGAAGACGGCGCAGCCTGCTTTCCGATCCATTCCAGACGAGCCGAGGAGAGTCCCCGCAGCACCGGCGCCAGGTGGATTTACTGAGTTGTTGCGCGCAACGCCAGCGGAAGGCCCCGAGTTTGGCGGCCCTCGGGCCCAGGCTCCGGGCCCGGGTGAAGCGCCAGTTGCCGGCAGAGCGGCCGGAGCTGTTCCGGGGCCAATTGAGAACAAGCCGGGCGAATTCACGAAACTGTTCAGTACATTCAGCGGCGCAGGGGCAAGTCCGCCGGCTCCGGCGCCGATCGACCGGGGAACAGGAGATTCCTCTCCGGGGAGCGCAGGTTCCTTCACGCGGATGCTATCGCTTGAACAGCAATCTGCTCCCGCTGAGCCAGCCTATCGCGAAGAGCGCAAGCCTTCAGCGGGAAGCCTCGATTATGGACTTACTCCGCAAACGGCCGGGACGGCGGGGACGAGCCGCGATCCATTTTCTCCCCCGCCGTTGCCGGAGGCGCAACCGGTCCAAAGCACGCCGCTAGGGGGCGAATCTGGTATTACGCGCCTGATTCAAATGCTGGATGAGCCTTCCAGGGCGCCAGCTCCACGCATGGAAGATGCGCCCTTGAGCGCTCCACGGGGGACAGAGCCAGGCGTCTGGACGCAGACCTTCGCTTCCTTGGCCGCGCCCGGCCAGCCTCCCACGCCGCCGGCCAAGGCACCGGAGTGGATTCCGCCACAAGCGCCTGTTGCGCCCGCAGTGACTCCTCCTCCGCAAGCTTTAGGGAGCTCCGGACCAAGTGAGTTTACGCGGATTCTCGATGCCTCAAGGCTGCGGGAGCAGGCAATGCGGGGCGGCCCAGGCGCGGGAAATCCCGTCACGGCGCCGCAGCAGCAGAGCCTTGCGCCTACTCCCCCGCCTGTCCCGATCCCGAACTATCCGGTTCAAGTTCCCCCACCCGCGGTAGGGATGCAAGGGTTGGGGGGAGTGCCTCATCCGGGCGTATACCCTCCCCCGCAGCCGCAGTTGCCCGGTTATCAGATGAACTATGGGCCACACGCCGGAGCGATCCCCACACCGGGTGGGAGCATGCCGCAGCCGCCAGGAATGTATATTCCGGCGCCACCGATGCCCGCCCCGCCACCCGTCGCGCCGGTGCAGCCGGCTGGACCAGGGACGGGGAAAATGCAGCAGTACCTGCTTGTGATGGGTGTTGTGATTATCGTTCTGCTGGTGGTGCTGCTGGTGACGGTCGTCTTCCTGCTGAAGCATTAGGGCGAACAGGCCCTGGAAAGTCTTTCAGTTCATGCGGCCTTGCAGACGTGCGCTGCCTGCATACACAAACGAGCATCACGCCGGCTGCGCGAGCAGGATGATGAGCTCCATCTGAGGATTCAGCAGTTCAGCTGGGGCGTAGACAGCAAAGTTGCGCGCGCGCTGGACCGACTCCCACACCGGCCCGCCCGCTTCGATAGCGAAGTACTGGTGGCGCAGCTTGACCGGGATGGAGCGGGGCGGTGTCGCAACGTGCTGCAGGCGCAATCCGGGCAGGGCGTTGCGGATGAGGGTTTCGAGCTGGGTTGCGGAGCAGGCCTTCAAGAGTTTTGGGGTGCGGTCGATCAGGTCCGCGTCGCGGATATCGGCCGAGATGGCGAGGTAGAAGCGGGAACCCTCGAAGTAAGCATCCTTGTCGATCGAGGTTGCGTAGATGGTATCCCGGACCATTTTGAGCGGGAGCGCGACGAAGTTGCTTGGGATCACAGTCTCCAGCATGACGCGGATCAGCCGGTCGAGGTCTCCGAAGCAGGAGCCAAGCTGCTCGTGATTGTAGGAGGGCAGGTCCTTTGGGGCGATCTTGCTGGAGAAAGCGGTCAAAGCTCCTGCAAGATCGGAGAATTCATTGAAGAGCAGTTCGGGCTGAATATTGCTCGATTCGAGGAAGTGGCGGAGCACGGGGAGATGGCTGTTGATGGTGTAGAGAAGCCAGAAATTGGCGACGTCGGAGGCCGTAAAGTCGGCCAAGGACTGATTCTTCTGGCGGCGGCTGCCGGAAAGCTGACTGCTCCGCGCCACCAGCAGTTCGACCATATTGCTGAGGATACGCGTGAGGGTGGGATGCGCGTGAATATCGATGAGGGGTGGAATATAGGCAGGGTCGGCCTGGTATATGCCAGTCTCGGACCGGAGAATGCGTGTGCAGGCAAGAATGACCGATCCCTCGCGGTTTTCGCCTTCTGCAAGAATCTGAAGGTTTTTGCGCGCCACCTGGACAGGCTTCTCACCGCTCCCGGTATTTTCGTCTCGGACCATCAGCAGTTGAGCCAGGAAGCGGGTGCTGACTCGCCCGCGATCCACTGAGACGTTCATGCCCCCATGCAGGTACTCCGGCACGGCCAGGTAGAAGGTGCAGCTTTGGCGTCCATCCTGGAAGCATTCGTCCAGAATCCGGGCTGGGGGTGGGTATTCCGAGGCCGGAATGTCGAGGGGAAGCGCATCGGGGAAGATACCGGAAGCGAGGGTTATGGCCAGCCGGCCCTCGGAGAGGGCCTTGGTATCGATCTGAATCTCGCGAAAGCCCCAGGAGCGGGCATTCAGGGAGTCCAGGTAGAATCGGGCGCTGTCTTCAACGAAGCGCTCCTGCGCCTGCAAGTGCTGGGGCGAGAGAAACGTGCCTTTGGACCAGATGACGGGTTGAAGCTGTCGCATTTTCTGAGCAACCTCGGCTGAAGATGTGATGTTAACCCTTGAGTCGAGAGGATGTCCAAGGCATAAGCCGCGGACGCTCTTCATGGGGCGCACTGGCGGAAGGCGAAGAAAAAGAAAAACTCCATCCAGTCACGATCATCCTTGCACAACTCCGCGGCGCGGGAAAATTATTTTTGCTACTTTTGGGCCCGAACCGTGTTCTGGCTATGTAGCTTGTCGAAAATTCCAGTGGACAGCAACACCTGTCGTGTGCTTTCTTTTGGAGTATCTGTTTTTCCCGCATTTCCCCGTATTACAGGAGCATTATGGCCAGAGAGAGTACGCAGCAAAAACTGAGTCGCGTCCGGGCTCCCCGGGTGCAGATCACCTACGACGTAGAGGTTGGAAACGCCATCGAGTTGAAGGAATTGCCCTTCGTGATGGGAGTACTGGGCGATCTTACCGGTCAGCCCGAGCAGCCGCTTGCTGCCCTGAAGGACCGCAAGTTCGTTGAGATCAACCCGGACAACTTCGACAACGTGCTCAAGGGGATGGCGCCCCATTTGAAATTCTCGGTGGAGAACAAGCTGAGTTCCGATCCCAAAGCAGGCCAGATCGGCGTCGATCTGCACTTTGAAAGTTTCGAAGACTTTTCGCCCGCCAAAGTGGCCGAGCAGGTGGGTCCGATCAAGGAATTGCTGGATCTGCGGACCCGGCTCTCCAACCTGCGGGGCAGCCTGCAGGGCAACGATCAGCTCGATCAGGCGCTCTTCGACGCGGTTTCAAAGACCGAAGAGTTGAACAAGCTGCGCACCGAACTTGGCGGCAAGCCAGAGGGGGATAAGCAATGAGCAGCAAGGCGAATCCGTTGGCGGCAAAATCCGCCGAGACACAGACGACTGAGGTATCGCTGCTGGATCAGATTGTCTCCCAGGGGCGATTTGGCAAGGACACCATTGCCCAGGAGCGCGGCAAGGACATGGTGAAGGAGTTCATCAACCAGGTTCTTGAAGGCAAGATGACTCTCACCCGCGACTCCGAGCAGACGATCACCGCGCGCATCGCCGAGATTGACCGGCTGGTCTCGCTGCAACTGAACGAGGTTCTGCACAATCCCGCCTTCCAGAAGCTGGAAGCCACCTGGCGCGGAATCTGGCACCTGGTCAACAAGAGCGAAACCAGCGACATGCTCAAGATCAAGCTGCTGAATGTTCCCAAAAGGGACCTTCTCAGGGATTTGCAGCGCGCGCTGGACTTCGATCAGAGCGCCTTCTTCAAGAAGGTCTATGAGGAAGAGTTCGGCGTCTTCGGCGGCGCTCCCTTCGGGGCGCTGGTGGGCGACTATGAGTTCGGCCGCAGCGGAGAAGACATCGAGTTGCTGGAGAAGGTGGCGCAGGTTGCCGCGGCGGCGCATGCTCCTTTCCTCTCCGCGGCCGCGCCGGAGATGATCAACCTGACCGAATTCTCCCAGTTGACGGGAATTCGCGACGTTTCAAAAGTCTTCGACAGCACGGAATATGCGCGCTGGAAGGGCTTCCGGGCTACCGACGACTCCCGTTACGTGGCTCTTACCCTGCCTCATGTCCTGATGCGTGAACCCTACGGCAAGGATGCGAAGCAGATCGACGAGTTCGCCTTCGAGGAGGGAGTCGACGGCCGCGATCACTCGAAATATCTGTGGGGCAATGCGGCCTATTCTCTGGCTGCGCGGCTGACCGATTCCTTTGCCAGATACGGCTGGTGCGCCGCGATACGGGGCGTGGAGGGCGGCGGCCTGGTGGAGGCGATGGCCACGCACAACTTCCGCACCGATGAAGGCGACGTGGCGCTGAAATGCCCGACGGAAGTCAGCATTACCGACCGCCGCGAGAAGGAACTTGCCGACCAGGGCTTTGTGCCGCTGGTGCATTGCAAGGGGACTGACTATGCCGCCTTTTTCAGTGTGCAAACGGCCAATAAGCCTAAGCTCTATGACAAGGCCGAGGCCAACGCCAACGCGCGGCTTTCGGCCCAGTTGCCGTACATGCTGGCCATGTCTCGTTTCGCGCATTATCTGAAAGCCATGATGCGGGACAAGCTGGGCAGCACCATGAGCCGCTCGCAGGCCGATCTTTACTTGAACCAGTGGATCGCGAATTATGTGATCGCGGACGATAATGCGTCCCCCTCCGCCAAGGCTGAACACCCCTTGCGCGAGGCGCGCATTGAGGTCGTGGAAGTGCCGGGGAAGCCGGGGGCGCTGCGCGCCGTCTGCTTCCTGCGTCCCCACTTCCAACTGGATGAACTCACAGTGTCCTTGAGGCTGGTAGCGGATCTGCCCCAACCCGCGGGCAAGTAGATCCACTGCTCCCTCTCTCGTGAACCAGAAATCCCCAACCGGCCTTCAAGCAAGGCCCAACACGAAAGGATTGCGACATGGCAGTTGATTACTATCTGAAAATCGATGCCGTTCAGGGCGAAGCGACGGACCAGGACTTCAAGGATCAGATCAACATTCTTTCCTTCTCCTGGGGTGGGCACCAGGTCAGTTCCGCGGGCACGCGGTCGGCCGGCTCGGGAGCGGGAAAGGTCGAGCTCGCGGACTTCAGCGTCACCAAGCACTATGACAAGTCAAGCCCGCAGTTGTTCAAAGCGCTGGTCGCTGGAACGCACAGCCCGACTGCTGTTTTGAGCGCGGTGAAGGCGGGTGCCGGGGGCAAGCCGTTTCTCAAGATCACTTTCGAGGAACTGTTTGTGACCTCTGTCCAGATTTCCGCTACAGACGAGCTTCCGACTGAGAGCGTCTCCTTCAGTTACAAGCAAATCAAGCTTGAGTACAGCACGCAGAATGAGAAGGGAACACTTACCCCTACGGGATCGGTGACCTACAACCAGGGAACCAATAAACTCAGTTGAGGAACTTGTGACACCACTTGCGCTTTACCGCGAAGGAAAACTGCGGGAGGCCATCAAGGCGCTTGGCGAAGAGTTGAAATCCAATCCTCTCGACGCCAGGCGCCGCACGTTCCTGTTCGAGCTTCTGGTCTTTGCCGGCGAGTATGACCGGGCAGAGAAGCAGCTGGATCTTCTTGCGGGAGCGAATGCCGGGGCTGCCGCGGGGACTCTGCTTTATCGAAGTGCGCTGCACGCCGAGCGCACCAGGCAGAGCATGTTCGCCAACGGCGAGACGCCTCCTTCAAAGCAGGAGGCAGTTTATCCCGGAGTTTGGAACGGAAAGGCGTTCAGCGAGTTCAGCGATTCGGACCCGCGCATCTGCGCCAATCTCGAAGTGTTCCTGGCCGGCAGTTACACCTGGATTCCCATTCATTATCTGCGCAGACTCGAGATTGAGCCTCCCGCCAATCTGCGCGACCTGATGTGGGCGCGGGCGCGCGTGGAGACGAGCGCTGAATTTCGCCTGCAGGAGCTGGGCGAAGTGCTGCTTCCCGTTCTTTGTCCCCTCTCCTTCCGCCATGCGGATGAAACCGTTCAGCTGGGCCGCGAATCGGTTTGGGAGCAGGACGAGGCCCATGGCGAAATCCCCTACGGCGCAAAAATGATGGTCATCGATGGGGCCGATGTTCCGCTGCTGGAGATTCGCAGCGCGGCGTGGTCCGCCCCGGAGAAGGAGTCTCAAGATGCCTCTGCGTGAGGATTTGCTTGCGCCGATTGCAGGAGAGAATCCATCGGGAGCGGACCTTTACTACGACAAGGTCTTCGGCCAGATCAAGGAAGCGCGCAGAGAAGAAGAGGACCAGGGTCCGGTTGGGACGCTGGCCCAGCAGAAGAAGGCGGACCATCGCGCGGTCATCAAGCTGGCGGGCGAGGCGCTGGCCAAGAAGAGCAAGGACCTCCGGTTGGCTGGCTGGCTTGTGGAATCGCAGTTGAAGGTTGAAGGGTTTCCGGTACTGGCGCCCGGTATCGAGTTGCTTCACGCGCTCCAGGAGACCTTCTGGCCTACGCTCTATCCAGTGATCGAGGAGGGCAACGACCTTGAACTGCGCATGCTCGCGGTGGAGGCGGCCGGGGGGCTGATCACCGCTGCCGCGCGCAACGCGCCGCTCACCCGAAGCGGCCTGAGCCTGATAGATTATCTCGAGTCTCGTGTCGTCGGCTATGAGAAGGACGCGACCACGGATGCAAAGCAGGAAGCGCGCAAGGACGCGATTGAGCAGGGCAAGCTGAGCGCCGAGGATTTCGACCAAGCCTTTGCGGCGACTCCCAAGAGCTTTTACGTAGATATAACCGCAGCGCTGGCCGAATCGCTTGAGGCCACCAAGCGTCTCGATCAGTATCAGCAGGAGGCTTACGGAGACAATGTGCCGAATCTGTCGAAGCTGCGGGAGGGGCTAGAGGAGGTTCATCATGTCGCCGAATCGCTGCTCAACGAGCGGCGCAAGACAGAGCCGGATCCAGTGTCGGTGGTGGATGAACCGGAGCCGGAGGAAGGCGGCGAGGCTGAAGCGGGAGCGGAGGGGGAACCGTCCGGTGAGCCGGGGCGGCGCAGAGCCGTAACATCCGGCCAGTTGAGCCGGGTAGCGGATGCTTACGCGCTGGTTGTCGAGAGCGCCGAATTTCTATTTGAAAAGGATCCCAAGTCTCCCATACCGTATCTGGTATGTGCCGGCTTGCGGCTGGGCGAAACTCGCATGCAGGGCCCGGCGCCGGCGCCGGGCTTTGCGGTGGGGCCAGGCGCGGAGATACGGCAATCCCTGCGGACGCTGGCCACAAAAGGTGCGTGGCAGGAGTTGCTGCGTGCCTCGCTCCCGATTCTGGCCGGCGAATGCGCGAGGACGTGGCTCGATTTGCATCGCTACATCTGGCGAGCCGGGCAAGAGACCGGGGCGGATGCAGTCTCGGACGCTGTGGTGGGAACGGTGAAGAGTCTTCTCGCTGTTCGGCCCGAGTTACGGTATTGGACTCTGGAAGACGACACCGGAGCAGCGAATCCTGAAACGCAGCAGTGGCTGGATGCAACCGTCCTGCAATAGCGCGTTTGCAGTGATTTCGGGAGGAAGCGTTGGCCAGAACCAAGTCTGAAATTCCGATCACGCAGTCGTTGATCGATCGGCTGGTCGATGTCGAGCAGTGGCCGGAAACACGTGCCGCATCCATCAGTATGTTTCGCGAGTCGATCAAACGGGATCTGGAGTGGCTGTTGAATACCAGGCAGCCAGTCATTCCGGAGTTGGAGTCCTATCCCGCCACCGCCGCCTCGGTATTGAATTTTGGGTTGCCGGACATTCACAGTTTCGATGGCTCCGCGGGGAAGGAGCAAAATGCCCTGACGGTTGCCCTGGAGAAGTGCATTCGAACGTTTGAGCCCAGGATCAATCAACCTCATGTTTATCTGACCCGCTCGGATCAGTTAACCCGGAGCCTTAAGTTTCATATCGAAGGACAGGTCTTCTACGAAAACATGAATGAGGAGATCAAATTCGACACCGTGCTGGAGTTGATCAGCGGCGAGTACGAGGTGAAGTAGGGGCATGCGCGAAGAACTGCTTGAATACTATGAGCGCGAACTGACTTATCTGCGCCAGATGGGCGGCGAATTCGCGCGCAAGTATCCTAAGGTTGCGGGGAGGCTTTTGCTCGATCCGGATCGCTGCGACGATCCGCATGTGAGCCGTCTCCTTGAGGGCTTCGCGTTTCTAGCCGCCCGGGTGCATCGCAGGATCGACGACGATTTTCCCGAGATCAGTGAATCCCTCACCAGAATCATCCATCCGGGCTATCTCCGTCCCATACCTTCGATGACCATCGTGGAGTGCCAGCCAGACCCGGCCCAGGGCAAGAAGACAGCGGGGATGCGCATTCCGCGAGGGACGCCGCTGGTGACAAAGGCGACGGTCGAAGGGCTGCCTTGCCGCTTTCTTACTGCGTATGACGTGGATCTTTGGCCATTTTCTGTTACGGCAGCGGAGTGGCGCCAGCCGGAGCGGATGCAGCGGCCGCCCCGCGCGTCTGTGGGAGTACAGGCAGCAGCGGCGGCTCGTTTGCGGCTTCGTTGCCAGAGGGATGTGGTTTTCTCCGGGCTTCCGCTTTCCCGCCTGCGCTTTCATCTAGCCGGGGATGCGAGCGTCGTGTATTCGCTGTATGAGCTTCTTTCTGAAAAATGCATCGAGATTCAGCTTCGCGATCCGAAGGATGAGAAAAAGCTGATCAGTCTGGAACCGGCGCGGCTTCGCATGGTAGGGTTCGACGCTGAGGAAAGCCTCTTGCCCTTTGTACGGCGCTCAATGGATGGGCACCGGCTTCTCCAGGAGTACTTTGCCCTCCCCGAAAAGTTTTTGTTTTTCGACCTTGAAGGCCTGGAGCCACTGGCACAGGCCAGCTTTGGCGATGAGGCCGAGATCGTTTTCCTGTTTTCGAGCTTTGAACGCGCCGAACGGCAACAGGTTCTGGAGCTCGGCGTCAACGAGCGGACATTCCGGCTCGGATGCACTCCGGCAATCAATCTTTTCCCACAGAGCGCCGAGCCCATCCTCCTGAGTCAGACGCGGCATGATTACACCGTCGTCCCGGATAACCGCCATTCCGCGCTGATGGAGATATTCAGCATTGAAGAGGTGATTGCAACCAATCCCAGATTGCGGCAATCGGTCGTGCTGGAGCCCATGCATGCATACCGGTATCAAACGCGCAACCGCGAGGATATTGCATTCTGGGTCGCGACCCGACACCTGAACGAGTTCGGCGAGCGGGAACCATCGACGATGACCATCTCCGTGGTTGATCTGACAGGCAATTTCACAGAACCCGAGGCGGACGTGCTGATGGTGCGGACCCTTTGTTCAAATTTCGATTTGCCCTCCCGGTTTCAGTTCGGATCCGAAGTCGGCGACTTTGACGCGACTGGATACGCGGCGGCCAAGACTGTAACTGCGCTGCGTCGCCCTACGGCGAGCATCAATCCATCCGGAGGACAAGGACATTTGTGGCGGCTGATCTCCCTGCTCTCTTTGAACTATCTATCTCTCAACGAAGAGGGCCGGACGGCCATGCAGGAGATTCTGCGGCTGCATAACCTGACCGACTCAGCGGCCAGCGAGAACCAGGTGGGGTCGATATTGAGGATGAATTCTTCGCCTGGTTTTGCGTTGGTCGACTCAGCCTATGGACTTATCCCCGCGCGGGGAACCCAGGTGGAAATGGAATTTGACGAACAGCAGTTTGCAGGCAGCGGTTTGTATCTGTTTGCGGCCGTTCTCGATCGATTTCTTGCCGGTTACGCTTCCATGAATAGCTTTTCGCAACTTACAGCACGAAGCACTCTACGAAAGGAGGCAATGGGGAAATGGCCGCCGAGAGCTGGGACTCAAGCGCTGCTGTAACTGCGCAGGAAAGTGGAAAAGACGATAGGCCCGAGTTTCGGAATCTTCGCAAGCTGTTGGATGAAGAGCCGTTTCGCGTGCACTTCTTTCAGGCTGTGCGCATGCTTCAGAGAATGGAGCAGGATCGCAAGCCGGTTGGGTATTTCATCACTCCTCAGGGAGAGACGATCCGGTTTTCGGCGCGCACTTCGCTTGCGTTTCCCCCCAGCGAGCTTTACGAGTTGCGGCGCATGGAGAACGGCCAGATGAGCATGACGGTGGAGTTCATGGGTCTCTGTGCCGCAATCTCCGTCATGCCGGCCCCCTATACGGAGTTTCTGATTGCGCGAGCTCGGGAGAAGGACCACGCGATGGAAGATTTCCTGAATATCTTCAACCATCGCATGATTTCATTCTTCTACCGGGGCTGGGAAAAGTATCGCTTTTTCATCGAGTACGAGAAATCGAGAGAGGATCGTCTTTCCGGCCGCCTCCTCGATCTGTTGGGTCTGGGCACTGAGGGATTGCGTGAGCGAGGCGGAATTCCGGATGACGCGTATCTGAACTACGTTGGTCTCTTGGCGCGTCATGTGCGTTCGGCAGCTTCGCTGCAGCAGATTCTTGAAGACTACTTCGGCGTTCAGGTGCACATCCAGCAATTTGCCGGCGCCTGGCGCAAGCTCAATCCTGAAAACCAGACCTGTTTCACTGGATTTGGCGGAGCGAACGAACGTCTGGGTGTGGGGGTCGTGGCCGGGGACGAGGTTTGGGATCATCATGGCCGCATCCGCGTTTCGCTCGGCCCGATGCGCTTCGGGCAGTATCTGAAGTTCTTGCCGAGACAGGACGCTTATAACGAGCTTGTTGCATGGTTGAAGTTTTATTCAAATGGGAGTTACGAGACTGAGGTGCAGCTGGTCCTGGCGCGGGACGATGCTCCTTCCTGTGAGTTGGGCTCGGGCGGGGAAAAGCGTCCACAACTGGGGCTGGTGAGCTGGTTGAAAACCAAGCCGCTCGATCGCGATCCCGCCGATGCGACTTATCTGGTGCAGTAAGAGAATCTTGAGTCCGAGGTCATGAAAGGCTATGAGCACAAATCTGAAAGCACTCATCGACAAGTTGAACGATATCACGCGACGGGCATTTGAATCTGCGGCCGGCCTGTGCGTGGCGCGGACGCACTATGACATCGAGATCGAACACTATCTCCTGAAGACGCTCGATGACAGCGACAACGACATTGCCGCGATCCTCAAGCACTTTGGGGTTGACCGCTCCCGATTGACCAAGGAGCTTGAGCGCAGCCTGGATTCTCTGAAGAGCGGCAATGCGCGCTCGCCGGCCTTCAGCCCTGCCGTGGTCAAGATGCTCTCCGAGGCGTGGACGGTTGCCAGTATCGACTTCAACGCAGGGAATATCCGCACGGGTTTCACACTGCTTGCGCTGTTGGGCCACGATGAGCTTGCCCGGATCGTGAAGGATATCAGCAAGGAGTTACAGACCATTAATGTGGACGGTCTGCGGAGCGCCTTCTACGACATTGTGGCTAAATCCAAGGAGACGCAGACGAGCCTGGCCGGCGCTGCTGACGGGAAAGAGAAACGCGCCGGTGGAGGGGACGGTGCTGCTCCAGCCTCGAAGGGCAAAACGCCGCATCTGGATCAATACACGGTGAACCTGACTGCGAACGCCAAGGGTGGGAAGATCGACCCGGTGCTGGGGCGCGACCAGGAGATTCGTCAGATGATCGACATTCTCATGCGGCGGCGTCAGAACAATCCGATTCTGACCGGAGAGGCCGGCGTCGGCAAGACGGCTGTAGTGGAGGGTTTTGCCAATCGCGTTGTCAGCGGCGATGTGCCGCCGGCATTGATGGGCGTTCATATACACAGTCTCGACCTGGCGCTGTTGCAGGCGGGCGCGGGAGTTAAAGGAGAGTTCGAGAACCGGTTGAAGGGGCTGATCAACGAGGTGAAGTCTTCAACCGAGAAGATCATTCTCTTCATCGATGAAGCCCACACCATGATTGGCGCAGGTGGACAGGCGGGACAGGGCGATGCGGCCAATCTGCTGAAGCCCGCGCTGGCCCGCGGGGAACTGCGCACCATCGCCGCAACCACCTGGTCGGAGTACAAGAAATACTTCGAGAAGGATCCGGCGCTGGCCAGAAGGTTTCAGGTTGTAAAGGTTGAAGAGCCGACTGAAGAGGTTGCCTGCACTATGCTGCGGGGCATTGCGGCGTCGCTCGAGAAACACCACAACCTGAGAATCCTCGATGAAGCAGTTACTGCGACAGTTAAGTTGTCGCATCGCTATATCGCCGGCCGGCAACTGCCCGACAAGGCTGTAAGCGTCCTTGATACGGCGTGTGCGCGGCTCTCTTTGGGGCAGAACTCGACTCCTCCCCGGTTGGAGGATACTCTGCGGCAGATCGACGCGCTCGAAGTGCAAAAGCGGATACTCGAGCGGGAAACGAAGATAGGCGCTGACCACGTGGAAAGATTAGCCGGGATAGAGGCTCAGATCGCCGCCGCGAAACAGGAGCGGGATATTCTCACGGAGCAATGGGAAAAAGAAAAGACTCTGACAGAAAAGATTCGTGGCCTGCAGGAGAGCCTGGAGTCGCCTGAGAAGAAGAAGGATTCTGAGGCATCGGCGAATGAGAGCGAAGTACGGGCCGAACTCGCCCAGCTTGAAGCTGAGCTTGCCACATTACAGGGTGAGCGGGGCATGATGCGCGTCTCTGTGGATGCGCAAATCGTCGGCGAGGTCATCTCAGCCTGGACAGGAATCCCTCTCGGCAAGATGGTCCGCAATGAGATCGAGACGGTGCTTACGCTCGATGAACATTTGAAGAAGCGCGTGATCGGTCAGGATCATGCGCTCTCCGCCATTGCGCAAAGGATTCTTACCTCGCGAGCCAACCTGGACGATCCGGTGAAGCCGGTCGGGGTTTTTCTCCTGGTTGGACCCAGCGGAGTTGGAAAGACGGAGACGGCCATCGCCCTTTCCGACGTTCTGTACGGTGGTGAACGCAATATGATTACCATCAACATGTCGGAATTTCAGGAAGCCCATACGGTTTCAACCTTGAAGGGATCGCCCCCTGGTTATGTCGGCTACGGCGAGGGCGGCGTGCTGACTGAAGCAGTCAGGCGCAGGCCCTATTCGGTGGTGCTGCTGGACGAAGTCGAGAAGGCGCACCCCGATGTGCTGGAGCTGTTCTTCCAGGTGTTCGACAAAGGCAGGATGGAAGACGGAGAAGGCCGCGAGATCGACTTTCGCAACACGATCATTCTGCTGACCAGCAACGCGGCGACGGACACGGTGATGAAGCTTACCGCCGACCCGGAGACCACGCCCGACAGTCAGGGGATGGTCAAGGCGCTCAAGCCGGAACTGAACAAGATATTCAAGCCGGCGTTCCTGGGTAGGTTGATGATCGTGCCTTACTTCCCAATCCGGGACGAAGCTATGAAGCTCATTATTCGACTGAAGCTGGGGAAGATTCAGCGGCGTCTGATGGAATCGCACAAGATCGCTCTTGAGTACGACGATGTTCTTTTGAACGAGGTGGCTGCCCGCTGCACTGAAGTAGAGAGCGGAGCCAGGAACGTCGATAACATCCTGTCGAACACCATGCTGCCCGATCTATCGCGCCAGATTTTGTCGCGGATTGCCGAAGGGGCCACCGCGGACAGGGTAAGCATCTCAGTCAAGGACGGCGCGCTGACTTACGCCTGGGATGTTGCGCCCTAGCGCAGGCAGCGTCCTGTCCAGAGGTATGTCCAATCATTTTCAGGGGATTTCGGCAAGGAACAGGCAGGGTTGGCATGGCAGGTTTTAAACAGGCAGACCGGTTGATGCAGTTTTCAAGTCCTCTCGGCAAGGACGTGCTGCTGATTGAGTCGCTTGAAGGCGCGGAAGGAATTTCGCGTCTTTTTGAGTATCATGTCGAATTGCTCGCAACCGTGGATACGAAGATCGATCCCAAGTCGATCATTGGTTCCAAGGTCACGGTCGCGATCAGCCTGAACGATGCGCAGGGATCGAGGTGGATCAATGGCATTGTCGCGTCGTTTGAGCAGTGCGCCGGGGATAAGGAGTTCGATGTATACCGGGCGCGGATTGTGCCCTCCATGTGGCAGCTTACCTTGAGCTCCAACTGCCGCGTTTTCCAGAACAAGACGGTTCTGGAGATCGCCAAGGCGGTGATCGGCGAGTATGGATTGTCTTTGTCGGATCAGACCAACACATCCTACAAGCAGCTTGAATACTGCACCCAGTACTCCGAGTCGGATTTCCATTTTGTCTCGCGGATCTTGGAAGAGAGCGGTATCTTTTACTGGTTCGAGCATACCGACCAGTACAACAAAATCGTATTGGGAGACAGCCGGAATGCCTATCAGGACTGCCCATTGTCATCTTCCGTCCCCTACGCCCTGAGCGAGGCGGGAGCCGAAGGGGCTTACGGGGCAAGGGTTTTCGAGTTCACCTCGGCGGCGACCATGGTTTCCGGCAAGCACTCGACGGCGGAGTATAACTACCGCGACTTTGCCCGGGCCGATGTGCCGGACAAGAACAGCTCCAGTCCATTCGGCAAAAATGCCTTCGACGAGTATCTTTATCCCGCGGGAGGAGAAGGCTACGCGGACGGCGCGGCGCAAGTGAGCAAGGATCTTGAGTCCTTGTACCTGGAGACGCGGGCGCTGGCCGCCGACTCGATGGCGGAGGTTTTTCGCGGAGGCTCCAATGCGCGCTCTTTTTGCGCGGGTTATACCTTCAGCCTCACCAAGAACCCCCGCGATGCGTGGAACCGGAAGTACCTGCTGACCGCGGTGACCCTTCAGGCGGGCCAGCTTCCGCCCTATCGAACGAGCGACACGCGTCAAGCATCGGAATACAGCAATCGATTCACGGCGGTTTCCTCGGATATCGTCTTCAAACCCGCGCTGACCTTCATGAAGCCCAGGATCTACGGTCCGCAGACTGCCCTGGTTGTCGGACCCGCGGGCGAGGAGATTTATCTTGACGCGCTGGGGCGCGTGAAGGTTCAGTTCTTTTGGGATAAGAAAAATGCGCGGAAATCGACGGTGGAAACGACCTGGGTGCGCGTGGCGCAGAGCTGGGCCGGAAATGGATGGGGAGCGTATTTCTGGCCGCGCGTGAACGACGAGGTGGTGATTCAGTTTCTCAATGGCGATCCGGATAACCCGGTGATTACGGGGTCGGTCTATAACGGCGTGAATATGCCCAAGTACGCCCTGCCCGACAACAGCACCCGTTCCGGGCTGGTTACGCGCAGCAGCAAGGGAGGTTCGGCGCAGAATGCCAACGAGTTGCGCTTTGAAGACAAGATGGGAAGCGAGCAGGTCTACCTTCATGCCGAGAAGGACATGGATGTTTCGATCGAGCACGACCGCCGCATCTCCGTGGGGAACAACGACTCGCTGATTGTGCAGAACAACCAGAGCGAGCAGATCGGTTCGAACTTCAACCGGCAGATCAAGTCGAATGCTGTGGAGCAGATCGGTTCAAACTCGGATCTCAGCGTCGGATCGAATCTGACCGAACAGGTGGGAGGAAATCACTCCCTGAACATCGGTTCCAATCAAAGCGTGCAAGTGGGTTCGGCTTATTCCATGGTTGCCAACAATACGGTCTATATCAATGGGGGCATGAGTGTGGTGATTGAAGCCGGAATGGAACTCAGCCTGATAGCCTCCGGGAACTTTATTACGATCGGACCTGCGGGAGTTGCGATCTCAGGAACGATGGTGCTGATCAATAGCGGCGGGGCACCCGGTTCGGGGACTGCGGGGACAATATCGAGTCCTGCGACGCCTGCCGCTCCGGATACGGCGGACGATGGGAGTAAGGGTGGCGCCATGAACAAGTAAGCGTTCACGCCCTTGCGAATGAGCAAATCGAGTTGAGATCGATTCAAGGAATGATTGAGGACGCTTGACGCAAACATTGGCACAACCCGGCACAGTTGCCCAGTTTCCCTCGATTGGAAGATGGAGTGTTACCGCGATACCAGTAGGATGGATCTATGTGGCGGATTTTGGGATACGACAGATAACGATGGCCGCGGGGACGATAGCCGCGAGTGTCGGAGTGGGTCAAGACGCGCTCAATGCAGAGAGCGGCCTCTCGGAGTATATCGAGAAGCAGAAGAAACTGATCGGGAGCCACTTGAAAGAAGCGAAGTTTGCAGGACCGCAAGCGACCACTTTTACGGGCGCGGATGAGGCTCACTTGCTCTTCGTTCGCCACAATGTGGCGTCAGCCGGAAGCATGTTGCATGCCCAGACCTATGTGCGATTGGGTCATTGGCTGGGCATCATAACCTTGACGGCGTTGGAAGGACAACTGAGGGCAGTACGAGCCGACTACGAAGCATTTGTGAAGAGCTTGCGCATTAGCCCGGAGCGAGCAAGCGAGCCGACAGCGAGGATTTAGCAAGTTGAAACCGATCGTGGAGAAAAGCCGATGCCGCCAGCAGCCAGAGTGACCGATATGCACGTCTGTCCGATGGTGACTGGCGTTGTGCCTCATGTGGGCGGCCCCATCCTGCCCCCTGGCGCGCCTACGGTGCTCATCGACTTCCTGCCAGCCGCCACTGTAACTACCATGGCGACCTGCGTAGGCCCTCCAGATGTGATCGTCCTGGGATCGATGGGGGTGATGATCAACTTCCTTCCAGCCGCCCGCCTGGGAGACATGACGGTGCATGGCGGAGTGATCGTGATGGGCTCTCCGACCTGCATCATTGGGGAAGTAGGGACGCCATCGCCCGGCGCAGGCGGCTTGGGCGGGATCGCGGCAGGAATGGCCGCCAGCGGTGTAACTCCGCCCTAGAAAGGCAATCGGTCTATTGACCGGTTGAGTCCCAGATCTTTAGCAAAGCGGGAGAGATGTAGGCTCGCACCGGATTGTAATTGGCATTTCGAGCTTCTTTGAATGCCGACAATGCCTCCGGGGAAGGCCCCTGCCAATTCGATCGCGGCGTTTTCAGCATCGACCGTTCGATCAGAGTTGCTCCCAGGTAGAAGTCCGCCACACCTGGGTCCAGGGCGGTCTTCGGGGACTCCAGATAGTCCAAGAGCGCTCTCCGCGCATCGTCGAACTGCGAATGGTAGAAATACCGGATTGCCGATTTTAGTTCGTTCCTAGCAGCCGCTGGATCGTTCCTGATCGCCTGCTCAATTCTGTCAGTATTGCTTTGCGCATCCTGGTTACCCGGCTGAAGTTTCAGGACCATTGCGTAATCGTTCAGCGCATCTTGCTGATTGCCCTGTTTTTCCGCATTCCGTGCATCGCCAAGCAGCTTGTTTACTTTCTTGGCGATATCCGCACTCGAACTGACCGCGGGCTTGGGAGCGGGAGCGGGAGTTGGAGTTGGCGGAGCGCTCTTTGCCAGCATCGCTTTTTGCAACTCCGCGATTTTCCCCGCGGGATGATCCGGTCCATTGGGGTTCAGGTTCATCGCCAACGTATATTGCCGTATTGCTTCCTGGGGATTGCTGTTCTCCATCTTCCGGGCTTGATCGATGTACCCGTTGTAAAGGCTGACATTGTTGACGTACGCGCTCGCAACTGCTCTGATGTCCGGGTTGGTAATGCCTTGTGCCAGCGTGCCGACAGCGTTGAAGTCGCCTCTCTCCCAGGCAGCCTTCAACTGGCCGGGAAGTCTATCGTTCCTGATCCTTTCCAGCAGGAACTTGGCTTGTCCGGATAACTTATTGTCATAACTTGTAACAAGCTTTACCTGGGATTCGGCCCTATCTAGGTCATGATTCTTGTATGCCGCAATGGCGCTCGCCAGGTAGGCCGTATCGTCTTGGATCAACCCCGTGCGATAGCTATTGCAGGCTTCGGTATACTTTTTGTCCTTAGGTTCCAATTGTGCCGCCTCGCAGAAATCCTGGACCTGCTGGGCGCGGTCGTTGCCTTCGCCTTTCGCTCTTTCCGCCAGATCCTTTGCCTGCTGCTTGGGCTTTTCCTGTGCATTCAGCGGCGGCGCCAGCGCTGCGCACAGGAGGAGAATGAGAACGCAAATCGCTCGCTGCGGGATCATTTTGCCCCTCTCATGATTTCTTCGATAGCCGTGTCGTCGATGGGCTTTAATTCGATGTTGCAGACCTGCTCGGATTGAGCCACATCGCATTGTTGCCTCTGTGTGGTTCCATCGGGCCCCTTGAAGTCCACGGCATATCTGCCGGCTGGAATCCCGTCGAGGCGCAACGGAGTCCAATGATCTCCGCCAGGGAGGCTTATGACCTTGCCTTTGTCCGAGGTCACGCTCACCACCTCGGCATAGGGTGTGGCGTTGAGTTCGAGAACGCCCATGGGCGCGGCAGGCGCGGGACGCAGCAACCAAAATGCTGCGCCGGCCGCCCCGAGTACGACTACAGCAATGCCTCCAAACAAAAGCGCACGCGGAACGCCGGACTTGGCTCGCGCTGGCTGAGCTTCGGCCTCTACCTGCTTTTTGGGAGAGGACTTTCCAGCTTCCTTGGTCAAGCGCTTTAAGTTGGCTTGTAATCCGGAGTCCGCATACTCAGCCACATCAGCTACCCGGTCGAGCGCATCAACAGCTCGGGGCCGGTCGTTTTGCTGAATGGCTTGAGTAGCCGATTCGATTGCCGCAGTAAGCAGCTCATTGGCAATTTGCGCGCGCCTGGTCTTGTATTCAGCGATTGCCGAGGAGAGCCGTGGGGAGTCGCCATAGGTGCTGCGCACAGATTCGATTCCATCGAGACCATTGCGCAGGTCACGCTTCTGGAGCGCATCGCCGGCATCCCGGATTGCCTGCGCCGTCAGTCGTTCCCGCTCCCTGATGGAATCCAGTCGGGAGCGCAAATCACGTACGCGCGAATGGCGCTGAATATCCTGGGACTGGCTCGAAAGGAACTGTAACGCCTGGTCGATACTTGTTTCACTCAGTGCCTGCGCGCGGCTCACGACGGCTTCGATGCGCCGGTCTAACTCAGCGCGGCTGCTGGTTGCCTGGCGCAGCAGTTGCTCGATAGACGCATCCCCGGTTTGCGAAGCAACGGGTTGCAGAAGGGCGATGGCGGCCTCAAAATCACCGGAGGCCATAAGCGGCTGCGCTTGACGGGTCGCGTTGGCCACTGCCTGACTCAGTTCAAACTTTCGCTTCTGCTCTCGCGCATAAGTCAGCAAGGATGCAATTTCCGGGGTTTCGCCACACTCAATTGCCGCGGCCTCCAGAATCTGGACGGCCTGGTCAAACTGCTTCGCATCAATGGCCGCTTGCGCCCGCTTCAGGGCCTGAGATTTGAGTTCCTCGGCGCTAGCCTTGCTAATCTGCTGGACAACCTTCTCCTGAAGGGAAATCAACCTAGGTTCCCCAGGCATCTGTTCGAGGGCCTGCTGAACGACGGCTAGAGCCTCCTGGGGGTTGGTCAGAAAAGAATTGTAAACATGCAGCGAAGTCTTCTCCACCAGCTTCACCGCGGCTTTTTCACGTTGCCTCGCTTCTGCGTCGGCTTTCAACTGCAACAGCACGGCCTCGCCGGGGAGACGTTCCAGTGCGCGTTGAGTGAGGACAAGCGCGCGTTCGTAGTCTTCACCTGAAATGGATTCCGAGATTTCGGCGACGATTTGGTCGATGATCTTGCGGCGCCGCTGTTCCTCCTGGCGCTCAACTGCGCTCTGGTACAGTTGCTGCGTTTCGCTATCTGTTGGGTCAATCTCCAGCGCCGCGCGCAGATTCTTGATGGCTTCCGTATACTGCCGGAGAGCGAGTTGGCCTCGCGCGGCATCGCTGAACTCCCGGCGTGCACGCTCCCTGGTTGTCCGCTCCAATTCTTGAATGATTCTTGCGCGTTCGTTGCGAAGATCCGTGTTACGCTCATCGAGTTGAAGCGCCTTATCGATGAGTGCGCCCGCGGCTCCGAAGTCGCTGCGTCTGCGAGCTTCCCGGGCTTGCTCAAGGAGAGAGGCGACTTTGTCGGCCTTCTCCTTCAATACGCGAACGTGTTCGATCTTCTGGGCAAGTTCCGGATTTTCCTTGTCAAGTCCGGCTGCCTGGTTATAGAACTCAAGCGCCTCTTTGTAATGTTGGGAGAGGACGGCCTCCTCGGCTTCACCTAACAGTTGCTGAAGCTGCACAGTCTTCTGCTGGCGCGAAACCTTCTCCTGCACTTCGCGGAGCAACTTTTTCACTTCAGTGTTCTGCGGATTGAGACGCTGAAGGTCCAGCAATACCGGTCTGACGCTGGTCCACTGCTCGCGCTCCATCAGGTGTTTCACATTGCCTAATACTTCGCCCACGTGTTCGCGCTTGAGATCGTCGTTGACGGCCTCGATATCCGCGGCCATTTCCTCGCCTGTCTCATATCGATCGAGGGGATCTTTTGCCAGAGCGCGGTCGATTACGTGGTCGAGGGCCTGCGGATAGCCCGTGAGCATGCTCGAGAGCGGCTCATGCGGTTCGCGGATTACCCGGTGCAGAGTGGCGGGATCGTCGCCCGGAAACGGCAACCGCCCGGTCAGCAACAAGTAGAGAATGCAGCCCATGGACCAAAGATCGGCCCTGCCGTCGGCAATTTTTCCCAGGAGTCTCTCCGGCGAGATGTAGTGGAAGGTGCCGATGACCATGCCCGTCTGTGTGTGGCCGGAGTGACTTTGCAGCTTGGCAACGCCAAAGTCGACTATCTTGATGTTTCCATCCGGCTGCACCATGATGTTTGCCGGCTTCATGTCCCGATGGATCACGCCTTTTTGGTGGGCATAACCCAAGGCGAGGCAAGCCTGGCGAACAATCTCCAGCTTCTCGATAAGGGAGAACTGGCGCCCGGCGCGGAGCAGATTCTCCAGCGAATCTCCGGGGACAAACTCCATGGCAATGTAGGGAAGACCATCCTGCTCGCCGAATTCGTACACGGTGACGATGTTGGGGTGGTTCAGAACGCCGGAACGGGCCTCCAGTTGGAACCGCTGGCGAAGCTCTTCCGTCGCTTCGGTGAGCGTCTTGATGGCCACCTCGCGCCCGACAGACTTGTCCAAGCCCCGGTAAACGACACCCATGCCGCCAACGCCCAGGACACCCAGGATTTGGTACTTGCCGATTTGTGTGATCGACGATGCGCCGGTATCCATGGCCAGACACCCGATTCAAACAGATTGCAAGCCGGCAACAAGGCGATTCCAAGCGAATCCGCGCCTGCGCGGCGAACTTCGACAGGCCCGATGAGGGCCTATTTATTGTTGACCGTGTGCACGATGGCGATCTGCGTCTTGCCGTTATTCTCCGACGGCTTGGCGGCAACCGTCACCATGACAGATTCTTTCTGGCCCTTGTTGACAGACAGGACAGCGCTGTCGGCACTTTCAAATACGGAGGCTTGGCTCCCTAATCTGGACTTGTAAAACGCGATCACCTGGTCCTTCGAGTCCGAAGTGAGGTAGACGGCAGTCACCCACGAACCATTGGGCAAGCTCATTCTCATGCTGCCTTTGCCGGATAGCGCGCCGGGGTAGATGTCCGTGCCCAGCTCGGATGCGCTGTAGATCTCGTTCGAGTTGGCGGTGAATGTGCCGCCTGGTGTACTCATCGTCACCTGGCCGCCCGGGCCTGAGACGTGGATGGCCCGGGAAACACGCCAGACTGCGAATCCGAACAGTCCCGCTCCCAGAATGCCCAGCCCTACGAATATGGCCACGATAATCAGGACGATCTTGACCGCGCTGCTGCCGGAACTGGCCGACGGAGCGGCTGGTTGGGCAGGCGCAACAACTGCGGCGCCGGCGGCCAGCGGTGTGCCACATGCCGTGCAAAATTGCTTGTCGGGGGATACTTCGGCTCCACATTTCACGCAGAAGCCAGCCATGATGATCTCCTTGTTGTTCAGTTCGCATCCGGGACTTCCATGTTGCTTTCCCGGCTACGAGTCAATATACCTCAAGATGCTCACCACAAGCTTGTCATTTTCTATGCATTTCCAGCCCCAAAGATCGGAAAGACCGGAAAGGGCCGTCCCCGGAACGTTAACGCCAGATATCTCATTATATCTAAACGAGTTCTACGGTGACTTTTCTCCGTCGTCCAGCTTGGTTTTGTCCCTAAAGAAATCGTCGTAGGCGCATAAGTGGTGGAATCGCCAACTGCCGTTTCTCAAACCCTCAGGCCGCAAATTCGCTACAATTCTGAGTCTATGGATGAGCAACAGCAGGAGACCGTCTGTGTCGAGTTCGCGGTGGGCATCGGCGAGGGCAAATTCACCGCCACCGCGGTCGTGCCCGCTGGCCGAACCAACCTCACCCAAATCCTGCCCGTCCTTCAGTCGCTTGACGACTCGCTCATAGGCGGCGTCACCACGCAGTTGGCCGAGTCCGGCCTCACCGTCTCCTGCAAGGCTGGCTGCGGCGCCTGTTGCCGGCAGATGGTGCCCCTCAGCATTTTCGAGGCCGAGGCCCTCAGCGTCTGGATTCGAACCCTCCCCGAATCGCGCCAAGAGGAACTCGCAGCACGCTTCCATCAAGCGCTCCTCAAGCTGGCCGCCGCCGGCCTCATCGACCGCATGGTCAACGAAGATTGGCTGGCCGAAACCGAATCCGCCCGCCAGTTAGCCCTCGACTACTTCTACCAGCGCGTCCCCTGTCCCTTTCTCGAGGATGAGTCCTGCTCCATCCATCCCATCCGACCGCTGATCTGCCGCGAATACCTGGTAACCTCTCCGTCTCAATACTGTGCGGATCCGGCCACCTTGCAGGCCGCCCCGGTCCACCTGCCGCTCAACTTTTCCCGCATCCTGAATGCCATCGGCGCGGAAGTCGAACGGGATTCGCGCGGCTGGATCCCGCTTGTTTTTCTCTTTGCCTGGATGAAGAGCGGCGCCCGCCCCGGCGACGCAGTCGCCGGCGCCGGCCCGCAGGTGCTGTATGAGTTTGTAAAGCGGATAAGCCAGGCCCGAAGCCCCTTGCCCGCCGCCGATCCTTCACCCTCTGCATCGGCCGGGATTTCTCATGCTCCGGGGCCTCCCTGCAAGGGGATCGATGGGCCGTAACCCAGCATTGAGTTGGCCGAAATCCTGATGGCAAACCCTCCAGCTTGAGAATCCGCTCTGGCCTTATTGGGTTGCGAAGGAATCGCCCATGATGCCGCGGCCCATGATCTCCTTGTCGGTCCAGCCAGCATTTCCGGCGGGGTTGTAGGTGGTGACCGTCATTCCCACGCTCCTGGACATGAAACAGAAGCCCGACAGGCCCGGTTTTTTCGGATTGGCGTGCGCTTCCCAGGCCATGCCGGAGGCAGCGAGTGTGTTAGTGTAGTTGGGATCGACTTTGGGGTCGAACTTCAAATGTTCGACATGCCTGCCATTGGCGACGACCGATCCCGTCAAAAGCTGGTCCAATGTGCAGACGTGTTGCGCGCTGAGCTGGCAATCGCGCTCGATATTCTCAATGGCGGTGAGGAACATGAGCGCGATCTGCTCTTTCCGCTTCAGTTTGATAGGACCGTTGGCGTCATCGGCGTCAACTTTGGCTTTGGTGGCAAACGGACCCGTGCTGGGCGCGGCGGCGCTCGTGTTGGCCGAGCCGGGGCTGGAGGTGGTCCCGGAGGCGGTGGGCTTGGCGATTGCATAGATCGCGGTGACCTCGGCTGCCTTGAGCGCGCAATTCCAGAGCGCGACTTCCTCGATGCCGCCCTTGTAGAATCGCCCGCCGAAGACAGTGCTCCATCCGATGGAAAGGACAGCATCCTTGCCTTCTAGGAAAATCAAGATCACGAGTCTGAGGATGATCCCTGCGATCCGCCTCGTGAAGGTGAGTTCGCAGAGGGCGGAATCTGTCATTTACCGTCGCTACTTTTGTCGAAAGCTTATCGAAGCGCGTTAGTGAGCGGCACGAGTTGGAAGAATCGGCGAATGGCATCCGCACGGCGCGGCGTCCCATGCTCTTTTCCTTTGCTCCCCGAGAGTGGATGGATGCAAACAAGGCTCGGTGGATCAATGCGAACATCTCAATCCAGGAGTTGAGCGTCAAACACCTCTCCGGTTACTTTGCTTCAATGCTGCTCATTGATATCACGCCGGAAGATATTGGGAAATACCAGGGCCTACGTCAGAAACAGAAAGCGTCAAACCGCACCATCAACATGGAAGTATCGACGCTGCGCATGATCTTGAAAGCTTCCCGTCTCTGGAGCGCGCTGGCCGATGATGTGAAGATGCTTCCCGAGCGCAAGGATGTAGGCAGGGCATTGACCGCAGATGAGGAAAAGCGAGACTCCGTGAGGCATGCAAGAAGAGCCCCCAGCCGAGCCTGTACACTGCCGTTGTGGCCTTCTGTAATACCGGACTGAGGAACGCTGAACTGCGCCGAGCTAGGTGGTCCCAAGTGGACTTGATGCGGTCGGAGTTCCAGGTCGGCAAATCGAAGACAGCCGGCGGGGAAGGGCGAATTGTTCCCCTAAACCTAGCGGCACTCGGAGTCCTCAAGGAGTGGCGCAGCCGCTGGCCTGATGCGCAGCCCACGGATTTCATCTTCCCGAGCGAAAAGCTCATGTACAAGGGCCAGGGTGCTGCTGAGACCGGCAAAATGACCAGCTACGCAGTCAATCCCTCAAAGCCGTTGGGTGCCTGGAAGCGTGGATGGAGTTCCGTCAAGAAACAGGCCGGCGTGGAATGCCGCATTCACGATCTACGCCACCACTTCATTTCAGCCCTGGCACGACACAGACACCGGACGCAACTATTCAAGCTATTAGCGGACATCTGAGCCATAAGATGCTTGAGCATTACAGCCATGTGCGGCTGGAGGCGAAGCGGCGCGCGGTCGAACTCCTCGACTCGCAGAGACAACTGCAAGTCCACTAAGGGCCCGGCGGCCCGATTTTTGAGGGTGATCCCCACAATTTCCCCCACAGTGGGGGTCACCTGAGAAGAAATCAGAAATATAAGTTGTTGATTTTAAATGGTCGGGGCGGAGGGATTTGAACCCCCGACCCTCTGCTCCCAAAGCAGATGCGCTACCAGGCTGCGCTACGCCCCGACGTTCTGCCTCGATTGTAACGCGAATCGATTTCTATTGGGTTTGAGCAGGAGCACTTAGCGGC
>DATFYK010000007.1:0-45189 GCA_035315085.1 Occallatibacter sp.
CCGTTCACCTCCCGGACAATCTCGCCATAGCGCGCCAGCACGCGGCTGTCGGCCACCAGCTCGGCGCGGGATTTGGCCTCGATGCCGTGGCGCCGGGCCCATTCCTCCAGTGCTGCAAAGTTGGGCGAGAGCAGCGCGGAGATGAACTTATGCCTATCGCCCACCAGAGCGGCCTGGGCCACCAGCAGATTGATCTTCAGCTTGTTTTCGATCGGCTGGGGCGCCACCATCTTGCCGCCCGAGGTCTTCAGCAATTCCTTCTTGCGGTCGGTGATGAAAAGGAACCCATCCGCGTCGAAATGGCCGATGTCGCCGGTGCGAAAGAAGCCCTCCGCGTCGAAGCACTCGGCATTGGCGGCCGGCTTCTGCCAGTAGCCGGCAAAGACCGACGGTCCGCGGACCAGCAACTCTCCATCCTCGGCCAGCTTCAGCTCCAGATTGGATAAGGGCATGCCCGCGGCGCCCATGCGGTGGCGCAGGGGCGTGTTGACGGCGATCACCGGCGAGGTTTCCGTCAGGCCGTAACCCTCCCAAAGGGCAATCCCCACCGAGGCGAACCACTTCGCCGTATCGATGCCCAGCGGCGCGCCGCCTGGAACAAAGACCCTCACCCGGCCGCCGAAGGCCTCGCGGACCTTGGAATAGACCAGCTTGTCGGCCAGCTTCCACAGCGGCGAAGAGGGCCGGCGTCCGTCATAGACCGTGTCGCAATGATCTGCGCCCACCCCCACCGCCCAGGCGAGCAGGCGCTTCTTCACCGGCGACAGGCCCGCCTGCCGCTCCACCTCCTGGCGAATCTTCTCGAATACGCGCGGCACTCCCACAAACACCGTGGGCCTGATCTCGCGCATGGCCTGCGGCAGCTTGTCGAACTTCGAGCAATAGGCCACCTGCACCCCGAACGAGTACATGATGTAGTCCAGTGCGCGAGCCGTAACGTGCGACAGTGGCAGGAAAGAAATCAAGGCGTCCGTAGAGTCGAAGTAGAAATCCACGGGAGCGTAGTTCTGGTTGGCGGCCAGGTTGGCGTGGGTGAGCGCCACGCCCTTGGGTTCGCCCGTGGTTCCGGAGGTGTAAATCAGCGTGGCCAAGTCCTTGGGCTCCACGGCGCGGACCAGTGCGTCAAAGACCGGGTCGTGCTCGCCGCCGCGGTCATCGGCTCCCGCCATCACCGCGCTGAAGGCGATCGCGCCCTCGGGCAGTGCGGCGGAATCCATGATCAGGATCCGCTCCAGTTGCGTTTGGCCGCGGACCGCGTTCAGCTTGTCGAACTGCTGGCGGGTGGAGACCACGGCGATCCGGCAGCCGGCGTCGGCCACCAGCACCGCCTCCTGCTCGCCGGTGAGCGTGGGATAGATGGGCACATCCACGGCGCCGATGGCCAGCGTGGCAAAGTCGGTTACGGCCCACTCCCAGCGGTTCTCGCTGATCAAGGCGATCCGGTCGCCCTTTTGCGCGCCCCAGCTGAGAAAGGCCTGGGCCAGCGCTCTTACCCGCTGGTAAATCTGGTCTGAGGAAATGGGTTGCCATTGTCCAAACTCGTCCTGCCACAGCACGGCGCGCGGGTTGGCTGCCGCGGCGACCCGGCGAAAGAGGTCATTGATGGTGGTAAGCGAACCGATAGGCGTCATTTGATCCGGTTAGGGGACGCGGACAATCCTGAACCGCGGCCATTCCGGGAGTGTATCAGCGCGGAGCCGTGGTGCGGGAGGGGCTGCGGCAGAAATGCGGCGCAACCGCCGGTATACCGCCTGCATCCCTTCGGCGCTATCGCCACAATTCCCCCATCGAGCCAGAGGCTGTCAAAAGCGCAAAACGGCGCTTCATTCCTCGTTTTTTGTGAATTTTCGAGATCGGTATTGCATACTTATGCAGGCCGGTGTATATTTATACAAACACATCCGCCTCACGCGTGACGCTCTTTCTTGTTTGCCCGCGGGCGGAGACCGGCAATTCAACCAGCGGCGATGAAATTTCAGCGGCACAAAGCGATACGGGATTTGGTGGCCGGCTCTCTGGTGTCCAACCAGGACGAGCTGCGCCGCAAGCTGCGACGACGCGGCTTCGCAGTCACCCAGGCCACGCTTTCGAGGGATATTCACGAACTGCGTCTCTCCAAAGGCCCGGGCGGCTATTCCCTGCCCAACGGCAACGGCAATGGGGCCGCCACGGCGGTGGAAGACGACGGCCCGCCCTCCGTGGCAGAGGTGATGGAGAGCTTTGGCCTGCGCGTGCGCCAGGCTATGAATCAGGTGGTCATCGGCACGGTGATGGGCGGAGCCCAGCCGGTAGCCGCGTCCATGGACTATGAGGGATGGCCGGAGATAGTGGGCACCGTCGCAGGCGACGACACGGTGCTGGTGATCTGCCCCGATGTTCGCCGGGCAAGCGATGTGGAATCCCGATTGAGGACGATGTTGGAATCATGAAAGAAACAGTGCAAACAGCGGTAGTGGGAGTGACAGGGTACGCGGGCGCTGAGTTGGCCCGGCTGCTCCTGCGCCATCCACGCCTGAAGGGCAAGCCTCCCGTCTTTGCCGGGCGCGTGGATGAAAAGGATGCGGCCCGCGGCGGCGTGCCTCTAGCAGAGATTCATCCCCAATTGGCCGACAGCAGCGGCAGCGGCAACCTGAAGCAGGAGCTCTTCTCGTGGGAACTGCTGGCCAGCCGCGGCGTTGAGGTTCTGTTCTTCGCCACTCCCCACGAGCAGTCTCGCGAGTGGGCGCCGGAGGCGCTTCAGCGTGGTCTGCGGGTCATTGATCTGAGCGCCGCGTGGCGGCTGAATGAAGCGGCCAACCGCGCGGTTTATGCCTTCGAGGATGAAGGCTCCGAACTCGCCGCGGAAACCCAGGCGAAGGCCGTCTACGGCCTGCCTGAGCTGCATCGCGCCCGGATTGCCTCAGCGCGCCTCGTCGCCAATCCCGGCTGTTATGCGATCTCCGTCATTCTGCCTCTGCGGCCGCTGGTGGCCGCCGGGCTCCTTGACCTGGACCACGGCATCGTAGCTGACTCGAAGAGCGGCGTGAGCGGCGCGGGCAAGGTCCCCACCGCCAGGACGCACTTCATGTCCGTGGCCGACAATCTCTCCGCCTATGGCGCCTTCACCCATCGCCACACCGGGGAGTTGCTGGAGCAGATCGGCGTCGATGCCAGCCAGATCGTCTTCACGCCCCATCTGCTGCCCATTCCGCGCGGCATTCTCTCCACCGTCTACGTCCGCTTCCGCCAGACGCAGACGGCGGCGAGCATCTCCCGCGTCTACCATGAGTTCTTTGCCGGCAGCCCGATGGTGCGCCTCTATGACAAAACGCTGCCGCAGATTCAGTACTCGGTGCACACCAACTACGCTGACATCGGCTTCCAACTCGCCGCCGACGGGCGTCGCGCCGTCATCGTCAGTTGTCTTGACAACCTGTTGAAGGGCGCGTCCGGCCAGGCCGTGCAAAATCTGAACGTCATGCTGGGTTGGCCCGAATCGGAAGGTCTCGAATGAAACTAGCCGCGGAGGACCTGAAATGAAGTACGTCGTCAAATTGGGTGGAGCGGGCCTGGAGACTCCGTCGCTCCTGGAAGGTTGCACCCGCGCCATCACCGAGTTGGTGCGCGACGGCCATCAGGTGGCCGTGGTCCACGGCGGCGGCGCGCAGTTGACCCGCATGCTCAAGGCGCTGGGCAAGCAAAGCGAGTTCATCGCCGGCCTGCGCGTCACCGATGCGGAAACCCGCGACGTGGCGCTGATGGTCTTTGCAGGCAAGGTGAACAAGGGTCTCGTCGCCGCGCTCGGCGCGCTCGGTCAGCCGGCCGTGGGTCTCTCCGGCGGCGACGGCCTGCTCTTCCGCGCCCGCAAAAAGCGCACCGCGCCCGACCTCGGTTACGTGGGCGAGATCGTCTCCAGCGATCCGCGCTGGATTGAGGCCATCTGGAATCTGAACGGCGTGCCGGTGATCTCTTCCATGGCCCTCGGCTTCGACGGCGAGTACTACAACGTCAACGCCGACGAGATGGCCGCGGCCTGCGCCATTGCCTGCCGCGCCGACGCCCTCGTATTCCTCACCGACGTTCCCGGCGTCAAGGGCGTGAACGGCGAGGTGCTCCGATGGCTCTCCATCGATCAGATCGCCGAGATGGCCAAGAGCGCCGTCATCTCCGGCGGCATGTTGCCCAAGCTCAGCGCCTGCCGCGAAGCCCTTTTGAACGGCGTCAAGCGCGTTCGCATTTTACCCGCCGAGGCTGCCGGATCGTTGCCCGATCTGTGCAGTTCCCGCGTAGCATACGGCACCGAAGTGATGGTGGCCTGAGGAGAAGGAAATGACCAAGCTCGAAGAAATTCAAGCCGCCGAAGCGCGGCTGCTCATCCATACTTACGATCGCTTTCCTGTTTTATTTGTGGCGGGCGAGGGCGTCCATCTGATCGACGAGAACGGCGATCGCTATCTCGACCTGCTCAGCGGCATCGGCGTCAACGCGCTCGGATACCGCAGCAAGGCGATTGAAGAAGCTATCGCCAAACAGAGTTGCACGCTGATCAACGCCTCCAACTACTACTTCAACGAAAAGCAGGTGCCGTTGGCCGAACGGCTCACCGTTCGCACCGGCATGGACCGCGCATACTTTTCCAACTCGGGCACTGAAGCCGTCGAGGCCGCGCTCAAGCTGGCGCGCGCTCACGCCGGTGTTCTGCGCGAAGAAGGCAGGAAGATCGGAACCAAATTCCTGGTTCTCGAGCAGAGCTTCCATGGACGCACCTTCGGCTCCATCTCGGCCACTCACAAGGAGAAGTACCGCGAGCCCTTCGCCCCGGTCGTGCCCGGCTTCGAGTTTCTGAAGTTCAACGACGTGGCCGATCTGCGCGCCAAATTCTCCCATGAAGTCTGCGCCATTCTTCTTGAAGCCATTCAGGGCGAGGGCGGCGTGCGTCCGCTCACGCAGGAGTTCTTCGCCGAGGC
This sequence comes from Occallatibacter sp., assembly GCA_035315085.1. Taxonomy (GTDB): domain Bacteria; phylum Acidobacteriota; class Terriglobia; order Terriglobales; family Acidobacteriaceae; genus Telmatobacter. Next base: position 4,947 of record DATFYK010000007.1, read on the forward strand.
CCGCGCCCTGGCCGACTCCACGGGAGCTTTGCTGATCGTCGATGAGATTCAGGCCGGCATGGGCCGCACCGGGAAGTGGTGCGCCTACCAGCACTTCGGCATCCAGCCCGACATCACCATGTTGGCCAAGCCTCTGGCCGGCGGCATTCCCATGGGCGCCACGCTCTGCACCAACGAAGTGGCCCGCGCCTTTCATGCCGGAATGCACGGCACCACATTCGGCGGAGGTCCGCTGGCCTGCGCCGTCGCCATCGCCGTCATTGACGCCATCGAAACGAACCATCTTCTCGACCACGTCATTAAGGTCGGCGACTACTTCCAGGCGCAACTGCGCTCGCTCGCCCAACGCCATTCGTGCATCATCGACGTGCGCGGCAAGGGCCTGATGATCGCCGCCGAACTCAACTCCGCCGACCTGGCCAAGCACGCCGTAACCGCGATGCTCAAGCGCCGCGTCATCATCAACTGCACCAGCGACACGGCGTTGCGTTTCTTGCCACCCTACATCTTTGAGCGCGCCCATGTGGACACCACCATCGCGGCGCTGGACGAAGTCTTTACGGAATATGCGTGCGCGAGCGCGGACCAAGCCGTCGCCGTTGCCGCGGGAGGAACCAACCATGGCTAGCAGAGCAACCATCGAGCGGCCGGCTGCGGCCGTGCCCGTTCAGAAAGACCCTGACATTCTTGCCGCCGCCGCGCGGCTGGCCGGCGAGGACATGTGTTCGGTCGCCGATCTCTCCAGCGCCGAGGTGCGCGCCATCCTCAAGCTGGGCCACGAGGTCAAGCGCAATCCCCGCGATTACCGCCATGCCCTCGACGCCAGGCAGATGGTGCTAATGTTCGAGAAGGCCAGCCTGCGCACGCGCCTGAGCTTCGAGGCGGGCATCAACACCATGGGCGGCAACGCCATCTTCGTCGACCAGACCAGCTCGCCGCTTGGCGAGCGCGAGTCCATCGCCGACATCGCGCGCAACGTGGAGCGCTGGGTCGATGTCATCGTGCTGCGCACCTACGCCCACGACACCATCACCGAGATGGCCGCCAACTCGCGCGTGCCGGTCATCAACGCGCTCTCTGACTTCGAACATCCCTGCCAGGCTCTGGCCGATTTCATGACTCTGGATGAGCACTTCGGTTCCGCCGCCGGACTCAACTTTACCTATGTCGGCGACGGCAACAACGTCTGCCACTCGCTCATGCTCACCGGCGCGCAGTTGGGCGCCAACGTCACCGTGGCCACGCCGCGCGGCTACTCGCCGGACATCGAGATCGCTACTCGCGCGCGGGAGATTGCTCAGGCCAACGGCTGCGAACTCCGCCTGCTCCAGGACCCGCAGGCCGCCGTCGAAGGCGCCGACGCGGTCTACACCGACGTATGCGTCAGCATGGGCTTCGAGCACGAGTCCACCAAGCGCGAGCCCATCTTCCGGCCCTTCCAGGTGAACGAGGCGCTGATGCAGAAAGCCGCGCCGCGCGCCGTCTTCATGCACTGCCTGCCCGCCCGACGCAACGCCGAAGTTACAGACGCCGTGATCGACGGTCCGCAGTCCATCGTCTTCGATCAGGCCGAAAACCGCATGCATTGTCAAAAGGCATTGCTGCTTCTGCTGCTCGGCGGCCTGGCAAACACGGCGAGTTTTCAGTAGCCCGCTCGATTTTCACTTTTTCACTCATTCACTTTTTCACTCATTCACTTTTTCGCTGACCACTGACCACTGACCACTGTTCACTGTTCACTCTCCGAGGTTCTCAAGCATGTCGGTCATTCTCGAATCCCTGCCCGTCGGCCAGAAAGTTGGCATTGCCTTCTCCGGCGGCCTCGACACCTCCGCCGCTCTCCACTGGATGAGGCTGAAGGGAGCCATCCCCTACGCCTACACAGCCAACCTGGGCCAGCCCGACGAAGCCGACTACGACGAGATTCCGCGCAAGGCCCTCGAATACGGCGCCGAAAAGGCCCGCCTCATTGACTGCCGCGGCCCCCTCGTTCGCGAAGGCATCGCCGCGCTTCAAGCCGGCGCCTTCCATATCACCACTGCCGGCGTCCCCTACTTCAACACCACTCCCATCGGCCGCGCTGTCACCGGCACCATGCTCGTCGCCGCCATGCAGGAGGACGACGTCCACATCTGGGGCGACGGCTCCACCTTCAAAGGCAATGACATCGAGCGCTTCTACCGCTACGGCCTGCTCGTCAATCCCGGCCTCAAGGTCTACAAACCCTGGCTCGACACCGCTTTCATTGACGAGCTTGGCGGCCGCGCCGAGATGTCCGCCTTCATGCAGCGCCACGGCTTCGCCTACAAGATGTCCGCCGAGAAGGCCTACTCCACTGACTCCAACATCCTCGGCGCAACCCACGAGGCAAAAGACCTGGAGCAGCTTTCTGCCTCCATCAAGATCGTCGTTCCCATCATGGGCGCGGCCTTCTGGCGCGACGATGTCGAAATCCAGCGCGAACAGGTCGCCGTCCGCTTTGAAGAGGGCATCCCCGTCGCGCTCAACGGCCGCCAATTCGATTCGCCCGTCGAGCTTCTTCTCGAAGCCAATCGCATCGGTGGGCGCCACGGCCTCGGCATGTCCGATCAGATCGAAAATAGAATCATCGAGGCCAAGAGCCGCGGCATCTACGAAGCGCCCGGCCTCGCCTTGCTCTTCATCGCCTACGAGCGCCTCATCACCGGCATTCATAACGAAGACACCATCGAGCAGTACCGCGAAAATGGCCGCAAGCTCGGCCGCCTCCTCTACCAGGGCCGCTGGTTCGACTCTCAGGCCATCATGCTGCGCGAATCCGCCCAGCGCTGGGTCGCCAAACCCATTACTGGCGACGTCACCCTGGAGCTGCGCCGCGGCAATGATTACTCTATCCTCAACACCGAGTCGCCCAACCTCACCTTCCATCCCGAGCGCCTCAGCATGGAGAAGACCGAATCCACCTTCTCTCCGCGCGACCGCATCGGCCAACTCACCATGCGCAATCTCGACATCGCAGACTCTCGTGCCAAGCTTCTTACCTACGCCGCAAGCGGCCTCCTCACCCTCAGCAAAGGCAGTGAAATGCCCAGATTGAACAGCGCCCCCGACAAGGAAAAAGGAAAAGGAATAGCGTGAGGTACGCCTAAGTCAATGTCCAACGAACAACAATCCGTCAAGATGTGGTCCGGCCGTTTTCGTGAGCCGCTCGACAGCGAGTTTGAAGCATGGCAGCGGTCGATCGTCTTCGATTGGCGGCTTCTACCTCAGGAAGTAGCCGCCAGCAAGGCCCACGCATCGGCTCTTTGTGCCGCAAAGATCCTCACCAAGAGTGAGACAACGGAGCTCCGCGATGCGCTCGATGCGATTGCCTCCGAGCATGCATCGGAGGCTGGCAAGGCGCAGGTGCGCGACCATCCGACTGCCGAAGACATCCATCACTTCGTCGAGCTCAAGTTGGTGGAGCGCATCGGCCCGCTGGGCCTCAAGCTCCACACCGGACGCAGCCGCAACGAGCAGATCGCTACCGACCTGCGCCTCTACGTGCGCAAACAAATCGGACTCGTGGTTGAAGCTCTCGCCGTCTGGGCCAATGCGCTGGTCGGCCAAGCCCACGCCGCCGGCGACTCCGTGATGGCCAGCTACACGCACCTGCAACGTGCAGAGCCCGTGCTCGTTGCCCACTGGCTTCTGGCTTACGTTGAAATGATTCTCCGTGACGCCGCGCGCCTCAAAGATTGCGCGGCGCGGCTCAACTTCTGTCCCCTCGGCTCGGGCGCGGTGGCCGGCGCAACGCTCGCGCTCGACCGAGCCATCGCCGCGAAAGAGTTGGGCTTTGCCGGACCCACGGGCAATTCAATCGACGCCACCAGCGATCGCGATTTTATTCTGGAATATTTGCAGGCCTTGACCTTTGTCGGTCTGCATCTGAGCCGGTTTGCCGAGGAGATTACGCTTTTTGCAACGGCGGAGTTTGGTTTTGTCACGCTGCCCGAGGCCTTTTCCACCGGCTCCAGCGCCATGCCGCAGAAAAAGAATCCCGATCTGGCGGAGCTGATTCGCGCCAAGGTCGGCCGCATCCACGGCGCGGCGCAAGCCGTCACGCTGCAACTTAAAGCTCTGCCCTTGGCCTACAATAAAGACATGCAGGAGACCCAGGAGCCGGCATTTTCTGTCAGATTTGTGCCGCAAATGCTGAGCCTGGTGGCGCGCTTCACCGCCGCCCTTCGGTTCAACCGCGAGCGCATGAACCAGGCGGCGCAGTCCGGCTATCTGAATGCAATGGCCGCGGCAACTTATCTCGTTCACAAGGGCGTTCCATTCCGCACCGCGCACGAAAAGATCGGCAATGCCGTGCGCTTCGCCATTGAGAAGGGAGTCGAGCTGGGCGATCTCACCCTCGATGAACTGCGCCAGTTTGGCCCCCAGTTCGCTGAGGATTTTTTCTCCGCCATCGCTTTGCAAGCCACGCTCGATTGCCACAACGTGATTGGAGGAACCGCGCGCGAGCGCGTGCGTGAGGCCCTCGCCGCCGCATCCCGGCGCATCGCCGCGCTGACTCAGGAGGCCGTTCATGCTGGTGCGTAAGGCGCTGCTCCAGGACGCCTCCAACGTCTACGACCTGGTCAACTCGCTCTCCGCCGACGGCACGCTGCTCAAGCGCCCCTTCGCCGAGATCTGCGAAAACATCCGCGACTTCACCGTCGCCGAGTCCGATGGCGGCGTCTTTCTCGGCTGCGGCGCGCTCCATCTCTACGGCCCGCATCTCTCTGAGGTGCGCTCCATCGTGGTCAAGCCTGAAGCCAAGGGCCAGGGCGCCGGCGGCCGCGTCCTGGCCGCGCTCATCGAGGAAGCCGAAGAGCACGGCGTCCAATCCGTCTGCCTCTTCACGCGCATCCCCGACTTCTTCTTCAAATACGGATTCCGCACCGTCGAAAACAAGTCCGAGCTGCCCGACAAGATATTCAAAGACTGCCAGTCCTGCCCGCGCCTCTCCCGCTGCGACGAAGTGGCCATGGTCCGCGGCCGCCTTCCCCGCATCTCCATCCTTGGCCCCCGCGAGGAAGCCCAGCAGTTAGTCCGTCTCTCCGGCTAACCGCGCTTCGCCAGAACTGCCGCCCCAACCACAGCCTGCCCATAGCTCAACCCGCCATCCCCAGGACTGACCTGGCGGTGCTGAAAAACCTCGAAGCCTTCTGCCTCCAAACCCACGCGCAGCAGCCGCGCCAGCCTGCGGTTGTGCATGCAGCCGCCGGAAAGAGCTACCTGCGCGATTCCTGTCGCTTCGCGCGCCAGAACCGCAGCGTGAATGAACCCCGCGGCCACGCCAGCATGAAAACGCCCCGCAATCCGCGCCTTGCTCACCCCGGCCCGCAACTCCTCCACCACGGCCCGCCACAGAGGCCCAGCGCCAATCCTCACCGGCTCGCGCGCCGCCCAATCCCCGCCCGCGAATTCCATCGCATAGCCCAGCTCGCCGTCAGGCTCATCCACCGCCAACCCTTCCAGCTCAATCGCCGCCTGCGCCTCATAATCCACCTCCCGCCGCCCCAGCACCACCGCCGCCACAGCATCGAACAGCCTTCCCAGACTCGAAGTCAACGGCGCATTCACCCCGCGCTCCATCATCCGCCTGAGCACTCGCGCCTCGTTCTTGTGCGCGCCCAGCAACTCGAGCATCTCGTCCGACCCAACATCAAACCCCGCCGCGCTCAAATGCCCCAGCGCCATCCGCCACGGCTCCCGGATCGCCGCCTCGCCGCCCGGCATTGGCACATACTCCAGATGCGCAAACCGCTCGAAGCCCTCTAGCCTGCACACCAGCACTTCCCCGCCCCAAATCCGTCCATCCGTCCCGTAGCCGGTCCCATCCAGCGAAAGCCCAATCGCATCACCCGTCAGCCCATGCTCTGCCATGCACCCGGCTATATGCGCATGATGATGCTGCACCGCAATCAGCCTCAGTCCCCGCTCCCGCGCCCATTCCTTCGCCCATTCGGTCGACAGGTAACCAGGATGCAAGTCATGCACTACCGTCTCCGGCTCAATCTCAAATGTGCGCATCAGGTGGTCCAGCGACTCCTTGAAAAACTCCAGCCCCGTCAAATTCTCCAGATCCCCCAAATGCTGGCTCTGGTACACGTGCCGTCCGCGCGCCAGCGCGAACACATTCTTCATGTGCCCGCCCACGGCCAGCAGCGGAGGCGCTTCCAGATGTAACCCCGCCGGCAACTCCACCCCCAGCGGCACAAATCCCCTTGCCCGCCGGATCAGTTGCGGCGCCCCATCCACCACCGCTGCCACCGAGTCGTCGCAGCGCTGCAGTATCTCCCGGTCGTGCATCAGGAAGCAATCCGCAATCCCTCCCAGCCGCTTCCGCGCTTCTTCGTTATCAATTGCGATCGGCTCCTCGCTCAGGTTTGCGCTGGTCATCACCAGCGCCCGCACGCGCGGGTCGGCAAAGAGCAGATGCTGCAACGGAGCATAGGGCAGAAACACGCCCAACCACGGAATCCCCGGCGCAACCCTCTCCGCAATTCCACAACCGTCCTTCTTCCGCGCCAGCACAATCGGCCGCGCCGCCGTCTTCAGCAGCGCCTCATCCTGCGCCGTCAGCGCGCACGCCATCCGCGCCGCCTCCACATCCTTCACCATCACCGCCAGCGGCTTCCCAAAGCGGCGCTTGCGCTCCCGCAGCCGCATCACCGCCGCTTCATTCGTCGCATCTACGCCCAGATGAAAGCCGCCAATCCCCTTGATGGCTACAATCTTCCCCTCCATCAGCAGTTGCAGCGTCTGCTTTACTGCCTCTTCACCAGAGCTCGATTCTGAGGCTGCCGTCTGCAAGACCCACACCCGGGGCCCGCACTCCCAACATGCATTCGGCTGCGCATGGAACCGCCTGTTCGCGGGATCGTCGTACTCCGCCTGGCAAGCCGGACACATCTTGAACTTCGCCATCGAAGTCTGCGGCCGGTCGTATGGAATCCGCCGCGTAATCGTGAATCGCGGCCCGCAGTTGGTGCAGTTCAAAAACGGATACCGGTACCGCCGGTCCTCGGGGTCCAGCAACTCCCGCAAACAATCCGCGCAGGTCGCCGCATCCGCCGGAATCCCCGTGCTCACCCGCCCCAAAACCTCGCTGGCAACAATCCGGAAACCCGTCTCCCCGGTCGCCGCCAAATCCCGCGCCGCCACCGAGTCGATCCGCGCCAGCGGCGGAGTCTCCGCGCGCAACCGCCCCAGAAACGCGTCCACCTGTCCCGCCGGCCCCTCAACCTCAATCGTCACTCCATCCGTATCGTTCCCGATAAACCCCGCCAGCCCCTCCTCCAGCGCCAGCCGGTAGACAAACGGACGAAACCCCACCCCCTGCACCACCCCGCGCACCAGCACCTCGCGCCGTTCTCGTTTTGGATGGGTTTCATGCATCAAAATCGCGCCTCACACCGGAGACCAGCATAGCGCATGGGCGAAGGCCGCCTGTCCGCAACAGCCAATACGCCTCCACTCCCTGTCCAACACAGCACAGTCCCAGGACGGAAAAGGCTTAATCTGGAAGAGAGGATGCGGAGAGTCTCAGCATGATGAGTTCCAGGCAATTTCGCATGCCGCGCGCGGTTGCGGCTGCTTTTTTCTTTGCGTGCCTTGGAATCGTCGCCGTTCCGGCCCAGCAGCTCGACGCTGCATCGGTCATTCAACACATCGACGCAGCGGTCAAAGCCAGGATCGACAATATTGCTGGATACACCGTCACCGAGCACTATGCCGTTTACAGGAACAACGATGAAACTCGTCCTGTGGCTGAGATGACGGTGAAGACCCTCTACCGCCAGGATACGGGCAAGAGTTACACCATCCTCTCCCAGACCGGGTCGCAGGTCATACAAAGCCTGGTATTGGGCGCGATCCTGGACAATGAGAAACGCTTGAACCAACCCGGAATCCGGGAAGGGTCGTGGTTCACCTCAGCAAACTATGAAATGAAACTGAAGTCCGATGCGAGCCAGCGCCTGGATGGGCGGGACTGCCTTGTTCTTACCTTGACCCCCAAACGAAAGGCTCCCTATCTCATTGAGGGAACCCTGTGGGTGGACGCGAAGGATGGTTCGATCGTTCAGGTTCAGGGAACAGGGTCCAAAAGCCCTTCCGTTTTCACAGGACCCACGCAGATGACGCGCCAATACGCAATCGTGGCCGGCTTTGCGCAGGCCACCCATGCCCGAGCCCTCTCCAACAGCTTCCTGTTTGGCAAAACCGTCGTGACCATCGACTACAGGGATTACCAGGTCCAGCTTCGTCCCGCCAAATGAGACGGTCCGACCCCCAGGCTCGAATCGAGCCCGCCCTGCTTTCTCCGGCCGGTGCACAATCCCCTTCTCAACCGGTTGCCTTCGGGACGCCGATTGCCTTCGTGACCGCCGCTAAGCTCTGATTACGCCGCCTCTGCTCTATTCCACTTCAGAACTGCCCGCTAGACCGCGCGAAACCTGTACCGCACTGCGGTATTCGGTCCTGCATGTGCGTTACATCACAGCGTCGGGACACCCCGCTAACTAGCATCTAGCCATGACCGCTGCGGCCCTTATTCTGATTGCGCCCTGCTCGCTTTTGTTGGGCGCGGTGCTTCAACTTCTCGTAGCGCCGTTCCGTTCCGCCCGGGCGAAAGGTATCCTCGCCGCTCTCACCTGTCTGCCCGCCGTGCTGGCCGTGGTTGGCATGGCGCCGTTGGTCCGGACAGGGCAGGCCGTCGAGCTGAACGCGCTCTCCTGGGACGGTCCGCTGGCCCTCGTCTTCCATGTGGATGCGCTCAGCGTCCTCTTCGCGCTGATGGGGACGGGCCTCGGCGCCTTTGTGCTCCTCTATTCCATCGGCTACATGGCCCACGACAAATCCGCCACCCGCTTCTACGCCACGATGCTGGTCTTCATCGCCGGTTTCGTCGGACTGGTCTACAGCGCCAACCTCTTTATCTTTTATCTCTGCTGGGAACTGGTCGGCCTATGCTCCTTCAGCTTGGTGGGCTTCTGGTACACCAACCGCGAGGCGGTCAGTGGCGCGCGCAAAGTCTTGCTGATGACCCACATTGCGGGATACGGCCTGCTGGCCGCCATCCTGGTGGTCTATCACCGCACAGGCAGCGCGCTGTGGACCGATCCGGCCGTGGCGCGTGCCTTCACCAGCGGAATCTTTGTTCTGATGCTGGTGGCTCTGGTGGCCAAGTCCGTGCAGTTTCCCCTGCACACCTGGATTCCCGAGGCCATGGCCGCGCCCACCCCGGTAAGCGCCCTGCTCCACGCCGCCTGCTACGTCAAGGCCGGCGTTTATCTGGCCGCCCGCATGCACAGCTTTGGCGCTTGGCCGGCGAATGGAGGCTTCGCCTGGGGAAATGAATCCCTGATGTGGGTGGGCACCGTCACCATGGCCGTCGGCGTCATGTACGCCATGGTGCAGACCGATCTCAAGCGCATGCTGGCCTTTTCCACGGTGAGCCAGATCGGCTACATGATGATGGGCCTGGGCATCGGCACGCCGCTGGCCATCGCCGCCGGCCTCCTCCATTGCCTCAATCACGGCTTTTTCAAAGCCGGGCTGTTTTTGACCGCCGGCTCGGTGCAGCACGCCTCGGGCACGCGCGACATGAACAAACTGGGCGGCCTGGCGCAGAAGATGCCGCAGACCACTCTCTCCTGGCTGATCGGCGTGGGCAGCATGATGGGCATTCCGCTCATGAGCGGCTTCGCCAGCAAGTGGATGCTCTACGCCGCGGCCTTGCAGGCCGGATGGGCCGTTCCCGCGATGGTGGCCTGGGCGGCCAGCCTCGGCACTGTCTTTTTCGGCGCCAAGGCCACCAGCGCCGTCTTCCTGGGACCCACGACGGAAGCCACCAAAGACGCCCACGAGTCTCCGCCGACCATGATCTGGGGAATGGGTTTGCTGGCCGCGGGCAGCGTCATCCTGGGCGTCGCGCCGCAGTTGGCCGTCAATTATCTGCTCAATCCGATCCTGCTTGCGTTTCGGCTGACCGCGGCGCAGGTCACGTGGTTTGGGCTCTCGGGCGATGCGGGCAGCTTCTCGACCGTAGGCGGCCTGGTGCTGGCCGTGGTTTCGCTGGTTCTGGGCGGGCTGATCTACGCTGTTGCCTACGCCGCGCGTCCGGCCACGGTCGTCGCCACGGTTTCCGGGGGCGGGGCTGCGCTGGTTGGCGCGGGCGGAGGAATCTTCACCGGCGGAGAGCCGTTGTCCTCCGAGGGAAGGCTCACGGCCAGCGATTTTTCCAGCATCTTCCTGCAGAACTGGCGTGAGTTCTTCCGCTGGACCAATGTAGACGCTGTTTACCTGGGCGTCTGGAGCGGTCTGCAGGCTGTCTCGCGCGGCCTGGGCGTCGTCGTTTCCTGGATGGAACGTTACGCGCTGGCGCTGGTTATTGTGCTGGCGGCAGCGATTCTGGCTGGAGTGCGTTGGCTTGCGCCGGGGATCGACACCGCAACGATTTCGGGCAGGCTGCCAATTTCAGTGACGCTTCCCGCACCTATGCTGCTGGTGTGTGCATGTACTGTGGCTGGAATTGCATTGGTTCTTGCTGCTCTAGCGCACAAGAATAGTCGTCGCATAGCGTCTCTAATGTTTATTGTCAGTGTTGGCGCAGCCCTGGGCCTTCTCATTACAAAACCAAATCCTTGGGTGCGTTTTGGCTGTTTGGAAGTTGCCGTGCTGCTGACAGTGGGGTTGGTGTGGATTACGGCGCGGACCAAAGCGGCCAAGCTGACCTATCTGACTGTTGTTCTTCTCTCTGCTGTCACACTGGTTTCAAGTGATCTACTGATTGAGAACCAACCCCGGTGGTCGAACGCACTGATGCTCACCAGCATCTTCATTAAGCTGGCTGCGGTTCCGCTCTTCTTCTGGCTGCTTGCGCTGGCTGACGAAATTCCAGCATTGGTTCTCGGTGTGATTATCGCGGTTGTCGATATGGCCGCTTTTAGTGAGTTCCTGGTCGCTCCGCTGCCTACTTATTTTATTCACAACAGCCCTCTGCTTGTAATAGCAGCGGCAACCTCCTTCCTGGCTGCTCTTCTGATGCTTACGCAGCGCAGCTTGAAACGGCTATTGGTTCTTTCAACTGTCGAGGATGTAGGTTTCTTGTTGCTGGGAGCTTTTTCCGCCAACATCATCGGAGCAGAAGGCGCGATCTTTGCCGCTGCTACTCACTCCCTGGCCAAGGCTCTGCTCTTCATCTGCCTCAGCGGTCCCGAAGCCGACGGCGCTCTCGACGGCGAACCCAAGGGCCTGGTTACGCGTTATCCGGTCGCTGCCTTTGGATTCTTGTTTGGCATGCTGGCCATGTTGGGCATTCCGCCGACCATGGGTTACATCGGCCGCTGGAGACTTTACGAGACCGCCGTGCAGATCGGCTGGCCTCTGGCCGCGGTTTTCATCCTCTCCTCCATCTTCGCTCTGATCGCCTATACCTTGGCTTTGACCCGCATCTGGTGGGGTCCGGCGCCCGAGCCGAGTCCGCCGCCGAGTCCAACACCAACGCCGCCGCATCCAATAAGTGAGCCTTTTCTGTTGCAGGCCACAATCGTCGTGCTGACCGTGCTGATTCTAGCCGCCGGCATCTGGCCCCACGCCGTGCAACTGCTGCTTGGGGGTAGACCATGAAGCTCTGGAATCGATTGATGTGTTACTGCCGGCGCCGCAGCCCTTGGCTCTTCCACATGAACTCGGGCAGTTGCAACGGGTGCGACATTGAGCTGGTGGCCAGTCTTACGCCTCGTTACGACGCCGAGCAGTTGGGTGTGCGCCTGGAAGGCTCGCCGCGGCACGCTGACATTCTCTGCATCACCGGCCCTGTCACCCACAATGCCGTCGAGGCCATTAAAACCGTCTACGGACAGGTGTACGGACCCAAGGCTGTGGTGGCCATCGGCTCCTGTCCGGCGACGACCAATGTCTTCATCGACAGCCGGACGCTGGACGGGCCGCTCAACCGGCACATCCCGGTCGATGTCTTCGTTCCGGGCTGTCCGCCGCGTCCCGACGCCATTGTGCTGGGCATAGCCAAGGCCGCGGAGATTCTGGCCGCGCGGGGCAACAAGCTGCCGGTCGAATCTGTCATGGTGCCTGTCGTCGAGTCGGCCACCGCGTGCGAATGCGCCGCCAAAGCCGCGGCCAGTGAGGTGCAGCTATGAATTTGACCACCGCGTTAGCGCGCCTGCTTATCTTTCCTGGGCTGCTCTTCGCCGTGCCCGCCGCGTGGTTCTTCCTGTGGGTGGAACGCAAAGCGGTTGCCCTGATGCAGGGTCGCATCGGCCCTCCCTTCATGCAGCCGTTTTACGATTTCATCAAGCTGCTGAGCAAGCAGATGCCTCCGCGCAGCGGCGTGGGCGGCCTGCTGATGAGGCTATGGCCGTTGCTTGCCGTCTCGGCGGCGGCCGGCGCGGTTGGCCTGCTGCCCGTGCTGCCCGCTTCCGGCGGCTTCCAGGGCGACCTGATCCTGTTGCTGGCGCTGCTGGAACTGCCCTCCATGTGCATCATCGCCGCCGGCTTCTCCTCGCGTTCCATCTTCGGCGAGATCGGCTCGGCGCGCGAGGCCGTCCTCAGCGTCTCCTACAACGTGGTCTTCCTTCTGGCCATCATCTCCATCGCCGCCTCGCAGCATACCTTCCGGCTTGAAGCCCTTGCGCAACTGCCGGTTTCGCCGCTGCAAGTCCTGGGCGTGATTGCGATCCTGGTTTGTCTGCCCGCCAAGCTCCATCTCAATCCCTTCTCGCTGCCCAACGCCGAGCAGGAGATTTACTCCGGGCCCATGGTCGAGTACGCCGGGCCGGAGCTGGCCATGTGGGAGCTCTCGCATGGCCTCGAGTGGGTTGCGGCTACTGGCCTGGTGGCCACGCTGATCGCTCCCCATCTCACCCTCTGGTGGCTCGCCGCCCTGGTCTTCGTCGCGCTCTCCTTTGCCATCGTGCTGCTCTTGTCCACGGTCGCGGCAGCCACGGCGCGGTTGCAGATCGATACGACGGTCCGTTTTTACTGGCAATGCACGCTGATCTTCGCGGTTCTGGCCGTTGCCTCCGCGCTCTTCATGAGGTTTAGAGCATGAACATTCTCACCATGCTGTGGAAGAACCTGTGGGGCGGCTCGCGGACTTTGCTCTTTCCCGCGCGCCCCCAGGTGAGCGAGCGTTACCGGGGCCTGGTGCGCTTCGATCCCGAGCTCTGCAGCGGCTGCGCAATCTGCAGATTTCGCTGTACCGCGCGCGCCATCGAGTTCAAAGCCGGCAAAGGCGAATTCACCTGGAGCTACGATCCCGGCCATTGCACCTTCTGCGGCCGCTGCGTTGAAGGCTGCAAGACCCACGCGCTCAGCCAGGACTCCGCATGTCCGCCCGTGTACCTGACCATTGGGGCGTTGAAACAGTCCTACACCGTCGCCCGCAAGCAGACCGTCAAGCCGGCCACAGCGGTTCCGGCTGCTGCCGCCGTCGCGCAGGTAACCAACCCCGTCCCTGGAGGCGTGCAATGACGACCAGCACTATGAGCCTGCTTGAAAGCATTCCGGAAAAGTTGGGGACCACGGAACCCTGGGTCGAAACGGGTGGCGCGCATTGGCTCGCGACCGGCGCATTGAGTGTGCGCGAACTCGCCAAGGCGATGAACGAACTTCATGCCCGCTTTGTCACCATCACCGCCTATCAGCTTCCCAAGGACGAGGGATTTCGCCTGGAGTACCACTGGGACCTCGATGGACAGTTGCTGGGTTTTCCCTTTCAGATTGCTGGCAACTCCATTGAAAACGGCAAGATCGAGAGTATTTACGACCTGTGTGAGGCTGCGGACTGGATCGAGCGCGAGATTCACGAAGGTTTTGCCATCGATTTCCTGGGGCGCGAGTATGAACCGCTGCTTCTGCGCCGGGGAGACACGCCGGGAGTGAACCTGCGCGACGCCGTGGCCGCCGGTAAGGAGAATAAATGAGCTACAAGATTCCCATGGGTCCCTACCACCCCGGACTGGAAGAACCTTACAAGCTGGATATGATCTGCGAAGGCGAAACCGTTCAGGACGCCAAGCTGCATATCGGGTTCAACTTCCGCGGCATCGAGCATCTGGCCGAAACCCGCAACTACATTCAGGTCATCGCGCTGATGGAGCGCGTCTGCGGCATCTGTTCGAATATCCATACGCTCACTCTTTGCCAGGCGATGGAGAAGCTCACCGGTCTTACGCCGCCTCCGCGCGCCTTGTATATTCGCGTCATCATGGCGGAGCTGGAGCGGCTGCACTCGCACGTGCTCTGGGCCGGCATCGCTTCCAAGCTCATGGGCTTCAAGACCATGTTCATGACCTGCTTCGAGATTCGCGAAAAGGTGATGGATGTGCTTGCGGCCATCAGCGGCAACCGCGTCAACTACGCCATGAACTGCATCGGCGGGGTCAATCGCGACATAACCGATCCCCAGGCCATTCTGAAGATGGTCGAGGCGTTGGAACTGGAGATGTCGCGCACCATCATCCCCATCTTCACCACCAGCAAAACGGCGCGTTCGCGTTGCGCGGGCATCGGCGTCCTGACCCTGGAAAAAGCAGTCTCCTGTGGCGTTGTAGGGCCTACGGCAAGAGCCTCCGGGCTGCCCCAGGACCTTCGCCGCGACGCGCCCTACGCGGCCTACGCGGAGATGGAGTTCGACGCGCCCGTCCAGCCCGACGGCGACGTGCGCGCCCGTCTGCTGGTCCGCGCCCTCGAAATTATGGAAAGCTGCAAGATTCTTCGCCAGGCGCTCAGCAAGCTGCCGCCCGGCGAGTTCCACACGGCCGACGAGAAGTTTGTCTTCACCACCGGAACGGCCACCAGCCGGGTCGAGGCGCCGCGCGGCGAAGTCATGTACAGCGTCTCCTGGAAGGAGGGTTCCAGGAATCCAGCCAGGGTCCACGTGCGCACGCCCACCTTTGCCAACATGCCGGCCATCCGCTGGATGGTGATAGGAGCCCGGCTCGCGGACACGCCCCTGATCCAGGCATCGATCGACCCTTGCTACTCCTGCACCGACAGGTAGTCCAGCCAAATCTTCTGGACGCCCACTACCGCGTGACCGCCGCCACGCCAATCGCGCCGCGTATGCCTTATACTGATTTTCGTGATACCGATCTTCGGCGACTGGAAACTCGATGCCGCTCTGGGCTCCTGCCTGCTTCTGGGCCTGCGCCACGGCTTTGACTACGATCACCTGGCCGCCATCTCCGACATCACCGCCGTGCAGCGCAACTGGCGCAGCGGATTGCGTTTGGGCATGACCTACGCCCTGGGCCACGCTTTCACCGTGGTGGTCCTCGGCATCGCCGTCCTCCAGTTGCACATGGGCCTGCCCGAGGGCCTGGACCACTGGACCGAGCGCCTCATCGGACTCACCCTCATCGTTCTCGGCATCGGCGTGGCCGCGGGAATCCTCCGCAAAGACGCGCACGGCCACAGCCATAGCCGCATCGAAAGCCGGCTGGCCATCGCCATCAACGGCATCCTCTGGATGGCCTGGCAGCTCCGCCGCCTGGGTAACCGGCAGGCCCCCAGGCCCAGGCGTTTCCAGTGGCTCTACACCGGAAAATCCGTCTTCGTCATCGGCATCCTGCACGGCGTCGGCGCTGAAACCCCCAGCCAGTTGGCTCTCTTCTTCCTCACCGCCAATCTGGGCGGAACCTCGCGCGGCATGATGGGTCTTGCGGCCTTCTCCTTAGGCCTGGTCGCCATGAATGCCCTCATGACCGCCTCCATGGGCGGCGCCTTTAACGCCAGCGGCCATCACCCCCGCTTCTACCACGCCATCGCCTGGACCGGCGCGGCCTACAGTTGCATCATCGGAATCATCTTCCTCTTCGGCATCTCCGGCCATCTCCCGCCGCTGGGATAGCCAAGCCCCTCTCACCAATCCACGCTCGAGCGGATCCCCGCCTTTCCAAAGCATTTCCCGAGTTGGTGCAGAGGAGGCCACAACCGCCAAGTGGATTCTTCCTCAAAAAATCCACCTTTCACTGCTCTCGGCGACTCCACGTGAACTCGGGAAATGCTCGAGTGCCCCAGCATGAAATAGCCGCCAACCACCAGTGACCCCTATCACCGATAGACGATGACCCCCGCAGATACCATTTGAGTTAGGCAACGAGCAAGGCGCTAGAGTTCCATCGCCTTGCAACTGATTGTCTGCATGGGGAAGGGAATTGTGCCGGCTTTCACGTCTCCGCCGCTACCCAACGACGACAAACGTTGGATTAACGGTTGCGCCGGACATTGAGGGAGGAATGATGCAGAGTGTCGCCAATGAAGTCCTGAACGCTCAGGAGAAACTGCTGATCGACCAGGCGATTACCGAGCACGGGGGGCGCCCCGGAGCTCTGCTGGGCATCCTGGAGGCGGTGCAGTCCTCCAATGCGCATAATTACCTGCCCATGGAGTCGTTGCGGTACATCTCGAACAAGACCGGGGTTCCGCCGGCAAGGGTTTACAGCGTCGCAACCTTCTATGCGCTGTTCAACCTCGATCCGCAAGGCGACAACGTGATCTGCGTCTGCCGCGGCACCGCCTGCCACACCCGCGGTTCCCGCGACCTGCTGGAGAAGGTTTGCCTGGACCTGGGGCTGAAGGGAAGCGATATGGGCGATGCGAGCGAGGCGGATAAGCTGGCGCTTACCACTTCCGATCGCCGCTTCACCATTCGCACGGTTGCCTGTTTCGGCCAGTGCGCTCTGGCCCCGGTTGTCGAAGTGAATCACCATATCCTGAGCCGCGTCAATGAGCGTACGCTGCAGCGGGAAGTGAAGGCGTTGATACGGGGGAGGAAATAATGCTGCGAATTCTGGATATTGGCGCCTTTAACGCGGTCCGGGAATCCGGGCTTGCCAAGCTGATACCGGCCGTTCCGCGCCTGGCGGTGGGGATGGGAACCTGCGGTCGCGGCAATGGCGCCGAAGAGGTCTTTCACGCCTTGAACGAAGCGATCCAGAGAAACGGGCTGGATGTGCAACTGACCGGCGTCGGTTGCTTCGGTGGCTGCTATCAGGAGCCTCTGGTGAACGTCCGGCTTCCCGGCTATCCCTTGTTGATGTTGCGGCACGTGCAAGTCAACGATGCCGCGCGCATTCTGGAGGGCATCGCGACGCAGACGATACCTCCCGATCTGGTCTACTGCAAGATCGAGGAATGGGATCACATCACCGCCCACGTGAGCTACGGGCAGGGTTATCCCGATATCCCGTCCTGGAACGCGGTCTCTTTTTACAAAGGGCAAAAGAAGATCGTCCTGCGGAACTGCGGCCTCATCAATCCTGAAGATATTGAGGAGTACATCGCCGTCGGCGGTTACCAGGCGCTCTATAAGGTTCTGATCGACGGGCGCCCCGAAACCGTGATTGAACAGATCAAGGCCTCCAAGCTGCGCGGACGCGGCGGCGCAGGATTCCTCACCGGCAACAAGTGGGATTTTCTCGCCAAGGCCAAGGCCGACGTCAAGTACATCATCTGCAATGCCGATGAGGGCGATCCCGGCGCTTATATGAATCGCAACGAGATCGAAGGCGATCCGCATTCCCTTCTGGAGGGCATGATCATCGGCGCTTACGCCATGGGCGCCACCGAAGGCATCGTTTATGTGCGCGCCGAGTATCCGCTGGCGGTGCGCCGCCTCAATCGGGCCATCGAGCAGGCGCGGGAGTCCGGTCTGCTGGGCAAGAACATTCTCGATCGCGGCTTTAACTTCGACATTCAACTGGTGCAGGGGGCCGGCGCCTTCGTTTGCGGCGAGGAAACGGCTCTCATTGCCTCCCTGGAAGGCTTCGCCGGCCGTCCTCATCCCCGTCCGCCCTTTCCCGCGCAGAAGGGGCTCTATGGCAAGCCCACCAACATCAACAACGTTGAAACCTGGTGCAATGTGGCCCCCATCGTCACTCGCGGCCCCGCATGGTTCGCTGAAACGGGCAGCGTGAAGAGCCCGGGAACCAAGGTCATCTCGCTGGTGGGCAAGATACAGAACACCGGGCTGGTGGAGATGCCGCTGGGCACTCCGCTCAAGACTTTCATCTACGACATCGGCGAGGGTGCGGTATCCGGCCGGCGCGTGAAGGCCGTGCAGACCGGCGGGCCCTCCGGCGGGTGCATTCCCGTGGAAATGTTCGACACGCCGGTGGATTACGAGAGCCTGGCGCAGCTTGGCTCCATTATGGGCTCCGGCGGAATGGTCGTGCTGGACGAAGACAATTGCATGGTCGACGTGGCCCGCTTCTTCGTCGAATTCACTCACTCCGAGTCCTGCGGCAAGTGCGTCCCCTGCCGGGTGGGATTGAACAAGGCTCTGCGCATCCTCAATTCCATCACCGCCGGCGGCGGCACCGCGGAGGATATGGGCCTGCTGGATGAGTTGGGGAGGATGATTCGCGAATCTTCGCTCTGCGGGCTGGGGCAGTCGGCGCCCAATCCGGTGCTCACCACTATTCGCCACTTCCGCAAGGAATATGAAGACCATATTGTGGCCCACCGCTGCCGCGCCGGCGTCTGCCAGGAATTGGCCTTGTCCCCCTGCGAAAATAGTTGCCCGTTGCGCATGAACATTCCGCGCTTCCTGCAGCTTTACAAGGAGGGAGGGCTGGAAGAGGCCTTTGTCTCCGTCATCCTCGACAATCCGCTGCCCGCTTCCACGGGAAGGGTCTGCCAGCACCCCTGCGAAAATCGCTGCCGCCGCCAGTCCATCGATGAGCCCGTGAATATGCGCGAGGCGCATCGCCACATTGCGGACGCGATCTATCAGTCGGATCGCTTCGATCCGATGCTGGAGCGCCTGCGCGCGGGCAGGCTGGAGCCTACCGGCCGCAAGGTTGCCGTGGTCGGCTCCGGTCCAACCGGCCTCACGGCGGCGTTCTATCTTGCCATGCTCGGCCACGACGTCACCGTCTTCGAAGAGCGGAGCGAGGCGGGCGGCATGCTGCGCTTCGCCATTCCCGAGTACCGGCTGCCCAAGTCGGTCCTGCGGCGGGAGCTGGACTTGATCGAGGGCATGGGCGTCAAGATGGAGTTCAACACCAGGGTCGG
The DNA here is from genome assembly GCA_035315085.1 of Occallatibacter sp. GTDB lineage: Bacteria > Acidobacteriota > Terriglobia > Terriglobales > Acidobacteriaceae > Telmatobacter. The sequence continues at coordinate 24,000 of DATFYK010000007.1, forward strand.
AGTCGATCTTTCCTTGGACGAGCTGGCTAGTCGCTTCGATGCCGTTTTTCTCTCCATCGGAACTTGGAAGGAATCCGGGATCCGGCTGCCTGGAACGGAGTTGAAGGGAGTTTATCCGGCGCTGCCGTTTTTGGAAGCGGCGGCCAAACAAGAGAAGATGCCGATAGGCGCCCGGGTTACGGTGATCGGCGGAGGCAATGCGGCCATCGACTCGGCGCGGAGCGCGGTGCGCATGGGCGCCAGCGTCACCATACTTTACCGCCGCGAACGCAAGGATATGCCGGCCATCGACGAGGAGATTCAGGCGGCTGAGGAAGAGGGTGTGCGGATTGTCTTTCTTGCCGCCCCGCATCGCATCGTGGGCGACGCAAAGGGCAACGTGAAGGCCATCGAGATCGTCAAGACGCGGCTGGGAGAGTACGACAATTCCGGGCGCAGAAAACCCATCCTCACCGACGAGGTGCGGCGCTTTGATTGCGACAGTGTGATTCTGGCGGTGGGCGAGACCTTCGATAAAGACTTCTGCCGCGCCTCCGGCCTGGAACTTAAGGAGGAGGGCACGATCGTCGCGGACCGCTTCTCCTACGAGACCAGCCGCCCCAACATCTATGCCGGCGGAGACCTGATCACCGGCGCGTCCAACGTCTCCAGCGCCATGGGTTGTGGCAAGCAGGCGGCGCAAAACATTGACCTGGGCCTGATGGGCGAACAACGCTGGGATAGGCTCTTCCCGGAGTTCGAATACAGCCACCATGCGCCGGCCGAGCCCAGCCTTATCCACCGTCACGTTGGCCGTTACGTCAGCGTGGAGGCTCGCGTTCGCTCCCAGCAGGAGGTTGTCGATGGCCTCAATACCCAGGAGGCGCTGGAGGAATGCCGCCGCTGCCTTCGTTGCGATGTAAAAGTTGCCGTCAGCGCCAGTTGAGAACCAAGGAGAGAGAAAGGAGCGCCGCGTTGTCCATCAAAAAGATTTCCGTCCGAATTGACGGCGAACTCGTGACCGCAGAGGAAGGACAGACGATCCTGGAGGTTGCCCAAGCCGCCGGTAAGCAGATTCCGACGCTTTGCTACCTGAAGGGACTGAGCGCGGTGGGAGCTTGCCGCGTCTGCATGGTCGAACTGGCGGGCACTGACCGGTTGCTGCCCGCCTGCACCACTCCTGTGCAGGAAGGAATGTCGATCAGGACCACCTCTGAGAAACTCACCCACTATCGCCGCATCGCCGTCGAGCTGCTGCTGGTCGAGCGCAATCACATCTGCTCGGTCTGCGTCTCCAACGGCCATTGCGAGTTGCAGTCTCTGGCCCGCGACCTGGGCGTCACCCACGTGCGCTACTCCTACAACAATCCCCGGCTGCACGTCGATATGTCGCAAGCCCGTTTCGTTCTGGACCATAATCGCTGCATCCTGTGCACGCGCTGCGTCCGGGTTTGCTCCGAGGTGGAGGGCGCCAATGTTTGGCAGGTTGCCTCGCGCGGCATCAATTCGCGCATCGTCAGCGACCTGATGGTCGACTGGGGCCATGCCAGCAACTGCACCGACTGCGGCAAGTGCGTGCAGGTCTGCCCCACCGGAGCACTCTTCGACAAGAGCAAGGTCGGCGTCGATCATCCCAAGCATCCTGAGTTTCTGCCTTACCTGAACCTGATGAGGGAAGCGCTATGAGCAAACTGAAATTGGCGACGGTCTGGCTGGACGGATGCTCGGGCTGCCACATGTCGTTCCTCGACATGGACGAACGCATCCTCGAGTTGGCGGAGTTTGTCGATGTGGTCTACAGCCCCATCGTGGACGCCAAGGAGTTCCCCGACGAAGTGGACATCGCGCTGGTCGAGGGAGCGGTAGCTTCGGTGGACGACGAGAAGAAGATCCAGAAGATTCGCGCCCACTCCAAACTCTTAGTCGCGATGGGCGACTGCGCCGTCACCGGCAACGTGCCCTCGATGCGCAATCCTATCGGCCCTGAAGCCATCCTGAACCGCGCGTACATCGAGAACGCCAGCTTGCAGCAGCAGATTCCCTGCGTCGTGGTGCCCAAGCTTCTCAAGGTCGTGCGTCCCATCCACGAATTCGTGAAAGTGGATGTCTTCCTGCCCGGCTGTCCGCCCTCGGCCGATACACTTCACACGGCGCTGACCGCGCTGGTAACAGGTGCGCCGCTGGATATTCCGGCCCTCACCCGCTTTGGAGCCTGACGTAACGCCGGTCTCCAGACCGGCTGTCGTGTGGGCGTCCTCGCCCGCGCTTGTTGAAGAAATTCGGAGCTTTCTATGACCCAGACCATCACCATCGATCCCGTTACCCGCCTCGAAGGCCACGGCAAGATCACCATTCAACTCAACCCCCAGGGCGAGGTCGAGGACGCGCACTTCCACGTCACGCAGGTGCGCGGCTTTGAAAGGTTCTCTCAAGGCCGGCCCTTCTACGAGATGCCCAGCCTCACGGCGCGCATCTGCGGCATCTGCCCGGTCTCCCACCTGTTGGCCTCGGCCAAGGCCTGCGAAGCCATCATGTCGGTCCGCATTCCGCATACCGCCGCGCAACTGCGCCGCCTGTTGAATATGGCCCAGCTCGTCCAGTCCCATGCGCTGAGCTTCTTCCATCTCTCCTCGCCCGACCTGCTGCTGGGCATGGAGTCCGATCCCGCTGCGCGCAACATCTTAGGCGTCGCGGCCGCCCGGCCCGACCTGGGCCTGGCAGGCATCAGTCTGCGCCGCTTCGGCCAGCACATCATTGAATTGCTCGGCACCAAGCGCATCCATACCGGCTGGGTGGTTCCCGGCGGCGTCACCGAGCCGCTGACATCTGCTCACAGGGACGAGATGCTCTCCATGATTCCCCAGGCATACGCCAACCTCAAGCTGGCGCTGACCACCTACAAGCAAATCGCCGGCTCCTTCAAGCAGGAGATCAAAGTCTTCGCTAACTTCCCCTCCAACTACCTCGGCCTTATCAACGAAGACGAGTCCATCGAGTTCACCGACGGCGCGCTGCGGCTCATCGATCCCAAGGGCGCTGTCATCGAGGACGGCATGACCGCCAGCCGCTTCACCGAGCAGTTCGGCGAAGCCGACGAAAATTACAGCTACACCAAGTTCGTCTACTACAAGCCGCTCGGCTATCCGCAGGGCAGCTATCGCGTAGGTCCGCTGGCGCGGCTCAACATCGTCAAGTCCATGGGAACGCCGCAAGCCGACAAGGAACTGGCCGAGTTCAAGCAGATGGCCGCCGGGCCCATCGAGAGCTCCTTCCACTATCACCACGCGCGGCTGGTCGAGGCCCTCTACGGCATCGAGAGTATCGAACGGATTCTCGCCGACCCGCTCATCCTGGACAAGCACGTCCGTGCCACTGCCGGCGTCAACCGGCTCGATGGCGCGGGCCAGATCGAGGCCCCGCGCGGCACGCTGAATCATCACTACAAGGTGGACGAGAACGGCCTCATCACCTGGGCCAACCTGGTCGTCGCCACCGGACACAACAACAATGCCATGAACAAGGGCGTGCTTCAGTCGGCCAGGGCCTACGTCAAGAACGGCAAGTTCACCGCGGGCGCTCTCAACCGCGTCGAGGCCGTGATCCGCGCCTTCGATCCGTGCCTGAGTTGCTCCACCCACGCCTTCGGCCAGATGCCCCTGGTTCTCACGCTGGTCAACGCCGATGGCGAGGTCGTGGACCGGGTGGCGCGCGCCTGACGCGCCAGGCTACGATTCGCCGTGCTGTTCCGCGCTCGCTCAGGCACGCGTGGCTGCTCGTAAATCAGGAGAGAGGACTCGATGTACGCTGCAAGTGTGCTTTTGTCGATGGTTCTGTTGCCCATCTTCTCGATTGGCTATGAACGCTACATCCACCATTCGCCTGCGCCGCTGATGTTGCTGGTAGGCAAGTGGTTCGTCTTTTGGAGTGCGGGAGTCAGGATTTTTGGCGCCGGTTTGCGGCAGTTCTTCCAGCCTCGGTTTACGTCGGAAGGGATATTCGGCATACGGAGTGATGACCCGTTGCCGTTCGTGCGGGAATTGGGAATTGCAAATTTCGCCACTGGAACCGTTGGAATACTGTCTATCTGGCAGCCCAGTTTTATTCTCCCAGTTGCAATCATCGCGGCCTTGTTCTTCGGGATCGCCGGCATTCGGCACTGGACGGACAAGCACAGGGGCCAGAAGCAGAACCTGGCATTGGTAACCAATCTGTTTGTATCCCTCGTCTTGATCGGCTACGTTGCTTACGCGGTGGTACTCTGACCGCATGATGTCGCGGTTGAGTCCAGCCCGATGCCTCATCCTCGCCTGCGGCAACACGCTGCGCGGCGACGACGGCGTCGGGCCGTGGCTTGCCGAGTGGGCCGAACGGCGCTTCGCCGGGCAGGCAGGCGTCCGCGTCGTAGCCCGTCAGCAATGGACTCCCGATCTGGCCGAAGACATCGCCCGCGCCGAGTCCGTCCTGTTTATCGATTGCTCCCTCGATTCGGCTCCTGGATCGGTCAATCTGGCTCCCGTCGTGCCTGCCCCCGCCGGCCGGGGACACTCGACTCACCACCTGGACGCACCCGAACTGCTCGCTCTGGCCCGCGAACTCTACGATTCCCTGCCTCGGAACGCGCACCTGCTGACCATCGGCGCAGCCTCAATCGAGTTAGGCGAAGCCTTCAGCCCCGCCGTGACCGACGCGCTTCCCCAAACCTGCCGCCTGATCGAAGAAACCGTGCTGCATTTGCTTTCAGAGCCGGGTTGCGCGTGACTTTGCGGGCGAAAAAGGCGGCGTGAAGTGGATCAATCTCACATCTCAAAATCGAGATGCGGGGCGCCCGGTTATTTCATTGCCAATTCAAGCTGCTCAACCACATATTCAAGGCCCTTGTTTGTCGGGACACCAATTCTGTCTGCCAACATAGGCGAAAGACTGCGAATTCCTTCAACGGCTACTCCATGCCAGAGAGGAAGTATTACCTTCCTGCCGTCTATCTCCTTGCTTGCCAGGCCGTTCAGTTCCTGCTGAGGCCAATGCTTCTCGAAGAAGTGCTTACTTAAAATCACGACGCCAAAATCCGATTGGGCAAGCCCCAGATCGATCGATTTTCGAATGCTGTCTCCAGCCGTCAATGTGAATTCGTCATACCAAACCGAATACCCCTCGTGTATTAGAGCCTGCGCTAATGGCCTTGCGATTTCGTCTTTGTCTTCGCTGGCGTGGCAGATGAATACGTCCCACTTTTTCCTTATTATTCCGCGGCTAGGGCTAGATGGACCGGCGTTGACTCCCTCCTTTTGCTCCCGCTGTATTGAATATTCGTACTCCCGCGTTGCAACTTCTATCTTTCGGTTCCAACGGCTGCTCAGTTTGCCCATAGACTGGGCAAATGCTCCTTGTGCCCCTGCGCTATGACCTGATCGACCCGTGCGCCGGTCCTCCAGTCCCATGTCTGCGATAACGGTGGCCTTTCTCGTCGCGAAAAGCGGGGCAAGGAGGTTTTCATAGACGGCTCGATAGAATGCGCGGGAGGGCTTGTGCCCTTGAGTCTCCCAGACCTTACATGCAGCTTCATATTCCTTTTCGGCCCACTCGTCTGCACGCCGTTCCTCAAAGCGAACTCGTTCTGCCGGATAAAATGCAGAGTTACCTCTCTTGTGCCCCTCAGAATGTGCTATTGCCTTGTCCTCGGCGAGCTTTGGATGCATCTTCTCTGCGATCTCTGCGAGTTTTGCGTTGAGCAGAACGTGGTCAATCTGCCTCCAAACATCTTGATTGGGCATCTCTCTCCCTCATTTTGCTGCGTTAATGATCTTTCTTGCCGATTCAGAAAACTGGAACAACGATGCGCGTTTTTTGTTAAGAGTTTCTTCACGTGACTGCCCAATTTTCTCCCAGCCCAAGAGATGTGCATCCAGAGTGGTTGAATCTCCCATGTATTTCTTACAATAAGCATTCTCTTTGTTGATGGAAATCATGTGCATTGTGACAGTCTGCTTGTCGCGAACTATCTCCAACTCATCTTTTTCACATGGCAAGTCATAAAAATCTGCGATGATCTCAAAATCGTCCCACTTCGTAACAGAGAACTCCGTGATGTTTGTTTGGACGCTTTTCATCCCAAATAAGCTCATATCAATGCCATTCGCCTGCGTGCAGGTGCGAAGCATTTTGTCGCACTGTATCGTGCTGCTTTGAATGAAGGAGTCTTCTTTGTTCTGGGAGTCCCATGCCCCGTCAGCAGAAAAGTAGCGATTCCAATTGCCAGACAGGAAGAAATAGGAGGCAGTCATAACAGTTCTGTGTTCCAATATCTCCTCGTCCTCAGTCAGCGCAAAGTAGGTCAGTGGATCAACATTGCCACTGTCGAAAATGCCATTGTTCTTCTGATACACGGAAAGCGCATCCTGTGTTCTCTTATCGACGATCCCCGTAAATAGTGTCCCGTATCCCATCTCGCCGAGTATTGTCTGCGACTGAAGAGTGGCTCGCGCATAATTTTTCTTGGCGGCAGTAGGGTCATTTTTCAGATATTTGAGCCAGTCAGTCTTCAGATCATCGTAGCTCTTTCGTTGGGCTTCGTTCAGGCTCTTCAGGTATGCAGCGGACCCTTTTTCCGAGTCTTCAATGTCCGCCAGGGTCGGAGCGGAGGGCGGGACACTGCAACCACTGAGGGCAATCAGTAGAGCGACGCAGGCGAAGACTGGTTTCATGCACAGAATTGTCTCACAGATTCAGTCGCTTTGTTCGCCTTTATTTCGCCATCTCTGTGATGCCCCCGCTATCCCTCAATGCATCCCGGGCGGCGGAGCGGCCGGGTGCCGGGTGCCCAGGTCCCGCTTTAGAGACCTGGGCGATTCGCCGGGCGCGAAGCCCCCTAGAATGCCGCCATCGTCTGCCGCAAACTATACGAGCTGAGCGTCTTGATGTAGTTGCCGCGGTCGAAGGGTGAAGTATCCGGCACGGAGCGCCGGCTGAGGCAGCCGCGCGTCTCCCACAGCGAGGCGTACTCGCGCTTCTCCAGCCAGTAGCGCATGTCGGCCAACACCCTGCCGATATGCTCGATGCCGTGAATGTGCAGCGCCGAAGCCATCATGGTAATGCCGGCGCCCGCCATGATCCCCTTCAGCACATCCTCGGCGGAGTGGACCCCGCCGGTGATCGCCAGGTCGATCTTCAGGTGCCCGTAGAGAATCGCCGCCCAGTGCAGCCGGGGCAGCAACTCCGAAGGCTTGGAGAAGTGCAGCGTCGGCCGCACCTCCAGCGTCTCGATGTCGAAGTCCGGCTGGTAGAAGCGGTTGAAGAGCACCACGCCGCGTGCGCCCGCATCCTCCAGCTGCGCAGCCATGTGCGGCAGGCTGGTGAACGACTGCGAGAGCTTCACCGCCACCGGAATCTTCACTGCGGCGGTCACGGCGGCCACCAGCTCCAGAATTTGCGTCTCGAGTTCGGCGGAGGTCTGGCTGCGCTCCGTGGCCAGCGCGTAGGTGTTCAGTTCGATGGCATGAGCGCCGGCCTGTTCCGTGTCCTTGGCAAACCGCACCCAGCCGCCGGTCGTGGCGCCGTTCAGGCTGGCCATGATCGGAATGTTCACTGCTTCCCGGGCGCGCCGGATGTGCTCCAGGTATACTTCGTGCGTCATCCGGTAGTCGTTCAGATCGGGCAGATAATCGAGCGACTCGGCAAAGGAATCGGTGCCGCGCGAGAGGTCTTCGTCCAGCGCCTTTGATTCAAGCGCCAACTGCTCCTCGAAGAGCGACGTAAGCACAATCGCCGAGGCGCCGGAGTCTTCCATGCGGCGAATGTTGTCGATCGACTCCGACAGCGGAGTGGACGACACCACGATGGGGCCATTGAGCTTCAAACCAAGATACTGCGTTGAAAAATCGATCATTCCGCGCCTCCGTCAACTACGGCTGCCAGTTTTTCACCAGTCTTCTCTTCAGGCTTTTCCTCCGGGGCGATGTGCGGCGTCTCGCCACGGCCCGCCATTGCGGCGCGGCCTGAGTAAACGCGCCACTGGCGCTCCACGTCGTCCTGCGCTTCATCGAGCAGCGTTGCGGCCAGCTCCGGGTTGCCCCGCGCCAGCATCGTGTAGCGCGCCTCGCGATAAGCGTACTCCTTGAGCCGGATCGACGGCGCCTTCGAGTCGAGCAGAAATGGGTTCTTGCCCTCCGCGCGCAGTGCGGGGTTGTAGCGCATCAGCGGCCAGTAGCCCGACTGCACGGCCAGCTTCTGCTGCTCCAGCCCATGCACCAGGTCGTAACCGTGCGCGATGCAACTGGAGTAGGCGATGATAATCGACGGCCCTTCGTGCGCTTCCGCCTCCTGGAAGGCTTTCACCACGTGGCTGTCGTTGCCGCCCAGCGCCACCTGCGCCACGTAGACGTAGCCGTAACTCACGGCCTCCATGGCCAGGTCCTTCCTGCTGTTCGGCTTGCCGCTGGCGGCAAACTTGGCTACCGCGCCGCGTGGCGTGGCCTTTGACATCTGGCCCCCGGTATTGGAGTAAACCTCGGTGTCCAGCACCAGCACGTTCACGTTCTTGCCCGAGCCGAGCACGTGGTCCAGTCCGCCGAAACCGATGTCGAAAGCCCAGCCGTCGCCGCCCAGAATCCACACGCTCTTGCGCACCAGCACATCGGCAATGGCCAGCAGGTTGCGCGCGTCGGAGGAGTTGTTGCTCGCCAGCTTCGTCTTGAGCGCCTTCACGCGCTCCCGCTGCTGGTCGATCTCGGTCTCCGTCTTCTGCGAGGCCCCCAGCAGCGCCGTCGCCAGCTCGTCGCCAATCGACGGAGCCAGCCGCTTGACCAGCATCTCGGCAAACTCCTTCTGCTGGTCGAGGGCGATTCTCATGCCGAAGCCGAACTCCGCGTTGTCCTCGAACAGCGAGTTGGCCCACGTCGGCCCGCGGCCCTGCGCGTTGCTCGCGTATGGCGTGGTGGGCAGGTTGCCGCCGTAGATGGACGAGCAACCCGTCGCGTTCGCAATGTACAGCCGGTCGCCGAAGAGTTGCGTAAGCAGTTTGATGTACGCCGTCTCTCCGCAGCCCGCGCAAGCGCCCGAGAACTCGAACAGCGGCCGCAGAAGCTGGATGTCCTTCACCTGCGTATGCGACAGCTTGGCGCGGTCCGCTTCCGGCAGACCCAGGAAAAACTCCCAGTTGTCGCGCTCGGCCTCGCGCAGCGCCGCCTGCGGCGCCATGTTGATGGCCTTGTGGCTGGCGTCGCTCTTGCTCTTCACCGGGCACACATCCACGCACACCGCGCAGCCCGTGCAATCCTCGGGAGACACCTGCAGCGTGTAACGCTCCTGCTCCATCCCCTTCCACTTGGGCTTGGCCCATTGGAAGGTCGCTGGCGCCTTGTCCCCCAGCTCCGCGCCGTAGACCTTGGCGCGAATCACCGCGTGCGGGCAAACCATCACGCACTTGCCGCACTGGATGCACAGGTCCTTGTCCCATACGGGAATGAACTGCGCGATGTTCCGCTTCTCCCACTGCGCCGTCCCCGTGGGAAACGCCCCGCCGGCCGGGATGGCGCTCACCGGGAGCAGGTCGCCGTGACCCGCGGCAATCTGGCCCAGCACGCCGCGCACAAACTCCGGCGCCTGGCCGGAAATGGACGGAATCAGATCGAATTTCGATGAGGCGCCAGCGGGAAGTTCAACCTTCTCCAGATGCGCCAGCGCTTGATCCACGGCGGCATAGTTTTTAGCCACCACCGCCTCGCCGCGCTTGCCATACGTCTTGTAAATGGCCTTCTTGATCTGCTTGATCGCTTCCTCGCGCGGCAGAACGCCGCTGATGGCGAAGAAGCAGGTCTGCATGATGGTGTTAATGCGCGTCCCCATGCCCGCCTCGCGCGCCACCTTGTAGCCGTCGATCACATAAAACTCGATCTTCTTGCGCAGCATCTCCTGCTGCGTGGTCCGGGGCAGATGCTCCCAGACCTCGGCCGCCGGGTAGGGCGAGTTGAGCAGGAACACCGCGCCGGGCATGGCCGCCTCCACCACGTTCATCTTCTCCAGGAAGCTGAAGTTGTGGCAGGCCACAAAGCTGGCGCGCGTGATCAGGTAACTCGACCGGATCGGATTGGGTCCGAAGCGCAGGTGCGACGTCGTCATCGAACCGGATTTCTTCGAGTCGTAGACGAAGTAGCCCTGCGCAAAGTTCGGCGTCTGCTCGCCGATGATCTTGATCGAGTTCTTGTTGGCGCCCACCGTGCCGTCGGAACCCAGGCCGTAAAACAGCGCGCGCACCGTCTTCGCGTCTTCGGTCGAAAACGCTGGATCGTAGCTCAGGCTGGTGTGGCTTACATCATCGTCGATGCCGATGGTGAAGTGATTCTTTGGCGCCGGCTTGGCCAGTTCGTCGAAGACGCCCTTGACCATCGCCGGAGTAAACTCCTTCGATGAGAGCCCGTAGCGCCCGCCAATCACCGTCGGCTTGGTGGCGAACGGCAGGCTGGCGGCATTCTCGGCCAACACGGTCACCACGTCTTTGTAGAGCGGCTCGCCGTTGGCGCCCGGCTCCTTGCAGCGGTCGAGAACCGCAATCGACTTCACCGTTGCGGGCAGCGCGGCCAGAAAAGCTTTCGCGTCGAAGGGCCGGTAGAGGCGAACCTTCACCATGCCCAGCTTCTCGCCCTGCTGGTTCAATGCGTCCACGGCCTCTTCGGCGGCCTCGGCGCCGGAGCCCATCAGCACGATCACCCGCTCCGCATCCGGCGCGCCGTAGTAGTCGAACAGATGATAGGCGCGGCCGGTCTGGGCGGCCAGCCGGTCCATCGCCGACTGCACGATGCCCGGAACCGCCGCGTGGAAGGGCGTGCAGGCCTCGCGGGCCTGGAAGAAGACGTCGGGATTCTGCGCCGAGCCGCGGATCATCGGCCGATCCGGGCTGAGCGCTCTCTGCCGGAACTCAATGATGTGCTTGTCGTTCAGCATCGCGCGAATCGTATCGTCGCTGATGGGGATGATCTTGCCCACCTCGTGTGAGGTGCGGAATCCGTCAAAGAAATGCATGAACGGAATGCGCGATTCCAGCGTGGCAATCTGCGCCACCAGCGCCATATCGGCCACTTCCTGCACGGAATTCGAGGCCAGCATCGCCCAACCCGTCGAGCGGCAGGCCATCACGTCGGAGTGGTCGCCAAAGATCGACAGCGCATGCGTCGCCAGCGTCCGCGCCGTCACGTGCATCGTCGCCGGGGTCAACTCGCCGGCAATCTTATACATATTGGGAATCATCAGCAGCAGCCCCTGCGAGGCGGTGAAGGTGGTCCCGAAGGCCCCTGCCTGCAATGCGCCGTGCAACGCGCCCGCCGCGCCGCCCTCGCTCTGCAGCTCTTCCACAATAGGCAACGCGCCCCAGATATTCTTCTTTCCCTCCGAGCGCCACTGATCGGCCCACTCCGCCATCGGCGACGACGGCGTGATGGGGTAGATGGCGACGACTTCGGTGAGACGATAGGCAACCGAGGCAGCCGCCTCGTTCCCATCCAAAATGATCATTTTCTGTTCACTCATTCGCTTATTCCTCATAGCGCGGCCGGACGCAACACAGCCGCAAGTTCGAGTCTCTTCCATGGGGGGCAGACCCGCTGTGATGCAAAGCACATTGCGGGGAGCAAATCCCATATTGTGCGATTAAATCCTTAGAATGCAGCCATTTCCGCTGCTTCCGGCCATCGAAGATTCCGGAGGGAGCAGGGGGCTTCAGCCCCCTGAAAGAGAGCGAATTTGCGGGGCCTTTAGGCCCGGACCTTGCCGCGTTTCCTAGACTGATCGAAGGCATGCCCTTGCCGCCGCGCTACAAAGACTACATTCTGAGCGGCAAATGAGAGGATCATCCCCATACGAGCGTGGCAGCGGTATAGTTGATCAAATGCGAGTCTACTTTTTTGTTGAATCTGAATGGGCTGTCAAGAATATTTGCAAACAGCGATTGAAGGTCTGTCGCTTTTTCGATCTTAACGATCCTTTCGAACTGCTCGGGGGTGGGCTAGTAGATAAAGATCTTCGGAAAAAGGTAAAGGGCTGGGCTAAAAAGCTCAATGAACGACACGGACTTCTTTGTTTCAGCACTAGCTGGAAGAATCCCCTGATGTGGAGTCACTACGGCGACAGGCATAAAGGAATGTGCCTGGGCTTTGATGTGCAAGATAGCATCTTAAAGAAGATCATCTACACACGGAGACGGATACCACTCGCCAAATGGAAGAATGTGGGCGGAGCCGACCCGCCCAAGGAATTAGAAGATAGTCTTTTTGTGACGAAGTATGCTGCTTGGAGGTACGAGAACGAACAACGAATGGTCATACCTCTCGATAAGCTTACGAAAGAAGGTGATCTGTATTTTATGCCATTTGACGGCACGCTGAAGCTAGTTGAAATCATTGCGGGACATAGATGCTGCGTTAAATGGAAGTCCAAAATCGAGAGAGCAGTCAAGGCATACGAGAAGCGCAATGTATTGCTGGCTAAACCAAAGTTGATTAAAGCACGGTTGGCGTTCAAGAAATTTGAGGTAGTAACACAGAAGTGGGGATTTGATAACTCGAATGCTTGGCAGGAATGTGGGGCATCTCATCCTAGTTAGGGCATCGCATATCTTGCTATGGCTTTGGCTGGTGCGCGGCGGTCCATTCTTCCGCCCGCCTCTGTGCGTTCGATAATTCCTCCGGCGTCAGATCTTGAGCGGTAATATCGCGGGCCTTTGAGAAATCTTCCTGTTCTTGCCCCTCTGCCCTGGCAGCGGCGAGGTCCAGCCAAAAATATGCATCAACAAAGCTCTGCGGCACGCCGTGGCCAAGAGCATAAAGCAGGCCAAGGTTGGATTGTGCTCCAGAATTGCCCTGCTCTGCCGCCTTGCGATACCACACCGCCGCTTGCGTGTAGTCCTGCGGTACGCCTTTACCTTGGGAATATTGCCAGCCGAGACTATATTGCGCTTGTGCATCGCCTCGTTCAGCCGCCTTGCGAAACCAGATCGCAGATTGTACATAGTCCTGCAGAACGCCGTGGCCTTCGGCGTAAAGCGATCCTAGTAAGTATTGTGCGCCAGCATCGCCTTGCTCGGCGGCTTTGCGGAGCCAGATAGCAGCTTTTGCGTAGTCTTGCGAAACCCCCTGTCCAAAGTTATAAAGTCCTCCAAGTAAGGTTTGTGCTTTAGCATTGCCTTGCTCGGCTGATTTGCGATACCAGATCGCCGATTGTAAATAGCTCTGCGGTACTCCGTGGCCTTGGTAGTAAAGCAGGCCGAGTTGTAGTTGCGCATCAGCATCTCCTTGATTAGCTGCTTTTTGAAGCCAAAACGCCGCTTGCGTATAGTCCTGCGGCACGCCTTTGCCAAATCTGTACAGATTTCCGAGAAGGCCTAAACACGAAGCGGATGCATTGCCATGCTTAGCTGCCTTGCGATACCAAAGCGCTGCCTGATCGAAGTCACGGGCTACGCCTTCACCGTTTTGGTAAAACATGCCAATGATGCACTGAGCATCGACATCGCCTTGATCGGCTGCCTTTCGAACCCAAGATGCCGCTTGAACGAAATCCTGTGCTACGCCTTTGCCGGAGTGGTAGAGGCCGCTGAGTTGGATTTGTGCCGCGGCGAAACCTTGCTCAGCCGCCTTGCGATACCACTCTGCAGCCTCAACGAAATCCTGTTGGACGCCTTCGCCCTTCTCGTAGGCGTATGCGACATGCCATTGAGCGTCCGCATCACCTGCATTTGCCTTGGCTAGCAGTGCCGGGGCAATACCTGCGGGGGACTTCTGAGTTTGGGCCTGGAGCGAAGGAGGGAGCAGGAACGCTGCGATGGCCGCGATCAGGACAAATGCGACGATAAGCGTACGGGTGAGTTGCTTCCGGTGTCTTTCCATAGCGCCTCTCGGAATCGCCACAAGGATAGCACGGATTCACCGTTTCTTCTCCTTTTCGGAGAGGAAATTTTCAACCGCCGAGACGCAGATCTCTGCTCACGCCAACAGCGCCGTCACCTTCGCCGGCTCACTCACCGGCGATGTTGCGGCGGCAGTTGCCGCCATCGCGAGCCGCTGAATCCTCCGCAATTCGGACAGAAGCCGGCTTGCAACTCATCTCTGTATAATTCCCAAGAGTTTCAAAAAGAGTTACGGCTCTGCATTTGAAGAAACTATCGAAAAAAGGAATTCCGCGGCAGATGCAGGAGAGCTTCGGCTTGCCGGCAGAAGATCTGCGCGCTTTGCGAGCGCTGAAAACGCCGGCGCAAATCCAGAAATTCATTGACGGGCTGGCCTACCAGTACGCGAACACGGCGTGGTCTCCGCACCGCGTGCTGCGTGAGCGCAAAGGACACTGCCTGGAGGGTGCGCTGCTGGCCGCTGCCGCCCTGCGTGTCAACGGCCATCCGCCAATGCTCATGGATCTGGAGGCCGTGCATGACGACGATCACGTGGTGGCCGTCTATCGCGAAGGCGGCCTATGGGGAGGCATTGCCAAGTCGAACTTCGCCGGGCTGCGTTTCCGCGCGCCCATCTACCGCACGCTCCGCGAACTGGCGCTCAGTTACTTTGAGGACTACTACAACCTGCGCGGCGAGCGCACCTTGCGTTCCTACTCCAGACCGGTGAACCTGAAGCGCTTGGATGGCTTGCACTGGATGACCTCCGAGGAAGACGTGTGGTGCGTCCCGGAGCAGCTCATCGCGGCGAAGCACTACCCGCTCTTCCCCCACAAAGTGGCGCGTGCATTGCCGCGGCTTGACCACCGCAGCTTCAAAGCAGGAATGCACGGCTGGACGAAGCACTGAGGCGGATATCAGGCTCATTTTGCCGCTTCCCGCTCACGCCAGCAGCGCGGTGACCTTCGGCATCCACTCGCTGATCGCGATCTTCTGCGGGCACTGTTCTTCGCAGATGCCGCAGGCGATGCAGGAGCCGGAGCGCTGCTCCTCTTCGAGAAAGACCTGGTACTTGAAGCGCGCGCCCGCAACGTCGTCGTACAGGTGCGCGTAGTTGAAGAACTCGAAGTTGGCCGGAATGTATATGCCGTTGGGGCAGGGCATGCAGTAATTGCACTTGCTGCACGGAATCGCCGTGCGCGCTGCATAGATCTCTCGAACCTTGGCGATCAGCGCCTGGTCCGCCTCGCTGAAAGCCCCTATGCGCGAGTGATCGGCGCAGCGCAGGTTCTCTCCCACCTGCATCATGGCGCTCATGCCGCTCAGGACCACCGAGACCTCCGGCTGATCCCAGAGCCACTCGAGAGCCCACTCGGCGGGAGAGCGCCGCACAGGATAACTCGCCATAACTTCGAGAATGTCTTTGGGCGGATCGGCCAGCCTGCCGCCCATCAGCGGCTCCATGATCACCACGGCCAGGCCCTTGCTTGCCGCCAATTTCAGGCCGCGCGTCCCAGCCTGATTCTCCGTGTCCATGTAGTTATATTGAATCTGGCAAAAGCTCCACAGATCGCTGCCGTTGACGATCTCCTCGAAACCCTCGTACTCGTCGTGGAAGGAGAAGCCGAGATGCCGGATGCGCCCATCGGCCAGCGCGGCCTCGGCCCGATCCAACAGTTTGTGCTTCAGAACAATATCCTGCCACCGGCCGTGACTCAGCGCGTGCAGCAGGTAAAAGTCGATGTGGTCTGTTTGCAGCTTTGTGAGTTGCTCGTTGAGCAATCGGTCGAAGTCCGCCGGACTCTCCACCAGCCAGACCGGCAGCTTGGTGGCCAGCCTGACCCTTTCCCGATAGCCGCCCTTGAGCGCCTTGCCCACCACGACTTCACTTTGCCCTCCGTGGTATGCGTACGCCGTGTCGAGATAATTAACTCCGTTGTCGATGGCGTGGCGAACCATGCCGATCGCTTCGGCCTCTTCGATATTGGGACTGAGACGCTCTCCATCCGAAGTGGGAAAACGCATGCAGCCAAAACCCAGCGCCGAAACCTGCCAATCGAGTTTTCCAAAACTGCGATATTGCATGGTTCTCCCTCCGCTTTGCCAAGCTGGATTCTACTCCGGAGCCGGGAACTCCATCCTTTCGCCCTTTTTCTGGCGAAACGGCGGGTGGCCACAGACCTCAATTCAGGAGGTTTTGGAAGGGCGCGGCTTGAGCAGGCGCCGCCACTCAGCCCAGCAGCCCCTCCACCAGCGCCTGCCACTCATCCTCCAGCGTTGCCCGGTGAAACTTCCGCCCCGCCCGCTCATACCAGTAGTCTGCGTTCGAGGTTGCGCCCTCCTTGCGGTGCAGGTAGGCGTGGACGGCCATGCCCTCCATGCTCTCAAGCTCGTCCACCAGCCCGTGCGCCTGGACCCAATCCCCTTTTGCGTCCCACCACAGAGCAGCCAGCGGAGCCGGCAGCCCCTCCGGCGGTATTTCGTGTGTCACCGATGCGCGGAACTCCTCTACATGCATAGAGTTCTTCTATCATTCAGTTCTTCTGCATCGCAAGGGGTACGAATGTCCCCTATTTGTGTGATTTGCATCACACCCCGGATTCATTTCTCCTGATAACAATAGGGCATCGCTCCGATGAATGAAGCCAAGAGGGTCCGCCACGGGGGAGTGGCTGGCGAGTCTGCGAGCCCTTTTCCAGAGGTCGAATAGATGCGCGCGCGGCGTGCGGAAGATCTCGAAACCAGTGTTTGCGGCCCAGTGCAGATGGTCGTATACTGAAACTACGACCATTCCGGTCGTAGTTTTAGGCTGGCGGCTTTTCGCCAGCCCATCGGAGTCCGGCGGTTGAGCGTGTTGAGCGATTTGAATGTGGGCGAGAGCGGGGTGCTGGTGGCCCTCGACCTGCCCGAATCCGTGCAGAATCACCTGATGCATATGGGCTTTGTCCCCGATGCGCTGGTGACCGTCCTGCGCCGCGCGCCGGCCGGCGACCCCACTGTGTACGGCGTGGACGGCATGGAGATTGCCCTGCGCCACGAAACCGCGGAGGCCATTCGCGTCCGGGCTGTCGACACTGAAGGCGCCAACGCTCCCAAAGCTCCAGATGCGGAAGTTCCCAGGTTGATCGAGGTCGCCCGATGAGCGCCTGCTGCGAAACCCCGGCCTATTCGCCGCCCGCCGTTCCGCCGCCCGCCGGAGCGCTCAGGACCGTCGTATTGATCGGACCGCCGAACTCCGGCAAGTCCACTCTTTTCAACCGGTTGACCGGCCTCCGCCAGAAGGTCGCCAACTACCCCGGCGTCACCGTCGAGCAGCGCATGGGCCTGATGGCCGGGGTGGGCCGCCCCGACCTCACCCTCATCGACCTGCCCGGTGTCTATTCGCTCACCCCGTACTCTGAGGACGCCCGCGTCGCCGTCGATGTTCTCCGCGGCAAAATGCCCGGCACGCCCAAGCCCGACGCGGTGCTCCTGGTCCTCGACTCCCTCCACCTCACGCGCCAGTTGATGCTCGCCGCGCCGGTGCTCGCGCTCGGCCTGCCCACTCTCGTGCTGCTCAATATGAGCGACCTGATGGAGTCCCGCGGCGGCCAGGTGGATTCGCTCAAGCTGGCCCGCGAGCTGGGCGCGGCCGTGGCCCAGATCAGCGCCACGCGCGCCACCGGCCTCGATGCCGTTCCGCTCTTCCTCAACCGGCTAAACGGCCGCGACGCCCACAAGCCGGCCGCCAAGCCTCTCACGCTGCCCGTGCTGGGCAACGCAGCCAGCGCCCACACCTGGGCCGCGCAGGTCAGCAGCCGCACCGGCTACCAGGCTCCACTCTCGGTCGAGGGCACGCGCAAGATCGACAATATCCTCCTGCACCGTATCTGGGGACCGCTGCTCTTTCTCGTCGTTGTCGTCGGCGTCTTTGAGGTGGTCTTCTCCATCGGCCAGCCGCTTTCCGACGGTTTTGGCGACATCCTTGCCCGCATCGGCGGCTTGGTGCGCCCGCTGCTGCCCGCCGGCTGGCTCCAGTCGCTCCTCCTCGACGGCGCATGGAAGGGCATCTCCTCCGTGCTCGTCTTTCTGCCCCAGATCCTTCTGCTTTTTCTCTTTATCGGCATTCTCGAGGACTCCGGCTACCTCTCCCGCGCCGCCCTCATCGCCGACCGCGTCATGCGCACCACCGGCCTCAACGGCAAGGCCTTCATCCCGCTGCTCTCCGCTTACGCCTGCGCCGTGCCGGCCATCATGGCCACGCGCACCATCGAGAACAAGCGTGACCGGATGGCGACCATTCTGGTCGCGCCTTTCATGACCTGCTCCGCGCGACTGCCGGTTTACATGCTGATGATCGCCGCCTTCATCCCCAACATCGTCTACCTGCACGGCGTACTCGGCCTGCGCACCATCGTCATGCTGAGCCTCTATCTGGCCGGCTTTGTGGGAGCCATGACCACCGCGTGGCTGCTGAAAAGCTCCATCCTCAAGTCCAGCGAAACGCCGTTCATCCTCGAGTTGCCGCAGTACCGCATGCCCACCCTGCGCTCCCTGGCTCTGCGCCTCATTGACCGCGCCCGCATCTTCCTGCGCCAGGCCGGCACCATCATTCTCTGCGTCACGCTCGCCCTGTGGGTCCTGGCTCACATGCCGGTCATCCAGATGCCGGGCGGCTCATTGTCCGCGCCCGATCTCGCCGGCTCGCTCATCGGCCGTCTCGGCCATTTCATTGAGCCCGTCATTGCCCCTCTCGGCTTCAACTGGAAGATCGGCATCGGCCTGCTCTCCAGCGTCCTGGCCCGCGAGGTCATGGTCAGCACCATGGGAACCCTCTACGGCGCCGACCCCGCCACCCAGTCCATGCACCTGCAAACCGCCCTCCATCACGACATGACCCTGGGCGGCGCGCTGGCCCTCATGATCTTCTTCGCCTTCGCCATGCAGTGCACCTCCACCATGGCCGTCGTCCGCCGCGAAACCAACAGTTGGAAGTGGCCCGCCCTCCAGTTCCTCTACATGCTGGCGCTGGCCTACGGCGCCGCCTTCGCCGTCAACCGCGCCGTCATGGCCGTCTTCGGCTAGTTTTTCGGGCGCCTCTTCCAACCCCACAAATGCTTCCGTGCCCATCCTTTTCGCGCATGTTGCGAAAAGGGTGGGAAACCTCAGAGCCCCCCAGCGCTGCGAAGGCACAGTCCTCTTAGTAACTCACGACCACGACCTCATCGACGAAGTAGCCACCCGCCTCTGGATCTTCCACGACAGCGGCATCGAAGACTTCCAAGGCCCCTACGCCGAGTGGAAGGGCAAACACAACTGAGGATTGCGCCGGCAATGGACGCGTCTGGGGTGGTCGATGTCAGGAAGTTACCGGTCTCGGGCGACCAGAAAGTTAACCCTCCGTCTAGGCCAAACGCCGAGTATGGTCCAATCCGAAGTCGAATCGAAGGCCAGGTCCGAAAAAACCATGTATCTTTCCCCGTATACAGAAGACAAATACAACCAACCTGCAGTAGAATTCGAATGTCCAATCTTCCATCGACGTCCTTTTCCGGGGGCGCAGTTGCCAGATTGTCTCTTCACCGCGTGATGTCATTGTACAGTGAGGCAGTATGGGAGAACCTACGTCTGACCTTTCAGAAAAATTGTTGCAGTCCATCCCAACTCTCTTTTACGACGCTCTCGCGCGCGTCTGCCCCGGAGGAGCATTCCTGTATTTTCTCGCCAAGCAAGGACCATTGATATCCTCAGTGACCACACCGGATTTGATTATGTTTGTGGTTGGGGGTTACATCACAGGAGTTCTTCTCACTGCCATCAGTTCCATGATCTTCGACGGGCCGCTTGAGTTGCTGAGTCGGCTCTCAGTTCGACTCCAACGGCTTTCCCCTAATCGACTCTGGGATCAGATTGATGCTTTAGACGCGCACAACGAGCGCCATGCAAAGCTCTTGATAAAAATTGATGCTGAGATGACGTCCTGCCAGAATCTTTTCGTTGGTTTTGTTGCGTTGGTAACACTTCAAAGTGCCGGATATCTTATCAACGAGAGCCTCTTGTTTGATCTCCGCAAGCCCATTGCATGGGTTATTGGCACCGCAATCTTAGTGGCGGTCGTTCATAGGACACTCATTCTTTACCGGCGTGTCCGGGTATTAGCACGGACAGCCCCATCCCTGCACACCAATTAGCCCAAGAATCCGAAGACGGAGTCATAGCCTTGATCATTGGTGCTCCTCACCGCTATCTCGCTCAACATTCCACTGCCTTTCGGACGATCATTTTCTCGCTCAGTTCAGAGCAATGGACATGCTTCGGCTTCGGCTGTTTGCTCATGAGTGCATTTGCCGGCTTCTTTCACCATCCATATTTCTACGCGGCGCTTTTATGTGCTCAGGATATATCGGACATCAACGACGGCTATGTTTATCAAAACAAGGAAAATGGTCTATGTAATGGTTATGGATTGTATATTGATCATATTCTGGACAGCATCGGTGCGAGCTTTGCAGCTTTAGGCGGGTTCTTCCTGCTTGGCGCTGCTCCCTTTGCTTGCGCCGCAGGATTAGTGCTTTTCTATTTAATTGCGATTCATTCTTGGTTGTACAAAATCACAAAGATTAGCGAAGGTCAACGAATTGGAGCTTACTACGGAGTTTTGCTCTCTCGCGAAAGGGCGCTTTGGCTGAATGTGGACGATCTGACATTGGTAATGGCGATCATCGGAATTTCCCGTTTTGTCCCACTACTCTATCTGACCGACGTTGCCCTCTTTGTGATTCTCGTGACTAAGGTCGTTCGCACCTCTCGAGAGCTCCGCAAAACCCGATGGCTTTCAGGGGCGTAGTCTGGGTCACGAATGAACCGGCGAGTGGCCCGCCCTGAAGCCAGCCGCCGGGCGGGTGGCCGAGGTCTGGATTCTCAGACCTGGGAATCATCGAACCCCAACCCGCCGGATGCCCCACCCTGAAACTGACGGGTGGCACACCCTTGACTCACAACAAACGTATGGGTGACCCATCCTTCGCTTTTTTGTAGAGAAGGTAGGGAGACCACGAACCCCCTGCCCAATATCCCAGGTCTCGCTCTTGAGACCTGGGATATTGGAACGTTGGCAGGCCGGGAATGGTAGGCCGGGGTTTTAACTCCGGCAATCCGACGCCATTCCGGGAACGGGGTTTTAACCCCCGAGAGTTGCTTTTCGTTCGCCTCCGTACTCGTAGTCGAGGTATGATGAGATGAATATCGCAGGGGGTTCAAACAGCATGAAGGAACTCGTCTTTGAAGTCGTACAAGAGGCCGACGGCGGCTTCACCGCCGAAGCGCTCGGCGAAAGCATCTTCACCCAGGCCGATAGCTGGG
>DATFYK010000008.1:0-18469 GCA_035315085.1 Occallatibacter sp.
AAATCATCGGCTGGATTCAAGAAGACTGAAAATACCACTAAGACCTCGTTTGGCGAGAGCGAGTGTTATGGGCCTTCCACTTTGGTGGTATTCAAGGAGGTTTCTAGGCGCAGGAATGAGGGGACGGCCTGCGATGCGGGCTCAGAGGATGGTCTGTAGGTGTTTGAATCGAAAGACGTTCGTGGAATAAGGGAGGGACTAGCGCTGATTGCGGCTGGCGCGGGTTGCGTTGCGCTTTTGCGCCCGCCATTTGAGGGCCAGCCAGGCTACATAGCCGAGTTGGATGGCCCAGGTGATGGCGTAGGCGGCAACGGTGAATTGGTGGTCGAGAATGGCTCTTTGATCCATTTTTTC
Source organism: Occallatibacter sp. (assembly GCA_035315085.1). Lineage (GTDB taxonomy): Bacteria > Acidobacteriota > Terriglobia > Terriglobales > Acidobacteriaceae > Telmatobacter. The sequence goes on from DATFYK010000008.1 coordinate 355, forward strand.
CCTCGTCTTGAAATCGATTTTCGCTGTGCAATCAAGCTTTCTAGGTTTCTTCGAGAGCATCCAGAGCTTCCTGGACGGCGTATTTCTGGTGCTGGCGCTCGACGTGGTAGCGCAGGGCGAGGATGAGCACGCCCCAGGCCAGCCAGGCGAGGACGTTCCAGCCAAAGGCGGCCAGCATGGCGGGGTCCCTGATGCCGGAGTCCGGTCCGCCGCCGAAGACGGGGGCAGGATGTTGTGTGCGCCACCAGCGGTTGGACATGTAGACGATGGGCACGTCGAGCGCGCCGAAGATGCCCAGGACGGCGGCCAGCGCCTGCACCTGCGGGCCGGCGGCGAAACGGCGCAGCAGCAGGTAGCTGACATAGATCAGCCAGAGGACCAGTGTGGTGGTCAACCGCGCGTCCCAGGTCCACCAGATGCCCCAGGCGCGGCGGCCCCAGAGCGGCCCGGTAATGAGGACGACAGTGCAGAAGACGACGCCGACTTCTGCTCCGGCCAGTGCCCAGGCGTCGGAGACCTGCGCCCAGTCCGGCCGGTTGCGGCGAAAAGCAAGGAAACCGATGCAGCCGGCCAACGAGATGGCGAAGAAGAGGAAGGCAACCATGGCCGAGGGCACGTGGTAGTAGAAGATGCGTTGGACCTCGTGCATGGTCTGTTCGTCCGGGGCGGCGTAGATGGCCTGGTAGAAGGCCCAGCCCAGCAGGGCGACGGTGACCGCGACGTAGAGACCGATAGCAAGTTTCTTCATGGGGAATCCTGGTGGAACGATTTCAGTTTACGACGGCGGGGGCGGGGCGGGGTCCATCGGGAGGTGGAGGGCCTATTCGGCGTGGAAGACCACGTCGAAAAGCAGCAGGCTGGCGGTGGTGAAGATGATGTCGTAGCCGAGGAGGAGCTTGATCCACAGCGTGGGGTCGCTGTCGCCGGTGAGGATGGCGGTGGTGGCCCGCACCATGGCCAGGAGAGCCGGAATGAAGATGGGAAAGAGAATAAGCGAAAGCAGCAACTCCCGGTTGCGGCTGCGGATGGAGAGCGCGGCGAAGAAAATGCCGTTGCCGACCAGGGCCCATGTGCCGAGGGGGAGAACCAGCGCCAGCAGCCACGCCTGGCCCTCGATATGAAGGTTATAAAAGATGAGAAAAATTGGGGCCAGAATCACCTGGACAACAGTGACGAAGAGGAAGTTCGCTATCACCTTGGCCAGAAAGAGTTCCGCGCCGGGGGTGGGCGCCATGCGCTGGGCATCGATGACCTGGTGGCGGATTTCTCGCGCCCAGGCCTGATTAAGGGCGCTGACCGAGGCGAACATGGTAGCCACGCAGAGAACTCCGCCAGCGATCTCGCGGGAAAAGTCACCGTGCGGGTCGAAGGCGATGGAGAAGAGCACGACGACCAGCAGGGAGAAAAAAAGCATGGAGACAAAGACGTCGAGGGAGCGCAACTCGATGCGCAGGTCTTTGACGAGATGGGTCCACAGGGCGCGCGGCATCAGGCGTGGCCCTCCGGGGTGGCGGACCTGGCCACATCTTTGGTGAGATCGGCGGTCTGCGCCTCTGCCGCGCGGAGATAGTCGGCGGGGCTGAGAATAAGCTGGGTCCCTCGGGTTCCGGCGGAAACGCTGATCCGGTCGAAGAGGATTGCTGTCTCATCGACAAAGACTGGGAAGGCTTTTTTTGCGCCGAAGACGGTGACGCCGCCGCGGATGTAGCCCGTCAGCGGCTGCACTTCCCTCAGCGAAACCATCTCCGCTTTGCGCAGGCCGGCGGCGCGGGCCAGCTTCTTGAAGTCCAACTCGGCGTCGCCGGGAATGACGGCGAAGACATACGCGCCCGCTCCGCCGGTCGTCAGCAGAGTCTTGAAGACTTGCTCCGGCGGCATCTCGATCTTTTTGGCGACCGTGATGGCGGATAAGTCGTCCGGGTCGACCAAGTACTTGCGCAGTTCGTAGGGAATGCCGAGGGATTCGAGAATGCGTGCGCCGTTGGTCCTCATAGCGTGGGCCTTCCTGGTTCACCACCCCAGCGACGAAGACCTGTCGCTGGGGACCCCGGTTCAAACGACGCCACGCGGCCGGCGTGCAACGCGAGCACCCAGTCGGCGATGGGGGCAGCCATCTCGCGCTGGTGGGTGGTCAAGATAATCGTCCGGTTGCCCTGGCGGAAGCCGGCCAGCAGCTCCACCATCTGGCGGGCGGATTCGATGTCCATGTTAGAGAAAGGCTCGTCGAGCAGGAGCAGCTCGGGGACAGAGAGCAGCACACGGGCCAGCGAGGTGCGCTGTCTCATGCCCTGCGAATACTGTCCTATGACGCGGTTCAACTCGGGGTCCAGGCCAACCTGACGCAGGGCTTCGGCGGGCGAGAGGCAAGCGCGGCCCCCTCGTTGCCGATCCCGGTAGAGACTGGCGAAGTAACGCAGGTTTTCCTCGGCGGTCAGCTCGTCGTAGAGCATGGGGGCGTGGCTCATGTAGCCGATGCGGGCGCGGGCCTCATGGGGTTCCAACTCGCCGAAAACTTTGACCGTGCCGAAGCTGGGTCGAAGGAGTCCGGCAAGAATGCGGAGCAAAGTTGATTTGCCCGCGCCGTTCTCGCCGATTACGACGTAGCAGTGTCCGGCCTCGAAGTCCACTGAAACCTGGCGCAGTGCGGCGAAGGAGCCGAAGAGCTTGGAGACGCCGTCGAGGCGGGCGCAAATGGTAGAAGTGGCGGCCTCGGACGGGTGTGCGGTCATGCGATCAGTTTGCGGCAGTTGGGGTAGCGGCCGTGTTGGATGCGTGAGGAGCAGGTGCCTGGGCGGCGGCGCGAGGGCTGGCGGCAGGCTGCGTCGAACCGGGCTGTGTTGAACCGGGTTGGGCCGGCGCGTACTTGCTGGCGCACTTTGCCTGCAGCACGTTGGCGTGGAAGACGCCGTCGCGTCCATAGGAACCTTCCGCCAGGGCCTGGGAGTCGTCCTTGAAGGTGTCCGGAGGCGGCTCGGAGCCTTTGTAGCTGACTTTGAGAAGACGCCCTGAGGCAGCTTTGGGCGAGTGGCTTTCAAACTCATTCAAAACGAACTCCACGTGGGGACCGTTGTGTTCGATGGAGCCGGGGACGACGAAGCCCTCCACGCGCAACTGGCTGTGGAAAGCCTTGTCGCCCATGCCGCCCAGCTCGGCGATGGTGACGTAGTAGCTCTTGTTGGCGCTGTAACCGGAGAAGGCAAGCCAGCCGATGGTGCCGACGATCACGGCAGCCGCAATCCCTATCCGCAAGGTGTTGGGGGAAGTTTTCATAGTCAATCTCTAACGATACGAGCCTGACAGGGCGGGGTCAACCATCCAGGGATGAGGACGGATGGGATGGAGCCGGTGTGAACACGACCTGATCCGACGCTGCCGCGTGAGTAGCGCCGGCTTATTGCACGGAGTCCAGGGTGCGAGCGGCGCGGTCGAGCGCCTGGGTCAGCACCGTCAACTGCTGCGCCGTCCGTCCCTGATCTTTGGCGTCGATGGCCTCATTGACGCCGGGAATAACCACAGCGGCGTAGCCGGTGAACTCGCCGGGAGCGTAGATGGTGTGCCGGTACCACGGGCGATTGGGCAGGCCGGCTTCGGAGATGAGCGCGGTCTCGGTCTGGCGCAGGGCGAGATTGAGTTTGGCCAAGTCGCCGGAGGGAGCGAGTTGGAGGGCATGCGCCTTCTGCGCCGCGGCGATGAGACGGGCCGCGGCAGCTTGAGCGGGTGCAAAGTCGAGCGAGTCGAGATGTGCATCCCCGGCCTTGCGTTTGGCCGCATCGATGTAGGCGGAGATTTCGCGGGCATAGCTGACGTAATCGTAGGGCAGCACGTCGGCATCAGCCATGCGCAGGGCTTCGAGGCCGAAGACGCGGGCCATCTCCTGGAGATAGACGAATTTGGGGTCGGCGTTCTGGGTGTACCAGGCGAAGTTGTCGAAGACCGAGTGATAGACGCCGTAGGGACCGCCGGAGTCGATGTCGGTGGAGGGCACGCCCACATGCTGCAGGAAGGGCGTGAAGTCGGAACCGGAGCCCAGGTCGCCCATCGGCGCCTCTCCAACAGGGTCGGGCGGGGCGTTGGATCTGCGATGCTCATTGCCTTCCGGACGGGCGTTTTTCCACTGATCGTAGACCGTCGCGCCCAGGGGACTGGGAACGGCGCGGGTGAGTTCGCGGAGAAACTGCTTGAGCGAAGGGACGGCGGCTGCGGAGAAATCCGGGCCGGAGACGCCTACGTCCATGTTGAAGTAGGCGACGGCGCGTCCCAGGGCTTTGGCGTACTGCTCCACCCACTCGGTTGAGCCGATAAGGCCTTCTTCTTCGGCGTCCCAATTGCAGAAGACGATGGTTCGTTTTGGGCGCCAGCCCTGTTTGAGCAGCGCGCCGATGCCGTGCACGGCTTCCAGCATCGCTGAGGTGCCGCTGGAGGGATCGACCGCGCCATAGACCCAGGCATCGCGGTGATTGCCGGCCACCACCCAGTCGTCGGGGTACTCCGAACCTTTGATCGTGCCCATCACGTCCCAGATGATGCGCCGCTGATAGTCCTGCTGTGAGACCAGGTGGACCTTCACGCCGCCCTGTCCCCCAACCGCTCCCAGGTGATAACGGAAGGGCAGCGCGCCCTGCCAGCCTTGCGGCACGCCCGGCCCCTTGAGGGCTTGCAGGATGGGCGCGGCGTCGTGATAGCTGAGGGGGATGGAGATGATGTGGGGCTGGTTGCCGTAGGCTGAGCCGCGGGCGGAGTCGGGCAGGTCCAGCGTGGAGGCGACGCCGGGGGTCTCGGGGTCGCCCGGATACTTGAAGATATAATGCACCGAGCCGCGCTGGACGCCGGTTTCAGGCCGCCAGGGACCCATGGGATAAGCGTCGCCCTTGTAATAACCATCATCTTGCGGATCGGAGTAGATGAGCACTCCTGCGGCGCCGCGCTGTTCGGCGATGTAGACCTTGACGCCGCGGAAGTTGTCGCCGTAGCGGGCCAGGACGATCTTGCCGTGCAGGTCGATGTGCTGTGCGGCAAGCTGATCGAAGTCTTCCTGGCGGCCGTAGTTGGCGTAGACCGCCTCGCCGGTCACATCTCCAGACCCCGATGATCCGTTGAAGGGCATCACCACGCGGGGATCGTCCTGGTAGGGATCGCCTTCGACGTGCTCGCGGGTGGGGCCGGTCATCAGCGGCTGGCCGGCGGCGTTCCAGGCCTCCACGCGCACGACTTTGGGCTGGTTCATCAGCACGCGGTAGGGAACAATCTCGGTATCGAGGCCGGCAGCGCGAAACTTTTGCGCGACATATTCGGCGGTCTTGCGGTCTTCCGGCGTGGAGGCCAGGTGGGGCTCGGCGGTAAGGATCTTCAGGTGCTGGCCGGCCAGTTTGGCGTCGGGTACGGCGAGGAATTTTTCCTCGATTTTGGCCTGCTCGGTGAAGTCGCTGTAACCGAAAACGGCTGGCGGGCTCGGATTCTGGGCCGGAAGCGGCCTGGGAACGAAGGTCAGGGGAACGAGCGCCAGAAAAAGCAGGGAGGCAAGCGGCTTGCGCACAATCATAGCGGGATCCTGTGAAGATCGATGTGTGTTCCTTTCGTCAGTTCCTATGCTACCGGTTGGGCGCAATGGGCGCAGCGGCGGGCGGCCAGCGGAATCTCGCTCAGGCACTCGGGGCAGGGCTTGGTGGACGGCGGCGATGAACTGTGTCAGCACGTCTTTCACGAGGGAGTTGACAATGGCGTTGAAGGCCGCGCCGATGATGACGGCGACGGCCAGGTCCACAACGTTTCCGCGCAGAATGAAATCTCGAAAGCCTTTCAGCATATCTTCCTCCAGGGTCTTGCCTGATGAGATGGTTGCGCTCTCGATCGCGGGGAGCGCGATCGCCCGATTGGCCTCATCCTACACGGGAGCGGCGAGTTCGGTGTACTCGGAAAATGGGCTCCGCTGAGAGCTTGCGACTCGTGCGGCCAGGAACAGACTACATCCTGGACGCTCAGGGATAGAGCCAGAGGAAGATCACCAGCGCCAGAATCATCAGTTCCGAGTAGAGCAGGATGAGGACGCCGGCGTGGTAGAGGCTCCATCTGCGGCCCAGGCAGCGGGCTGTCTCAACCATGCCCCAAGCGGCAGCGAGCGCGGGAAGAATCTGCCAGGGCGAGCCGTGGAGCGCGTCGATGTCGGGAAATCCGGCCAGGCGCAGCCCGGCCGCGAACGCGCCGAGCGCCAGTGCAACGCCGCGGACCAGCGACCGCTGCCGCAGCCTCAGGATGGAAGGGCGGGGAAGCACCACGCTTATCACTCTAGACGGTTGGGCAACTGTGGATGGTTGGGCCTACCCTGCCGCCAACTCCATCTCTTTGAGCGACTCGGCATACGGCGCGCGCAGCACGCCGCGTTCGGTGACGATGGCGGTAACGTACTTAGCCGGAGTTACATCGAATGCCGGGTTGCAGATTTCTACGCCGTTGGGCGTGAGTTGTTTGCCGCCGTGGTGTGTAACTTCAACGGGTGAGCGCTCCTCGATGGGGATGGAGTCTCCGGTCGCGGTGGCCATATCGACCGTGGACCAGGGAGCGGCGACGTAGAACGGGATGCCGTGTTCATGCGCCAGAATCGCGACGTTGTAGGTGCCGATCTTGTTGGCCACGTCGCCGTTCGCCGCGATGCGGTCCGCGCCGACGACGACGGCCTGGATGCGCCCCTGCCGCATGAGGCTGGCGGCCATGTTGTCGCAAATCACGGTGGTGGGGATGCCGTCGGCCATCAGCTCCCATGCGGACAGGCGCGCGCCTTGCAGAAAGGGCCGTGTTTCGTCGGCGTAGACATGGATGCGCTTGCCCTGCTCGACAGCCGACCGTATGACGCCGAGAGCGGTTCCGTAGCCGCAGGTGGCCAGCGCGCCGGCGTTGCAGTGGGTCAAAACGCCGCCTTCCCGCGGCAGCAGCGCCGCGCCGAATGCGCCCATGGTTTTGCAGGCAGCAATGTCTTCCTCGTACATCGCGTGCGCTTCGGCCAGGAGCTTCTGCTTGATCTTGGCCAAAGGTGCGCCCGACCCGGCCAGGGCCGCGAATAGCCGCTTCATGCGGTCGATAGCCCAGAAGAGATTGACGGCGGTGGGGCGGGTTGCGGCGAGGCGGGCGCAGATCCGGTCGAACTCCGGCGCGAATTCCTGGGGCGTGAGGGCGGAGGTGTGCATGGCTCCGAGGGCAATGCCGTAGGCTGCGGAGACGCCGATGGCCGGGGCTCCGCGGACCACCATGGTTTCGATGGCCTCGGCCACCTGTTCATAGGTGGCGGCGAGCACGTAGCTCTCCTCGAGAGGGAGCATGGTCTGATCGATGAAACGGACGCCGTCCGGGGTCCAGGCCAGGGTAGGAATCATGCATTTCCAGTGTAAACTGCCGGGGATTGTGGACGAGTGGGTCGTGCGCGGCTGAAAACCTTTTCAACTTTCGCTGGACGTACCTCTGCCCCCATGCGTAGAGTTGTGTCGGCGCTTTTTTTGCGCGGCTCTCCGATTCCTGTGTATTTGCCGGCGGCTTGGTCCGCGTGGATGACGGTCAAGGGCAAACGGCGATTGGAAAGCAGCGAAGAGCAGGCTATTTTTCTTGAAGGAGGCGGAGGGGAACTTTTATGGCTACGCGATCCACACCACCGGCGGCGCAAAGCGCGCCCAACTACATTGTTCCGTTCATCATTGTCACCGCACTGTTTGGCATCTTCGGGTTCCTGACGAATCTGAATAGCAACCTGATGCCGCACCTGAAGAGGCTCTTCGACCTCGCCTACGGGCCGGCCATGCTGGTTTCGACAGCGTGGTTCTTCGCGTACCTGGTTTTCTCCGTTCCCAGCGCCAAGCTGATCGAGGCCGTGGGTTACAAGCGCACCATGGTCATCTCGCTGTTCATCATGGTGGTGGGCGCGCTGCTCTTCATCCCGGCAGCGAATCTGATCAGCTTTCCGCTGTTTTTGAGCGCGATCTTTGTGCTGGCCACCGGCGTCTGCGCTCTGCAAACCTCGGCTAATCCGTATGTCTCGATTCTTGGGCCGGAATCGAGCGCGCCGGCGCGGCTGACATTGGCGCAGGCCTTCAACTCCCTGGGCGCGGCCGTGGCTCCGCTGGTGGTGGCCCACTTCATCCTCACCGATCCCAGCAAGGTTGCCGATAAGGCAAGCATTGCGCATACGGTTCAGGGACCTTACATCGCCATTGCCGGCGCGCTGTTGCTACTGGGCTTTGCGGTGATGCTGATGAACCTGCCCGCGATCACTTTGACCCGCGCCTTCCGTCCCGGCGCCGAGGGCGATCCGTTGCTGGCCCGCAGCATCTGGAGCTATTCGCATACGGTGCTTGGCATGCTAGGCATCTTCTTCTACGTAGGTGTAGAGATTGCCCTTGCCTCCATCGCTATCAGCTATTTCTTAACCCAGGGGGTGGGCATCTCGATCCTCGGACCATTTGGAACTCTGGTCGATAGCCTGCTCGGGCCCTTGTCCAACACGGCGATTGCCGGCCTGCTGGCCTCGCTCTATTTTCTCTTGATCATGGCTGGCCGCTTCCTGGGCAGTGCGCTCATGGCCTCCATCAAGGCGGAAAAGCTGCTTGCTGGCCTAGGCTTTCTGGGCGCGGTTTTCTTGTTGGTTTCCATGTTCAGCCACGGTTCGCTGGCCATCTGGACCCTGGTGCTTTGCGGCCTCGCCAACTCCATCATGTACCCCACGATCTTCGCCTTGGGCATTGCCGAACTGGGACCGATGACCAGCAAGGGTTCCGGTGTCATCACCATCGGCAATGTGGGCGGCGCGGTGGTTCCCCTCCTGTTCGGCGCGTTGGCCGACAAGGTTGGAATTCAGTACGCCTTCCTGCTGCCCATCGTCTGCTACCTCTTCGTGGCCTACTACGGCCTGTCGGGGTACAAGCCCACGCGCGCGGTCAAGGCATAGGCGGGGATTTTCTGCTGGTTTCCAGGGCCCTCCGGTTTGCGCCGGAGGGCTCTGGCGTTTCTGGCGTGCACTTCAGGAAACTGCCGGGACAGGTTCATTACCGGCGCGCTTCTGGACTTGCCTCCGCGGCCCTGCGTACAGTGGTCTCAATACCTTGACGATTGCAAGGAGCCGTTCGTGCCCAACCTCACCGCCGTCGATTGGTTGATCATGCTGCTCTACTTTGTCTTTGTGCTGGGCATCGGCTATGCCCTCAAGCGGCACATGAAGACGAGCATGGACTTTCTTCAGGCCGGACGCGTGCTGCCGGCCTGGATCTGCGGGCTGGCATTCATGGGCGCCAGCCTGGGCGGGCAAGAGGTAATCGGGATGGGCGCCTCGGGGGCCAGGTACGGCCTGGAGACGGCGCATTTCTTCGGCATCGGCGCCATTCCGGCGATGGTTTTTGTAGGCCTCTTCATGATGCCGCTCTATTACGGGTCGAAGGCGCGCTCGGTGCCGGAGTTTCTGCGCCTGCGGTTCGATGAGAAGACGCGGGCGCTGAACGCCTGCACGTTTGCGGCGATGACGGTCGTCAGCTCGGGGATTTCGATGTACATGATGGCGCGACTGATGCAGGCGTTGCATCTCTTCGACGGGTTTTTCCGCGAGCAGGGCTGGGCGCCTGAGGGGATTTTTACCTTCTCGATTTTGCTTTCGGCCGCGATTGTGCTGGCCTATATCCTGTTGGGCGGGCTCGCCAGCGCCATCTACAACCATGTGCTGCAGTTCTTCCTGGTGGTTGCGGGGTTGTTGCCGATGGTGCTTCTGGGGCTGCGCAACATCGGCGGATGGAGCGGGCTGAAGGCTTCGGTTCCGATCCAATATATGCACGAGTGGAAGGGCCTGGCCCACGCCGGCGCCAACCCCATGGGGATTGAGGGCATCGGCTTGGGGCTGGGGCTGGGCTTCGTGCTCGGAGCCGGCTATTGGTGCACCGACTTCCGGGTGATCCAGACGGCGATGGCGTCGAAAAATATCGAATCGGCGCGGCGCGTACCGCTGATTGCCGCCGTTCCCAGGATGCTGTTTCCGTTCCTGGTGATATTGCCGGGGGTGCTGGCCATCGGACTGCCCACGCCGCGCACGACGACCGTTATCCGCGTGGTGGACGGGGCCATCATTCGCGAGACCACCGTGGTTTCGCCGCAGGTCGAGCAGGGCCGCGGGCTGGTTCCGGCCAGGACCGACCCTGCGACCGGGAAGCCGATGCTCGACGCCACTGGCCAGCCGTTGCTGGACTACGATATGGCCACGCCCAACATGCTGCTGCACTTTTTGCCCACCGGCCTTCTAGGGCTGGGGCTGACGGCGCTGCTGGCCACCCTGATGAGCGGTATGGCCGCCAATGCTACAGCTTTCAACACGGTGTTTACGTACGATCTTTACCAGTCGTACATTCACAAGGGCGCGAGCGACCAGCATTATCTGGCGGTGGGCCGATGGGCCACGGTGGGCGGCATTTTGCTGTCCATCGGAACGGCGTATGCGGCCACTCACTTCAACAACATCATGGACACGCTGCTGCTGGTCTTCAGCTTTGTGAATGCGCCGCTGTTCGCCACGTTTCTGCTGGGCATGTTCTGGAAGCGGGCCACGGGGCACGGCGCGTTTTCCGGGCTGATTGTGGGCGCCGCGGCGGCCATGCTGCACCACGGGCTCACGCTGCCCATCGAGGCCCTGCCCGGCATTCACGGCGGATGGATTGCGGTGCTGCGCCACTATCCCAGCGACATGGCGCAGAATCTCTGGACGGCGATCTTTGCCTTCAGCGCCAACTTCATTGTGACGGTGTTGGTGAGTTACTGCACCAGGGCCAGGCCGGAGGCGGAACTGGTGGGGCTGGTTCATTCCCTGACGCCCAAACCGGAGCACGCGCACATCGCGTGGTGGAAGCGGCCCGAGGCGCTGGCGGTGGCCGTTCTGCTGGGCGCGGTTGCATTGAATATTTTCTTTTACTGAGGATTTTTCTGGCCGGGAAGCGGCAGGATAGGGGATAGCGATGAGTCTCGATTTGCGCATTCCGATGGGATTGATGTTCTCGCTGATCGGCATGATCCTCAGCGCGGTTGGGCTGGCCACCAGGGGCAACCAGGCCCTCTATGCCCGTAGCCTGGGCATCAACGCGAATCTGTGGTGGGGGCTGGTGCTGCTGGCCTTCGGGCTGACGATGCTGCTGCTGGGCCAGCGCGGGCAGAGGCGGATTGAGAAGGAACGCCAGTTGCCGCCGGTAAAAGGGGATGCGCGGCGGGGACACTGAAGTCTGATCCTTGCGTGGCCGCGTTTGAGACGTTTTAACGCGCCGCCCGGTACACTTATAGAGAGAGATGGCGCGCAGAACGATCGAACATTACGAGATTCTCCGCCGGCTGGGCGCCGGGGGCAGCGGGGTGGTCTACCTGGCCAACGACACGCTCCTTCAACGTCCGGTGGTGCTGAAGATCCTGCGCACCGGGCTGCTTTCGGCTGAGCAGATGCGCTCGACCGTGCTGCGCGAGGCGCGCCTGGCCTCGGCCATCGAGCACCCCAACGTCTGCGCCATCTACGAAGTGGGCGAGAGCGGCGACGAGGCCTACATCGTGATGCAGTACGTGCCGGGCGAGAACCTTGACAAGCTGATTGCGCGCGGGCCGGCCAGCCTGCAACTGGTGCTCTCGGTTGGAATACAGATTGCCGACGGCCTGCAGGCCGCGCACTCGCTGGGCATCTTCCATCGCGACCTTAAACCGATGAACGTGATGCTGACCGATGGCGGTCTGGTGAAGATTCTGGACTTCGGCCTGGCGCGGCGGCTGCGCCCCGAGGACGCCAGCTTCGACCCCTCCAAGCCGGCGCTGGCCAGGGATGCGTCCATAGCGGCCACCTACACCGCGCGCGGCGGGACCATCCGCTACATGGCACCGGAGCAGTTTGTCACCGGGCAGTCGAGCGTGCAGTCCGACGTGTGGGCGCTGGGCGTGATCCTTTACCAACTGGCGAGTGGCCGGCATCCCTTTTGCCGTCCCGAAACCGAGGACTTCCAGGTCATCCACGCCATCCAGTACGACAATCCGGAAGATCTGAGCGAAATCGTTCCGGGAATCTCCCCGGAGCTGAAGAGCGTCATTTCAACCTGCCTGGAAAAGATTCCAGGGTCGCGTTACGCCTCGGCCGCCGAGGTGCGCGAGGCGCTGAAGACGATCATGAAGGCGCTGCGGATTGAGACCGGGATTATTCCTGGCGATGCGGCGGCCAACCTGCCCACGACAAGCGCCGAGGCGCAAAAGCGGAATACGGGATTTCTGTCGATGCTTGCGGAGCGGTTCCGCGAGTCGGCCAGCAGCCGGACGCCGCAAAACTCGCTGGTGGTGCTGCCGTTCAGTAATCTGGGCGCAACCGAAGTGGCTCCGCTGTATGGGTTTGCGCTCGCGGATGCGATTGCCGCGCGGCTGGCGCGCATTCCGGCCCTGGTTGTCCGGCCGTCGAGCACGCTTATGCGGCTGCCGATTGCGCAGATGGACCCGCTATCAGTTGGGCAAAAGCTGCTGGTTTCGTTTGTGCTGGCGGGCAACTTTCTGCGCTCGGAAAATGGATTCGATCTGAACTGGCAACTGCTGGACGTGGGTTCGCAGAGCGTGCGGTCGGGCGGCGCAATCCGCGTCGCTTCGCTGGACCTGATTGCGGTGCAGACGGAGATTTCGAACGAGGTTTTTGCCGCGCTGCACGGCCTGAGCGCCGCCGACAGAATCCAGGTTGCCCAGATCGACGCGCCGCGGCCCGGAACTGGATCTGGCCCCAGGGACGCCTCGCTGCCGGGGCCGGTGAGCGAAGAGTATCTGCAGGCGCGCGCGCTGCTCAGTTCGTTCATGGTGCGCACCGGCTCGCGCGCGGACCTTGACCGCGCACATGCGCTGTTTACGAACGTGACAGCGACCGATCCGGAGTTTGCCGCTGGTTGGTGCGGGCTGGGCATCGCCGAGCTGCAATATGTGCGTCATGGGTTCGGTGGGCAGATTCACGTGATGCACGCGCGGCGCGATTTCGACGAGGCGTTGAAACTCGATCCCGCTTCGACCGAAGCCAATCTTTACCGCATCTATATGCTTCTATCGCGCGGCGAGAAGGAGTCGGCGCGGCACGGCATCGCCAACCTGCTCTCTGGAGCCGCCAACGACTGGAATGTGCATATGGTGGCGGGCATGGCGCTGCGCGGCGACGGCATGTACGAGGAGGCGCTCACTGAGTTCAACCGCTCCCTCAAGCTCAATCCCGCCAATGCGCCGATTCTCTACAACCATCGCGCCCGTGTTTATCACTATCAGAATCAGATTGAGCTGGCCGGCGACGAGCTGGAGAAAGGCCTGGCGCTGGAGCCGCGCCACCCGCTGCTGAGGACCTCGGCCGGCTACCAGCAAATGCGATTGGGCAACCTGAGCGCGGCCATTGAGATTCTTGAAGGCGTGGTCCGCGACGACGATTCTTTGCGCATCGCCGTACCCACGCTGGCGCTTTGCTATGTGCAGGCGGGCCAGCGGACGCGGGCTGCCGCGCTCTTGAAGGACGATACCCTGGCAGCGGCCGAGGCCGATAGCGAGATGGCTTACCGGCTGGCTACTTACTTTGCCGTCGAGGGCGACTCCAGCGAGGCGTTGCACTGGCTGCGGCGGGCGATCTATCTGGGCAACGAAAACTACCCCTGGTTCCAGAAGAACCCGGCGTGGAACAACCTGCGCGCCAACGCGGACTTCGAGCGGATTTTGGAGGATTTGAAGAAGGGCTTCCGCAAGAACCAGAAGACCTGGAAGCGGCTGCTGGAACAGGTGCCGCCGGACGGAGAGTAGGGCCTCCTCAGAGGGGTGAAGTTCTCTGTTTTTCCGCCTTTACGACCTGCGAAGAACGATATAAATTGGAGGGGATTAGTGCTGGAAATGGGAGATTCCGCTTTGGTCCTGAAGTTATGGTCAGGCCTTCGGCTTGCACGCCGGCTTGCGGGACTCGGCTTAGCGTGCCTGGTGCTGGCAGGTTGTGGGGGAAGCAATAAAAGCAATCCGCAGATCGACTGGGTAACTCCTGCGCCGATTACTTATGGCACGGCGCTGAGCGTTACACAGTTGAATGCAACCGCAAGCGTTCCCGGCTCGTTCGCCTACAACCCATCCCTGGGCGCCGTGCTCTCAGCTGGCTCCCAGACGCTTTCAGTCGTCTTTACCCCGACCGACACCATGGACTATGCCACCGTCACCGCGAGCGTGACGCTGGTCGTTGATCAAGTACCCACGTCGGTAAGTTGGACCGCCCCTGCCGCGATTACCTATGGCACCGCGCTCAGCGCGACGCAATTGAATGCAACCGCCAGCGTCCCCGGCGCCTTCGCCTACACACCATCCCTGGGCGCCGTGCTCTCAGCCGGCTCCCAGACGCTTTCAGTCACCTTCACCCCGACCGACCCAAACTATGCTAACTCCACCGCCAGCGTGACGCTGACCGTCAATCAAGTGGTTCCGGTGGTGAGTTGGACCGCCCCTGCCGCCATTCCTTACGGCACGGCGCTGAGCGCTACGCAACTGGATGCAACCGCAAGCGTTCCCGGCGCCTTCGCCTACAACCCATCTCTGGGCGCCGTGCTCTCAGCCGGCTCCCATACGCTTTCGGTCACCTTCACCCCTACCGACATCACGGACTACACCACCGCCGCCGCCGGCGTGACGCTTACCGTAAGTCAGGCGACGCCGCAGATTGCATGGACGCCTACCGCTCTGATCGCTGTCGGTGCGCCTCTGGGCCCGGGCCAACTTAATGCAACGGCCACGGCGCCGGGCGGCACAACGGAGCTGGCTGGGAGTTTCCTCTACTCACCGGGAACCGGGACCATCTTCAACTCGCCCGGACCACAGACGCTGTCTGTTACGTTTACGCCCGCGGACACGGTGGACTACACCACGGCCCAGGCCAGCCTCAACATGACTGCGTCTTTTTTCGGCGTAGTAGCCTGGGGCGATTCGCTTACCATAGGAGGCGAGGGCAATTTTAACAAAGGACGATACCCCAGCGAACTCCAGAATCTGATTACGTTGCCCGTTGTTAACCAGGGCGTTGGCGGGAATTCCTCCACGCAGATCGGTGTGCGCGAAGGTGGGGTTCCAACCTATGCGACTGTCGTCGGCGGGATTATTCCGGACTCAGGTGGCATCACCGTGACTTTCCCCACAGGGTATGAGCCGGTTACGAAGGCTGGGCCAACCGCGGGAGTCTCCGGCACCATCCTGGGAGTCCATGGGCTGGTTACGTATGACTCGACGGACTCTATTTATACATTCACACGCACAACGCCCGGGATCCCGGTAAGTGCGCCCGGGAGTCCGCAGTTTGTCGTCGATACTCCCTACGCCGGCTACCTTCCCGTCTTTTGGGAGGGCCGGAACAATTTCACAGCAACAACACAGATTCTATCCGATTTAGCCGGCCAGGTTGCCACCGTTTCCCCCGGGCAGAACTACCTGGTTCTGTCCATCATGCCTGAAAACAGGCAGAGCGAATGGCCCGGCGGCGGATTTGATTACGAGTGGCTCACCTCCTTCAACAATCAACTGGGGACCATCTACGGGTCGCACTATCTGGACATCGGGAAGATACTGGTGGGCAGTTACGACCCATCAACAGATAATAGCGCTGTGGATGCCTCCGATTACAGCCACGACGAACCGCCGACGTCACTGCGCGCAATCTCTGCGTACACAACGCTCGCGAACTCGATCGGCCCCGCCGATACCAGCATCACCGTCCAATCCGCGAACGCCATAGCCATCGGGGATATGCTTACCATCGACACCGGGGCAAATGCCGAAAATGTCTCGGTCACCGCGATTTCCGGCAACACCCTGACCGTGGTGCGCACTTTCGGCGGAGTCGATACATCACACGCCGCCGGCGCACCGGTGACGGCAAGTGACATTGATCACCTGAACGCGCAAGGCTACCAGATTGTGGCCGACGCAGTGGCGCAATATTTATCTGCGTATGAGATCTCGCAGCAATAACGAGCAGTTGCGCCAGGGCGGGTTGAGGTTCTTGATCCGGCCCGAAAGCATGACCGCTTCGTGCCCCTCCTTTCCGCGTTTTTTGTGCGGAAAAGATGGGTTGCCATGGCGCATTCGTCAAGGGCGAATCAATCGTGGTTCCCAACCAGCCGTAGCCGGGGCGCCTGCATAGGTTTGGATTACGAAATCGGTTCGATGTCGCCGGCTATCCCGAACTGCCTGAACGGTCCGGCCATGTTGTTCCTTTTGCAGTTTATTGAAGGAACCTCTGATGAACTCCCCAATCCGCATGCACAGCTCTAGCCACAATATCTTGCTGGAAAGAATTCATCGTCTTTCTCCGTTCTCCGCATTCATATCACATCAGGCGTTCATGGCAGGGGAGTTGGTGGCAATCGCCGCTGAAGCATACTGGAGCGCGGCCGCAAGCCGGTTGGCCGTTCGCATACACTGTAAGGTTATGCGGCATCTTGGTAAAGCTGTTCCAGCCGCATTGGGGAAGAGACATATGAGGATGACCGGGGCTTTGGCCCTTGTTCTTTTTATGGCAGTCGCGGCAGCGGCTGGAGCGCAGGCGCGCTTTGACGCGGAGGCGGTGCGGACGAACAATCGCGGCGTGGCGCAGATGGGCCAGCAGTTTACCGAGCGTGCGGCGGACTCGTTTGCCGAGGCGTTCAAGAAAGATCCCAAGCTTGCGCAGGCGGCCATCAACGAGGGCATTGCGCTGCTGACGCTGCAAAAGCTGGACGAGGCAAAGAAGTGGCTCCAGCAGGCCATCGCTCTCGATCCGGACAATGCCCAAGCCTGGTACAACCTGGGCCTTGCGCAACATGCAAACAACGAGCTGGAGCCGGCGCTCAAAAGCTTCCAGGAGGCGGCGAAGATCGATCCCAGGGATGCGGATTCCTTTTATTTCGCGGGCGTCTGCTACCAGGAGATGAAGGAGTTCGACAAGGCCATCGCGATTTTGCAGAAGGCGCTGGAGATCGACCCGCTGCACGCGTCCTCAGAGTTTGCCCTGGCGCGCGCGTTGCAACGCTCCGGTCATGTGGAGGATGCGAAGACGCACTTCAAGCGCTTTCAGCACTTGACCAGCGCCAAGATTGGGGCGCCGATCGGGTTGTCCTACGGCGAACAGGGCCACTACTCGACGGTCACAGCGGTTGTCGTGCCCGAAGTGGGCCATAAGGCCATGATTCCGGTGCGGCTGGTGGCGCAGCCAATGCTTTCCCAGGTCTCTCCGCTGCGTCGGACGAGACCTGGGGCGCCCGGAGAGAAATGGACCACGACCGGCGGCGCTTGCATGATGGACGTGACGGGCTCCGGACGCATGGACCTGGTGCTGATGCAGACGGGCGCGCAGGCCATTCGCGTGCTGCGCAACAAGGGCGAAGGCAGCTTCGAGGAGTGGGACGCGGCGGCGGCGGGACTGAAAGCATCGGGGCGCGCTGTTGCCTGCGCGGTGGGCGATTACGATGGCGACGGATTGAACGACCTGGCCGTTGCATTGGATGATGCGCTGCTGCTGTTCCGCAACCTGGGCCACGGAAAATTCCAGGACGTGACGACGGAGGCCGGTCTTGCGCCGCGTAATCATCCCTCCGGCATTACGTTTGTGGATTATGACCACGACGGCAATCTGGATTTGTTTCTAACGGGTGCTCCGTTGAAGGATGGCGGCGTGCCGAACGTGCTTTGGCGCAACAACGGAAACAAGACCTTCACCGATTGGACGGAACCGACGGGATTGGGCGGAAGCGGGACGACTGCGGCGGCTATTCTTACGGACTTCAACAACGATCACGCTGTTGACCTGGTGACAACAGGTGATGGGCCGGCGCCGCTGATTTATGTGAATCCGCGCGAGGGAAAGTATCCGAGTCAGGTGTTGTATGAAGGGTGGTTGGAGTTTCTTGGGGTAACAATTGAACAAGTTTTGGAGACTGCGGACGGACAAAGTCAGAACGTACACGTGGTGACCCAGAAAGAAGCTCGGAAAGACGCTTGGGCAGCGAAGCATCCTGCCGCGCCACCGCCGCCCACAGTGGGCATCACGGTGTTCGACTACAACAAGGACGGCTGGATGGACATCGCAGTCACCCACGACGGCGCGCCGGGATTGACGCTATGGCGG
>DATFYK010000009.1:0-3481 GCA_035315085.1 Occallatibacter sp.
TGGTTCCAGGAAACGCCCGGCAAGATGGTATTGAGTTTGGCCTTGGCGAACTCGGGCCATAAAGGCTTCATGTACTCGAGGCTGGTGGCGCTGCTGTTGAGCAGTTCTCCCGCCAGCGCCAGGAACGGCTTGCCGTCTACGATCAGTTGTATGGCCGTACCCTGCTTCCGCAAGTGAGGGATTTCCGAAGCGGAGGTAGTCGCGACCGATTTGCTCTGGCCCTGCCCCGCAACCAGGGCGAGAGGGCACGCGAGAGCGGCGCAAAACAGAACTCGAAGTTTCATGATGATCTCCTAGAGAATTCCTCCTGCCCAGGATCAGCGCTGGCGGGTGCGGGCCTCTTCGAGCAGGCGCTTGGCCCGCGCCGGATTGTAAACGCCGCAAGGGCAGAAACAGGCCAGGTAACGGGCGGCCTCCTCCGGAGTGCGCTCGTTCTCCTTCACAGAGGCGATCATCTTCTCGACCAGATTGTGGGAGACCATGCCATGGCCGCACATGGTGGAAATCTCCAGCACCTGGCTGTTGGGCAGGTGATTGTGGCGGTCCATGAATCCCAGCGAGTATTCTATGCTGTGACGTTTGATGTCCGTGTCGCGGCAGCACTGGTGCGCGCCTTCGACTGAATGGCTCAGGTTGATCGAGATCCCCAGGTCGGCCTTGATGACGTCGCGCAGCGCGGCTACCAGCTTTTCCTTGCTGTCAAATTCAGCGGCCACGCTGTTGGGCTTGCCGACGCTCGCGATGGCTTTCTCGTAATCCGGCTCGCGCTTCCAATCGGCGGAGGTAGCGGAGCCCGGTGAAGGGTGATAGGCGCCCAGATCCCCGCTGCCCATGTTGACCGGCTTGTGGGCGGCGCAGATGCGCAGAAACGTCCGGAGCTTCTCGACAGATCCTTCGTCGTTATAGCCCCTGGCGGGGATGGCGAGCAGAACATAGTCGTCGCCAAAGCTCGCGGCATCGCCATTCCGGTGTAGTGTGTGGGTCACGCGCGGTCTCCTTTCTTCGTGTTGGTGGCGCGTCCCAGGCCCAGATTGGTCTTGGCACGCTTGTAGCTGTAACCGTGTTCTTCGAGCAGGGCCGACAGCACTTTCTCTTCGCCGTTTTCGTCGCAACGCGTGGAGACGGCTACGGCGAGTACGGTGTCAACCTCCCTCGATATCCGGTCGACCGCGTCGAGGACCTCGGGGACGTGTTGGATCCTGGTCTTGGTCTCGGCGATGGCGGACATGACTTTCTCGTTGAGCAGTTCGGGCCTCAACACGCCCGTGGATTGGTCGACGATCAGGAAGGTGAGCGGGTTTTCCTTTTCGAACTGGACATGGACTTGGGCCAGCGCCATGGTCACCTTCTGAATGTCGCGGAAGCGCGCGCCCACGCCCGGCCGGCCGAATTCGATCACGCACCCGGCCTCCCCCACCCCGACCCGGTTGGTCACGTCGTTGGTCTTCACCTCTTCGGTGCCGCGGCCGGTGATACCGGTAGAGGGGTGCCCGTTCTGCGGGTTGGAGAATTCCCGCCGCACGCTGCGCGGCCACGCAACATCCTCCAGGGAGAAAGCCGCCACGGGGCAAAATATGCTCATGTTGCGAAGGCAAGTGGAGCACTCCACGCATTCGTCGTAGTTGATGGTGGAGCGCTTGATGGCCGGATCCACATAGATCGCCCCCATGGGACAGACCGCGACGCAGTTGCCGCACGCCACGCACTTCTCACGGTCGATATGCATGCCTCCGCGGCTACTCGCCGCCATTCCAGCCTGGCCGCCGGCGGGAGGCGCGCTGCGAGATTGTGCGGCTGCCAACGCGGCCGTCAGCGCGGATGATGTCAAAAAGTCTCTTCGATTCACAACCTCGATTGTATGCTCACGCGGCCTCCGCTGGAGTGACGCCCGGTTCATCGACCTGGCCCCGCGGCTGCTATTCTAGCCGTGAGGAGTGGTTCCATGATCGGACGAAGAGATTTCGGAAAGACGCTTGTGGGCGGTGCGGCCGCCGCGGGCATTGCCGGTGGCGCGCAAGCGGGCCGCGCGCCCGGGGCCAGGAAGAATCTCTTAATGCACGTCGGCGGCGACTACCATAGCGTGGCCGGCGGGCCGGGCGCCGATATGACGGCCAAGGCAAATCTGGAATATAACTTGCGCCACGGTGTCAAGCATCTCACGGCGCAAGTACGGAGGGTCACTCCCGACGGCGCCTGGGATGCCGACGAACTGAAGAAGATGAAGGACAATTGCGATAAGGCCGGCGTGACGTTCGAAGCCATAAGAATGGACGACGACTACATCAGGCTTCCCAAAGGTCCCGAGCGCGATCGAAAGCTGGACGTCATCATCGGTAACATCCAGAAGGCCTCTCAAGTAGGCGTGAAAGTCATTACCCATCATTGGACTGTAATCCCCATACGGCGAAACTCACACGAACCCGGGCGAGGTGGTGTTACTTACGCCGCTTTCAAGCTGGAGGAGAATTGGAAAGATCTGCCGGTGGGACGGGCAGGTAAAGTCAGCTCCGACGATTATTGGGAGCGCATCACCTACTTTCTCCAAAAAGTCATACCCGTCTGCCAGCAATACGATGTGAAGATGGGTGCTCATCCATATGACCCGCCAGGGCTCCCGTTCGGCTACCAGGGCGCTGAGAATTGGGACTCGCCCTCTATCTTCGAAGGCTACAAGCGATACGAAGCGATCGTCGACAGCCCATATAACGGATTCCAATTGTGCCTGGGCACAACGGCTGAAGGATTGAAGAATCCAGCTACGGAGGTGCTCCCGATCGTCCAATACCTGGCGGGCCGGGGAAAGGTACATCAAGTCCACATGCGGAACATCCGAGGAGGCCTGAACAGTTTCGCGGAGGTGTATCCCGATGAAGGCGAGATGGACTTTCTGAAGATCATGCGCATTCTGAGGGACTCGGAGTTCGGCCTGTCTATCTGCCCCGATCATATGCCGAGTCATCCGGACGATCCCGGGAAGCTACAGGCCTACGCTTTCGGTTATGGCTATATCAACGCCTTGATTCACGCCGTAAACTCCGAGGTGTAGCGCGCGTCACCAGAAGCACCACCAGCCCAGCCATCAGGCACGATGCCGAGAGCACCAGCAGGGCCAGCGTCATGCTGCCAGTCGCATCGCGGATCTCGCCTATGACGAACGGGCTCACGTAGCCTGCCAGATTGCCCACCGAGTTGATCCACGCGATGCCCCCGGCGGCGGCCGAGCCGGATAGGATCCCGGTCGGCAGAGCCCAGAACGTGGACTGGCCGCACATCACCGCGATCGCGGCCAGGGTAAGAGCCGCTAGACCCAGCGCCCCCGAGATTCCCGGAAGCATGCTCGCGGAAAACGCCACGAATCCAAGGATGCCGGCCATCGCCACGTGCCAGCGCCGCTCACCGGTGACATCGGAATGGTGGGCGTAGACGATCATGACGATTGCCGCGGTGGCCCAGGGGATCACCGAAACCAGTCCGATCTTCC
>DATFYK010000010.1:0-45631 GCA_035315085.1 Occallatibacter sp.
TCTTCCCGGGATTCAGCACCGTCCCCGCTGGAGGACTGTAGACGAATGTGCCCGCCACATTCGCTGTGGCATTGAGCTGGATTCCGCTCAACGGAGTTGGCCAAATGATCGTTGAGGGGTGATTCCAGGTGATTGTGGGTATGCCAATGCCCCGTCCGGTCGCCACCACAGATTGCTGCGCCCCGGCCACATTCAGCGTGTTATCGGTCAGCGTAATGTTCTCGCTCAGTAGCCCGCCACTCCGAGGAGTGAAGTCGATGGGCAGATCGCACTCCTCCCCAGCGTTCAGGCTCGTCGAGTCGGTGCAGGCATTCGCGCCGCCGGCGCCCTCGGGGAAGTCGGTGGGATAGATCACGGACGAGATGTTCAGCGCCTCATTGCCGAGGTTGAAAACCTGCACCGTCTGCGGGCTGTCGCTGCTGGTCGAGCCTACTGCCGTCGAAGCAAAGCTCGGGCTTGGCGGGTACGCGTCGTCTTCCTTGTACACTTCGTTGCTGGTGGCATCGGCGAGGTAGAGACTGCCGCTGCCGTCCACAGCCACGTCTGGAAGAAAATCGCTGCCGGTGAAGACCGTGCTCTGTGTGTACGTTCCGTTAGGTTGCAACGTTTCCTTTATCACATAGCTGGGACCGGTCGTGAAGCCCCAATAATTCTGGGCATTAACGGTGACGTAGACGTCTCCGATGCCATCCACCGCCAGGCCATAGGGCTCATTGAAGCCGCTGGCCACCGTGCTCTGTTTGTAGCTGCCGTTCGACAGAGCCAATTCATACACGGCGCCGCCCGCGTAATCCGCGAAATAGACGTTTCCGCTGCCATCCACTGCCACGCCAAAGGGCATATCGTAGCTGCCGCCGAGCATGGTCTGGGTGTAGGCGCCGTTCGACAGCGTCAGCTTAATCACGATGCCTTGCCCGTCCCAGCCCAGGTCATCGGTGACATAGACGTTCCCGCTGCCATCCACCGCCACGTAAGAGGGTAGCTCCCACCCGCTCCCGATCGCGGTCTGGACATAGCTGCCATCCCCTTGCAACGTCTCCAGATACACGCCGCCGGGGCCCTCATACGCGGCGCCGGCGCCAAGGAGGCCCTGATCGGCCACATAGACATTTCCAGCGCCATCCACCGCCACGCCATTGGCTGTGTGGAAGCCGCTGCCGATCGCGCTCTTGACATAGCTGCCGCCCGTGAGCGTCTCCTTGTACACCCCGCTGGGGAGATTGCTGAGGTTGCCGTTATCGGCGACATAGAGGTTTCCATTGCCGTCCACCGCCGCGCCCCAGGGATTCACAAAGGAGTCCACCGTGAGCTGCGCTCCCGGCAAAAAGCTCACCTGCGGCCCCACGCCCGTGCCATGGACGTAGCCAGTGGCAATCGGGTTCCCATTGCTATTCCGGAGCACCACCGCGCCATACCTGGTTCCGGCGAATTGGGGCGTGAAGGTCACGTTCACTGTGCAGGCTTCGCCAGCGTTATAGGACGTTCCCGCCGTGCAACTGTCCCCGCCTGCGTCGGCAAAGTCCTGCCCGCTTGCTCCCTGCATCAGTACGGCCGTCGAACCTAGCGTGCCGCCTGTGTCGAAGGTAAAGACCATGGGGATGGCCGGGCTTGTGGTTCCAATGTTCACTGGCCCGAAGTTCCCGCCCGACAGCGCCAGCTCCTCCGCAAGGTTATTGTCGGCGTCGGCAACGAAGAGGTTCCCGTGCCCGTCCACCGCAACGCCGCTGGGGTTATTGAAGCCGCTGCCCAGGGGGTTGATCGTGGTGTAGCCGCCCGCCGCCAGAATCTCCTTTACCGCATTGTTGCCGGCATCGGCGACGTAGACGTTCCCGCTCCCGTCCACCGCAATGCCACTGGGGTCATTGAAGCCGCTGCCCAGGGTGTTGATCGTGGCGTAGCCGCCCGCCGCCAGAATCTCCTTCACCGCGTTGTTGCCGGCATCGGCGACGTAGACGTTTCCGCTCCCGTCTACTGCAACGCCATTGGGCTTACTGAAGCCGCTGCCCAGGGTGTTGACCCTGGTGTAGCCGCCTGCCGCCAGAATCTCCTTCACCGCATTGTTGCCGGCATCGGCGACGTAGACGTTGCCGCTGCCGTCCACTGCCACGCTATCGGGTAAGCTGAAGCCGCTGCCCACCGTGGTTTGCGCTCCGCTGAAGTAGGCGGTCTGGGCAGATGCGATGCTCCCTGCGCCGCACAGCATCACAACCAGAACAGCGCACAGGACAACCAGCTTGCTCCGCTTCTGAGGACGGTTGGAAACACAAAGAGAGGCTCCGGCAAGAATCGCCGGGCGGACTGACCAGTGCATGGAGATCATGAAAGCACTCCTCCGGGGGGAGGTTAGAATGATCGCCGAACTGTTTATTCATTAGTAAACAAATTTCGGCCAACAATCTCCAGACGCCTGCAACATCACAGACATCTTTAATCTGAAACATTCAGGGTAATAAACTCATTCTACAAGAGTACAGACCACTTTTATGCCATTGAAGGGTAGCACTCTTGGAACCATTGAGGGGTATCACTCTTGGAGCCATTGAGGGTATTACTCTAGTTTAGCAATTTGAGTACCCGGCCTATTTGTACAGGACAAACGCATGAACCTCAGGTGAGACCGAGGATTTAGGCGCTGTAGTTGTCGATGGTGGAGGCGATGAGGCATCTGGCTTTGAGCGGTGCCTAACCAAAATTCCATCCGCGTCCAAAAGGGACCGGATTCTTGAGCCAGCAACTGTCTTGGGCTGTAGTTCACATAGCCTCAGCGCAGCTTCGCCGTGGGCACTTTGGGGGGTATTTCTGAAAATCGATTTTGCAAGCTATTGTAAATAAATGGTTTGCGGATCAGTAGGAATCCCACTCTCGCGGAAAAATGGACTGTTTTGCCTCTTTACTCCCTGAGGTAGGCGCTCAATGTCAATATAAGAAGAACGAGTCCGATAAGAATCGCCGTAAACCCCACCACCCTGCTGAAATTCACCAGCCAGATCGCAGGCTTTTCCGAAATCCGCGCCTCCAGTTTCCCCTGGCTGGCAAGCCTTGCATATTCCTCCGGGCGCTTGGTCTTGAATTCTTCCTCGCTCTCCACGCCGGTAAAAATCACCATATCCATGGGGAAGCTGTCAGGGCGCAGATGGGTGTTGACGAAGTGGATGGAAAAGATGAACAAGATCGCGAGCAGTCCTTCTTCGCTATGAATCACCAGCACGGCGTTCAACGCCCAGCCGGGCAGAAATGTGGCAAAGAACGGAGCAAACCACATTGCGTACCCTGAGAAGCCGATGACGATCATGCCCCAGAAGACCGCCCAGTAATCAAACTTCTCCCAATACGCGTAGCGCTCGAATTGCGGCTTCGGCCCCAGTCCAACGAACCAGCGAAGGTGTCCAAAGAGGTCCTTCACATCCTTCCAGTTGCCCATCATCGAAGTCGATCCCCAAAAGACTCCCTTTTCGCGATGGATCAGCCCGCGGGTGAAGATGTCTTTCACGTGGTACAAAAACGCCAGGGTAAGGACCACGGCGCAAAGCTTATGAAAGAAAAGAATCGCCCCGAATCCGCCCACGCTGCTGGCGAAACGGCGCGCCCAGTAGCTCTGGCTGAAACGCAGGGGCAGTCCTGTCGCCGCCAGCCCAAGAAAAGTCGTGAACAGCACGGCATGCAGGGTTCTCTGCGCCCGCGTGAAGCGCATGAAATACCGGCCCCTCGCGGCACGGCTTGGTTCCCGGCTTCCATTCGGGCTTCTATCTGCCGCTTGATCCAGGTCAGGCATTCTTTCCTCCCTCTGCCGGCCTTCTCTTGATCTGGTCGTATCGCGAGCGGATCAGCCACAGCACGGTGTGAATCACGAAGAACGTAAGCACACTGGCCAGCAACAAATTCATAAACAACCGGATAAAGTAGAGGGCCGGGTTCAGTTTGCGATTGCGCGCGTTGGCATGCGGCTGATACTGGACGAAACTGGCGTTGGCGCCCGCATGACACCTGCCGCAGGTCACCACCAGGTTGGCTGGAGCGATCGGGCTGCGTGGATCGGATGCCGGCAGAACGTCATGCGCTCCGTGGCAGTCCCAGCAGCGCGCCGTCTCCACATAGCCGCCCAGCGCTCCCAGTTGCGAATGGAACGTGTCCCGGTAGGTCGAGAACTTCTCTTTGTGACACGAGCCGCAGATAGGCGTGGACTGTGTGCGAAAAGCCGCTTCCGTTGGCTGTAGGATGGCGTGCGCGGTGTGGCAGTCCGAGCACACCGGCGCGTCCAGATGGCCCTTGGCGACGGCTTTTCCATGTACCCCGACATCGTAGTCCGCGGTGATTCCCGCGTGGCAGCTTCCGCACGTCTTCGGGATGTTGGACTTGTAGGTGCGGCTCTGCGGATCTTTGTGGCTCAGGATGTGATGCGACCCATGGCAGCTCTGGCAGTTTGCCGCCACCAGCAGCCCCTCTTTGCTGAGCGCAAACCCGTGGATGGAGTCGATATATAACGGATAGACGCTGGCCAAGCCGTGCTGCTTCGCCATCCCCTTGTCACCGTGGCACGAGCTGCACGTGCGCGGGATGTTGAGGGGATAGACCGCCGATCTCGGATCTTCCTTCGGGAAGATGGCATGGGCGTCTCCATGGCAACTGGTGCATGGATGTTCCGCCCCGTTTCCATGCACGCTTCCCAAAAGCCCCGCCGCTTCGTCCCCGTGGCAGGAGTCGCACTTTACCGGCGTCGCGCGATCCGGATGGGGATAGTCCTTGATGGCGGTGTGGCAATCGCCGCATTTCAGGCTGCCGTGGATACTTGAATGAAACTTCTGCGCATCCACGCTTACACTGTGCCCCGACCCATCTTGTATCCCTGCGTCCGCATGGCAGGACAGGCAATCCACAGTCGCCTGCGCAACGCCTGGCGTCGCCACCGTTAGAAGCGCGAACGCAATAAGGGTCAGCATGATCGAGGAAGCGGTCTTCATGTCGGCTCCGGTCAATTCCTACCGCTTCCTTGCGCGGGAGAGAAACGACTGCGGCCTGTTTCTCATGGTTCTCACCACACGGTCAGGGCTTGCCGTGCGCGCCTCTACTTCTGCAGCGTGCGAATGTACGAGATGACATCCTTGATTTGGGCATCGGTCAGTTTGCCTGTATAGGCGGGCATCTTGCCTTTGCCGCTCTTGGTCGAGGCGATCAACTGGGCATCGGAGGCCTTCAACATCTCCGGGGCCTTGAAGGACAGCACCTTGAAGTTCTTTGCCGTCGGCGTGGAGGCAAGCCCGTCGGGGCCATGGCACATGGCGCACTTGGCCTTGTAGATGTCTGCGCCTGGCGCCTGCGCCAGGGTAGGTCCCGCAAGGAAAGCGGCCAGCAGGATCACGGCAGCCGTACCGATTCGTCGAGTCATAGTGTTGCTCCTTTGCCAGTCGTTGACGGTTTCGGTGTAACTACCTGTCATAAAGCCTGCGTTTCTGCCTCGTATGTGACGCGGCTCACACGTCGGCTACTGGTGGGCACACTCGAAATGATCGCTCCTGCCTTGCAGACGAATCTGCCCCTCATCCATCCGATTTCGCCCAACGCAGCGGCCTGGCGCGCCTGGGTGATACATGTCACATGCTTCAACATGCCCGCTCAAGCACAATAAAACCGCTGCTTGAGGACAAATTCGATGGGCACAGTTGCGGTATCCGGGACGAAAACCATGCTCACTCTCCCTGGGGACGAGGTGCGCCAGATTCAATGGCGCTTCGCCGACCGATTCGATTTGCAGATGCTCGTCCAGTCGGCGCGTAGCGTGGCGCGGGGAACCGTGGCTCGCCTGGTCGCCGCCGGTGAGCGCAACACACACGAGTGGACCCCGGCCAAGAACGAGATGATGGAGGCGTTTGACCGCGCTGGCGTCACCGCGGCCTTCATGGAGCCGGAAGAGGGGGGATTCATCTCCGGACCCAAGAATCTGGCCCTGTCGCTGGCGGCCTTCGAGTTGGCTTGGGTGGACGGCGGCGCGGCCACCGCCAGCCTGGCCGGTTTCCTGGCTCTCTCGCCCATTCACGAGCGCGGCACTCCGGAGCAGGTGCTCCGCTACAAGAGCCTCTCCGCGCCTCCCCAGCCGGGCGAGGACCGCAAGCCCTGGCGCGGCGCTTTCGTGCTCACCGAACCCATCCCCTACGTGGGCGTCGACACCGGAATGTTGAGCGGCAAGGTCCGCGTGGCCGAGTGGAAGGAGGGCGAAGAGCCCTGGCTGCAAGTGGATAAGCGCGGCCGCTTCATCACCAACATTGCTTTCGCCAACTTCGTCACCGCCGCGGTCAACTCCGACGACCCGCGCATCAAGGGCAGTTGCGTCATCATCCTGGAAGACACCGACGAGGGCGTCTTCGACCATGGAACCCCCACAAAAAAGCTGGTTCACCAGCTCTCCTCGACCGGCGACCCGATCTTCAACCTCAAGGTTCCGGCCAGCCGCATTGTGGGCGGATACACTCTCAAGGACGGCGTCATCGTCCCCAACTTTAACCACGGCGAGATCATTGAAGCAGTCTTGCGCCGCTCCCGTGTGGGGGTAGGCCTGATGACGGCCGCCAAGCTGCTTTCGGCCGTCGAGCCGGTCATTCGCTATCAGCGCGGGCGCTTTCGCGGGGCCGAGGGCACGAAACCCGGTACGGTGCGCTATGAGCAGGGCATCCAGCAGAGAGAAGACGCGTTGCACCGGCTGGTCGACGTTTGGGCAACTGGCGAAGCGGCTGCCTCCCTGGGCTTTGCAGCCGCGCGCCTCTTCGACATCCTTGACCCGCTGGAAAAGCAGAAGTCCGCAATCCTGAAGAACCGCGGCATCCAGGGCGGGCGCGCCGAACTGAAGGCGCTAAAGGAAAGCGAGCAGCGGGCCATCGAGCTGATCTCGCTCAGCGAGAACGACCCCCGCCGCGCCGAACTCGCCTCCGATCCCCTGGTGGACTTTGTCCTCAAAGACGCCGAGGTCAACGTGATCTGTCCGGCCACCAAGCTATGGAACACCGGTCACGGCGTCAACATGATGCGCGAGGCCGTCAGCCTGATGGGCGGCTACGGCATCACCGAGGATTGCCCCGGCTTCCTGGCCAACAAGTGGATGGACGCGCAACTGGAAGCAACCTATGAGGGACCGGAAGCGGTGCAGCGCCGCCAGTTGACCGTCACCATGACCAATGAAGTCTTTCTGGCCCAGTTCCGCGCCTGGATCACCGGCATGCGCCTCATCGCTTCCGATCATCCCGGAACCGGCGCTTGCACCTTAGCCTCCGCCATGAACCTCTGGCTCTGGACGCTGAACTATCTGCAGAAGGCTACCGATCCCGGCGGCGCCAAGCTCTATCACGGCCAGCGCCAGGGTTTAACCTTTGCGCTCGCCGATGCTCTGTGCTGGCTGCTTGCCTCGCGCTGCCAGATTCTCGATGTACTCGAATTGGCTGCTCGCGGCGCGGACGATCCCGTGGCCGCCGAAGGCCTCGCCGGAACCGTCCAGTTCCTCAGCGACCTCTGTCACACCCAGGCCGCGCAAGCCGCGGGCGAAGTCTCCCGCATCTGCGGCGAATTGGTCTTCGGCTACAACTGCCACCCCTCCTGGGACGACCCGGAACACAAGGGCTGCTTCCTCGCGAGCGAGTTGGACGAGTACGAGGAGACCATGCCGGGAATCTCCGCCATGGCCGTCGATGTGCTGGCCGGCGACGGTGCCCATCCGCCCAAGGCCGGCCCCTGCGCCGGTTGCGCCGGCGCCAGCGAATTCCTCCGTCTCCAAAACAAGTTGACCACCTGCCTGAGCGGCTCACGCCTGGCCAAGGACCGCGCCGCGGAAACGGTAAGCAAGGTCATGATTCCCGAAGCCCTGGATTACCCCGCATGAGCGCAATCACGTCGAACAGGCGGCAACTGGATTATGAATAGCAAAGAACATTGGGACGCGATCTATCGGTCCAAAAACGATGAGGATTTGAGTTGGACACAAGCCGAGCCGCTCCTATCGCTGGGATTGATTGGTGAGGCTTGCACTTCCGGCAAGGTGATTGATGTGGGTGGCGGGAGATCCGCTCTCCCCGAAAAGCTCTTGGACCGGAACTATGCGGTGACCGTTCTGGACATCTCCGAAGCAGCGCTTGCGCTTGCCCGCACACGGCTGGGAGCCAAGGCTGACCGTATCCACTGGATAGTAGCCGACGTTTTGGCCGGGCCGAGTCTGGAGACCTTCGATGTATGGCATGACCGGGCTGTCTTCCACTTTCTTACGGCTCCAGCCGACCGGGTGGCCTATCGGCGGTTGCTGGCGCAAACGGTTGCGGTGGGTGGATACGTCGTGATTGGGACGTTTGCACTCGATGGACCGGAAAAATGCAGCGGGCTCGAAGTGCAACGATATGACGCACCGATGCTCGCCGCGGAACTCGGCCCGCGGTTCGCCATGCTGAAAAGCGAAGCGGAGATGCACGTCACTCCATGGGGAAAGCACCAGGCCTTTCAGTACTGCCTATTCAGACATGTCTGATCTTTTATGAGGAGGCCGGAATAAGCGTGGAAACTAGGGCTGCCAACTCACCCGCCCCGGACCTCGACCGCCAGACCATGGAAGTCGACATCGCCTGTGCCGGCTTCGGTCCCGCCATGGGCGGCTTTCTGACCACGCTCACTCGCGAGTGGTCCGAACATCCGGACGATCCCGCCTTCCAAAGCAGAGTCGCTCCGGGAATGCCTTTGCAGGTCCTCTGTTACGAGCGCGCCGACGACATCGCGGCGGGCGTCAGCGGCGTGGTCACCCGCGCCCAGGGCATCCGCGCCAGTTTCCCTCATCTGTACCCCGCCGAAATTCCACTGGCCGCTGAAGTCCATCGCGAGCGTGTTCTCTATCTGCTGGACCCCATCGGCGCCAGCCGGCGCTCCGCGCTTTTGCGCCTCGGCGATTTTTTTCTTCGTCTTGGAGGAAAGCTCGCAGGTGTAAAAGATTCAGCCTTCGAGCTGCCCTGGACCCCAGCCTTCCTCCACAAACACGGCGGCCTGGTGCTATCCATCGGCCAGTTCAACCAGTGGGTCGGTTCGCAATTGATGGCCGCCGGCCTGGTGCAGATTTGGCCAGGCACGCCGGTCAGCGCGCCCATCTTCTCTGGCTCCGCCGGCAAGGACGTTCCGGTGGAGGAGGCTGTCCTGGGCCTGCGTCTTGCCGATCAGGGCGTGGACCGCACCGGCGCGCCCGCCGAGGGCTTCATGGCCGGAATGGATGTGCGCGCACGACTCACCGTCATAGGCGATGGGCCCGTGGGCCAGGTTGGCAGGGCGCTCGACCAAAGGTTGGGAACCCCTCCGGGGTACGCCCGCCGCGAGTGGGCTCTGGGCATGAAGTTCGTCATCGAGCTGCCGGAAGGCTCCCCGCTGGAACCAGGCAGCGTCTGGCATACCTTCGGCTATCCGGAGCCGGAGATCTTCGGCTTCTTCTATGTGCATCCGGAGCGCCTGGTCTCGGTCGGCATCTTCGTCCCTTCCTGGATGGGCGACCCGCTGCGCACCGCCTATCGCTACTTGCAGCACTACATCCAGCACCCCGCCCTGTGGCGCTATCTCAAAGACGGAACCCTTCGCTCCTGGGGCGCCAAATCGCTGGAGGAATCCGGCAGGCACGGCGAACCCTTCCTCGCCGGCGATGGCTTTGCCCGCATCGGCGAGGGCTCCGGCTCGACCAATATGCTCACCGGCTCCGGCGTAGACGAGGCCTGGACCACGGGCGTCCAACTGGCCGAGGCGGTCGTCGAACTGCTCCGCGCCGGCAAGCCCTTTAACCGCAAAAACCTTTCCGCAACCTACGAAACCCGCCGCCGCTTGAGCTGGGTCGAGCGCGGCGCGCGCCAGGCCGAGAACGCCCGCAACGGCTTCCATAACGCCCACGGCCGCTCCAGTCTGGTTCGCGGCATGATTGGCATGGCTCTGGCCGGACTCACCGGCGGCCGCTTTTCGCTTGCGGCTCATGTCCCGCCGCCCCATCAACAGATTCGGCCATTTTCTCCGCGCTCCGCTGAAGGTCTCAAGCTGAAAGATGCCGCGGCGCTGGCCCTGGCCGATGGCCGCTCGTTGCACGATGCCCTGCTCACTGCCCGCGGCTGGCCTGAGATTCCTTTCGATGGCCGTCTGCTGGTCACGCAACAGGACGCTCTGCTGATGGGCGGCAAGGTGCAGGCCATTCCCGGCTTCGCCGATCACGTCATCTTTCTCAACCGGGAGCTATGCATTGCCTGTGTGGAGAAAACCTGCATCGCCATGTGTTCCGGCCAGGCTATCACGCTGGGACCGGACTCCCTGCCCGCCTTTGAGCGCGAAAAGTGCATTCATTGCGGCGCGTGCCTGTGGAACTGTGCACAATCGCCCGACGGCGAGCGCTCCAACATCGACTTCCGCGCCGGCGCAGGCGGCCTTCACTCCGCGGAAAATTGAGCCTCGGCCAATTAAACTAGCTCCAAAAGGAAATCTTCATGGCAAATTCTCTGCATATCGTCGTTTGCGCGGGCATCGTTCCCGACCCCCTGCAAACCCTCGAACCCATCACCACCCCCGCCGGCCCCGGCCTGAAGAACGAGATGGTCCTCCCCGCGGTCCTCGATCCCTGGGCCGCCAGCGCCCTCTATGAAGCCGCCAATTTGGCCGCGAAGAACCCCGGCAGCCCGCAAAACCCGAGCAGGGTCTGGCTGGTCTCGCTCGGCCCCAAGGCCAAGCTGCAACAGGTGATGATGACCGTCGCGCAAAAAGTCGCTTTCGAGCTGGTCCCCATCGACGGCCCCATCGGCGGCTTTCCTGACGCGCACTCCACCGCGGCCGTGCTCGCCGAAACCATCGCCGCTCTGCCCGGCCTGGATCGCGCCAGGCTCCTGCTCTTCGGAGGCTGGGAGTCGGCCACGCGCGGCGCGGGCGTCACCCTTCAGTTAATCGGCGAGCGCCTCGGCATCGCCGACCAGTTCCAGGGCGTAGATGAAATCAACCTCCGCGACGATGGCAGCTTTGAAGTCTTGGAGCGCGTCGAGGGCGGCAAGCACCAGGTCTCGGTCTGCGCCGGAACCCCCGCCGTCCTCGGCTGGGCCACCGGCAACCTGCCCGAGCCGCGCAACAATCCCCAGATCGGCATGGCCAACATGCGCACCATCATGCCCGCCCTGCAAAAGGCCAAGGCCGCGAAGCTCGAAGCCAACGGGCTGCGCTACCTCTCTGCCAGCCTGCCCAGGCAGCAGCGGACCACCAGGGTGGTGAAAGACTTGACCCCTGATGAGATCGCAGCCGAGCTGGTCGAATGGATCGAAGCGGAATGACTTTGTATCAGGGCACCATTTCAGCTTTGTATCAGGGCACAACTTCAGTTTTGTATCAGGGCACGACTTCAGTCGTGCCGGACGTTGCTCAATTCAAAAATCGGGCTTTAGCCCCTGAGGGAACAGAATCTTAATGGAATCGATTCTTGTACTCACCCACGCTGACGAAACCGGCATCGCACTCACCAAAGCCTCGCTCGAAACCGTAACAGCTGGCAAGGAGTTGGCCGCCCGGCTCAATGCCACTCTCACCATCGGCATTCTTGCCGCCGATTCCGCCCTTGCGGCAAGCAGCCTGGCCTCCGCTGGCGCCCGCTTGTTGGCCGTCTCCGGCGAGCCCTTCGCCCGGCCGCGATACTTGACCGATGCCGCCGCCTGCGAAGCCCTCTGCCGCGCCGCCAACGCCAGCATCGTCCTCGCCCCGGCCAGTTCGCGTTTCTCCCGCGTCGCAGCCGCCGTGGCCCACCGCCTGGGCGGCTTCATCGACACCCACATCACGGCTATTGGCGGCGCTGAAACCGTCGAAGCCACTCGCTGGTTCTATCGCCAGCGTGTCGAAGCGGTCCTCAGCCGCGACGCCCGCCCCTGGTTCCTGCTTCTCGACACCGGCACACACGCAGCCTTCGCCGGCCCGCCCGCCCCAGCGCAGGTCGAGCAGGTAGCCGTCCAATTCCCTGCCCTTCGCACCACCGTCACCGGCTTCCGCGCTCCGCAGCAGGATGCACAAACCATTCGCCCCGATGCCAAACTTCTTTTCGTTGCCGGAGCCGGCTGGACCAAGAAGCAGCCTGACGGCCAGGTCCACGCCGCCGAGGCTGGCGAGCTGATCCTCGGCTTTCTGCGCGCATCCGGCGCCTCTCTCGGCAGCAGCAAATCCCTCGTCGACCAGGACGGCGAAGGGAACTCCGTTCTTCCCTTTCTGACGCATTTGAACCAGATTGGACAGACGGGCTCGACCCCGCGCCACGTCAAAGGCCTGTCTACCTGCTGCCACGGCGAGGAGCCGCACGTCGTGGGCTGGCGTTTCATCGGCTCGCGCCGCGCCATCTCGCTCGACCCCAACTGCGGATGGACCCGCGGCAAGGCCGACGTCGTCTACGTCGTCGACGCCTTTCAGGTGATGGCCAG
Organism: Occallatibacter sp.; assembly: GCA_035315085.1. GTDB lineage: Bacteria > Acidobacteriota > Terriglobia > Terriglobales > Acidobacteriaceae > Telmatobacter. Next base: position 12,423 of record DATFYK010000010.1, read on the forward strand.
GGTCAATGCCCTACTGGAAACGAAAAATGCCTGAGTAACTGGCGAATCCGAGGTCTCCCAGCTCCCATCCGCCGCGACGGACGAGACCCGGAGCGTCCGGCCCGATCATGAAACGCCATTCATGACCGTTCCCCCGGCCACGAAACTCCTCGGCTGGATTCAGTATTCTCGATGAATGCGCCGATTGAGACCGCGCACGCTTCCAGAAAAGCGCGGTCCGCCGGCCCAAAGGCTGCGGCGCTATGGCTGTCGATGTCGATCTCGCCCACTACGCGTCCATGCGCGCGGATAGGAACGACGATCTCCGACTTCGTCTCAATCGAGCATGCCAAATAGCGTGGATCCGCCCCAACGTCGTCCACGACAATCGTCTCGCCCAGCGCAACGGCAGCCCCACAAATGCCGCTCGATACCGGAATCCGCCTGTGCTCGGTCGGCGCGCCCACAAAAGCGCCCAGTTCCAGCATCTGCGGATCGCCAGGATCAAGCCAATAGAAGCCCACCCAGTCGTAGGCTGGCAACCCGGCGGCGATCCGCTCAACGGCAAATTGCTCGAGGGCGGCGAGCTCTGGCGCCCTCCGGGCAAACTCCTCGATCTCGGCGGCGATGCGCGCAAACGTTGACTCTTTCATTGCCTCCAGCTTAAATCAAATGCGACTGCGGTTGTGGTAGCTTGAAATTGGGAGATTATCAAGAAATATGGCCGATATTACCTCGTTCATCAAGCACCACTATCGTCATTTCAACGCCGCGGCCCTGGTCGATGCCGCAAATGCCTACAACGCTCTGCTGGCCTCCGGCGGCAAGATGTTCGTCACCATCGGCGGCGCCATGAGCACCGCGGAACTGGGCCTTTCGCTCGCCGAGATGATCCGCCGGGAGAAGATTCACGGCATCTGCTGCACCGGCGCCAATCTTGAGGAAGACGTCTTCAATCTCGTTGCCCACGACTTCTACGAGCGCGTGCCCCACTACCGCGACCTCACCCCCGCCGACGAAGCCAAACTCCTCGCCCGCCACATGAACCGCGTCACCGACACCTGCATCCCGGAGATGGAGGCCATGCGCCGCATTGAGAACGAAGTGCTCAAGGAATGGGTCCGCGCCGACCGGGCCGGCGAGCGCCTCTTCCCCCACCAGTTCTTCTACAAGATTCTGCTTTCCGGCGACCTCAAGCCCTCCTACCAGATCGATCCCAAAGACAGTTGGTTGTTGGCCGCCGCTGAAAAGAATCTGCCCATCTTCGTCCCCGGCTGGGAAGACTCCACCCTGGGCAACATGTATGCCGGCCACTGCATCTCCGGCGACGTCAACAACGTCCACACAGTCCGCACCGGCATCGAGTACATGATGGAACTGGCCGAGTGGTACACGGCCACCACCGCTGAAACTCCGCTCGGCTTCTTCCAGATTGGCGGCGGCATCGCCGGCGACTTTCCCATCTGCGTCGTCCCCATGCTGCACCAGGACCTGCGGCGCGAGCACGTGCCGCTCTGGGCCTACTTCTGCCAGATCTCGGACTCCACCACCAGCTACGGCTCCTACTCCGGCGCCGTGCCCAACGAAAAAATCACCTGGGGCAAACTGGGCGAGAATACGCCCAAGTTCATCATCGAGTCCGACGCCTCGATCGTCGCGCCGCTAATCTTTGCCTGCGTCCTCGGCTGGTAACTTCCGCACTTGCACACTTGGTGCGGCCAATAAACACTGAAGGGTATAGGCCTTGGCCCATACCCTTCTCTCAGAACCATGCTATCTGCCATCACACCGGCTTATCCGGAACGCCTTCATTTATTCGAAACCACAACAAACGGCCCCGCCATCTCGCCGCCATCGCCTGCAAACGCTGCCTGACCAATGGCGCCCAGCCCAGTCTCCCACTTAGGCCGTGCGAGCTCCGGCATGGGCTTTGCCCGGAACAGCTTCTTGCACTGCCGAGCCGTCCACCTGGCCCAGGCCTTCGATTTCTTACGGCGCGCGCTATCGGTCGAGATTCCCGTGCCCGCATACATCTGCCGGTAGAGTTTCGAAAGAAACATAAAGGCGATTCTGGAAGTTATATTCGGGCAGCAGGCCGACCTCTGCCAGATAGCGCCCCACTTATAGAACTTGTCCCATACTTTTTGTGTGCGCTCTCGAATCTCATCCGAACTCATGGTAGGATGCGGGGTAAACATCTTGGGCCGAATCGCGGTGGGAATCAACCAGTACCGGGTAATCGGCACATCTCCAACCATGGTGGGATGCTGTGCCTGCTCCTTCTCCCAGCGCCCGAAATCCACCGTGCCCGGAAATGGCGTCATCATCACGAACTGGGCAAACGTGATGCCCGCTTTCTCCGCCATCGCCACCGTGGCGTCGAAGGTCGCCGGCCTGTCTGTCGGCAGCCCGAAGATGAACGAACCCAGCACGTGGACTCCGTGCGCCTTGAACGTCTGCAACTGCCGGGCCAGAGCTTCGCCGGAGTAATTCCAGTCCTTGAAGACCGCTTTCAGTCCCTCCGGCGTCACCGCTTCCACACCCACCAGTGCGCCCTTGATGTTGGCCTTTCGCATCGCATCCAGAAACGCACCGTCCTCACCCGCCTCCATCGTCATCTGGGTATAGAACACCATGTCTTTCGGCAGCTTGGCCAACTCTTCCATCAGTTGGTAGCGCTCGCTGCGGATGGCCGTCAGCTCTTCCAGTTTGGCCGCGTTGTTTTGCTCCCTGGCCAGCCGCAGGTCGGTCAACGTCACCGGATAGAAGTTATCGTCGGCCAGGGCAATAAAGCGAAACCCGAGCCGCCGCAGATCGACGATCTCATCGATCACTCTCTGATGATTGCGTTGCCGGGGCTTTTGCCCATCCGTCCGCCACACGCTGCAGAAAGAACAGTGCTTCGGGCATCCGCGAATGGTCTGCACCGAGGCCCACATATATTTTTCAGGATCTATCAGGTCCCAGCGTGCAGCCAGGAACTCGCCGCCTTCAATCCGCCCGCCTTCGTATATCCTCTCCGGCTTTCCCGCCAGGCAATCGGAAACCACCTTGCCCCAGGCCACATCGCCATCCCCCTTCACCACCGCGTGCGCTTCCCCGCGCTCCAGCGCCTCCTCGGGAAACAGCGTCGCGTGAATTCCGCCATACACCACCCATGCGCCCCGGCTCCGCGCCATCCTGCCCACCGCATATCCACGCAGCGCATTGCCCGTATGCACGCTGATGCCCACAATGTCTCCCGGCTGAATGGTTTCCGGAACAATCTGCTCGAGCGATTCATCCACCAGAATCGGATCGCCCGCCGTCCGAGGTGTCGCTGCAGCAAGCACAAACAGCCATCGCGGCGTGATAACCGCGGTGCCAAAAGAATTGTCGCTCGGATTGACCAGATGAACGCTCAACGAATCAAACCTTTCCTCGTAGGAATGTGGTGGCCTCAGAGAGCATCTTTGTAATCGGTCGAATCGATGGCGGGGGTGGGTTCCCGCATGATGGGCGATGCCAAGTCTTCCCGCCGGACAGTTTTCCAATTATACAAGATTCTGCTGATAATTGTCGCTAATATTGACCACGATTTGTCCATCGGCCAGGTACAGCGGCTCCACAATTGCTGTACCCCAAAGCTGCTGCCGCTGAGTGGCTTTACCCCCATAAAAAAGACGCCTTGCGCAGAGTGGGCTACGGCACGTGAATTGGAGAACCGCTTTAATTCAATCCTGGAATAATCAAACGCCGTTCGCGGAACAGAGCGGCGCATATCCGCACCACCTCCGCATCCAACAGCGTTCCGGCCTGGCTTTCAATTTCTGCCAGGGCAACCTCCAAACCGAGTGCCGCTCGATAGGGCCGGTCGGCGGCCATCGCTTCCACAATGTCCGCCACGGTCAGCACCCTGGCTTCGGGCAGAATCGCATCCGCCTTCAGGCCCAGGGGATAGCCCGAGCCTTCCAGCTTCTCGTGATGTTGGCGCACTATGTCGGCTATGGGCCAGGTAAAGGGAATATCTTTCAGAATGGTGTAGCTGCTCTCCGGATGCCGCTTGACTACTTCCCATTCTTCCGGACTTAGCTCCGCCGGTTTCGCCAGGATTTCAGTGGGTATCGAAATCTTCCCGATATCGTGAACCATTGCCGCCATCCGCAATCCTTGCAATCGGCCCTCCAGCCAGCCCATCTCCTTGCCGATGGCGTATGCAATCGCCGCCACTCTGTTTTCATGGCCTGCGGTGTAGGGGTCTCGCAGTTCCATCGCGGTGACTATGGCGGACACCGACGCGGACAAAGCTTCCGTCAGATGCCTTTGCGTTTCTTTAAGGTGGCGCCGCTCGGCGTCCAGAAGCTGCTTCTGTTCCAGCGCCTGCACGCCGTAGACAATCTCCTCCGCAAGGTTCTGGAATACCTCAACGGGCCCGTTTTTAAATGCTTTGAGGCGGGTGGAATAAACGCCCAGCACACCCTGCCAACTCCCTTCGATGCGGAGCGGTATGAACATGAAGGATCGTATCCCGAACCGCCGCGCTCGTTCCCGCCATGGACCGTAGATCGGCGAAGTCTCCGTGTCCTCTGAAATCTGCAGTGTCTTGGTGCGAATGCAAACGCCCGCGGGGCCTTGTCCGCTCCTCTCATCCTCCGACCAGCTGATAGGCAGTTCGTCCAGATAACCCGCGGCGCTCCCCGCCGACGCCGCCACCCGCACCTGCTTATCCGGACCGTCTTCCGCTATGCCTATCCACGCCAGCACATACACCGATTGCTGTGTAATGGCCTCGCAGATGGATTGCAGCAAGTCCTTCGCGGAGCGCGAGCGTCCCAGCGCCAATGCTGCAATTGAAAAGGCCGACAACGCCCAGTTCTGCGCCGTAAGCTGGTGTCCTTTCTGCTTTTCATCGGTAATATCGCGGATTTCGGCAATTACCAGCCTGCGGCCGGCCAACTCCAGCGGTTCCGACGTCCAGATCGCGACTGGCGCCTTTGAGCCGTCTTTACGCTGGATGTAAATATCGTTGTGGGACGAGGCATGCTCCACTGCCTTCCGGAATTCAGCCTTTAGCCGTTCGCGCCCGGCCTCCGGGTGCAGCAGGGCGATGTGCATCCCGATGAGTTCTTCGCGCGAATAACCCATCAGCGCTTCGGCCGCCGGGTTGGCATCCACCACAATCCCCGTGTCGGCGTCCAGCGCCAGCTTGCTATCTTGATCACAGGCCCAGTTCAATGCATAGAGAGAGTGCCGGTCGCCGGCATTCGGCTCGAAGTTCATGTCGGCGGGTCTCCGCGGCTCGGTTCCAGCCCTTGGGATTCTTCAATCGATACAAAAAAAAGCAACAACTGTTGCCTTATCACGTAGATACCTAATAATGCGGAGCATGTCAATCCCCCAAAAGTGCATTGTATCGAACCAGTTACCCCATCCGGCTGCACTCCTCCAGCGGAATCGCCATCTGCTCGACAATCTCCAGTCCGAAGCCCTCCAGGGCCGGAATGTGCATGGGGGTATTCGACAGCCGCCGGAGTGGGCGCGGAATCAACGCAAATCCAGGCTCGGCAAAACCAGGCGCTTCTCGCGGAACAGGGCCGCGCAGGTCCGGACGGCCTCCACATCCAGCAAGCCGCCGGCCTCTTTTTCAATCTGCTCCAATACGATATCCATCTTGATTGCCGGCCGATACGGCCGATGGGAGCCCATCGCTTCCACCATGTCCGCTACTGCCAGAACCTTGGCTTCGGGCAAGATCGCATCCCCCTTGAGGCCCAGGGGATAGCCCGAGCCGTCCAGCCTTTCGTGGTGCTGGCGTACGATCTCGGCAATGGGCCAGGAAAAGGGAATGTCTTTCAGAATGGTGTAGCCAGTCCCCGGGTGCTCGCGAATCATGGCCCATTCTCCCGCGGTGAGCTGGGTCGGCTTGGTCAGGATCTCCGCAGGGATTGAAATCTTCCCGATATCGTGAACCTGTGCCGCCACGCGCAATCCATGCAATTGCTCCTCAGTCCAACCCATCTCCTTGCCAATTGCAACTGCGATATCTGCCACTCTGTTCTCGTGGCCCGCTGTGTAAGGGTCTCGCATCTCCATCGCGGCCACCATGGGCGCCACCATCGCGGACAATGCCTCGGTCAACTGCTTTTGTGTAGTAGCGAGGACGATCTGCCCGGCATTCAGAGCCAGCCCCTGATCGAGCGCATGAACGGCGTGAACAATCTGCTCCGCAAGGTGTTGAAGTACCTCGACCGCCGGTGCCTCAAATGCATTGGGGGTTGCGGCATACACAATCAATGCGCCATGCCAGCCACCCTCAACACGAAGGGGAATAGAAACTGAGGACCGTATCACGAACTGCCTCGCCCGCTCATGCCATAATGCAAAGGCCTGTGATATCTGGGTATCGTCTGTAATCTGCAATGTGTTGGTGCGAATACAGATGCCCGTCGGGGCCTTCCCCCACGTTCCATCTTCCGACCAGCTCAAATTCAGCCCGTCCAGATAACGGATGGCCTTTCCCGCCGACGCGGCAATCCGAATCTTCTTCTCCGGACCCTCTTCCGCAATTCCTACCCAGGCGAGTACATAGATGGATTCGCGAGTGATGGCCTCACAGATGGCCTGTAACAACAGGCTTTCGGAAGAATGAACCCGGCCCAGCGCCAAAGCCGCAAACGCATAGGCCGACAATGCCCAGTTCTGGGCCGTAAGCCGATGTTCTCTCTCCTTTTTCACGGTGATATCACGGATCGCCGCCGTCACCAGGATTCCTTCGGCGCTCTCCAGCGGGCTGAGCATGATCTCGATGGGAAAACTGCTTCCATCCTTCCGCAGTCCGTTCAGCTCAATCCCGGTGCCGATTTGCTGCGCCAGAGCCTCAGCCGCGGTGCGGGTTCCGTCGGCGATCAGCCGCTCTGCAAAGCCCTGCGGAATGATGTCAGTGACCTTCTGGCCCAAAAGTTCATCGCGGCGATATCCGAACTGCTTCTCTGCCTGGACATTCAACAGGACGATCTCCCCGCCCTGGTTCACCACCACCATCCCATCTGGAGCCGCCTCAAGAAGGCCACGATATCTGGCTTCCACCTGCTCCAGATGCTTGATCTCATCGTTGTGCACGGTAATATCGCGGAACTCGACAATCGTTATCGATCGGTCGGCCAACTTCAACAATTCCGACGACCAGATCGCGACCGGCACGCAACGGCCGTCCTTTTGCTGGATGTGAAGACCGAGGTGAGGCGCTGCATGTTGTGTTGCTTTGCGTAACTCATCCTGAACCCGCTCGCGCTCCGCCTCCGGGTGCAGCATGGTGATATGCATCCCGATGAGTTCCGCGCGGGAATAGCCCATCAATGCTTCTGCTGCCGGGTTCGCATCCACCACGATTCCAGTCGCGCCGTCAACCGCACACTTGCCATCCTGGGCATAGGTCCAGCTTAATTCGTACAGGCTCTGCGGCTCGCTGATATTGGGGATCTGAGTCATAGCGCTCGGCCTTTCTGCCCGGCTGAGACCCATATGGCGCTTAATACGATGCGCCATATCAGTTCGCTGTGAGAATCATATATCCCTATAATAAGTTAGAGTTTATCGAATGGTATGTGCATAATTGCACACAGTTTGCCGTTCACTCCATCCGGCTGCGCTCCTCCACCGGAATCGCCACCTGCTCCACGATCTCCAGCCCGAAGCCCTCCAGTGCTGGAATGTGCATCGGGGTATTCGACAGCAACCGGAGTGGGCGCGGAATCAACGCTAATTCAGATTCGGCAAAACCAGGCGCTTCTCGCGGAAGAGAGCGGCGCAGATGCGCACAGCCTCAGGATCCAAAAGCGTGCCGGCCTCACTTTCAATTTGCCTGAGGGCGGCCTCCAGGCCAAGCGACCGCCGATACGGCCGGTCCGAGGCCATTGCCTCCACCATGTCGGCCACTGCCAGAACCTTGGATTCGGGCAGGATCGCATCCCCCTTGAGGCCCAGAGGATAGCCCGAGCCATCGAGCTTCTCGTGATGCTGGTGCACCATGTCGGCGACCGGCCAGGTGAACGGAAGGCCTTGCAAGATGTTGTTGCCGGTCTCCGGATGCTCTTTGATCAACGCAAATTCCGCGGCACTGAGGCGCGCGGGCTTGTTCAGGATTTGGGACGGTATCGCAATCTTCCCGATATCGTGCACCATGGCGGCCAGCCGTATCCCTTGCAATCTGTTTTCGTCCCAGCCCATTTCCCGGCCAATGGCAACTGCGATGGTTGCCGCTCTGCTCCCGTGCCCCGCGGTATAGGGGTCGCGAACTCCAATCGCGGTGACCATTGCGGCCACAGAGGCTGACAGCGCGTCTACCACATGCTTTTCGGACTCGGCCAGCTTCACCCGCTCGGCAGCTAGAAGCGTACTCTGATGAAGCGTATGAATGCCATTGACAATATGCTCGCCAAGGCGCTGAAATACCTCCACCGCTGGGGCATCAAACGCTTCGAAGTGATTGGAATAAACGGTCAAAGCCCCCTTCCAATCGTCATCGGCACATATTGGAATGGCCACCGTGGATCGGATCCCGAAGCGCTTTGCCGATTCCCGCCACGGAGCGAAGGCGGCCACTGTATCGCGGTTCTGTACAATCTGCGTCTTGTTTTCGCGCAGGCAGGTGCCGGTCGGGCCTTGTCCCAGTGGCTCATTCTCCGACCAACTGACTCGAAAGTTGTCCAGGTACTTAACCGCACTCCCGGCTTTCGCGGCAATTCGAATCGGCTTACCCGGCCCCTCTTCCGCGATGCCCACCCAGGCGAGGTTATATACGGATTGGTGCGTGACTGCTTCACAGATGGACTGCAACAGAAGGCTCTCTGAAGACTGAACCCGGCCCAGCGCCAGGGCCGCGAGCGCATAGGCGCCCAACGCCCAATTCTGGGACGAAAGCTGATGTTCCTTCCGCACTTGATCGGTAATATCGCGGAACTCGACAATTGTCATCGAACGGCCGGCCAACTTCAATACTTCCGACGACCAGATCGCGGCCGGCACGCATTTGCCGTCTTTTTGCTGGATGTGTAAGCCGAGGTGAGGCGCTGAAAGCTGCGTTGCCTTGCGGAACTCATCCTGAACCCGCTCGCGCTCCGCCTCCGGGTGCAGCATGGTGATATGCATGCCGATGAGTTCCGCGTGGGAATAGCCCATCAATGCTTCTGCTGCCGGGTTCGCATCCACCACGATTCCAGTCGCGGCGTCAACCGCCAGCTTGCCATCCTGAGCATAGGTCCAGCTTAATTCGTACAGGTTCTGCGGTTCGTTGATGTTGGTGGCGTGTGTCATGCCCGCCATCTTTCTGGTCCCGGTGAAACACTCCCGGCGCTTCATCTGATGTCGTAGTAACCAGACACCATAGTAAACGTGATTACCGTGGTTACTATGGCGATTCTTGCGCTACAGAATTTATATGTCAACATAATTCGAGGGCATGAGCGCGCCGCCAAACTCACCCCATCCGGCTGCATTCCTCCACCGGAATCGCCACCTGCTCCACGATTTCCAACCCGAATCCTTCCAGTGCGGGAATGTGCATGGCGGTATTCGACAGCAGCCGGATGCGCTGGATCCCGAGGTCCGACAGAATCTGTCCGCCCAGTCCGATGGCCCGCAGAATCCGTCCGGTGCGAGCCTGCGAGCCCTCGCGCCCGCGCAACTCCTGGTGCAGAATCAGGCGCCCCGTATCCGTTCCCGGCGCTTCATGCGGCGCAGCCGCGCCGCCGGGCTCGAACGCCTCTGCCGAAGCCGCCGCGCGCTCAACCTCAAAGCCGCGCGAGGTGTTGTGCAGGTACAGCACCACGCCGCATCCCTCTTCGGCAATCATGCGCATCGATTGATCCAGCGTCTCCCGGCAGCGGCAGTCGGCCGCAAACACATCGCCCGCCGTGCAGCGCGTATGCACCCGCACCAGCACGGCGCGTGCGCACACAGCCCGCGCTGCCTCCAGATTCCCCGCCGTGTCCGCGACTGCCGGCCCGCTGTGGAATGCCGGACAGTCCGGGCAAAGATCGCCGCGCACCAGCGCGATGTGGCTCTCCCCGCCGTTTACCTCGCTCTCGTAGGCAATCATGCGGAACTCGCCGTAGCGCGTCTGGATGCGGCTCTCCCCGGCGCGCACAATGTACCGCTCATGGCGCAGCCGGTAGCGGATCAGCTCCGCCACGGTCAAGATTCGCAGCCCGTGTTCCCGGCAGAACGGGATGAGGTCCGGAATCCGCGCCATCTCTCCGTCGTCGCGCATAATCTCGCAGATCACGCCGGAGGGATCGAGGCCGGCCAATCGCGCCAGATCGACTGAAGCCTCGGTCTGCCCCGCCCTCACCAGCACGCCGCCCCGGCGCGCCCGCAGCGGAAACACGTGTCCCGGCCGCGCCAGATCGCTGTAGTTCGTCCGGCTATCGATGGCCGTGCGGATGGTGTGTGCCCGGTCCGCCGCCGAAATGCCCGTGGTGACCCCCTCCCGCGCCTCGATGGTCTCGGTAAACGCGGTGCCGAACCGCGAGGAGTTCTGCTGCGTCATGGGGAACAGCCGCAGATGATCGGCGCGCTCTTCAGTAAGGGCCAGGCAGATCAACCCCCGCCCGAATTTGGCCATGAAGTTGATGGCTTCCGGGGTCACGTGCTCGGCCGCCAAAGTCAGGTCGCCCTCGTTTTCGCGGCTCTCGTCGTCAACCACAACCACCATGCGGCCGGCGCGGATCTCGTCCAGAGCGCCGGGAACGTCGGTGAACGGGGGCTCGAAGATGCGGGAACTATTGGGCATAGCGACCCTTTCATTCTCGCCTATGGCAGCGGCAAACAGCAAAAGCGCTGACCTAAACGACAGTTGTCCCGCTTCCGGTATGCCGGCGATACGGGCCTTGCAAACCTTGGAGCAATTTTTTACTTGACAGAATCTGGTTGGTGATGCAAACTGGTAGGCGTAATGAGCTGAAGCCTCCACATCGGCACGGGTCCGAGAAGCTCTTGCGGAACTTCGAGGAGTGGTCATGAATCAAGTAGAGAGTCTGTTGAATCGGCCCAGGTTCTACTACAACGTGGACGGCGTGGGCGAGCTTGGCATCGGCTTCATGGGTTTGAGCTATTCGCTGTACATATGGCTGGGGATGCATTCGTCGATGCACTCCATTTGGAATAAGCCCTATTCGTTATTCATCTTTGTCGCCATCATGTGCGTCGTCATTCATTACGGAACAAAGGCAATTAAGAAGCGCATCACCTATCCGCGAACCGGCTTTGTCAGCTACCGGAAGCGTCGCTCGGTCTTGCCTGCGTTGATTGTCTCGATTGTCTGGGTAGTCGCCGGGTATGGTCTGTCGATCATCATGCGGCGGCATTTGGACATTACAACGTCTGCCTGCTTGATCCTTGGCCTCATTCTGTCGGTCTGCTATGCGTGGGGGATCGCAAGGGCGGTCCGCTGGAAGTGGTTCGTTGTCTTTGCGCTTGCGTTCGCTTCCATCACGGTCGCGTTTCTCCCCGAAGGCAATGTCGCCGCTCTCGCGGACCACTCTTCGGTGATTCAGTACTTCAGCGCCAGGCTTGTCGGCGCCCTTCTGCTTTACTTCTTTGTCTCCAGCGCGATCATTCTCGCTTCGGGGGCCATCAGCTTTTGCACCTATCTTCGCAGCGCGCCGAAACCCGCGCCGGAGAGTGAATGAATTCACAAATCCAGAGGATCGCCGAGCTCGACCGGGTGATTCACGAACCGGGCCGCCTCATGATCGTTGCGCTGCTATATGCAGTCGATCAGGCTGATTTTCTTTACCTTCAACACGAAACTGGAATGAACAAAGGCACCCTTTCGAGCCATATTTCTCGCCTGGAAAAGGAGGAGTATGTAGAGGTCCTGAAGACCTATCGGGGCAAGGTACCGCAGACGCTATTGAGCCTTTCAAGCGCAGGGCGCAAAGCGTTTGAGCAGTACCGTAGAAAGATCAGGGAGGCGTTCTAGACCCAGGATGAGCGGCCTGGCGGTGATCTTGATCGCAAATGAGCGCCATTTCATTTTGGAAGCGGGATGCGCGTCCCGGCTCGCGGTGTGTCGTCGCCAATTAGAAAGACCCACCCCTACCCCAAACAGCAAAAGCGCCGCCCGAGGGCGGCGCTTTGCGAAACAAGCAGAGGAAAGGAGCCTACAACGTCGATTCGATCTCAAAACCCCAGGCCTCCAGCAGCGCCTCAGGGATGTACTTGGAATTCTTGTTCCGGCGAGCCCACTCCCGCAGACGGGTGGACCGGATGTACTGGTCCGGGGTGAGTTTGAACTCCTTCACGATCTGCTCGAAGGAGGTCACTGTAGGCACAACCGGCCCAATGGGCTCCGGCTTGCCCCAATTCGGATTTCCGCGACGCTTTGCCATCGATTTGGTGTCCTTGGAAGGGATGATTTGCGTGTACATCCTCAGAAACGGGCTGGGGGACCTGTCAGCGAGAGGAAGCTTTAGAATCTAATTTTACGGATATTTTTATCAAAAAGCAATCAAAAAATGAGAGAAACCTCGGAGAACCGCCACACTGCTCTTCAAGCCGGCTGATCGCCGCCCGCACACGCCACGATAGATGCTACAGCGGAACCAAGGAAGGTGTATCCCGAAACTGCGGCATTCAAGTCGACGCGACCATCAGACCGGGGTCCCCGGCGACAGGTCTTCGTCGACGGGGTGGCAGACCGGGGTTCCCGGCGAGCGATTTTTGCTCGCTGAGGTGAAGAGACAGGTCTTCGTCGCTGGGGTGGAGTAAGCGGCGACCCGGCACAAAACTCAACAGAACACAGTAACCCTGCTTTCGCTTTCGGAGCGTCGGGGAGATAAACGATTCTCCATCATCGTTTTTCTCCCCATGCGCCTGTCGGCACCGTCACCGATCCCATCAGACCCGTGTTTTCATCCACCACCAGGACACGCACAGACGTGGTTTCTGGCTTGGACTCCAGCGGTTGCTCGAAGGGTATGCCGTCGCGCATCAGCTTCTCGTAGGTGCCGGGGATCAGGCGCAGGTTCACGGTTTGTCCGCTCACTTTGGCATGGAGCCCGGCATCGTCTCTCTGCGCCACAAAGATGTCCAGCTTGCCGGTCCATACCTTGCCCTGCTGCGCCAGGTCAAGGTCGGTGGCGGCAATGTTCAGCACGAGCTTGGGCCCTTTGGACTCGGCGATCGGGTTGGCGCTGAGGCCGATCTCAGCCATGTCGGCGGGCTGCCAGATGGCCTGGCGGAAGCGGTCCTTGAGGGTGGCCGGTTCCTTGTCGTATTCGTAACCGGTGCGGTAGCGGAGGGTGGCGTCGCGGCGGCCGGCGAGTTTCACGGTCAGCAGATGGTACTTGTCGTCGGCGGGCTGATCGGGAGTGAAGCTGAGCTGATAGGCGGCGCGGCCGTCAGCAACCACGGTGTCGAGTTCCCCGGTTAGGTCGGAGGCGCGTCGAAATGCGCGGCCGCCGGTGGCCTCGGCCAACTGGCGGAAGGCGCCCTGGATGGGATGAAGGTCCTGCTGCATCTGCCCCATGGGGCGTCCGGGGATTCGGCTGTTCGGGCATGTGTTGACGTCCATTCCGGAGGCGATTCCGGGGTCAGGGCTCCCTGGCCCTTGTATTCCACATGGGGGTAGACCAGCAAGCTGATTCGAGACTGCCAGTTGCATCTGCGCCCCCGGAGTCAGTTGGATATTCTGGCTAAAGAGGCTGGGATCGGCGGCTCCGCCTTCCAACTGAGAGGCGTCGAGGGGGTAGACGCTGACGTGGGCGTCGTTCATGGCCTCCTGCGCGCGCAGTACATCGGGCTCGATGTTCTTGTTGGTCTTTGTGAAGCTGGTCGACTGGTTGTTCCAGTCGGCGAGCACGTTGTCGCTGGCAACCCACACCAGATTCTTGTGGCCTGGAAGAGCGGACAGGTGGCGGGCGACGCCGACGAGGATGGCGAGCGCATCGGATGCCGGCGTTTTCCCCCAGTCCCGCAGGTTCGGGTCCAAAGTGCTCAACCGGGTATCGGGAGAGGTGTCAATGTGACCGTTGACGTCAGTCAGGTCCGAGACGTGATGAACTTCATCAAAATCTTGCCGGTCGCGTTGCTCCGCTTCCTGCGCCTGTGCAGTGTCCTGCGCGGTTGGCATCCACTTGGAGAGTCTGGTCTCCACCAGGGTATGATCGGTGGTCCCCTCGGCCACCACCTGAAAACCGTGCGAGTTCATGGTGTAGAGGGCGATTCGTTCTGTGGGCGGCAGGGCCTTGATAAACCGGAGAACCTGGTTGCGGGAGATGGTCAGGTCGGCGAAGGACAGGTTGCTTGGGTCCATGAGCAGAATCGTGGCAGCGCTTTCGGCCGGCCGGGCGCCGGGTCTTGTGTCGCCGGCAGCAGGGCGATTGGCGTATGCGGGCTGATTCTGCTCCGGAGCCGCTTGAGCTGACGCGGCGGCGGGCTGGGTCGCATCGGCGGCGGCATCGGTAAAGAATTTGATCTGCTGCTTGCGCCCGTTGTCGTAGATTTCCAGGTTCTCCGGCTTCAGGTCGGTGATCGGATGGCCCTTCTTGTCATAGGCGACCAAACCCACATCCACCAGGCGCGAGGTGGTGCGCAGGATAAAACCGGAAACCGGCGTTGCGGGACGGGGATGGAGGGCGGTTTCTGGTATGCCGGTTGCGGCAGTCACGGCGATCTCAGTGTCGGTGGGCGCCGCTGGAGCTACCGCGGCGGCCGCTGCTGGAGCCGGCACGGCGCCAGAGGGAACGGCCGCGGCGGCAAGATCTGCCGTATCGGCCTCCGTCTGGGCCGCTTTAGCGGCTGTGGCGCCGGAGGGTGAGTTCACGGTTTCGGAAGGGGCATTCTCGGCCTGCTTGCCGGCTGTGTTGATGGCCTGCTCTGTTCCTGTTCCCTCCCCGGTCACTATATTCAGCTCGCCGCGATATAGATGATATTGCTCATAGGAATCGTCGTTGAGGAGAACTTGGCTAATGCCGGAGGGAACGAAACTGGCCTCCAGCAGGGAGTTTCCTGGGGTATTCGCTGCCGGCGCCGAAGGTGGCTGAACCTGGCCCTTGGCGGCGGTTTGTGCCTTTGAAAGGGACACGCTGCGAATGGGGCAAATATAGGTCTGGCCGCCTATCTCGACCGGGGCGTATTCCACCATGATTGCCGCCTGGGAAAGAGGAGCCTCCGGCTTGAGGTCTGCCACAAGGGTCAGGCGGAGGATCGAGCCGTCGCTTGAATCCACGGCGATCTCCCCGTGGTAGCCGGTGAACTCGTGAAAGAGATTGATCTCGAATCCGTATGCCGAAGTGAAGCAGCAGTAACGAATGTCGTAGTGGGATTTCTCTATTGGCACTGAGTACTGGAAAACGGCAATCGCTCCGGCGGGGGAGTTCTCCCACCGGCTCCACGCCAGCTTGTTCAGGCCGGCATCTAACATCACGGTGGAAAGAACGGGACCAAAGACTCCCCAACTGGTCAACCCCCGTTCCTCCAGCGGCGGCTTCTTGTTCTTTGCCGTTTCCTGTTCCACCTTCTCGCGGCCTTCGCGATAGAGCACGGTGATGCTGGATCGGCCCACGGGATGAAGTGACTCGGAAAGGTCGGAGGGCTTGGAGAGGAAGCGCGTGGTGGTGCGCGTGGCGAAAAGGCTCGGCAGTAAAGGCAGGGCTTTGCGAAGATAATCGACAGTCAAGGTCATGATGCGGCGCTGCTCGGCCAGGTCCGGCGCTGCCGTGGTGGGAATATCCGCCGCCGGGGGATCGAGAAAAGCCGACTGATCTGCCAGCGCAAGCAGAGCCTGTTGGGCCCTTTCGCCGGGTAAACCCGCCCTCCAGTGCGCTAGCTTGGCCGGGCTCAGACGCTCGGTCAGCTCCAGATCTTCCAGTTTTCGTGCTATTTCAGTATCCGAGCTGCCTCGCGCGGCCGACAGCACGTGCTCCAACTCGGTTACCGTCACGCGCTGGCCCGCAAACGCCGGTAGCGCCATTACCACGACGAACCCGTACATTGCCAATTTGCGCATGGGCGACCTCCCGCCAAAGACATAGTACCCACATTTAACCATCGAATCGCATTACCGGATACGAATTATTTTTGCGCCCGGACCGGAGCCTGCGGCGGCCGGCAGATCGCCGGAATGAATCTGGATGGAATGAGCTCCGAGTCTGCCGGAGATAGCTTGTAGCCGGAGAAGGCCGTTCCAGGGCGACGTCCTGGTGGAGACGCGGATGGGTTTGAGTGTTAAATAATTCAGCCTAACCGGGATAGCGGTTTCAGTGTCAAATGCGAGAGGATAAGCCTGGCAGCCTGGCAACCTCCCTTTTTACGGTTGACAGCTTCGTTGTGAGTACTCGGCTCGTATTCACTCGGGCTATTCGCACCACGCCTCGAATGCACCCGTCCTCACCGCCGAGGCCAGCGCATCGATATCCGGCGCCAGAATCCGGTCCTGGTCCAGCCGCGGAATCACCGCCCGCACCGCGGCATGCGCCCGCTCGATCGCCCATCCCGACTTCAGCGGCCTGCGGAACTCCAACCCCTGCGCCGCGCACATCAGCTCGATGGCCACGATCCGCTCGGCGTCTTCCACAATCTGGCGCAGCTTCAGCGCCCCGGTCATGCCCATCGAGACATGATCCTCCTTGCCCCCGCTGGTCGGGATGCTGCCCGTCGACGCGGGGTGCGCCAGCACCTGGCATTCGTTGATCAGCGCCGCCGCAACAACCTGCGCCATCATGAATCCCGACGAGAGCCCCGCATCGGGCGAGAGAAACGCCGGCAGCCCCTCGTTGATGTCCGGATTCAGCAGCCGGTCGATCCGCCGCTCCGTCATGCTGGCCAGAGCGGTCAGCGCAATGGCCGCGTAGTCGAACGCGTACGCCAGCGGCGCTCCATGAAAATTCCCTCCCGAAAGCACTCCGTGCTCGAACGTTTTGGAGGAGTTCTTTGGGAATACAAGCGGATTATCCGTAGCCGAACCGCTCTCAATCTCCAGCACTCCCCGCACATGCTCCAGCACATCCCGCGCCGCCCCGTGCACCTGCGGCATACAGCGCAGGCAATAGGCGTCCTGCACCCGCGAATCGTGCTCCCGGTGCGCCTCGCGTATCTCCGAGCCCTCCATCAGCCGCACCAGGTGCGCCGCTGCCGCAATCTGCCCTGCATGTGGCCGCGCCTCGTGAATCCGCGCATCGAAAGCGGAAGGCGTGCCCATCAGCGCCTCCAGCGACATCGCCCCCGCCACATCCGCCAGCCTCGCCACGCGCAGCCCTCGCGCCACCGCCAACGCGCCCACGGCGGTCATGGCCTGCGTCCCGTTCAGCAGCGCCAGGCCCTCCTTGGCGGCCAGTGCCAGCGGCTGCAACCCCGCCCGCCGCAGCGCTTCGCCGCCGGCCATCCGTTCGCCCTTCAAAAATGCCTCGCCCTCCCCGATCGCCACCAGCGCCAGGTGAGCCAGTGGCGCCAGGTCCCCGCTCGCGCCCACCGAACCCTTTTCCGGAATCACCGGATGCACCCCGGCGTTGAGCAGCGCCGCCAGCAGTTCCACCAGCGCCGGCCGGCAGCCGCTCAAGCCCTTGGCCAGCACATTGGCCCTCAGCAGCAGCATGGCCCGCGTCTCCGCCTCCGACAGCGGCTGCCCTACCCCGGCGGAGTGGCTGCGCACAAGGTTGGTCTGCAACTGCGCCAGGCTGCCGGACGGAATCCGGGCGTCCGCCAGTTTTCCGAAGCCGGTGTTGACTCCATAAACCGTCTGCCCCTCGGCCAGAATCTCCTCAATCAGCTCCCGGCTGGCCGCCACTCGCGCCAGCGCCGCGGGGGCGATTGCCACCGCGCAGCCGCTCAGCGAAACAGCTTCAATCTCGGCCAGCGTGAGCGGCTGGCCGTCCAAAACCAGAATCTCCATGGCCCTGATCCTAGGCCGCTACTCCCGGTCCAGACAAATCTTTCCCCCGGGATGCAAAGCTGCGTACAATCGAATCGTCAAGAACCGGACCATCAAAAGAGAGAATCGATCCCCATGATCCTGAACAGAAGAGAATTCGCCAAACTCGCCGCGCTGGGCCTGGCCGCCCGTTTCGCCCCCGCCCTCAACTCTCAGACTCCTGAGCGTAAAATCGGCTACGCCGTCATCGGCCTGGGCCGCATCGCCGACCACTTCATGCCCGGCGCCCTCAATACAACCAACTCCCGCATCGCCGCCTTGGTCAGCGGCCATCGCGACAAGGCCGTGCGCATCGCGGCCCAGTATGGAGTCCCTTCAACCTCCATCTACAACTACGACAACTTCGATGAGATCGCGCACAACCCCGCCGTCGACGCCGTCTACGTGGCCCTGCCCAACTCCATGCACGCCGAGTACACCATCCGCGCCGCCAAAGCCGGCAAGCACGTGCTCTGCGAGAAGCCCATGTCCACCACCGTCGCCGACGCTGAGGCCATGATCGCCGCCTGCAAGGCCGCCAACGTCAAGCTCATGATCGCCTACCGCTGCTTCTACGAGCCCACCAACCTCAAGGCCGTCCAACTCATCCGCTCCGGCGCGCTCGGCCAGGTCCAGGCCATCGAAAGCGCATTCGGCTTCAACATCGCCCCCGGCGAGTGGCGCCTCAATAAGAAACTCGGCGGCGGCGGCCCGCTCCTCGACGTCGGCATCTACTCCCTCAGCGCCTGCCGCTACCTGACCGGCGAAGAGCCTCAGCACATTGCCGCCTTCGCCTCGACCACCGATCACGACGGACGCTTCGATCAAGTCGAGGAAAACGTCTCCTGGACCATGAAGTTTCCCTCCGGCATCGTCGCCAGTTGCAACACTACCTACGGCGCTCCCATGGAAGGTTTCTATCGCGTGCATGGATCGAAGGGCTGGCTTGAAGCCAGTCCGGCCTTTAACTACGATGGCCTTCACCTGCGTGGAGACTTCTCCGGCACGCAACTGGACGAACTGAACCCCGCTCGCGACCCCTCGCATTTCATGGCCCAGGCCGAGCACTTCTCCCATTGCATCCAAAATGGACTGGAGCCCAGAACTCCGGGCGAAGAAGGCCTCCGCGACATGCGCTATATCACCGAGATTTATCGCTCCGCCGGAATCTCGATCTGATGAGGGGGCTAGCGCCCCTCACAGCCCCAGAATCTTGCGATTCCGCCCCTGATCCGTCCCGCCCCCGGCAAAATCGTCGAACGCCCGCTCCGTCACCCGGACAATCCGCTCCTTGATAAACTTCGCCCCCTCCGCCGCGCCGTCCTCCGGATGCTTCAGGCAGCACTCCCACTCCAGCACTGCCCACCCCGGATAGTCGTACTGCGCCAGCTTCGAGAAAATCGAATGAAAATCGATCTGTCCGTCGCCCAGAGACCGGAATCGCCCTGGCCGGTCGATCCATTCCTGGTAGCCGCCATACACCCCCGACCGGCCGCTCGGCCGGTACTCCGCGTCCTTTACGTGGAACGCCCGCACCCGCTCGTGATAGAGATCGAGGAAGGCCAAATAATCCATCTGTTGCAGGATCATGTGGCTGGGATCGTACAAGATGTTCGCCCGCGCATGACCGCCAACCACTCCCAAAAACCGCTCGAAGGTCGCGCCGTCGTGCAGGTCCTCGCCCGGATGCAGTTCGTAGCAAACGTCCACGCCGGCCTCGTCGAACACCCGCAGAATCGGCAGCCACCGCCGCCCCAGCTCCGAAAACGCCTCGTCGACCAGCCCTGCCGGCCGGTGCGGCCAGGGATAGAAAAACGGCCACGCCAGCGCCCCTGAAAACGTCGCGTGCGCCTTCAGCCCCAGCCTCCGGCTGGCCTTCGCCGCAAACTCCAACTGCTCCACCGCCCACGCCTGCCGGCCCTTCAAGTCCTCCGCGAACTTTGGTGGCGCAAACCCTTGAAACAGCACATCATAAGCCGCATGACTCGCCACCAGCTGTCCCTGCAAATGCGTCGAAAGCTCGGTAACCGCTACCCCCGCCCCGCCCACTACGCCCAGCACCTCGTCGCAGTATTCCTGGCTCTCGGCGGCCAGCTTCAAATCGAACAGCCGCTTGTCCCAGCTCGGAATCTGCACCCCGGTAAAGCCCAGTCCCGCCGCCCAATGCGCCATCCCCTCCAGCGTGTTGAAGGGCGCCGCATCTCCCGCAAACTGCACCAGAAAAATCCCCGGCCCCTTGATCGTCTTCATCTCATCTCTCCTGCATTGATGGGTGCCCCAGGTCCGGATTCTCGGACCTGGGATACCACGAGCCTCAACAGCCCAAACACATTGGGTGCCCCATCCATTCCGCGCTTTATGCGGAATGGGTGGGAGACCACGACCGCTTCCCCCGTTGTCCCGAGCTCTAAAACTCCACCCAGCTTCCCTCGCGGCTGCTCGCGATGGCGCGCTCGATAAACCGCATCCCGCGCACCCCGGCCACAATCCCCGGCAGCGTTGCCGGCAACGGGTTTCGCTCGCCCCGCCGCCACGCCATCAACCCATCGGCAAACTCCCGGTAGAGCACGGCAAAGGCCTCGATATAGCCCTCGGGATGCCCTCCCGGCAGCCGCGCCACGGCGCGCGCCTCCCGCACCAGCGCATAACCGGCATACGTATGCGTCAGCGCATAAGGCAGCCCTGCCTTCGCCACCGCCGCCTCCAGCTCCAACGCCTCCGCATATGTAGCCGTGGCCGGCTTTTCGCTCACCACCGCAAAACCCGCCTCCAGCGCCGCCACTGCCACCGGCAGGTGCAAATGATTCGGCGTCACAATCGCCACAAAGTCGATCGCGTCCGTCCGCTTCCGCTCCGCCTCCAGCATCTGCCTGTAGTCCGCATACGCTCGCCCGGGATCGATCCCGAAACCCGCGCCCGCCGCGCGCGACCGCTCTGTCGACTGCGAGAACGCCCCGGCAACCAGCTCGATTCTGCCGTCCAGCTCGGCTGCCATCTTATGCACCGGACCGATGAACGCTCCTGGGCCCCCGCCCACCATGCCCATCCGCAATTTCCTTGGCTCTGTCACTTCTACTTCCCTTCAACCGCGCTCTAGCCCTGCGCCATGGCCCGCTTCAGTCCCGGCGCCAGTGTCCGCAACACCATCAAAGCAACAAGATAGGCCGAGGCGGAATAGAGGAACAGCGGCGCATAACTGTGCGTGAACTGAAGAATATGCCCCGCTATCGGTGCGAAAATTGCCAATCCTAACGCCGCAGCTACCTGCCCAAAGCTCACCAGCGTCCCCACATACTCGTGAGGAAACATATCCGGGACCGTGGTGAAGAGGTTGGCCGACCATCCCTGGTGCGCGGCCGTAGCCAGGCTCAGCAGCGCCACCGCGCCCCACTCCGAGTGCAGCCCGCCCACAAACCCAATCGGCACAATCAGGCACGCGCAGGTAAGCATGGCAGCCAGCCGCGCAGGCTTCAGCCCCATCCCCAGCCAGACGTAACCATCCGGCAGCCAGCCCCCGCAGACGCTTCCCACCGTCGAAAAACCATAAATCACGATCAGCGGCAGTCCCAGATGCGACAGGTCCAGATTGAACCGCGAACTGAAGTAGCCGGGAAGCCAATACAGAAGGAACCACCACACTGGATCGGTCAGAAACTTGCCCAGCACAAACCCCCACGTCTGCCTGAAGCCCAGCAGCTTCCACCACGCCAGCGGTGGCCCGGGCGGCGGCGCAATCACCACCCCGCGGCTCCATTCCATCGATTCGCGCGGCGTCCGGTACTTCAACGACCACCAGACAATCCAACTCGCGCTGAACACTCCCGTCGTCAGGAAAGCCGCGCGCCATCCAAAGTGCAAAGCTACCCACGGCACGATCGCCGGAGCCAGAATTGCTCCCACGCAGGCGCCGGAGTTGAAGATCCCCGTAGCCAGCGACCGCTTGCTGGCCGGGAACCACTCCGCCGTCGCCTTGATCGCCGCGGGAAAGTTGCCGCTCTCGCCCAGTCCCAGGAAGAATCGCGCCACGCCGAATCCGAAAACAGAATTCACCAGCGCGTGCCCCATCGCTGCCAGGCTCCACAGGCCGGTAACGATCGGATAGCCCTTGCGGCACCCGAGCTTGTCCACCAGCCGCCCCGCAAAAATCACGCCTAGCGCGTAGGCGATCGAAAAGACTCCCACGATGTTGCCATACTGAACCTCGCTCATGCTGATGGACTTTTCCACCGTCGGCCATCCCGGTAGCAGCGGCGCCAGGTGGATTGTGCTCTGCGCAAGCACCGGTTTGAGGTAGGCGAGCACCTGGCGGTCCATGTAGTTGATCGTCGTGGCCACGAACAGCATGGCGCAGACCGTCCAGCGCCCCGCCAGCGCCGGCGGTTCCGCAAAAACCTGCGCCGGTTCCTTTGCATCGATCGTGGAATGACCGCTCACTCAATCCCCCGTTGTCGCCAATCCCTGTTCCCTGACAACTGACATCTGATCACTGACAACTGTTTATTGATTCACCCCGCTGGCCAGGAACCCGCCGTCCACAGCTACAATCTCGCCGGTCACAAACCGAGCCGCCTCCGAAGCCAGGAAGATCGCCGCCCCGGCCACCTCCCATGGCTCGCCGAACCGGCCCATCGGCGTGCGCAGAATCAGTTCTTCCCCGCGCGGCGTGCCCTGAATCAACGATGCATTCAGCGGCGTGGGAAACACGCCCGGCGCAATGGCGTTCACATTCACCCCGGTCTTCGCCAACTCGACGGCCAGCACCTTGGTCAGCGAGGCCACTGCGGCTTTGCTGGCCGAGTACGCCGCCACCTGGTACAAGCCCACAAACGAGGTCAGCGAAGCGATGTTGACAATGCGCCCATACCCGGCGCGCACCATGGTCGCGCCGAAGATCTGGCAGGCGCGCAATGTGCCTGTCAAATTGGTCTCCATCACCCGCAACCAGTCGGCCTCCTCCACTTCCAGCGTCGGCCCTTTGTGGGTAATCCCGGCCGCGTTCACCAGGATGTCCACCTTGCCGAACTCCTGAATCACCGCATCGTGCAGCGCCACCAGCGAGGCCCGGTCCAGCACGTCGCTGGTCACGCGCAGCGAGCGCCGGCCAAGCGCCTCGATCTCCGCGGCTGCCTTCTCCACCAAATCCAGCCGCCGCGCGCTCGCCACTACATCGGCGCCAGCCTCGGCCATTCCCAGCGCAATCGCGTGGCCCAGCCCTGTCGTCCCGCCGGTCACCACTGCAACCCTGCCGCTCAAATCGAAAAGATTTTTGCTCATCATTGAGTCTCACCTCCCAGACGCCCGGATTTTGCCCTCTTGCCGGCTGAACACAGCCGCGAATTCCGCCGCCAACGCCCGCCCCAAAAACATTATCATGGATGGCGATTTGCCCACGGCCTCAGCCGTCACGCCCCGGCCGCGGGACAATGCGATACAGTGTCTTTGAACCATGAGTCCACGCCGATGAACACACTGCACATTCCCGATTCTCCCCGCCGCTGGGACTGCCTGAGCCTGGGCGAAGTCATGCTCCGCCTCGATCCCGGCGAGAGCCGCATCCACACTACCCGCCACTTCCAGGTCTGGGAGGGCGGCGGCGAATACAACGTGGCCCGCGGCCTGCGCCGCTGTTTCGGCCTGCGCACCGCCATCGCCACCGCTCTGGCCGACAACCCTGTCGGCCGCCTCGTCGAAGACCTTATCCTCCAGGGCGGCGTCGATACTTCTTTGCTCAAGTGGGTTCCTTACGACGGCGTAGGCCGCGCCGTCCGCAACGGCCTCAACTTCACTGAGCGAGGCTTCGGCCTCCGCGCCGCCGCCGGCTGTTCCGACCGCGGCCACACCGCCGTCAGCCAGCTCAAACCCGGCGACTTCGACTGGCCCTCGATCTTCGGACCCAAGAACGGCGCGAAGTGCTTTCACACCGGCGGCATCTTCGCCGCGCTCTCCGCCTCCACCGCCGAAGTGGCCGCCGAAGCTATGGACGCCGCCCGCCGCCACGCAACCCCGGTCTCCTACGACCTCAATTACCGCGAATCCCTCTGGAAGTCCATCGGAGGCAAGGCCAAAGCCCAGGAAGTCAACCGCGAACTGGTCCGCAAGGTCGATCTGCTCCTCGGCAACGAAGAGGACTTCTCCGCCATGCTCGGCGTCCACGTCAAAGGCGTCGGCGAGGACTTTGCCCAACTGCCCATCGCCGGCTACGAAGAGATGCTGCGCGAAGTTGCTGCCGCTTATCCGAACCTCAAGCTCATCGCCAGCACCCTGCGCACCGCCCACACCGCCAGCCGCAACGCCTGGGGCGCCATCGCTCTCTATAATGACGAGATCGTCCACGTCCCGCAGCGCGAGATCGACATTCTGGACCGCGTCGGCGGCGGAGACAGCTTTGCCTCCGGCCTCATCTACGGCCTGCTCGCCGGCAAGCCCATCGAATGGGCCGTCCGCTGCGGCGTGGCCCACGGCGCGTTGGCCATGACCACCCCCGGCGACACCAGCATGGCCACCTTGGCAGAAGTCGAACGCATCATCCAGGGCGGGTCGGCACGGATTGCCCGTTGACGGCATCTAGCCACTTGAAGAACATCAGATATAAGGAGATAATCATAGCGATAGGATAGCGAAGGTGGATCATGAACGTCAGTGCGAAATGTGTAAACGCGGAATGCGCCGTATTCGGCATCGAGAAATCCGTCTTCGTGGGCCAACTCATCGGCTACGGTGCGCCGAATGACCGCGTGAAATGCGCTTCTTGCGGTGATTTGCTGAAGACTACTAAATCTATCAATACATCGTCGGTGCGCCGACCACCACGTCGAGACCCCGGGAGGCGCACTACTTACAGACGCGATACCGGTCGCCGATAGTACTTTGATAAGGTAAAAAAGCCATGTCCGAAACCACGGCACAAGTCATCGAGCGCGTCGGCCTCATTCCCGTCCTCCGCGCTCGCTCGGCCGCCCAGGCCCACGCCGTCGTCAAAGCCATGATCGCCGGCGGCGTCACGGTCGTCGAAATCACCATGACCGTCCCCGGCGCGCTGGATGTATTGAAAGAACTCAAGAGAGAATACGGAGCGAAGCTCCTGCTCGGCTCCGGCACCGTCACCACCGCCGCGCAAGCCCGAGCCACCATCGAAGCCGGCGCTGAGTTCGTCGTTAGCCCCAGCCTCCATCCGGAGGTCATCTCCGAAACAAAAAGGAGCGGGAAGCTCTCCATCCCCGGCGCGCTTACGCCCACTGAAGTCATCACCGCCTGGGAGGCCGGCGCGGACTACGTGAAAATCTTTCCCTGCTCCGCAGTCGGCGGCGCCAGCTACCTCAAATCCCTTCTCGCGCCCTTCCCCCACCTCAAGCTCATCCCCACCGGCGGCGTCACTCTCGAAACCGCTGAGAGCTTCCTCCGCGCCGGAGCACGCGCCCTCGGCGTCGGCAGCGACCTCGTCAACCTCGCCGCCATCGAAGCAGGCCGCCCCGAGACCATCACCGAAACCGCCCGCGCTTACCTCAAACTCCTGGCCCAGGTCCGCGAAGAATTGCACCCTGTAAAGTAAGCTGCCGCGACGATCCTGCCGGCAGTTTCTTCCTTTCCACAATAAAACCGGGCCCCATCCTGGCGCCTTTTTCCCGGCGCGAGGGTGGGAAACCACGCGATTCGAGGAGAAGGCAGTAACACCACGCAAAGTGATACAATCAGGCGTCATGGCCCTATCCCTTGTAGCTCGCCTTGTCGGTAAGTTCAAAGGCGGGATCATGCGTTCTACGAGGGAAAAATGGATTGACGGAGTTGCGCTCGCTCTTACCATTCTTTATCAATTCCTCTTTGGAAAACCCGTCACTTTCTGGCAGGGAGCGGAGCCTTTTGTCTGGCTCTTGTGCGCCATAGCTTTAGTTCATGCCACAAAGGCAACATGCGAAGTCTGGCACGAGATCAGCACGCAGCCGACGATCCGCGAAGTGGAATCACCAATTCTGCTCCCCAACGCTACTAGAAGCAAGAAGCAGATTCTAGTACCGAGATTACCGTATTTCCGCCAAACACTTGCCGGGGCTCTTCTGCTATCACTAGCGATCCTCTCATTGTTTTGCTACGTTGCTCACCGCGCTGCAAGGGCAAGCATTCGGACCACCATCTACCTCGCCGCTAGCGCCGAATTGATAGAATGCCAGTCACGCGCCTTCTTCGTCGAAATGAATGGCCCGCAAATCCGTCGCAATGTCGAGATTGCGCTGAAAGATAATAAGTCTGGCCAAATGTACATCCAGACCTACCCGGAGATTGATCCGGGTCCGCGATCCACAGATATTCATTTTTTGTTTGTGCCATCATCTCCATGGGACGAAGATTACACGGTTACGGTTGTCACAAGTGAATCACGATCCTCTCAAAGACTTATAGTCC
This sequence comes from Occallatibacter sp., assembly GCA_035315085.1. GTDB lineage: Bacteria > Acidobacteriota > Terriglobia > Terriglobales > Acidobacteriaceae > Telmatobacter. Next base: position 38,686 of record DATFYK010000010.1, read on the forward strand.
GTAGCGTTCAAAATCAGCCTCAATTCGCGATGGAGATTAGTACAGATAATGAGCGAGAACCAGCCCTCAGATGTAGGGACGCCCTGCTTCCCGAATCATACAACGTGGCAGCGGGGGAACATCGCCCTTGCTCAGAACTGATGAAACTAGCAGAAGACGCTCCGAGCAAACTTGACGCCTTCAATTACCAACGAGCAGACGGCGCCTTGACGGTCAGAAGAATGAAATCATTGCCTTCGCCATCAGAGTTAGACCAGCAATCTGACGATAGGCACATCACAGAATATCAACATCAGATTATCGAGCCGGTGTTGAGAAAGTACAGCCGATCGCATATACTTGTTTATTTTGCAGGGGGAAAGAATAGCAAGAAATATGCAGAAGAGTTCGCGAAGATGTTCAACACACTTAAGTGGGTGGTGAAGGGTCCAACAATGGCTCCAAAAGGAGACGAGCGAATTATTGACATACAACTATCAGCCAATTATGCAGAGAACTGGAACAAGTTCAATCCCAAACCGCATGACATACTGAATGCCTTTAGCAACGCCGGCGTTAAGCAGCGAAGTACCCTCGCATTGGATCCGAACGTGCCAAGCGATTGCGTGGTGCTATGGGTCGGCCCCCGAAGCCCGAGCGCCATCAAGTCAGACCAGTGCTTAGCTCCTGAGATGAAACCCGTCGAAGGACAAGGACATGCATGCGAAATGATTTCTCAAGCAGCAGGGGTCTGCCGGTTCCCCCCTAAATGACTAAATGATATCGCGGTTTTTTATAGCTTGTACGCTTTCTTCACCAGCCCCACAGTCAGCTCTCGCGCCAACTCCACCGCCTCATCCTCATCCAGACGATGCTCGGCCACCAGCCGCGCCAGAAACCCCGCGTCCATCCTCCTCGCCACGTCGTGCCGCGCCGGAATCGACAGAAACGCCCGCGTATCGTCGTTGAAGCCCACGGTGTTATAGAACCCCGCCGTCTCCGTCACCTGCTCGTGGAAGCGCCGCATCCCTTCCGGGCTGTCGTGGAACCACCACGGCGGTCCCAGCCGCAGGCACGGATAGTGGCCCGCCAGCGGCGCCAGTTCCCTGCTGTACGCGGTCTCATCCAGCGTAAACAGAATGATGGTCAACCCCGCCTCGTTGCCGAACCGGTTCAGCAGCGGCCGCAGCGCCTCAACATACCCCGTCGGTCTCGGGATATCCGCTCCCATATCGCGCCCGTAACGCGTAAAAATCCGCGCATTGTGGTTGCGCGCCGAGCCGGGATGAATCTGCATCACCAGCCCGTCTTCCAGGCTCATCCGCGCCATCTCCGTCAGCATCTGCGCGCGGAAAAGCTCATGCTCCGCCGCCCCAGCCGTTCCCTCCATCACCGACGCAAACAGCCGCGAAGCCTCCGGCTCGTTCAGGTCCGCCGTCTGCGCTGTCGGATGTCCGTGATCGGTGGCCGTTGCGCCTAGCGTCTTGAAATACTGTCTGCGCGCCTCCAACGCACGCAGATAGCCGCGCCAGGTGGCCGTGTCCTCGCCGGTCAGCGCCCCCAGCGCCTCAACCCCCGCCCGAAACTCCGAATAATCCGGATCGACCACCGCATCGGGCCGGAATGTAGGCACAATCCTCCCCTTCCAACCCGAATCCCGAATCGCCGCGTGGTCTGCCAGCGAATCCAGCGGCGAATCGGTCGTAGCCAGCACCTCGATCCGGAAGCGCTCATACAGCGCCCGCGGCAAAAACTCCGCTGTGGCCAGCTTGGCCTCGATCGCGTCGTAGTAGTCGTCCGCCGTCGCCGCCGAAAGCCGGTCCGACAGCCCAAACAGCTCCTGAAACGCAAAGTCCAGCCACAGCCGCGTCGGCGTCCCGCGAAACAGGTGGTAATGGCTGGCAAAGATCCGCCACACCTTGCGCGGCTCGGCTATGCGCGCCTGGCCGATCTCCAGTTCTTCCAGCGTGATTCCCTGGCTGTAGAGCATCCTGAAGACGTAGTGGTCCGGCTGCACGAACAGCGCCACGGAATCGGGAAACTGTTGGTTCCGCGCAAACCACCCCGCCTGTGTGTGCCCATGCGGGCTCACAATGGGCAACCCCCGAATCCCCGCATACAGCCGCCGTGCAATGGCCCGCGTTCTCTCTTCCGCCGGAAATAGCCTGTCGTCGTGGAGCAGCGTCATCCTCGTCCCCCGTTCGTTTTCCAGTATCGCTTATGGCAGCCTGTGTATACCCGCCGCCGCAACCAACTCCCGGAAATGTGCTAGACTAGACTTGGTCTAGTCTGGAGGACAGCCATGCAGACCGTCAACATCTATCAAGCCAAGACCCAACTCTCCAAACTCGTCGATCTGGCCTCTTCCGGCACCGATGTGGTGATAGCGCGCGCGGGAAAGCCGGTGGCCCGGCTGACTGCGCTCAACAAGAAAGAAAAGCGTCCTATTGTTTTCGGCCTTCTCGAAGGCGAGGGCTGGATCGCGGAAGACTTTGACGCGCCACTGCCGGACGAGATTCTGGCCGAGTTTGAAGGCCGGTGATGAAGCTTCTCCTGGATACACATATAGTCTGCTGGCAGTTTTACGAGCCGCGGAATCTGCCCAAGGAAGCCCGGCGATTGATGCTGGATGCCGAGGCAGTGCTAGTCTCCTCGGCATCCATCTGGGAGATTGCCATCAAGGTTCGTATCGGCAAATTGAACGCGAATCCCAGGCGGGTCGTCCAATCTATGGAAGCGGCCGGTTTCGAGGAACTACCTGTGTTTTCGAGACACACTGTCCTTGTCGCCGACCTGCCCCTCTATCACACCGATCCTTTTGACCGCCTCTTGATCGCCCAGGCAATCAGCGAGCCATTGCATCTGCTCACGACCGATGCGCAGCTCAAGCCATACTCCGAACTGGTCATCCTGGTATAAATCTGTAGCCGGACTGAAGAAACCCCGGCAGCATCCGCCTCACAGCACCCGCCCCAGCCACTTCCCCGTATGCGAAAGCAGATTTCCCGCAATCTCCTCCGGCGTGCCCTCCGCCACAATCCGCCCCCCGCCTTCGCCGCCCTCCGGTCCCAGGTCGATCACCCAATCCGCGCATTTGATCACGTCCAGATTGTGTTCGATCACGATGAGCGATCCGCCCCCGTCGATCAGCTTGCGAAAGGCCATTAGCAACTTCGACACATCGTCGAAGTGCAGCCCGGTCGTCGGCTCGTCAAGAATGTAGAGCACGCGGCTGGCCTGCGACGGCTTGACGTTGGCGTTCACCGCGCGCACCTGCGCCAGATGCGCGGCCATCTTGACCCGCTGCGCCTCGCCGCCTGACAGCGTGGTCGCCGACTGCCCCAGCCGTAGGTAACCCAGCCCGATCTCGTCCAGCACCGCCAGCTTTTCCAGCAGCTTCGTCTGCCCGGCAAAGAAGCGCAGCGCCTCCTTCACCGTCATCTGCAGCACATCGTGAATGTTCTTCCCCTTGTACTCGACCTGAAGCACCTTGGCCTGGTAGCGCGTGCCGTTGCACTCTTCGCAAACCAGTTCCACGTCGGCCAGGAACTGCATCTCCACCGTCACCGTCCCGTCGCCCTCGCAGGTGTTGCATCGCCCTCCGGGCACATTGAACGAAAAATGTCCCGGTGTCAGCGACAGCCGCTTGGCCTCCGGCTGCGCGGCAAACAGTTCGCGCACCAGATCGAATCCCTTGATGTACGTAATCGGATTCGAGCGCGGCGTGCGTCCGATCGGCGTCTGGTCCACCAGCACCACGTCACTCAGCCGCTCTACCCCCGCCAGCGATTTGTACACGCTCGACGGATCGGCGCCGTCGGTCTGCCCCAGCGCCCGCGCCACGGCCCTGTATAGCACCTGATGGATCAGCGTCGACTTGCCCGACCCCGAAACCCCCGTAATCGCCACCAGCAGCCCCAGCGGAATCTCCACGTCCATGCCGTGTATATTGTTGGCCTGCGCCCCGCGCAGCAATAGCCGTTCCCTCCCCGGCGCGCGCCGCCGCGCGGGCGCCGGAATCGATACCTGCCCTGATAAATATCGCCCCGTCAGCGAATTCGGGTTGGCCTCGATCTCCGCCAGAACTCCCTCCGCCAGCAGCTTGCCGCCATACTCCCCCGCCCCCGGTCCCAAATCCAGCAGATGATCGGCAGCCCGCAGCACGTCCGCATCGTGCTCCACCACCAGAATCGTGTTGCCCAGGTCGCGCAGTTCCTTCAGAATCCGGATCAGCCGCGCCGTGTCCCGCGCGTGCAGCCCGATCGATGGCTCGTCCAGCACATACAGCGCCCCCACCAGCTGCGATCCCAGCGACGTAGCCAGTTGAATCCGCTGCGCCTCCCCGCCCGACAGCGTCGATGCCAGCCGGTCCAGCGTCAGATATTCCAGTCCCACCGCATCCAGAAAACTCAGCCGCTGCCGCACCTCGTGAAGAACCTGCCCCGCAATCTCTTCCTGCATCGGCGAGAGCTTCAGCGCCCCAAAAAAATCCTTTGCCTGCGCAATCGTCAGCGCCGTCGCCTGGCAGATATTCCGGCCATCGATGCGCACTGAGCGAGCCTCGGCACGTAGCCGCTGCCCGCGGCAATCCGGGCACTCCGCATAGCCCCGGTACTTGCTCAGCATCACCCGCACGTGCAGCTTGTACCTCTTGCGCTCCATCTGTGCAAAGAAGCCGTAGACGCCCACAAAGCTGCCCTTGCCGCGCAACACCGTCTCCCGCGCTTGCTCGGGCAACTCGCGCCACGGCACATCCAGCCGAATGCCCAGCTCCGCCGCCTGCCTGCGCAGTTCGCTGAACCACGGCCGGTACTTGGGCCGGTTCCACGGATCGATGGCCCCATCATTCAGGCTCAACCCCTTGTCCGGAATCACCAGGTTCAGGTCGAAGTCCACCGTATTGCCGAATCCCTGGCAGCGCGGACAGGCGCCAAACGGATTGTTGAAGCTGAACAGCCGCGGCTCCGGCTCGCGGCCCGGCCGGTGGCAGCTCTTGCACTCATATGCGCCGGAGAAGCGATGCCGCTTGCGCTCCGCCGTTTCATCTCGCGGCTTCGGGGTCCCCACGGACACCGGGGCCCCCAGCAAGCGTTCTTTGGTTGCTGGGGTGGGGGATAGGTCTTCGTCCGTGGGGCGGGGAACTTCCTCGAAGATCACCTCGCCGCCCTCGCGGTAGGCAATCTCCGCCGCGTCCACAATCCGCGCTCGGTTCTCCGCGCTCACCACAATCCTGTCCAAAAGCACAAATACTGGAAGCGTGAAGTCCAGGTCCAGCAGCGACTCCGGCGTCGAAAACTCGAAGATCCTGCCCTGCTGGTACAGCCGGTTGAACCCATTCCCGCGCAACTCCGTCAGCCGCGCCTTCAGCGTCTCTGTGTGCGGCGAATCGCCTCCCGTCACCACCGGCTTGCCCTTTACCGCCGGCTTCGCCGTCCGTCCCACGGTTTTAGCCGCCGGCTTCGCTCCCGCCTCAACCGCCGGTGTCGCGTTCATCACTGGAAACAGCGCATTCAGCCGCGTTCCCTCGCCCAGCCCGAGCACCGCCTCGGCCACCTCGTCCATCGAATCCCGCTTCACCAGCCCGTCGCAGAAGACGCAATGCACCGTTCCGCAGCGCGCATACAAGAGGCGCATGTAGTCGTAGATCTCGGTCGCCGTGGCCACCGTCGAGCGCGGGTTGCGCGTCGAGTTTTTCTGCTTGATGGCGATCGCCGGCGCCAGGCCGTCGATCAGGTCCACGTCCGGCTTTTCGATCCGTTCCAGAAACTGCCGCGCGTAGGAGGACAGCGACTCGACATACCGCCGCTGTCCCTCCGCATAGATGGTGTCGAAGGCCAGCGAACTTTTCCCCGAACCTGAAACCCCGCTGATCACCGTCAGCTTCCCATGGGGAATCTCGCAGGAAATATTCTTCAAATTGTGTGTCCGCGCGCCGCGGATGGTGATGGCGTCATTCAAAGGGAAAGCACCGCATAGAAGTCGTCCCGCCGCGTCCCTGTCTCCTCAGCGAGCCTCAGGACGCAACCGGCCATCATTCATTATAGGGGCAATCCATGCCGCACTTCCCCGAAACGCTTGCCGTTCAATCTGAGAAGTACCGGCCTTGAAGCGGCGCGCTGGTTGAGCGGCGCCATGGCGGCCCGTCAAATGTGCGTTCTCTCTCACGGGAATCCGCGCTGAAAGGCCTTTGTGGCTGTGCACGCGCACAAGTCTCCTGCCACGCTCTTCAAGCGCCTGCTGCAATCCTGAAAATGGTAAGGTCTTTGGATTCGACTTACATTGCAGCCTCGTTGATCCGTGCGTTGCTTCAGCAGAACTTAAGCTGCGATAGCGTTGAGCCGGAAATAACTCGACTGCAGATCGTCCTCTGATTCGCGGTCCAGCACTCCAGCCAGACCCATAAGGACAGCCGAAGCGCATGCCGGGCACTGCTTCGCGCAGTTGCCAACGCAGTTGCAATCCTGGCAAAGGTACGCATGGTCCAAGGGGAAGTGTTGCATGGTGGCGTGTTTCATAGGTTCACTCCGCTATTTGTTGTGTTGGGCAAGAGCGTTCGCGGTTCCGACCCCCAATCGCTCCTCCTTACTTATGGATAACGTAAGATGGCGCAAAGTTGCTTTTTCTTTCACTTTCCCCGCCGGCTGAACCCCGGCCAGCCAAGTAGAACGCCATCAACGGTTCCGTCAAAGCGGTGCGGCTGTGACTGCGCGTGATCACATACCGCTTGGGCACCTGTGACGGCGGTTGGTGCTGCCAAAGAGAATCGAAACATCGTTTTGAAATGGGCCAAATCTTGGTATTTCGGGTCCGGCAGAGGCCCTGCTGGGCACCTCTGTCAGTGGAATACAAGAAAAATCGCCGCGCAGTCATATCGGGGGTATATTGGTCTCTAGCCGGGAGAAAAGATGCAAATCCCGGCCAGGAAGGAACAGAAAGATGAAGCGTTTCGTGTTGAGAGCGATGAGCG
>DATFYK010000011.1:0-9117 GCA_035315085.1 Occallatibacter sp.
GGCGCCATGCAGCGTCATCAACCCTGAAGATGCGGTTCAAATCATTGGCGGCCGCCCGTAATTGGGTCCGAGAGAATCCGGAGAAACGCCCGGCGACAAGTCCGAGAGCCCCGGCCGCCGCAACGCCCTCTTTCCATCCCAATCTCACGCCACAAGTGTCTCGTGAGGGGACAGACCAATCTGTCCCAAGGCGCCGTCTTTGCGCCGACGTGGACAGACCTGTCTGTCCCCGGCCCTCGAGCACAGTCCTTAGCGCTGCGCCCAATATTGATGACGAGCTTGCACGACCAGACCCTTTTGCTTAGCGGTCAGTTGAATGGTGCGAAACGCGGAGAGGGTCACCGGCTTATCCGATACGTAGCCCAGATTGTATTGGTTGCGCAGTTCCTCTTGCAGGATATCGAAAATCTGGTCTACGGTTTGCTTCTTCGAAACTTCGAAAAAACTGCCGCCGCTATCGTTCGACATGCGCTCCAGGACGCGCTTGCCATCGCCGCCGCCGAAAATTCCATAGGCGCCGGGGTCGGCGTACAGGATGGAATAGATGAGCGTGCCGGCCCGCTGCGCGGCCTCCACGGCATCCTTCAGCGTGCCGTAGCTGCCCACGTCCACGCCATCGGAAAGCACGATCAGCGCTTTCCGGCCGCTGAGCTTTCTCATCACCTCATCGGAAGCCTGGGCCACGGCATCGTAAAGCAGAGTGCCGCCGCCGCCCTGCATGCGCAACTGGCGCATGGTCTCCGTGTCCACGTAGGCCATGGCATCGTCTAATTCGCGGACCGAGGAAGTGAGCGCCTGGCGCAGTTGCACGGTGCTGTCAAACTGCATGATGAAAACGTGGTCCTGTTTTTCGCGGAACACGCGATCGAGGAAGCGCACGCTGGCGCCGCGCTCCGCGTCCAGCACGCGGCGCTGGCTGCCGCTGGTGTCCACCATCAGGCCGAGCGTCAGCGGCAAGTCGGTCTCGCGAGCGAAATAACGGATGGTTTGCGGGCGGCCATCTTCAGCCAGCGAAAAATCGTCCTGGCTGAGATTGCCGACCAGCGCTCCGGTTTTGTTGCGCACCGTCGCCAGAACATTTACGACTTTCACATCGGTGGAAAAAATCGGCGTGTCCTGACCACGGGCAAAGCGAACGCCGCACAGAACTGCCACACCCTGGAGGATTTCGCGTCTGGTCGAATGATTCCGCACGGAAAGGTCTATTGTATCGAGCCGCGGGCGTATGCCTCGGGGGCGAGTTGATTCGTAGCGGACACGCTTTCCTCAACGGATTCGACGGCAACTTCGCAGAATGGTAAGATCTTCCTGAGCACCATTGAACTGTCGAAAGAGGTGAAGCGAAAATGCCGCCAGCGCGCCGCAATGTCGTGTTTTGGATTTTCGGAGGCGGTTTCATCGGTTCACTGGTTTCGTTTCTGTATCCGGTCGTCCGGTTCCTGAATCCTCCGGCAGTTTCAGAGGCCTCGGTGAACGAGGTGGTGGGCGGCAAGGAACAGGATCTCGCCCCCAATGCCGGCAAGATCGTCAAATTCGGCACCCAGCCCGTGCTGCTCGTCCGGATCGCGCAAACTGAGTGGCGCGCCTTCTCGGCGGTTTGCACGCATCTGAGCTGCATCGTGCAATACGACGCGTCGCGAAAGCTGATCTGGTGCGCCTGTCACAATGGCCAATACGATCTGAGCGGCAAAGTGATTGCGGGTCCACCACCCGCCCCGTTGAAGGAATATGCGGTTCATTTGCGCGGTGAAGATGTGGTGATCTCCCGCGGTTGAGGCGAATCAGAGGCCATGCTCCCCACTCAGCCAATCCATCGCAAGAAAACAATCGCGGCATGGTTTCAGGACCGGCTGGCGTGGGATTCCATCAGCCAGTTCCTCGCGCACAAGACCGTGCCGGTCCACTCGGGCACCATCTGGTACGCCTTTGGCGGTATCACGCTGTTCCTGTTTGTGATCCAGGTGGTCACCGGCATTCTGCTGCTGGTGTACTACCGGCCCACCCCCGCGGAGGCTTACGAGAGCGTCCAGTTCATCATGACCCGCGTGGCATTCGGCTGGCTCATCCGGTCGATCCACATCTGGTCGGCGAACCTGATGATCCTGTCGGCTTTCGTCCACATGTTCAGCGTGGCGTTTCTGCACGCTTACCGGAAGCCGCGCGAGCTGGTATGGCTCAGCGGGATTATGCTGCTGGCCCTGGCGCTGGGCTTCGGATTCAGCGGCTATCTGCTGCCCTGGAATACGATCTCGTTTTTTGCCACTAAAGTGGGAACCGACATGGCCACGTTTGTTCCCTGGATGGGCTCGACCCTGGGCCGCTATTTGCGCGGAGGCGACGCCGTGGGCGGCGCTACCCTGACGCGGTTTTTCGGATTCCACGTGGCCGTGCTGCCCGCCCTCACTTCGCTATTCCTGCTCTTCCACCTGGGATTAGTCCAGAAGTTCGGCATCAGTACGCCTCCGTGGGTGGAAAAACGGTTTCGTGGAGCCGGCACGAAATCCGCGCAGATGCCGTTCTTTCCCGATTTTTTTCTGCATGAGCTCATGGTCTGGTATGGCGCTCTCGCACTCTTGGGAATACTAGCGGCCCTGTTCCCATTTGGATTGGGCGAGAAGGCCGACGCGTTTGCCCCGGCTCCGGCGGGGATCCGGCCGGAGTGGTATTTTCTGGCGCCGTTCTATACCCTGAAGCTGATACCCGGCCACGTGGCGGGCATAGAAGGGGAAGTGGTCGGGCTGCTGGGATTCGGCCTGCTGGCATTTTGGTGGGCGGCGCTTCCATTTTGGGGACAGCGGCCGGATGGGACTGTGCGATCCAAACTGGTGACCGGCGGCGCAGTAGCGTTCATAGCCTATCTCTCGACATTTTCCCTGCTGGGGTATTTGCGATGAAGCACGCACTGCTCCTCTTGCTGCTGGCTGCCGCCTGGTTGCCCGCCAAGGACTCCTGTCTGGAGTGCCACTCCCAGATGACGGGCGATCTGCAGGCGCCGGCGACCGCGTTTCGAAACAGCGTGCACCTGCAGCACGGGTTTACTTGCGCCGATTGCCACGGCGGCGATCCCAATTCGGACGATCCCGAGGCCTCCATGAGCAAGGCCCACGGATTCGCCGGCGTGCCGCTACGGACGGCCATCCCGAAACTCTGCGCCCGGTGCCACAGCGATCCGAACTTCATGCGGAAGTATAACCCGTCGGAGCGAGTGGACCAGGCCGCCGAGTATGCGACCAGCGTCCACGGCCAGCACCTGGCGAAGGGCGACGCCAAGGTGGCCACCTGCATCGATTGCCACGGCGTGCATGATATTCGCGCGGCCCGCGACGCTTTGTCACCGGTGTACCCGCTGAACCTGCCCAAGACCTGCTCGCAGTGCCATGCGGACGCGGCCCACATGGCCCCTTACAAAATCCCGACCGATCAGTACGCCAATTATCTGAAGAGCGTGCATTGGGAGGAGTTGTCCAAACGCGGCGATCTCTCGGCGCCCAACTGCGCCACTTGTCACGGCAATCACGGCGCCAAACCGCCGGCGGTCGCTTCGGTGGCCGCGGTGTGCGGGACGTGTCACGTTTTTGAGGAGCAGCTCTTCGACAAGAGCCCCCACCAGCCGGTGTTTGCGGCGATGTCCACAGGCGCCTGCGTGGTCTGCCATAGCAACCACGCCATCCTGAAGACCTCCGATCAGATGCTGGGAGGCAAGGACGCGGTGTGCGCCGAATGCCACGACGCCGACTCGGCCGGCGGAAAAATTGCCGCCCAAGCAGCCGGCCTGATACAGAATCTGCAGAACAGGATCGTCGCCGCGGATGGGATCCTGGAGCAGGCGCGGACCTCCGGGATGGAGGTTTCGGAGGCTATCCTGCGCCAAACGGATGCGCGCCAGAACCTGGTGAAAGCCCGCGCGAATGTGCACGCCTTTGCGATCGAGGCGGTGAGCCAGCCGGTGGAAGCGGGCTTGGCCATCGCCGCCGAGGATTACCGGGCCGGAGAGGCCGCCATGAAAGAGAAGTATATCCGGCGCATGGGCCTGGCCATCTCATTGACGGCCATTTTCGTCACCATAGCAGGCCTCTGGCTAATCATCCGGTGGCTGCATCGGGCCGAGAAGGAGTCAGGAGTCACGAGTTAGGAATTGGGAGTTGGGAGTCAGAAGCGAGGAGTCAGGAGTGGGAATGGGCGGCAAAGAGTCTATGTCTGAAGAGAAGCGCGAACTTTTAGAAAAATTGAAATTCGAATTGGCCTTCGTCGAGGACGGCGGATACGGCCGGTCGGTTCGTACGCCCCAGATATCCACATCTCCTTTCCAAGACTCGCTGACCTGCCTGAATTTCGGCGATCCGTCGCGTCCGCATCCGTGCGACGAGTGCATCCTCATGCAGTTCGTGCCCGAGTCTCGCAGGGGAGAAGATGTCCCGTGTCACCATATTCCGCTCGATGGGGAGAACAGAACGATCATCAATCTGGATGTGCCCGAGGCCGAAGAGGCGCTCAAGCGGTGGCTTCGCCGCGAGATCGACAGGCTTGAAGGAGAGCTCGCGGTTTAGAACGGGTCAGCCGTTTTCAGTGCGCAATCAGATATAAAGCGCCGAAGTATGCACCGGCTAGCCCAAGAATCGAGAGGCTCAGAATCATGGCCATGCGCATGGAACGCTGGGCCACCACCTCCATGCCTGCCTGCTGGCCGGGTCCGTTCTTACCTACCAAGACTCCCATCGCTTTGACCTCCTTATCTGCCTGCCAGTTGGTCTGCTCTGGCTTGCGCCTGCCGTTCCAGATCACCGGCCTTCAAGTGGAAAGCGGCTGCCTTGATCCGATACCAGACCCGCGGGTCGGAGTTCTCATCCCCGAGTTGAAACATACGCTGGACAAACGGCCGGATACTCTCCGGCGAGACGGGGTACTGCATCGAGTACTCAATCAATTGGTCCAGTGTGCCAAGCTCCATCATCTTGGCCGTGACGATGGAGCGCGCCTGGCTCTCGGCGTGTTGCTCCCGCGACCCAGCATCGGCAGGGAACACCCCGACTGCCGCTCGCATCGTGAGCAGCAGTTCCTTCCCGTTGGATGCCTTCTCAGCCATTCGCAGGATCACTTTCTGTTGCGCCGGGGACTGCGGAGCCGCCAAACTGGCAGCCACGTAAAGGTCCTTCAGGGCGTCGCCGACGAACTGCTGCGCTTCCGGCACAGGCGCCGCGGCTTTCTTCGCGGCAGCGCTGCAGGAAGCCAGGTTCCAGGCGACCAGCAGAACCACCGGTACACCACGAAAACGCTTCCACATATATTGGGAGCGTACATCTAAATTGGATTTCTGAACAGAAGTTTTTTGCAACCTGACGAAAATATCTACGCGGAACAGGTCGCTGGCCAACCATTATGCTGGGAAATACAACACAAAAGACGGTTGGACTTCACGATCAGCTCGAGATTTAGTAGTTTAAGGTCTTATGTTGGATTTTTCATCAAGTATTTAAGATAAAAGTGTCGAAAAAAACATTGACAATCTAAGATCGCCATGAAATAGTTAATCAGGTTAACCTTTGACCGGGGTAATTACGTTACCCGGAACCCGGGGTGGGCCGGCACTACGGGATCTAATGGGACCTGAGAGGTACGAAAGCTCATGGCGCAGCCGGCCATTTCTGACGAACTTTCCGCTCTCATCCACCCGCCAATCGTCTCTTTCGACGCCCCCGGAACCACTCTCCTTACACATCGCACGGACCTGATATGACAGAAACGTCCGATCCCACACTGCTGTCCGAAGTCCGCAAATACGGTGTCTTCAATGCACGCGGTTGCTTCAATTGCGGCAGCTGCACAATCGATTGCGACCTGGCGACCGATGCAGCTTCGTTTCCTCGTAGAAGCATGCAATCGGTGGTGTTGGGATTGAGGGACTCCGTGCACCAGAGCCTCGATCCATGGCTCTGTCATGACTGCGGAGATTGTTCGGTCACTTGTCCGAGAGAGGCAAAACCTCGAGAGTCGCTGAAGACGCTGCGGCGTTACCTGATGGCGCAGTACGACTGGACCGGCCTGTCGCGAAGAATTTGCCGTTCGCCGGGTTGGGAGATAGGGGCCCTCTCATTTGTTGCCGGCCTGGTGCTGGCACTCGTCATTCTCTATCACCTGTATGTCGTGCATCTGGAAGTTTCCGTCTTTCGCTCCACCGCCATGGGGTTGGAGCACATGTTCAATGGGATCACGTATTTTACGGTGGCCGTCTTTTTACTATCGGCGTTCTTCATTGCTTCCCACGCGGCGCGCATGTTCACACTCACGATGCGTCGCGGTCCCCATGCGGCCATCCCGCTGAAGTTTTATCTGGCCGAAGCCAAGACCATGTTTCTGCAGATGGTCACACACCAGCAGATCCTGAAGTGTCCGGCAACCATGCAGAAGCGGCGATGGATCATGCATTGGCTTCTCGCGCTGGGGTGCTGCATGATGTTCGTAATCAAGTTTTTCTTCCTGCAATGGTTCCAGACCGACAAAATATACCCGCTTTATAACCCGCAAAGGTGGGTCGGCTATATGGCGTTTGCTTTTCTGGTCTTAGGTTCGCTCGACATTCTGATCGAGCGGGCCAGGAAAAGCAGGCCGATCTATAAGCAGTTCGGGTTCAGTGGTCTGATGCTGCCGGTACTTCTGCTTCTGACGGCGTTGAGCGGAATCACGGTGCATGTCCTCAGGTATGTGGGACTGGGGTTGGGCGCTCATTATGCCTACGCGGTTCACCTCATGATCGCGGTTCCGATGCTGCTGGTTGAGATTCCGTTCGGAGGTTCGTCGCACATGATGTATCGTCCTCTGGCGCTCTACTTTGCGGCTGTAAAGGAGAGGGCCAAGGAAAGGGCCTTAGAGGCTGAAATGACCCTGGAGGAAAAGACAGCATGAATGGCCAGGATCAGAACTCTCCTGTGGGCGCCGCGATGGTGGTGGGCGGTGGCATCGGGGGGATGCAGGCCGCACTCGATCTGGCGGACGCAGGCATCAAGGTTTATCTGGTGGAGACCAAGTCCGCCATCGGCGGCAGGATGGCTCAGCTCGATAAGACCTTCCCGACCAACGACTGCGCCATGTGCACCATGGCGCCTCGCCTGGTGGAGATCGGCCGCCATCGCGATATCGAGATCCTCACCCTCAGCGACGTGGAACGGGTAGAGGGGCAAGCCGGGAACTTCGCGATCACGGTGAAGCGGCGTCCGCGGTTCGTGGACGAGAGCAAGTGCACGGGCTGCGGGTTGTGCACCAGTTCCTGCCCGGTGACGCTGCCCTCCGAGTTCGATTTCGGGCTGGGCCAGCGTAAGGCTATTTACCGGCCCTTCCCGCAAGCGGTTCCCAATGTTTTTGCGATTTCCCGGCGCGGCGCCTCTCCGTGCCAGGCAGGATGCCCGATCCACCAGAGCGCGCAGGGATACGTCGCGCTGGTGGCGCAAGGCCGTTTCGATGACGCGCTCAATGTGATCCTGCGGGACAATCCCATCCCGTCCATCTGCGGCCGGATCTGTACGCATCCCTGCGGCACCGCCTGCACCCGCCGGTTTCTGGACGACCGGATCAACATGCCGGCGCTGAAGCGCTTCGTGACCGACCGGCGTCCCGATTACCAGTTCCCCAAACCGAGCGTGCCGGAGCGGCCGGAGCAGATTGCGGTTGTGGGCTCCGGGCCCGCGGGCCTGGTTTGTGCCTACCACCTTCGCCAGAAGGGCTATCAACCAGTGGTCTTCGAGGCGTTGCCGGTGGCCGGCGGGATGCTGGCGGTGGGTATTCCCTCGTTCCGGCTGCCACGGCCAGTGCTGCATGCCGAACTGGAACGGCTGTCCGCCCTCGGCATCCAGATCCGCGTGGATACGCCTATCGGCCGGGCCATCCGCTTCGACGAGCTGCGGCGGCAATACGCCGCGGTGTTCGTGGCCATCGGCGCCCACCTGGAGCGCCGGCTTGCCGTGCCGGGCGAAGACCTGCGGGGCGTAATCGGCGGCCTGGAGTTTCTGCGGCGCGTGAACCTGGAAGGGCCGCAAGCGGTCGGCCGCCGTGTGCTGGTGATTGGCGGAGGCAACTCCGCCCTCGACGCGGCGCGCACGGCACTCCGCTGTGGAGCCGCGCAAGTCACCCTGGTTTACCGGCGCACGCGGGCCGAGATGCCGGCCAATCCACGCGAGATCGAAGATGCGGAGCACGAGGGCGTGAAGCTGGTAGTCCTCGCCGCGCCGAGCTCGTTCCAGGCGGCGGCAGACGGGCGCCTGGCGGCTCTGCGGTGCGTTCGCATGCGACTCGGCGCGCCGGACGCGAGCGGACGGCCAGCCCCGCAGCCGATCCCCGGCTCGGAGTTTGTTCTCCCCTGCGATACAGTCATCGTTTCCATCGGGCAAACGCCGGACGTGGCGACGCTGGGAGAACGGCTGGGGCTCGATGCGACAAAATGGGGTACGCTCTCCGCGGACCCCGTCACCCTGGAGACCGCCGTCGAGGGCGTGTTCGTCGGCGGCGATTGCGTGACCGGTCCAGACGTCGTGGTGACAGCCATGTTGGCCGGCAAGAAGGCGGCGATTTCGATCGACCGCTGGCTCAACGGCCAGGACCTGCGGGCGGGACGCGAGCTCGAAGGCCCATATCAGACCCAGTACGTGATCGATACGGCCGGTTGGCAGACGCAGCGGCAGGTTCCAGTGCCGGCGCGCAAGCCCGCCTGGCGGGCCAAGTCCTTTGACGAGGTTCAGATCGGTTACACCGAGGAGCAGGCCGTGGCGGAAGCGCGTCGCTGCCTCAGTTGCGGCCTCTGCTCCGATTGCCACATGTGCGCCGAAGCTTGCGAAGCCGGCGCGATCAATTTTGGCATGCAGGAAGAGCATCGGGAGGTGAAGGTCGGCGCGGTGGTGCTTGCGCCGGGGTTTGAGCCCTTCGATCCGGCATCGCTACCGCGCTACGGCTATGGCCGCTTCCCGAACGTGATCACGGCGCTGGAGTTCGAGCGGATCCTGTCCGCATCCGGACCTTATTCCGGCCACGTCCAGCGCCCCGGCGACCATCGGGAGCCGAAGCGAATTGCCTTTATCCAGTGCGTCGGTTCGCGGGATTGCGAGCGCGACTACTGCTCCAGCGTCTGCTGCA
>DATFYK010000012.1:0-58726 GCA_035315085.1 Occallatibacter sp.
CGACGGTTCGCTCGACAAAGCAGTCCCAATCTTCGCCCGCAGCGGCGTGATAGATCCTCTGGCCTGAATCCTCCGTCCGTTCCGCCACAGCGATGCCGCGCAGACCCACCCGCAGCACCAGGCCATCGAATCCTGCGTCGGAGACCAGCAGGTTGCTGCCGCCGCCCAATACAAACGCCGGCAGACCGCGCTCGTAGGCCCACCTCGTAGCCGCAACAATATCGTCTTCGCTGGCTGCCTCGACAAACCAGCGCGCAGGACCGCCGATGCCAAAGGTGGTGAAGGGCGCAAGCGGCTTGTTTTCTTCCATGAGCATCTGGCTGCTTTCGCTGAATCAATCACCCTCTTGCGCCCTGGGCAGCTTCTGCACCTTGCTGTGCCGGATCGAGTAGCTGAAGTAGATCACCAATCCGACCAGCAGCCAGCCGATCATTACCGTCCAGGTAATCAGCGGGAGGTTGCTCATCAGGTAGATGGCCGAGAGAATGCCCAGGATGGGCACCAGTGGAACCAGCGGCGTCTTGAAGGGCCGGTGCAGGTCGGGATGGCGCACCCGCAGCACCCACACGCCCGCGCAGACGATGGTGAAGGCCAGCAGCGTGCCGATGTTCACCAGTTCGGCGAGTCGGCCGACGGGCAGGAAGGCCGGCAGGATGGCCACCACCACGCCCACCGCAATGGTGGAGATCCACGGCGTGCGGAACCTGGGATGAATGGCCGAGGCCCACTTGGGCAAAAGGCCGTCGCGGGACATGGAGAAGAAGACGCGCGACTGGCCCAGCAGCATGACCAGCATCACGGTTGCCAGCCCGAAGACCGCTCCGATTTTGACCAGCAGTGAACCCCAACTTACTCCCGTCGCGTCAATGCCCAGAGCCACCGGGTCGGCGACATTCAGCGAATGATAGTTGACCAGGCCGGTCAGCACCGTTGAAACCAGGATGTAGAGAATGGTGCAGATCACCAACGATCCGAGGATGCCGATAGGCATGTCCTTTTGCGGATTCTTGGATTCCTGAGCTGCGGTGGAGACGGCGTCAAAGCCGATGTAGGCGAAGAAGATGGATGCCGCGCCAATGGCAATGCCGTGCCAGCCGAAGTTGCCGTGCTCGTCGGAAGGCGGAATGAACGGATGCCAGTTCATGCGGGCCAGTTCGGGATGGCGAAAAAGGAAGTAGCCTCCCAGAACCAGAAAAACGCCGACGACGCTCAACTTGATGAAGACAATCGCTGTGTTCAGGTTGGCCGACTCCTTGATGCCGATGACCAGAACGGTGGTAACCGCCAGAATCGCCAGGATGGCCAACAGGTTGAAGAGCGCGGTCACGTGCGGCAACCCGCCCGCCTCCGTTCCCGGCGGCAGCGAGGTCAGCGGCAGCCATCGCTCGTGAAAGAAGACCAGCACCGTTCCGGGCGTCGCGGTCAGCCGCGGCGGCAGATAGATATGCAACTGTTGCAGCAGGCTGTTGAAGTAGCCCGACCAGCCGGAGGCCACGGTGGCCGCGCCAAAGCCGTATTCCAGCCCCAGATCCCAGCCGATGATCCAGGCCACGAACTCGCCCAGCGTAGCGTACCCATAGGTGTAGGCGGAGCCGGCGATAGGAATGATGGAGGCAAACTCGGCGTAGCACAGGCCGGCGAAGGCGCAGACGATGCCCGCCAGCACAAAGCTCAGCGCCACGGCCGGACCGGCGTGCAAGGCCGCGGCCTGTCCGGTAAGCACAAAGATGCCGGCGCCGATGATGGCGCCGATGCCCAGGGTGATGAGGTTCAGCGCGCCCAGCGAACGCTTGAGCGTGTGTTCGCCCTGTTCACCGGCCTCCTTCGAGAGCATCGACATGGGTTTGATGCGCAGCAGTCTGGACATGAATCAGAAACTCCCTCCATCGGAGTTTGAAACGGAATAACTTTCATTGCTGCTAAATGATGGGTGCCCCATCCTTCGCGCTTTTTGCGAAGGGTGGGATGTCGGAACTCCGCCGCGACCAGAAGAGATAAACCGGTACGCCCAGCAGCACCAAGACCAGGCCCGGCCACGTGTACTGGGGCTTGTATCGCAATAATACGATACAGATCCAGGCCGCCAACACAAGATAGAGCGCGGGCAGCACCGGATAGCCCAGCGCCTTGTAGGGCCGAGGCGCCTCCGGCCGCTCGAAGCGCAGCACGAACAGCCCGACGATGGTGAGGATGTAAAACACCAGTACCGCGAAGATGATGTAGTCCAGCAACTGGCCGTAAGTGCCTGAGACGCACAACAGCGTGGTCCAGGCGGCCTGCACCAGCAAGCCCGCCACCGGGGTCTTGTAGCGCGGATGCAGCTTGCCGACAGATTTGAAGAACAGCCCGTCCCGGCTCATGGCGTAGTAGACGCGCGCTCCGGCCAGCGTCATTCCATTGGCGCAGCCGAAGGTGGAAACCAGGATGGCTGCGGCCATCAGGTACGCGCCGCCGGAGTGAAATATCTGCTCCAGCGCTGCCGTGGCCACGCGGTCCTCCGCGGCATATTGCACTCCTCGCGCCAGCACCGTGGCCCCGCGAGGGTCCCCGTGCATGGGCAGCACCAGGATGTAAGCCAGCGACGCCAGAAAGTACACCGTGAGCACAAACCCCGTGCCCAGCGCCAGCGAGAGGGGAATATTGCGCCTGGGATTCTTCACCTCGCCGGCGGTGAAGGTGATGTTGTTCCAGGCGTCGGCTGAAAACAGCGACCCCACCTGCACCACGGCCAGAATCACCAGCACGTTCACCAGCACCATGGGACCGCCTACACCCACTTGCACCGGATGCAGCGAACCCCAGCCTGCATTTTTCCAGAAATTTGCCCCAAAGTTCGCATTCCAGGCCTCCGCGTTTCGTCCCACCGTGAAGGCAAGCAGAATCAACGCCGCCAGCGACAGAGCCTTGGCCGAGGTGAAGACGTTCTGGATCAGCGCGCCCAGCTTCACGCCAAAGATATTCACGATGGCCAGGAAGAGGACGACAACAATGCCGGTCAGGTTGGCCGTGTTGATGCCGATCTCCATATTGCCCAGCACCATCGGCCCAACCTTGAGCGCGGGAACATGGGCGATGTGCAGGAGCCAATGAGTCGTCGAAACGGCCGGGAAAAACACGCCCAGGAACTTGCCGAAGGCCACGCAGACGGCCGCGATGGTGCCCGTTTGGATGACCAGAAACAACGTCCAGCCATAGAGGAAACCCCAGAGCGGCCCCAGCGACTCGCGCAGGTAGACGTACTGGCCGCCGGCCTTGGGCATCATGGCCGCCAGCTCGCCGTAGCTCAGCGCGCCGATCATGGTCAGAATGGCCGTCACCACCCACGCGCCCAGATAAAGCGCCGGAGAGTTTGTGCCGCGGGCGATGTCGGCATCCACAAGAAAGATGCCCGACCCGATCATGGATCCGATCACCAGCGCCGTGGAGCTGAAAAGGCCAAGACTCTGCACCAGCCGGGGAGCGTCGGCGGCGGGAGCGTTAGCTGGAGCGCTGTTTGAATTGACAGACTCTGGAATGGAAGTCGCTCTTTGTTTCGTCATTCAAAGAAAGTTCTAACGGATTTGGGCGCAAATGTCTTCCTATTTCTCAAAGTGTACGAATTCCGGGCACTTTGTATCGGTCTTCTTCTCCAAGTGTCCAGATCCAGGGCATTCTGTATGAATTCAGGACACTTTTGCCTGGAACCATACAAATGCCGGGTGCCCCATCCTTGCGCCTTTTTACTGGCGCAAGGATGGGAGAGCACGAACCCAAACGCCTCGCTTACCCCAGCTCCGCCATCCATCTGCGGAACTCGGCCGCCGGGTCCGGCTGATGAAAGAGCGCCTCGGAGACGGCCACAACCGTGGCTCCGGCAGCCAACGCAGCCGCGGCCGTATCCAGCGTAATGCCGCCAACAGCCACCAGCACCGGGCCGGGGCCAGCCTGTGCGCGCAGCCGCCGCACGCCCTCCAGGCCAATCGGATGCTTCGATGTTTGCTTGGTCCGCGTCGGATAGACCGGGCCAATGGAGAGATAATCCACCGGCTCGGCCAGAATTCCCGGCACGAGCGCCTCGCTGCCACCAAAAGTTCCCACGATGCGATCCGACCCCAACAGTCGCCTGGCTTCGGCTGGCTTCAAGTCGCCCGCGTCCACATGCGCGCCGTCAAAGCCAAGCCGCTCAACCAGATCGGCGCGATCATCGAGAATCAGCTTTACCTTTCCGGCAGGCAGTGTGGCGCGCAGAATCTCAGCGTCGGCCAGCAACTCGGCGTCGGCGCCTGTCTTCCACCCCAACGACGAAGACCTGTCGCTGGGGACCCCGGTCTTGTTTCGGTATTCAAGAAGCGTTATCCCAGCCTGGGCCAGTTCGCCGCCCAGGCGGCGCAGAAACTCTGCGCGGCCACTCGCCGGAAGGATCGAAGAATCAAGGATGGGGTAGACCCTGGGAAAAGAGAAGGACATGAAACAAGGGTAGCTCGAACGTCATCAGTTGTCAGTGATCAGTTGTCAGAACTTGGAAGCGATCGACGGGCTCTGAAGTCTCTGGCTGTGGCAAACTACTCAATTCGACGGCCGATGCTCGCTGATCGCCAATAACTTACAACTGAAAACTGACAACTGAAAACTTTTACGTTTCGTCCGCCGACGGCCCATACGTGCCGGGGATCGGCTTGTTGAGCAGGCGCAGGTAGACGCCCAACTGGGCGCGGTGATGAATCATGTGGTTGAGTACCCAGTTACGCCAGACCTGGTACTTGGATTCGTCGATCCAGGCCTGGCCGCCGGCCACAAACTTCCAGTTCTCATCCCACTTCTGGGGCGCAAACTTGGCCAGCTCGGCCTTGACCTTGGCCACTTCGCCGTCAAAGCGCTCCAGCAGCGCCTTGGTGGACGCTGGAACGTAGGGATCCCACTTGTGATCCGCGGGAAACTCCAGCTTGTCGGTGGTCAGCGGGGAAATCGCCCACTCCCCGGCGGTGTCTGAGATGTGCCCCGCCAGCCGGCCCAGACTCATCGACTTGGGGTGGGGTTTCCAGGTGAAATCAACGTCCGCCGGAATCGCCTCCAACATCTTGCGCGTCCGGGCGGCCTCGTGGTCGAATTCGGCAATCAGTTCTTTTTGAAAGTCCATCGGGGCAACCTCCTGTGTTGCGAAGCCAGCATAAATCAGAACCCACCTGAAAAGCGAATAAAAAGCGATAAATTAACGCGAAAAAAGCTCCATCGGAGTTTTCCTATGGAACGCAACGTTCGCGGGCAAGCCTGCTCCTAGTTGCCTTCTCCGCCTTTGGCGGCCAGGAACCGCTCCATGAACTTGGTGTCGAACTCGCCGGCGCGAAAGCCGGGGTCGGCGAAGATCGCCTGATGCAGCGGGATCGAGGTCTCAATGCCCTGCACGATGAACTGGCTCAGCGCGCGTTCCATCTTTGCGATAGCCTCCGCGCGGTCGATCCCGTGCACAATCAGCTTGGCAATCAACGAGTCGTAGTAGGGCGGGACCACCCCTTCCGCGTACTGCGCCGTGTCTACGCGCACGCCGTTTCCGCCGGGCACGTTGAAGGCCGTAATCTGGCCCGCCGAAGGGGTGAACTTCTGCGGATGCTCGGCGTTGATGCGGCACTCGATGGCGTGGCCGCGGATCTCCAGCCTGGAGGGCAGAATGGCCTCCAGCCGCTCCCCGGCGGCGATGCGCAACTGCGCCTTCACCAGGTCCACGCCGGTGATAGCCTCAGTGACCGGGTGCTCCACCTGGATGCGGGTATTCATCTCGATAAAGTAGAGTTGACCGTCCTCATCCATCAGGAATTCGACGGTGCCGGCGTTCTGGTAGCCGATATCGGCAAGGCAGCGGCACAGCGTACGGCCTATTTCCTCGCGGAGTTTGGGCGTCACCTGCAAGCTCGGCGCCTCTTCAATCAGCTTCTGATGACGGCGCTGGATGGAACACTCGCGCTCAAAGAGCGAGGCCACATGGCCGTGCTCGTCGGCCAGTATCTGGAACTCGATGTGGCGGGGCTGCTCGATGAATTTTTCCATATACAGCTCGCCGTTGCCGAAGGCATTGGCTGCCTCGCCGTAGGCCGCGTGGAAGAGATTGGGCAGTTCCTCCGCGGTGCGCGCAATTCTCATGCCGCGTCCGCCGCCTCCGGCCTTGGCCTTCAGAATGACCGGGAAACCCACTTTCTTAGCCCAGCCCAGCGCTTCCCCGGCCGTGGCAATCACGCCATCGGAGCCTGGCAGGATGGGCACCTTGGCCTTTTTCATTGCCTGGCGGGCCTTTTCCTTTTCGCCCATCAGGCGTGTCACCTCAGGCGGCGGGCCGATGAACTTGATGTTCGAGGCGCGGCATACTTCGGCGAAGTTGGCATTTTCGCTCAGCAGCCCGTAGCCGGGATGGATCGCGTCCACATCGGCGATCTCGGCGGCGGAGATGACCGCGGGCACGTTGAGATAGCTGTCCGTCGCGCGCGCAGGACCGATGCAGATGGCCTCGTCGGCAAAGCGCACGTGCAGCGAGTTGCGGTCGGCCTCGCTGTAGACGGCGACCGTACGCACTCCAAGTTCCCGGCAGGCGTTCAGAACGCGCAGCGCGATTTCGCCACGATTGGCAACCATCACCTTACGAAACATGCGTGACCCTTTTGAGCGTTGTTAGCGGTGTTAGCCCGTGGCTAGCTCCGCCAACACGCGCGTAGCGCGGCCAACTCCGCGAACTCCGTTTTCTTTCTTACCCCAGCCGGATGGAAAAGAGGGACTGCCCAAACTCGATGGGCTGGCCGTTGGATACAAAGCACTTGACAATCTCGCCCGCGGCGTCGGATTCGATCTCGTTCATCAGCTTCATGGCTTCGACGACACAGATTACCTGGCCCTTGTCCACGTGATCGCCGGGAGAGACAAATGGCGAGGCGCCGGGCGAAGGCGAGCCGTAAAAGGTGCCCACGATAGGCGACTTGACGATGTGCAGGCCCGCATTCGGATCTTCGGGAGCTTCGGCTGCCGCCGGCGGAGCGGCCTGGGCCGCCGGTTGAGCCGGAACTCCCTGGGCGCCGACCAGCAGACTGGCCAGATCGGACAGCCCCTTTCCCGGAACCTCCGGCTGATTGAACTTGAGCCAGACCTTCAAATCGCCCCGGTCCAACTCGAATTCGCCAACTTGGTTTTCCTTCAGGAAATCGATCAGTTGTTTCAGATCTTCGATATCTTCTGGGTTCAGTGGATTCATTCGTTCCTTAAGTTTCCCACACGCGGGGATCGGATGATTCAAAGTTCGATGAGGGCCTTGGGCGCGGGCGTCAACACCTGCCCTCCGGTTCGGGTTACAGCCACCATGTCCTCGATGCGAATGCCGAACTGACCCGCCAGATACACTCCAGGCTCAATGGTCACAACCATGCCCGCGAGCAGCCTGGTTGTCTGTCCGGCGCCGATGCGCGGCGGCTCGTGAATCTCCAGCCCCACGCCATGGCCGGTGGAGTGAGTAAAAGCCTCCGCTAATCCCGCCCTGCGCAACACGCCGCGGGCAGCTTCGTCCACTTCCCCGCAGCTTACGCCCGCGCCCACCGCAGCCACCGCTGCCTCCTGGGCTTCGAGCACTGCGTGGTATGTATTCCGCTCCCTGGCCCTGGGTTTTCCCAGGTGCACGGTGCGGGTCATATCCGAGCAGTAACCCTTGAGAATAACACCGAAGTCGAGGGTCAGGAATCCCCGCCGGGGCAGCGGCGCGGTGGTGGCCCGTCCGTGCGGCAGGGCCGAGCGCTCGCCCGAGGCGACGATGGTCGCAAACGACATGCCCTCCGCCCCCAGCAGCCGGGCCTGGTGCTCCAGTTCCGCGGCCACTTCAAACTCCGCCTGGCCTGGCCGCACGAATCCCAGAATGTGCTCGAAGAGTTTGCAGCCCACCAGCGCCGCCTCAATCATCAAAGCCAGTTCGTCTTCGTCCTTGACTCGGCGCAGAGGCTCGACCAGCGGCGCGGCCAGCTCGGAAAGAAAGCTGCGCCGAAGGCGCGACGGCAGAGCGGCCTTCCAGCGGGCCAGTTCCGCCACCGTGGTGCAGGCCGGGTCGAAACCGGCAAACTCCACGCCGGGCTGCGCGGCCAGCCACTCGACGGCGGCAACCGCCGGAGAGCTGGCCACGATCTGGACCTCGGCAACGGAGACCTCTTCAGCGGCCTGCGTCGCATAGCGGCCATCGGTAAACAGCCGCGCAGCTCTGCGCGTGACGGCCAGCGCGGCCGTTGACCCTGTGAATCCAGAGAGATAGCGAAGATCGGGGAGGTGCGTGACCAGAAGCCCGGAGAGGCCGGCGCGAGTCAAACGGCGGCGCAAAAGCCCGATGCGGCGGAAGTGGTCCACCGGGTAAGGATAACAGGGGTCAGAGAACAGAAAGCTTTGCTGATGTGCCTGCTCAGGCGCGAGCGTTGATTCTCAGGTTTGAAAACTGTTGCGTGGCCGGGTCGTACAGCGCTTGCCAGAAACAAATATCACCGTCTGAGACGATTACGAGTCGATCACGCCAGTCTGTGAATGGTTGCCCATTGATACCACAAAAAGCATTGACAAATATTTTCCTTTTCCCGGAGACCAGTACAGCCACGTATTGCCGAAAATATTGCTCTGGACGGTCGATGTGAACCCTGGAATCCCATCCAAATATCTCTAACTTGGAGATCTGCGGAAGGCTTTTCTCCAGGCCGTCGAGGTCAGCTTTCGTCGGCTGCCAGCTTCCGTTGATCCTCTCCGATCGCTCCCTCGAATACCGATCTGAAACCGCCTTCGCCTCATGTGCTGGGAGTAGCACGAACCGTTGCCCTTGCTGTCCCGGTGCGCTTGGGATGAGAAAGAGCAGAAGAATTACGATCATCTGCTTAGGTGCCCGCATGGCGATTCTCACTGATCCCTGTTCCCTGCTTTTACAACGCCGGCCTTACCGGCTTCTTCTCGTGCGGGTCGATTTCGGCCTCGGCAGCCTGTAGGTCGGACTGGCGGTCCATCCACTCGTCCAGCCGCGAGCGCTTGAAGCGCCAGCGGTTGCCCAGCTTGAAAGCGGGCACGAAGCCCTCCGATGCGTATTTGTAAAGCGTGTCGGGGGAGATGCCGAGGTACTCCGAGGCCTGGCGAATGTCCATGACCTCGCGCACCTCCGGGACCAGCAGGTTGGAACGGATGGCGGAGCTGCGCATGATTGCCTCCTGAAAAGCAGAGTTGTTCCCGGCGAGATTCCGGCACTTCTGCCGGTAGTCTTGTATATAACGCGGTTTCACCCGTCAGTTCAAGGATTTTCAGGGAGTTACAGGAAATTTATCGGTTTTCGGCCTCCCGATCCGGAGGCCTTGCTGACCGGACTCCGCCTGCAAACCCAGCCGGTTGGGCCGCGGCTCGAGGCAGGCGCAAGCCCTTGTGCCATTACGACGGATGGTGCGCTGCGGCTCTAGTTCTGGTCGTCGCGGCGGTGCAGCGTAGGCGGACCGTCGTCAGAGGTGGATGAGCCGCTGCCCGTGCTCGATGGACTGGAAGAGCCGGTAGAGTTGCCGGTCCCGGTGCTGGCGCGGCGCAACGACGGCTTATTCTTATCCTTTGAGTCGGTCAGGCGGCGCTTGTTTTCAATGCGCGCCAGCCGCGCCTTGATGTCGTCGAACTCCGAGGTGGTCACCGTGTACTCGTCCCTCGCAGGCAGGATGCGGGCAATCTCCTGCTGGGAGTGCAAAATCCGATCAGGTGTCTGCGGGTGGTCTTCGAAGACCTTGGCGACCATGCCCGGCTTGCGCTTTTCAAGAGCCTGAACCTTCTCAAAAAAGCTGATGAAGGCCTGCGGATCGTAGCCGGCTCGATACATGTATTGCAGTCCCAGGTAGTCGGCCTGCGCCTCGAAATCGCGGGAGAACTTCATGAAAGTGACCGGCACGGCGATCTGGGCGGCTTCGTAGATGCCGTAGCCCGTCCAGCCCCCGATAAAGATCAGCGGGACCATGGCAATCTGCGTATAGTTCATGCGCGTCTGTTCACGGGCCGCGTGATGGGCGCAGACGTGCGCGGTCTCATGGGCCATGACCCCGGCCAACTCGGCCTCCTCGTCGGCGTTCAAAATCAACCCCGAGTTCACGTAGAAAAAGCCGCCCGGCAGCGCCATGGCGTTCACCACGTCCGAATCGATGATCTTGATCGTGAACGGCACCTTGCAATCGGAGTTCTTGACGATGTTCTGCCCCACGCGGTTGACGTATTCCACCACCACCGGATCGGTTATGAACTTCGTGCTCTTCTCGATCTCCGAGGCGTACGTCCTGCCCATCTTGATTTCGCTGTCGATGGAGTACCAATTGCCCACTCCGCGGGCGCCGATATCGCGATTGCCCACAGCGCTCACGTCGTCGATGCTGCCCGGTTTCACATTGATCTTCTGGCTGCCGGGTTCCACCACCTTGTACGGATCAACGGACGTGGCTTCTGTATCGCCTCCAACTGGAGTCGTTCCGGGCGCGGGTTGTTTCGTGGTGGTCGTGGAGGGCGTATCGCCCCCAACCGGAGTCGTTCCGGACGCAGGTTGTTTCGTGGTGGTCGTGGAGGGCGTATCGCCCCCAACTGGAGTCGTTCCGGGCGCGGGTTGGGCCGTGGGGGTGCTGGCCGGAGGCGTACTCGACGGCGTGGACTGTTGCGCCCACACTCCCGTGGCCAGCGCCAGCGCCAATCCTGCCAGCGTCGCTGCTCTCAAACCCTTGCAATCTGCCCTCATGACCTCACCTCCAGCGGGGAAGAACGTCCGGCGGCTTGCGCCGCTCTGCTCAACTCTTTAGACGTTAGTATCCTCCTGTTTGGCTACCGCCAGGAAGAATAATTCGATTGGATTGCCGATTCCCCGCCAAAACACCGTTTTCAACCGGAATTCCAGCCTGAAACGCCCCACCCTTGCGGATGGGGCCTTTGCTTTTTGGCCGACCAGCGGGAGGCGGTTGGCCGCACCGCAGGTGCCTCAGTCGTAGTATTCCAGGCCCAGGTGCGTGATCAGCCCCTCGCCCATAATGTGGCGCAGAGTGTTTTTCAGTTTCATCGACTGGATGAACAGGTCGTGCTCCGGATACAGTCCCGCCGCCGTCTGCGGCGACTTCAGATAGAAGCTCAGCCACTCCTGAATGCCGATGGAGCGCAACTCCGGCGTGCGCTTGGCCAGGTCCAGGAACAGCACCAGGTCCAGCGCGATCGGCGCGGCCAGAATCGAGTCGCGGCAGAGAAAGTTCACCTTGATCTGCATCGGGTAGCCCAGCCAGCCGAAGATGTCGATGTTGTCCCAGGCTTCTTTGTCATCGCCGCGCGGCGGATAATAGTTGATGCGAATCTTGTGGAAAATATCCTTGTAGAGATCGGGGTAAAGCTCCGGCTGCAGGATGTATTCGAGCGAACCCAGCTTGGACTCTTCCTTGGTCTTGAACGATTGCGGATCGTCCAGCACCTCGCCGTCCCGGTTGCCCAGGATGTTGGTCGAGAACCAGCCGGACACGCCCAGCAGGCGCGCCTTGAAGGCCGGCGCCAGCACCGTCTTCATCAACGTCTGGCCGGTCTTGAAGTCCTTGCCGCAGATGGGCGCCGCGTTCCGTTTCGACAGCTCGATCATGGCCAGCGTGTCCACCGTCAGGTTCGGCGCCCCGTTGGCGAAGGGAACGCCCTCGCTCAACGCCGCGTAAGCGTATATCTGCGAGGGCGCGATGGCGATGTCGTCGTTCTCCAGGCCCTTCTCGAAGGCCTCGATGCTCTGGTGCACGGCCGCCGGCTCAATGAATATCTCGGTCGAAGCGCACCAGATCATCACCACGCGGTCCACGGTCTTCTTGAAGGCCTGAATGTCTGCCCTCACCTGCTCGGCCAGGTCGCGCTTGTTCTTGCCCTTTTTCACGTGCGTGCCGTTGAGGCGCTTCACGTAGTACTGGTCGAAGACCGCCGGCAGCGGCTTGATCGCCTCCAGGTAGGGCTTCAGCTGCTCCAGCGTTTCCTTGTCCAGCACCTGGGCGTGGGCCGCGGACTCGTAAACGTTGTCCTCGAAGATGTCCCAGCCGGTAAAGACCAGGTCATTCAGATCGGCCAGCGGCACAAAGTCCTTGATCAGCGGCGACTTGTTGTCGGTGCGCTTGCCCAGCCGGATGGTCCCCATCTGCGTCAGCGATCCGATCGGTTTGGCCAGTCCCTTGCGGACGGCCTCGACTCCGGCGATCATGGTGGTGGCCACGGCGCCCAGGCCGACCACCATCACGCCCAGTTTGCCCGTGGCGGGCGCAATCTTCGACGCTGCGGCGGTCTTCCACCCCACGGACGAAGACCCGTCCGCGGGGACCCCGGTCTTCTGGCCGCCTTGCTCTTCAGTTCCCATCGTTTCTCCTAACCTCACTTTGATGGCTCCGGGTATCCGGGCCGTTCCAATCTTCTTCAGGCAACCGCAACAGTGTACGCCTTGCACCGAGCTCCATCCCAATCCGGGTTTTACGCTGCATTCGCCTGCCTTCCCCGGCTCAGGTGCGACCACACAAACCACACGGCTCCCGCCAGCAGCGCAATTTCCACGGCCAGATGAAAGCGGTGGAACGCCGCGTAAAAGCGGGGGTCCGTGTGCCACGCCTCGCCCAGCTTCATGCCCGCATATGCCAGGCCGAAACACCACGGCCATGAACCCACAAAAGTATAGATGTGAAAACGCAGTTGCGGCATCTTCGCAATTCCCGCCGGAAACGCAATAAAGGTGCGCACCACCGGCAACAACCGCGCCAGCAACACCGTGATGGATCCGTACTTCACGAAAAACTCCGTCATGCGGTCCAGATCGTGGTGGCTCATCAGCACCCATCTGCCGTAGCGCTCCACCAGCGGCCGCCCGCCCTTGGCGCCGATCCAATACGCGACCAGCGAACCCAGATTGCAGCCCACGGCCCCCGCCGTCGCCGCCCAGAACAGGCTGAAGTGGCCCAGATAAACCACGTAGCCCGCAAACGGCATGATGATCTCGGAGGGAAGCGGAATGCAGGCCGATTCGATGCCCATCAGCGCAACAATGCCGGCGTAACCGCCAGCGTCGATGACATGGGTTACAAATTGAACCAGGAAGGCCAGAATTCTTTCGCTCATGCGCTCCTTCAGTATATAGGGCTGTGGCGACCCGAAAGATGCTGCCCTAGCGTCGCATCAAGGAAATCCCCCGGATGACATTCGTTGCCGTATTCGGAGGAAGCAGGGGGCGTGGGGTCCCCTGGAGGCAGGTCCAAAAGCGAGTTGAGCCTTTAGGCCCGGAGGAATGTTCTCTGGCTCTCCTTTGAAGCGCCGAATTCGGTTGGGTGCCCCATCCTTGGCAAGTTCTTGTTTTTGTGCCAAGGGTGGGAAAGCGATACCATTCGCTCTCCGAGCCGAAGGCAGTTGGCCCCACCGCAGGTGGCGCAGGTGGTTTGCTACGATGAGTGGTGTTTGAATGAACGTTTGAGGTGCTCCCGTTGTCCAGCTTCCCCCCAGTCCCGCTGACGCTTGAAGGCTCCTTCCTGCTCCACCAGTTCTTCCGCTTCGACTGGAAGTCCTGGCGGTCCCGCGCGGAAGGCGAACGTAAAAAGATTGCCGCCGAGGGCATCGCGGTGCTTCAGCGTTTGGAACGCGCCAGCCCTGACGCGCCAATCCAAACCGCCCTCTACTCCCAGCTCGGCCACAAGGGCGACCTGATTCTCATCCACTTCCGCGACTCGCTCGAAGCCCTCAACCAGGTCGAACTTTACCTCGCCCAGACCGAACTCTACGATTACCTCTCGCCTGCCCACTCTTACGTCTCGGTGGTCGAACTCGGCCTCTACGAGTCCACCCGCAAGACCTACGAAGCCGCAAGCAATCTGGAGCAGCACTCGCCGGAGTGGAACGCCGAAGTCTCCGCCACGCTGGCCCGCCAATCCGCCGCTATGGCCCCGCGCCTCTTTCCCGCCGTACCCGAGGCCAAATACCTCTGCTTCTACCCCATGGACCGCAAGCGCGGCGAAACGGTCAATTGGTACACCGTGCCATTCGCTGAAAGGCAGCGCATGATGCACGAGCACGGCCTCATCGGCCGCCGCTACGCCGACCAGGTCAAGCAGATCATCTCCGGCTCCATCGGCATGGACGATTGGGAGTGGGGCGTAGACCTCTTTGCCGACAACCCGGTGGTCTTCAAGAAACTCATCTACGAGATGCGCTTCGACGAGGTCAGCGCTGTCTACGCCCGCTTCGGCCAGTTCTTCATCGGCGTCCGCCTGCCGATCGAGAAACTAGGCGACTGGCTGAAAGGAAGGCTGTAACAGAACAAGTGCAAACTCGCTCTGAGGAGATAATGAGGGATCGGATCGTGGTAACCGAAGAGGAGATCGACGCTGCTGAGAAGCTCAGAGGACAAGGTGAGTTTGAAACCGCCCTTGCCTTGGCTCAGGATATGCTACTGCGCGTTGAGGACGGCGATATGCGCATGCGGCTCCTGTTCGATGTTCTCAGGTGCTCAACCCAGCTCCGCGCTGATAGCGTCACAGACGACGTGATTCGCGAACTGGAAAAGTATCCATACCCGGAATTCTCACGTGTCCTTGCCAATTCCATTCGGGCCTATGCGGAAATTAGTTTAGGAAGGCCCCGAGATGCACTATCCCTCCTTGACATGAACCTGGAAACAGGCTTCTTCGAGCGCGAGGATTTTCGCGCTCATAAGTATGACCTTTGCATTTATAAGGGCATGGCACTTGAGCGTTTGTCTCGATGGCATGAGGCTCTCGAATGGCTCGAAAAGGCTCATGCCATGTATCCAGATGAGGTTAGCGCGCCTGATCAGGATATGCTCCGGCACTTTCAATGGGCAGAAACAGAGATCCTTTTCAATAAGGCACGCTGCATGATGGGACTCAAGCGATTCGATGAGGCGTATGAATTCTCAAAACGGGCCTATGAACTCGCAGAGGGCGATACCAGGACTGTTGCGATGCAATATTTGGCCGACTGCAGAATGTGGCAAGGACGAATCACGGAGTCGCTAAAGTTATATCTAGATATTCAAAAGAGGCCTCCTTGCGTTTCGGTCAGAGCCGAATGTATTAAGGATCGAATCAATTCATGCATCGACTATCTTGAGAAGTGCAAACCGAATAGCAAGCTTTCTTAGAGCCGTCTAACGACTTGCGGCAAGGAACTCAAAGCGATGAATAGACCGGAAACTGCCCCAAAGACCGCCACTAAGAAGGAGCCACAAGCGCCTCGCGGTCCCCTCGCCCCCTCGCGCATCGCCGCCATCCTCAAGGCCCTCGACGAAGCCTATCCCAACGCCGAGTGCGCGCTGACCCACCGCTCACCCTGGGAACTGCTGGTCGCCACCATCCTCTCCGCGCAATGCACGGACATTCGCGTCAACATGGTCACTCCAGAGTTGTTCCGCCGCTTCCCTACCCCGGCGGCAATGGCCAAGGCAACCCTGCCGCAACTCGAAGCACTCATTCGCACCACCGGCTTCTTCCACAACAAGGCCAAGTCCATCCAGGGTGCGGCGCGCAAGCTCGTCGCCGAATTCGGCGTCCACGTCCCGCAAACTCTCGCTGAGTTAATCACTATCCCCGGCGCGGCCCGCAAAACCGCCAACGTGGTCCTCGGCGTCTGCTTCGGCAAAGCCGAGGGGGTGGTGGTGGATACGCACGTCTTCCGCATCGCCCGCCGACTCGGCCTGGCCAAAGGCGAAACGCCCCAAAAAGTCGAGCAGGAGTTGATGCGGATTCTGCCGCAAGACCGCTGGATCGCCTTCTCCCACCAGCTCATCCACCATGGCCGCCAAATCTGCGAGGCCCGCAAGCCAAAATGTGACCGCTGCAACCTGGAGCAGCTTTGCACGTCCAAGGACAAAACCTGGCGGAGTTAGCGTTGATAGCAATGTTAGAGTATCACCGAAAAAGTCAACGTTATGAAAGGACATGACTTCAGTCGTGCCGTAATCGTTCCAAATAAAATGCGGGCTTCAGCCCCTGAGGGAATGCCGATTCGCTGCATCGATTTAACCAGAGTACACATCGCGAATAGTGCTTCTGAAGACAGAATAATTATTCCGTACAAGCAATTTCAAACTGTAACTGTTCTGACTCTGAACTGAGCGTTTTCTCGAATCCGCATCCGAGCAAAACCGCGATGGAGGCTGGATTCGCCTCGGTAGTATGCGCCACGATCTTCTTTGCGCCGAGCGCCAATGCCCGGTTCACCAGAGCCTGAACGAGTTCCTTTGCCAGCCCCTGTCCTCTCCACTGCTCGCAGATGGAGTAGCCAATCTCCACGTAGCCCGTCTCGTCCGGCGGTCCGAGGTAGCCGCCGCAGCCAACCAGAGCAACCGGCTTGCTGCCTTCGAGAAGCGCGTACCAGCCATACCAGCCAACCGCCTCCTGCCCGCCCTTGATCATCTTTTCCAGAAAGAACTGAATCGCATCGCGGTCATACTCGCCGGGGGGCCAGTCCTGGGGAAGACACACCCCTAGCAGAGCCGCAAAGGCGGCAGGGTCTTCCAACTCCAGGCGAAGGGTCTGCTGCGTAGACGGCGTCAACCGGAGCCGCGCCGTCCGAACGGCTTTTGTATCGTCTGAGCCAGAGGGAGTCAGGACGCGTACTACCGCCGCAATCAGTCCCGGAATATCGGAAGGATTCGCCTCGGCCGCCGGCTCCCAACCCAGTTCCCGTAGCGTTTGGCTGGTGATCGGTCCGATGGAGACCGCCGGAACCCCCGCAAATGGCCACGCAACTCCAGCCTGACGCGCCGCCTCCGCAAGATGCGTCGCACTGGATGAGCTGGTGAAGGTCGCCGCGTCGATCCCTTGCGCAAGAGCCCGCCGAAGCTGCTCCGGCGCTGCTTCCGGTAATACATTCCGGTAAGCATCCACCACATCGACCTCCGCGCCCGCCGAGCGCAGCGCGTCGGGAATCACGTCCCGCGCCACGGCAGCCCGCGCCAGCAGAATTCTCGCTCCGCCAGTCCGAAACTGGGGTCCTTCCAGCAGTCCTGCCACCAAACTTTCCGCCACGTAGGCTTCCGGGACAAACGCAATTTGAAATCCTGCCTCACGCGCCGCCGCCGCCGTTGCTTCCCCCACCGCGGCCACCTTCATCGAAGCAGGCTGACCCAGCCCAATCCCCAACTGTGCTGCCCTTGCGGTAAGCGCTCGAACCGTATTCGCGCTGGTCAAAACCACCCAATCGTAGCCGCCAAACCGCCGCAAAGCCGCGTCCAGAGGCTCAAAGCTCGCCGGAGGGCGAATTTCCAGCACTGGAACCTCGACCGGCTCGGCTCCCAGGGCACACAACCCCTCGCTGAGCTTGCCGGCCTGATGCAAGGCGCGGGTCACCAGCACGCGCCGGCCTGTTAACGGCAACGACCTCACCGCGGCACCTCGCCCGCAGCGGCCGCAAGCAAGGGCCCGGCGCCAGCTTCAATCAGCTTCTTTGCCACCTGCCGCCCCACTGCCGCCGCGTCCGCGCCAACATGGAGCGCCATGTGGAATATGCGGACAGACTTCCCGGTCTCGGGAGCGGCAACGACGGCAAAGAATTCGTCCCAAAGAGCGCCATCTGCGTCGGAATCCTCATTCAGCCACGGCCGGCAATGAATGCCTATGGGAACCTGACAGCCTCCTCCAAGCGCCGCCAGCGCCGCCCGCTCGACAGTCACTGCAAAGCGCGTCGCAGCATCATCAAGGAACGCAATCGCCGCAATCGTAGCCGCATCGTCCTTCCGGGTCTCGATCCCCAGCGCTCCCTGCCCGGCCGCCGGGCAAAAATCCTTCGGCTCCAGCCGTTCGCGGACCCAATCGGTCTTCTCCAGCCGGTCCAGGCCCGCCGCAGCCAGCAGAATTGCGTCTACCTGCCCCTCGGCCAGCTTGCGCAGCCGTGTATCCACATTCCCGCGAAACTCGATAGCCTCGATGTCCGGCCTGAGCGCCTTCAACTGCGCGCGCCGCCGCTGGCTGCTGGTTCCCACCCGCGCTCCCTCCGGCAG
The DNA here is from genome assembly GCA_035315085.1 of Occallatibacter sp. Taxonomy (GTDB): domain Bacteria; phylum Acidobacteriota; class Terriglobia; order Terriglobales; family Acidobacteriaceae; genus Telmatobacter. The sequence continues at coordinate 17,984 of DATFYK010000012.1, forward strand.
ATCCGCCAGACACGAATACTTCACCGACACAAACGCATCTCGCGGGTCCACGCGTTTGGGCGTAGCCGCCAGCGCAAATGGTTCCGGCAACTCTGTCGGCAGGTCCTTCAAAGAATGCACTGCCAGATCGACCCGCCCCGCGGCCAGCGCCTCCTCAATCTCCTTCGTGAACATGCCCTTCGACCCAACCTGCGCGAAAGCAACCTCCTGCAGCCGGTCGCCCGTCGTCTTGATGATCTCGATCTCAATCGAGTGCCCCTGGCCCCGCAGCAGCCCGGCAATGTGGTTGGCCTGCCAGAGGGCAAGTTGCGAGCCGCGGCTTCCGATGCGCAGCTTCATCGGCGGCTCTCCACGCTGGCTTCTCTCACCGTCGCGCCCTCAGCTTTCTCCGGTTCCGAACTCGTTGGTTCGGCCTTGACCGGCGAACTCTCAGGCTCCGCTTCCCGTCCTGAGCCGGCAGACACTTGCCAGGCATCGCAAAGCGCATCCAGCCGCGCCGAGTCGCCCTCGCGGGCAGCCTGCTTGAGAGCCTGCATGGGCGGATGGAGAAACTTGTTCACCAGCCCGCGCGTAAGCGCCTCTACTGCGGCCACCTGCTCGGCGCTCAGCGGTCCCAGCCGCGCCTGCACCCTCCGCAGTTCCGACTGCCTGATCTCCTCGGCCTGCCGCTGCAATGCCACAATCGCCGGCGCCACGTCCACTGTCCGCTGCCGTTGATGGAACCGTTCAACTTCACCGTCGATCAAGGTCTCCGCGTCGCTGGCCACGCGGCTCCGTTCCGCCATGTGTGCCGCGGCCACTTGCTGAAGGTCGTCGATGTCGTAAACAAAGATGCCTTCCAGCTTTCCCATTGCCGGGTCCACGTCCCGCGGCACGGCGATGTCGATGAAGAACATGGGCCGGTTCCGCCGCCGGTGCAGAAACGCCTGACCATGCTCGCGGCGGAAGATGGGGTGCGGCGCGCCCGTCGAGCTGATCACGATGTCCGCCTCGCTGGCCGCTTCATAGAGCTGCTCAAATGGAATCACGCGGCCCTGAAACGGTTCGGCCATGCTTCGCGCGCGCTCCTGGGTCCGGTTGCTCACCAGGATGGCTCCCGCCCCCTGCTCCACCAAATGCCGCGCCGCCAGCTCGCTCATCTTGCCCGCGCCCACAAGGAACACCGTCCGCCCTTGCAGCGATCCGAAGATCTTCCGCGCCAGGTCCACGGCCACCGAGGCGATGGAAACTGAGCTCGACCCAATCTCCGTCTCCGATCGAATCCTCTTGGCCGCCGCAAAGGCGCCCTGCAGCAGGTGCTCCAGTTGCCCAGCCACAGTGCCCGAGGCCCGCGCCACAGCAAAGGCTTCTTTCACCTGCCCTAGAATCTGCGGTTCGCCCACCACCATTGAGTCCAGGCTGGCTGCCACGCGGAAGAGATGCCGCACCGCCTCCAGGTCGCGCTGCACATAGATGTGCGGCTCGAGCAGCGCCGGGTCCAGGCCGAAGTGCCGATGCAAAAACCCCTCCAAATCTGTCTCCCGCGACTCCACGGCGGCCAGCAGCTCCACCCGGTTGCAGGTAGAGACGATCATGCACTCGGTAACGCCGGGAACGGCGGCCAGGGCGCGCGTGGCGCCAGGCAGCTCCTCGCGGGAGATGGCGATCCGCTCGCGCAACTCGATGGGCGCGGTCTTGTGATTGACGCCGATGAGAACCAGGGTCATTGCGGACCGTACCTGTGAATCCGGCTGATCACATTGGCCGCCAGCACCACCAGCATGATGAGGAAGACCGCGCCGGTCAGCAATGCGGCTTTGCGCCCCCGCAATCCTGCAACGCGCCGCGCCAGAATCAGTAGGCAGTACACCACCCACATGACAAAGGCGAGAATGATCTTGGGATCGCGGTAGTAGGCCGCGCTCAGCGCCGTCTCCTGCACCATCACCGCGCCCAGCGCCAGGCCCACAGTCATCGCGGGAAAGCCGAACTCCAGCGTGGTCAGCGCGATCCGCTCCAGAGTATCGAGCGGCGGCAACCAATCGAATGAAAACCACCCTAAATACTGGCCTGCCTTGGGCTTACGCTTGATGCGCCACTCCTGCGCCAGGTAAAGCAGCGAGGCAAACATGCTGAAGCCCAGGGCGGCATAGGCCACCAGCAGCGCGACGATGTGCGCCACCAGCCAGCCGATGCGCACACCGTTCGATGGAAAAGTGTAGCGATCGGCGCCCAGCGCCGGCGTCACCACCAGGAAAAAGGTCATCGGCAAGGCACAGATTCCCAAGGCGACTGCATCGTAGAGCCACCAGACCAGGAAGAACAGCCCGGCCACGGCCAAACCCAGCAGCGACTCGACCTCGCGCACCCCCATCGGCACCCAGCGATGCGCCTGAACCAGCATCTCGACTACCGAAACGAAGTGGAAGAAGAGCGCCAGGCCGGCCAGGTGAACGCAGATTTTGCGCCAGCGGACGAGGCGATAGAGAACGGCGGGAAAGACGGCTACGCTTGCCGCCGCATAGAGAATCGCCGCAACTCGGAGCCACAGGAGATACATATCGATCTTCACCTTAACGGCGCTACTGACCAGTATACCGTGATGCAAATCACCCCGCGGCGTAGTTCGGCGCGGGGCTTCACGTGTGCTTCAGAGCGCTGTAGAGGCCCCCGATACGCTCAGAGGTCTGCTTACACGGGGTTGTTTTTTCGGGTTGTTCGAGCCTGTGGGGACGGACTTTCAGGGATTTGCGGGAGGACCTTGCCGCCATCCTGTGCGGGTCCGGCTGGAGGGTCAACTTAGCGGCTCACTTCGCATCCGTGTCCCTGTACTTGCGTATGGTAATGTTAAACAGCGCATAACAGCCCACTGATAGGGCAGCCGGCACGATGAGTAAGGCGCCATAGTAAGCCGGAGAGGTCGAGAATAGAAAGAGCTTGGCAAACCAGGCTACAAAGGCAAGCACGAAGTAAGCCCCAAACAGCGATTCGATCCATGCCGCGATCAGGAGCATTGTCTTCTTTTTCATGCTCGGATTATTGCTCCCGGCGGCCTGCGGACGCAAGAGAATTTTGGATTCGCATCCTGAAATGTCCAGCGCCGTCTCGCGCCTGCTGCGGGGTATCTGAGGAACTCATTGTTAAGCGGCGGGATGGGGCCGGGCATATCGTTGAACCGGATTTCTGGAGCACTTTGCCCCAGTGGCTTACCGGCCTTCAAGAACAGCCTGTCCCTTCGCCTCCCGCCGCGATACTCTTAAAGCCAGCGTGATCAGGAAAGACATCCAACCCGGCGCTCCGCGCGTTACCCCTTTGGACAAGGCCCCAGCCGATCTGACGCCGTTCATGCGCCAGTGGACGGCGGCCAAGCGCGAGAATCCGGATGCGCTGCTGTTTTTCAGGATGGGCGATTTCTACGAGCTGTTTTACGACGACGCGGTGACGGTGAGCCGGGAGTTGCAGTTGACGTTGACGGCGCGGGACCGGGAGCGCAGCCAGCCCATGTGCGGGGTTCCCTACCACGCTGTCGAGGCCTACCTCACGCGCCTCTTGCGCAAAGGCTACCGCATCGCCATTTGCGACCAGATGGAGGACCCCAGGCTCACCAAAAAGCTCGTCCGCCGCCAGGTGACCCGCGTGCTCACGCCAGGCACGGCTCTCGATGCCGCGCTGGGACAGGAGCAAAACAACTTTCTGGCCGCGCTCTATGAGACCCGGCGTGAGAGCGGAGACAAGGCAAACTCCCAGTCTGAGCCCGTCTGCGCGGTAGCCCTGCTGGACGTTTCCACGGGAGAGTTTCGCACTGCGGAGTTTCAGGGTCCGTCGGCCCGCCAGCAGGCCGTGGATGAGATTGTGAAGGCCGGGCCGAGCGAGGTGCTTTTGGCGGCCAGCGCCGAGTTGCCGGCGCTGCTGGAGCGGATTCCGGCGCGGACGCGGGTGGAGGACTGGGTGTGGACCCGCGACTTCGCCGTGCCCCTAGTCGAACGCCAACTCAACGTGCGCTCCCTGGAAGGCTTCGGCCTCGACAGGCATCCGGCGGCGGCGATTGCGGCGGGGGCGGTGCTGCATTACGTGCGCACCACGCAGAAGATCGAAGCGCTGCACATCGATTCGCTCAAATTTCAGGAGCACTCGACGGCCCTGGAGCTGGACCAGGTAACGGCGCGGAATCTGGAGTTGGTTGAGCCGCTGTTCGTGGGTCAGGACAGCCGCGCCACGCTCTTCCACACGCTGGATGCCTGCCAGACGCCGATGGGCAAACGGCTGCTGCGGGCCACCATCCTGCGCCCGTTGTTCGATGCGGAGGCGCTGGAGGCGCGCTATGAAGCGGTGGGCGAGGCGCATGCGGACCTGGTGCGGCGCGAGGAGATTCGGCGCGCCTTCAACGGCATCCTCGACCTGGAGCGCTTGCTGGCGCGGCTTTCCCTGGATTCCGCCGGCCCGCGGGACGTGCGGGCGCTCGCCGCGAGCCTGGGCAGGTTGCCGGGCCTGAAGGTTGCGCTCGACGCCATGCAGGCGGCGCAGTGGCGGGAGCTGGCCACGCGTCTCGACACGCTCAAAGACGTGACGGCGCGGATTGAGACGACGCTGGTGGCGGAGCCGCCGCTGACCCTGGTTGACGGAGGCGCGATTGCCTTCGGCGTGGACGCGGAACTGGACGAGTTGCGGACCATCTCGACCACCGGAAGGCAGGCGATCGCGGCCATCGAGGAGCGGGAGCGGGAGCGGACCGGGATTGGATCGCTGAAGGTGCGGTATAACTCGGTGTTCGGGTATTACATCGAGATAACTAAAGCGAACATGGCGCTGGCGCCGGCTGATTATGAGCGCAAGCAGACGCTGGTCAATGCTGAGCGGTTTACGACGCCGGAGCTGAAGGAGTACGAGCGCAAGATTCTGACCGCGCACGACCGCTCCATCGAGATCGAGAAGCGGATTTTTGTCGAGCTGCGCAAGACGGTCCTCGAGGCGGCGAGCCGTATCCGCCGCAGTTCCGCTGCTGTGGCGGAGGCCGATCTGCTGGCCGACTTCGCGCACCTGGCGGCATTGCGGCGGTATGCGCGTCCCATGATCGTAGACGAGCCGGTGATCGAGGCCGTCGCCGGGCGCCATCCGGTGATTGAACAGTGGATGGAAGAGACGCGCGAGGGGCGATTCATTGCCAACGACCTCTATCTGAATGCGGCGGGCGAGGGGCCGAGTTTGCTGCTTGTAACCGGACCTAACATGGGCGGCAAGAGCACTTATCTGCGGCAGGCGGCGATGCTGGTTCTGCTGGCGCAGATGGGCAGCTTTGTGCCGGCGGAGAGTTTACGGTTTGGCCTGGTGGACCGCATTTATACGCGCATCGGGGCCAGCGACAATGTGGCCCGCGGGCGCTCGACGTTCATGGTGGAGATGATGGAGACGGCCACCATTTTGAATACCGCCACAAACAAATCGCTGATCCTGCTGGATGAGATGGGGCGCGGCACGGCGACCTTCGACGGGCTGTCGCTGGCCTGGGCGACTGTCGAGTATCTGCACGCTGAGACCGGGGCGCGCACGCTGTTTGCGACGCATTACCATGAGCTGACCATGCTGGCCGGGAAGCTGCCCAGAGTGCGCAATCTGCGCGTAGGCGTGAAAGAGGCGGCGGGCGGCATTGTTTTCCTGTATAACATTGAGCCCGGCGCGGCCAGCAAGAGTTATGGCATCGAGGTGGCGCGGCTGGCGGGGCTTCCGTCGGTGGTAATCGAGCGGGCCAAGCGGGTGCTGCGCCAGCATGAGAAGCAGGAGCGGTTCGCCGCGGCGGATGTGCAGGTGGAAACAGCCGATCCGGTGCAGTTAACCATCTTTACGCCGCTCTCGCAGCGTATCGTGGACCGCATTGAGGCCACCGATGTGAACTCGCTGACGCCGCTGCAGGCGCTGAATCTGCTAGAAGAACTGCAGCAGGAGTTGAAGGAGAAGGGATGACGGCAAGCTTGCGCCAGGCCGCGGGAAGCCTGCTGGTGGTGGGCCTTGGAGGCACGGAACTGACGAATCTGGAACGCGCCTGGCTGAAGCTGGTCAGGCCGGCTGGAACCGTTCTCTTCCAGCGCAACATTGAAGATACCAAGCAGACGCGGGCGCTGCTGGGCGAGGCCACAGGGCTGTGCGCGGAGCACAGTTTTCGCTGCGTGGACGTGGAAGGCGGGACCGTGAACCGGCTGCGCGACGCGCTGGCGCCCATGCCCTCCGCGCAGGCTGTGACTATGGCCGCCAGGCGGACGGGGAAAACCATGCTGATTCGCGAGCAGGGGGAACTGATTGCGCAAGCCGTGAAGGCCTTCGGGTTCAACACCACGCTGGCCCCGGTGGTGGACCTGGCGCTGCCGGAGTCGGCCCAGGTGATGGGTACGCGGGCTGCGACGCCGACGACGGCGGCCGTAGTGGACTACGGGCGCAACTTTCTCGCCGGGCTGGCGAAGCATGGAGTGGTGGGCTGCGGCAAGCATTTTCCTGGGCTCGGCGGTGGCACGCTCGATTCGCACCGGGAAATTCTTAAGATCCGGCGCAGCAGCCGCGAATTGTGGAGCAAGGATCTGGCTCCCTATCGTGAATTGCGCAACGAGCTGCCGATGATCATGGTGAACCACGCGGCCTATCCGGATACGCCGGGCAGGAACCGGCCCGCGAGCGTGTCGCCCTACTGGATAACGACTGTTCTGCGCAAGCGGATCGGCTACAACGGCATCATCTTCTCCGACGACATGGAGATGGGCGGCATTCTCAAGTTTATGCCCATGGAAGAGGCTGCGGTTGCGGCCATCCGCGCGGGGATGGATTTGCTGGAGATTTGTCACAGCCCGGAGCTTATCCTGCGCGCCTACGAGGCGCTGATTGCCGAGGGAGAGCGCTCGGCCGCCTTCCGCAAGCTGCTCCTGGCGCGGGCGGGACAGACTGCGCGGCAGTGCGCGAAGTTGTTTGCGGGCGGGGTTCCTCCGGCGCTTTCGGCGCGGCAGTTCGAGGTGCTGCGCGCGCGTATCCTCCGCTTCCAGAAAACGGTTGCGAACGCCCAGCCCGCGGCGGAGGCCCAACCCGCATGAGCCTCGCGAAGACCATGACCGTAGCCGGCATCATGAGCGGAACCTCCGCCGATGGAATCGATGTGGCCGTGGTGCGCATCGCGCCCGGCAAGCCGCGCCCCAGGCTCACATTGTTGGCGCACGAAGGCTTCGCGTTTCCGGCTGCGTTGCGGCGCGCCGTGCTGGCAGCGATGAACGCGGCCTCCACCTCGACAGGCGAGCTGGCGCGGCTCAACTGGCGACTCGGCATCGCTTACGCCGAAGCTGTGCGTGAGACGCTCAAGCGGCATCCAACCAAGCTGGACCTGATCGGCTGCCACGGCCAGACGCTCTATCATCAGCCTCGCGCGGCAACGCATGCGGGCCGAAGTTTTGCCTGCACCTGGCAGGCAGGCGAAGCGGCGGTAATTGCCGCGGCGCTCGGCATTCCGGTGGTCTCGAACTTCCGTCCCGCGGATATGCTTGCCGGCGGCCAGGGAGCGCCGCTGGTTCCGCTGCTGGATTACGCGCTGTTTGCCGACCCAAAGCGCGGGCGGGTATTGCAGAACATCGGCGGCATCGCCAACCTGACCGCAATTCCCGCCGCGGCTGCGCCCCAGGCAGTGATCGCCTTCGACATCGGACCCGGCAACATGGTCATCGACGCGCTGGCCCAGCAGCTCTTCGGCAAGGCCTTCGACCGTAACGGAGCTTTCGCCGCCCAGGGCGCGGTGCTTGCTCCGGTGCTGGCGGCGGCGCTGCGCAACCCATATTTCCGGCTCCAGCCTCCACGCACCGCGGGACGCGAACAGTTTGGCCGCGAGTATGCCGCAAAGTTTCTGGCCGCCTGCCGGAGGCACAGCAACAATCCCGCGGATGCCTTGGCCACGGCCACCGCGCTGACCGCGGAAACCATCGCGCAAAGTTACAAACGGTTCGTCAGGCCGAGGATGAAGGGCGGAGTGGACTACATTGTCTCCGGCGGCGGCGCGCGCAATCACACGCTGATGGCCATGCTGGCGCGGCGGCTGGAACCGCTCGGTTGCGAGCTGGCCGCCAGCGAGGACTTCGGCCTTTCCGTTGAGGCCAAGGAGGCCGCGGCCTTTGCGCTGCTGGCGTGGCAAACCTGGCATCACCGGCCCGGCAACTTGCCCGCGGCAACCGGCGCAACGCGGCTGGCGATTCTGGGCCAGGTGACGTATGCGTAGACTGCTTGCGCTGGCCGCGCTTGTTGCCCTGGCCGGCTGCCACTCGGCGCAGCGCGACCCCGGCACTGTGGTATTTCTCATCGAGAGCAGTCCTGCGAATCTCGATCCGCGAGTCGGGACCGACGCTCAGTCGCAGCGAATCGACGCGCTCCTCTTCGATGGTCTGGTGGCTCACGATGCCAGCTTTCAATTCACTCCGGCGTTGGCCGAGCGCTGGGAGCAGCCCAACCCGCTCACGCTTGTCTTTCATCTGCGCAATGGGGTGCGCTTTCACGACGGCCGCCCGCTCACCGCCCGCGATGTGGCGTGGACCATCGACTCCATGCGCTCGGGCACGGTGATCTCGCCCAAGGCCGCAGCATACGCAGCGCTGGACACGGTGGAAGCTCCCGACGAGCGGACGGTGGTTCTTCGTTTGAAACGCGCCGACAATTTCCTGCTTGCCAACCTTTCCACGGGCGCCATCGGCATTGTTCCCCAGGGCAGTGGGCGCGACTTCTGGCAGCATCCCGTGGGCACCGGACCCTTTCGCTTTGTGAGCCAGCAGATCGATCAGGATGTGGTCATCGAACGCAATCCGCTGAGTTGGGCGACGGTCCCCAATATCGGCCGCGTGCGTTTTAACGTGGTGCCCGACGCCATTACCGAGTCGCTTGAACTGGAGAAGGGTTCCGGCGACGTGGCCGTCAATTCCCTGCCTGTGGATTCCCTGCAGGTGCTCGCCCGCCGCCCCAATTTGCAGGTGGAAGAGACGGGCGGCACAGAGATTCAGTACCTCGGTTTCAATATCCTCGACCCGCTGCTCAAGGATGCGCGCGTGCGCCAGGCCATTGCCTGCGCCATCGACCGGGAACTCATCATTCATACGCTGTTGCGCGGCCACGCGCAGCCTGCGTCGAGCCTGCTGCCTCCCAGCCACTGGGCCTTCGCCGGCGATGTGGCGCGTTACGATTACGATCCAGGACGGGCGGCGCGGTTGCTGGATGAAGCCGGCCATCCGCGCGCGGGCGGCGGCGTCCGCTTCCATTTGACGATGAAGACCTCGAACGCCGAGGAAGCGCGCCTGCTGGCGGCGGTGATGCAGCAGCAACTGGGCGCGGTGGGGATTGCTCTCGACTTGCGTAGCTATGAGTACGCCACCTTCTACTCCGACGTGACCCGTGGGGCTTTTCAGATGGTTTCGCTGCGCTGGGTCGGCATCGAGCAGCCGGATATTTTCAGCTACGCCTTCTCGACTGCGAATTTTACTCCCAAAGGCGCAAACCGCGGCCACTACTCGAATCCCAGGCTCGACGCCCTGCTCGACGACGCGGGCGCTAGCCAGGACACGGCCCAGAGGCGCGCCGATTATGTGGAAGCACAGCAGATTCTGGCCCGCGATCTGCCGGCTATCAATCTCTGGTACCGGGATACGGTGGTGGTGCATAACCGGCGGCTGACTCACGTGCTTCCTACGCCGTCGGGAAGCTACACATTTCTGGAGACAGCCGAACTGGCAAATTGACGCCTTGAGCCTTCAGCTCTTTTCAAGTTTCAGCGTTCTGCATATCGAAGAAGTATCGACTTTTTACGCCCACATCCAAGGATTCTTCGACAACTCGGCACAGTCTGAAACGGTTGACTCAACCTTTTGACGCACTGGTTCGTCTACCGAAATAGAGACGATATTCCCGCCAGGGGACAATGGCCGGTCCTGACCTGTGGAGAAGTGGCTATGAACAGCAAGATGCAAATCCGGTTTCCAGTTTCGATGGCGTACATGGCGTTGTCGATCGCCCTTCTGGTTGCGGCAGGGATGGCCGCGGTCATGGCCGGGGCGCAGACGCCCGCCAATTTTGGGGGAACCATCACCGCCATCAACGGCAGCACGCTCACCATGAAGACCGATGCGGGCGACGTTCGCCAGGTTGACGTTCCTTCAACGGCGGCAATCCTGCGCATCCCGCCCGGAGCAAAGGATTTGAGCGCCGCGGAGAAGATCTCCTTCAGCGATTTGGCTGTCGGCGACCGCGCTCTGGTTAAGCCGGATCCAGTAGTCGCCGGCCCTGTCACGCAGGCGCTTCGGATTGTCGCCATCAAGCAATCCGACCTGGCCCTGAAGCAGCAGAAGGATCGTGAAGACTGGCAGCGCCGCGGCGTGGGCGGACTGGTGAAGAGCGTAGACAGAGCAGCCGGTGTGATTGTGCTGACCAGCGGGATAGGGGCTGCGGCCAAGACCATCACCGTTCACACGACCAAGGCAACCGTGCTCAAGCGGTACGCGCCGGCTTCGGTGCGCTACGATTTGGCGCAAACGGCGCCGATCGACGCCATCCACCCAGGCGACCAATTGCGGGCGCGGGGCGCAAAGAATCAGGATGGCACGGAGATCGCCGCCGAAGAGGTGGTCTCAGGAACCTTCCGCAATATCTCCGGTATCATCTCGTCGCTGGATACCGCCGGTTCGACGCTGGTGGTGAAGGATTTGGCGACCAAGAAGCCGGTCACCATCCATATCACTGCCGACGCACAGATGCGCCGCCTTCCGGACCGCATGGCGCAGATGCTTGCCGCGCGGTTCAAAGGTGCTTCGGTCGGATCGGGCGGAAACACTCAGTCACCGAGCACCTACTCGGCACAGACCCAGCGGGGCGGAGCCGGGCAGTGGAGCAATAATGGTGCCCCTGGTGGCGGCGGACAATGGAACGGGCCGGGCGGCAGCCAGGCTGGAGGCGACTCGCAGCAGATGCTCAGCCGGGCGCCGGCGATTCAACTCGCCGATCTGAAAAAAGGCGACGCGATCATGCTGGTTTCAACGGACGGCGCAACCGAGGTTACCGCGATCACGCTGCTGGCGGGCGTCGAGCCGCTGCTCGAGGCTCCCGCGGCCAGTCAGAATCTGCTTAACAACTGGAGTATGGGCAACGGCGAGTCGGAAGCGGCGGCCGTTCAGTAGGCCCACAGATGCTCATCAGAAACAAGCGAGGGACTTGTGTACTCAAAATTGCATAGCTTTAATCGTTTTCAAATTGTCCTGGCGCTCTGCCTTGCCGGAGTGCTTTCGGCTCAGGGGCAAACGCCTGCCCCGGCATTGCAAACGCCTGCGCCGCCCGTGCCGGCTCCCGCGCCCGCGTCGCCGGCGGCACCGGCCACTATAAGAGGCCATATCGCTGACCCGACGGGCGCGCTGATCCCCGGCGCAAAGATCACCATCGCCACCTCGGCGGGAACCGCCGTAAGCACCACGACCTCGGACTCCACCGGCGGCTATGTGGTGAACGGCCTGGCGCCCGGCGGCTACATTGTGCAGGCCACCTTTGAAGGCTTTGCCCCGTTTGCTTCGCAGCCCATCGTGGTCGCCGCCGGCCAAGTGAAGCGCGTGGATATTTCCATGGCTATCGAAGTGGAGCAGCAGAGCGTTGAGGTTACCGACGAGTCGCCCGCGGTCAATATCGAAGTCGGCGGCAACGCCAGCGCGATGGTCCTCAAGGGTAAGGACCTGGACGCGCTCTCCGACGATCCGGATGAGCTGTCGAACGAGTTGGCGGCGCTGGCCGGCCCCTCTGCGGGACCGAATGGCGGACAGATGTACATCGATGGCTTCAGCGGCGGGCAACTGCCGCCCAAGTCGGCGATCCGCGAGATTCGCATCAATCAGAATCCCTTTTCCGCAGAGTTCGACCGCATCGGCTTCGGCCGCATCGAGATTCTCACCAAGCCCGGAACCGACAAGCTGCGCGGGCAGTTGTTCATCCAGGGCAACGACAACAAGTTCAATACCGGCAACCCCTACACGCCGGTCATTCCGCCTTATTACAGCTATCAGTTCAACAGTACGCTGAGCGGAGCGCTCTCCAAGAAGGCTTCCTTCTTTATCAGCGCCGAGCAGCGCAACACGGAAAACATCAATGCCTGGCAGATTCCCGACGCAATCCTTGACAACTCCTCCGGCGCGTACTCGAACTGCACGGGAACCGGCCCTTTCGTCTCCTGCACGGACTTCGGCGTCAACCTGTTGAATCGCCGCATCCGCGACAACGCTTCGGCGCGCTTCGATTTGCAACTCGGCCCCAGGAACACCTTCACGGCGCGCTATGGCTTCTGGGCTGAGTCCGAACACAACGATCTGAACGGTAGCTCACTGGCCAGCGCTTCAACGCATGAATCAAACACCGACCACACCGTGCAGTTAAGCGATGCGATCATCATTAACGATCATATTGTCAACGAGAGCCGCTTCCAGTTCGAGCGCCAGAATGAGAATCACTATCCCGACTCGAACGCAACCACCATCAATGTTCAAGGAGATTTCACCGGCGGCGGCTACCCCGGCCAGCAGAGCCGCGATCATTACACGCGCCTCGAATTCCAGAATATGACGACGATGAGCCACGGCGCTCACGCCATCAAATTCGGCACGCGGATGCGCGACTCCAGGGATGCAACCTTTACCAACGGCGGCTTCAATGGCTCTTTCACCTTTGCACCGGTCACTATAGGCCAGACGACTTACTCTGCCAGTGACGTGTACAGAATCATGGCCAACGGACTTGCCAGCACAAGTAATCCACAAACCTTCAGCGATCTCGTAATTGCAGGCTTTGGCCCTTCCTCCGCCAGCTACACTACCTGCGCCGGCACTGGCAACTGCGAATCCTCCGTCGCCAACGTCTTCGACATCGCGCTGTATGCGCAGGATGACTGGAAGTTTAATCCCCGCCTCACCGTCTCCGGCGGCCTGCGCTGGGAGGCGCAGAATCACATCTCAGACCACGACGACTGGGCGCCGCGCGTGGCGCTTGCCTATGCCCTTGACGGGAACGGCAAGGACAAGAAAGCCAAGACCGTCCTCCGCGCCGGTTACGGCTTCTTCTACGACCGCATGGGAACCGGCAACTTGAAGAGTGTTCACTTCGCCGATATCCAGAATCAGATCGTCTTCGTCAATCCAACAGCCTGCACCTCGACGGATACCTCGCTGGACCTGAATATTCTGACCTCCGGCTGCACCAGCAACGGCTCCGTCAGCGGTCCATCCTCGCCGGTGAAATACCTGATTGACCCGCACTATCACGCGCCCTACAACGAGCAGGGCAGCGTCAGCCTGGAGCGGCAGTTGACCCCCGGCACCAGCCTCACGCTCACCTACATGCACACCTTCGGCGTTCATCAGACGGTCACGCGCAACGTCAACCAGGCCCCGGACTTGAACCCAGCGGATAACCTCGGCGGCTACAAGAACGAGTTTTTTCCCGAGGCCGTCTTCAAGCAGAATCAGCTCATAGCCAGCGTAAACACCAAGATCACCAAGAATCTGAACCTTACCAGCTTTTACACGCTCTCCTATGCCAACGGCAACAACAACGGCAGCGCCACCGACGCCTACGATCTGGACAAGAACTACGGACGCGCCGGGTTTGTCGCGCGTAATATGCTCTTCATGATGGGCAACTACAGCGCTCCCTGGGGCATCCGCCTCAATCCTATGATGGTGGCGCAGTCCGGCCGCCCCTTTAACATCACGCTGCCCACCGACCCGCTGAACAACTTCTTTAATCAACGCCCGGCAGCCGCGACGGATGCGCAATGCCAATCCGGCTCATCCGAATTTGTGCAAACCACATATGGCTGCTTCGACACAACACCGGCAAGCGGCTACACGCCCATCCCGGTGAACCTCGGCAACGGCCCCGCGGCGGTCGCCGTGAACCTGCGCGTCAGCAAGGCCTTCGGCATCGGTCCCAAACTCGTCTCCGCGACCCCTCAGCCTGATGGCGGACCGCCGAATGGTCCGCCTCCGGGAGGACCGCCTCCGGGCGGTGGTCCGGGCGGCGGTGGACGCGGCGGTCCGGGCGGCGGCGGCTTTGGCGGCGGCCCCGGTGGCCCCGGTGGCCCGGGCGGGATGTTTGGCGGCGCCAGCACCGGCCACAAATATTCCCTCACCTTCAGCGCCCAGGCGTTGAACCTCTTCAACGACATCGACAAAGGTCAGCCGAACGGAACCATCACCGCGCCGAATTTTGGAAAATCAACCTACCTGGCCGGTGGAATGTTCTCTCAAGGCTCGGCCGCGCGGCGCATCTTCGTGCAGGCTGTCTTCTCGTTCTGATCGAGAACGATCAGACGGAGGGCCGGGGCGCAATGCTCCGGCCCTTTGTCTTTCTACTTGACCGCCGTGACCGTGGCAGGCTGATCGTCGGTGGCGAAGGCATCTGTGAGCGAAACGGCCTTCAACTGCGCCTTCAAAGCATCGAGAGAGGCAGTGCTGGTGGCCGTAATCTCCGCCGTCTCGCCCGGCAGCAGGTCGAAGTAGTTGTCGGAGAGCTTTACGTCGAGGTTGCCGAAGGAGAGATAGACGCTGCGCGCCAGCACCGGCGACGTGACCTTGATCTTGTAGCTGCCGTTCGAGCCCGTGGTCTCCACTTTGAGCACGGCCGACTTCAGGTGAACCTCCTTGACCGGAGCGAGATAGACAAGATTTCTCGAAGTCAGCACCCCGTCAACGGTCAACTCGGCGGCCACAAACACCCGCGAAGTATCGGCTGCTCCCGCGTCAGTGAGCTTCTTGAGCGGCCAGTCGAGGTAGACTTTGCTGCTCAGCGGGGCCACATCCACTCCGTGCGTCTCCTCCAGCAGCACTTTGCCGTCGAAGTCCATCAGCCGCACCCTCAGCGTGCCCGGAACGGTCTTGGTTTTATCCGAGACGATGTACACCTTGACCGCGCCGTCCTCAATGTGCGGCGAGACCAGGATGGGCGCATAGAAGCGCCGCGCATAGTATTGCAGCGCCTTCCAGCGGCCGTAGTAGTCGATCGAGGACCACGAGGCCACCGGCCAGCAGTCGTTCAACTGCCAGAAGATGGAGCCCATGGTCTCCGGGCGGCTGCGGCGGAAGTGCTCGGCGCCGGTCTTGATCCCCTCGGCCTGCAGCACCTGGCTCACGTAGAGAAAGCTGGCAAAGTCCTTCGGCTCTGGGTAATCCTTGAGCAGATAGTCGTGGATGATCGCGTTTCCTTCATTGTTCTTTTGGTGTGCGAGCATCACCAGCGTGAAGATATTTGTGCGATCGCCAGGGTCAGTAAAAGCCTCGACCGTCCTCATCTCCGGAAACGATTGGAATCCATATTCCGTCACAAATCGCGCATGATGCGTTTCGTAAGTCGCAAAGGGCACGCGTCCGTGCCATACGTCCCAGATGTGGGCATCGCCCGACTGGTAGTGCTCTCTGAGGGCTTCATAGTCGGCGCTGGGCGAGCTGGGCCAGTAGGGAGTCTCCGCATCAAGCCGCGCCACCACCCTGGGCAGAATTCCGCTGAACTCGGTCAGGTAGTCCTGCCAGATCAGGAGCTTAACATCCGCCGGCAACGTTGGACGCGGACCCCAGTTGAAGGCCGCCTCGGTCTCGTTGTTGCCGCACCAGACCACAATGCTGGGGTGATTGCGCAGGCGCCGCACCTGGTCCTCGGCCTCGGCTTCGATGTTGAGCTTGAAGGCATAGGTTCCCGGTTGCCAGTCGTTGCCGAACATGAAATCCTGCCAGACCATGATGCCCAGCTCGTCGCAGATGGAGTAGAACTCGTCCGTCTCGTAGTAGCCGCCGCCCCAGTGGCGGATCATGTTCATGTTGGCGTCGCGCGCCGACTCCAGAATCCGCCGGTAGTCCGCCGTGGTCACGCGATTGGGAAAGCTGTCGAAGGGAATCACGTCCGCGCCCTTGGCAAAGACGGGAATGCCGTTGACGACAAGTTCAAACGATCGTCCCCATTTGTCCAACTGCCGATGCAGCACAATCGAACGCAGGCCGGCCTTCACCTTCCGCTCGTCGGCTGCCTGGCTGCCCGTGCCCACCTGCGCGGTGAACTCGTAAAGCGGCTGCTCGCCGTATCCGGCCGGATACCAGAGCTTCGGCTTCTGGATCTCGATGGGGAGATCGATCACATTGCGCCCGGCATGGAGATTGACCTTGCTGCTTAGGTTCACCGGCTTGCCGTCATCGGCGTATTGCACGCTTACCCTGGCCGGGCCTGCGCCTGCGGCTTCAACGGTGACCTCCGCGTCCAAGTGCGCCACTTCCCTGCTCACGTCGCGTTGGCGAATGGCGAAGTCTGCGATGCGGACCTTGTCCCAGGCCTCCAGCCGCGCCGGCCGCCAGATGCCGCTGGTCACAAATCGCGGCCCCCAGTCCCAACCGTACTCGTATGCTGCTTTCCGGACGTAGGTCTTGTCCGCGGTCATCGATCTAAGTCGGAACGCGTCGCTGGCCGCCGCCTCTTGCGCGGCCTTGACAGGCGATGGAAAAACGACCCGCAACAGGTTCCTGCCCGCGTGAAGGCGGCCCTTCACCGGCACGCGCCAAACGCGGAACATGTTGTCCGCCGCCAGCACCTGCGCGCCGTTCACATACACCTGCGCGGCCGCGTCCAGCCCGTCGAAGACCAGGTCCACTTCTGCCCGCGCCAGCAACGCTGGAGTGACCTCGAAGTTCAGCCTGTACTCCCAGCTCTCATTTTCGATCCACTGCAGCTTCGACTCGTTGTCGCGGAAGTACGGGTCCGGAATCTTCTTGTTGGCCAGCAGATCCAGGTGAACGTCGCCCGGCACGGTGGCCGGCAGCCAGCCGTTCTCCGCTTCCTGCGCTCCGCTGGCGATCTGCCGGAACTGCCAGCCGCGATCGAGCGCCAGCACCGCATTCTGCGCGGATTTGCCCTGCGCCTGCGCCATTCCGGCTCCCATGCCAATTGCCGCTCCGATAAAAGCTAAGCGGGCAACTCTCCCAGCAATTGATCCTCGCATTGCACTCCTTCCAAGGCATTTTACAAAGCCGCATTCGCGGCCGGGAAAAGCAACTCGGGAAATCGCCGATAAGGTTATCACGATGGTATTGGCGCAACCGCAAAAGGCGGGGCGACCCCCAAGAAATGCGAAGAAATGAATCAGGAGGCTGAACAAGTCATCGTTTGCCCTCCAATATGGTTCGATACAGCGCCTCCCACTCATCCGCCCTGGCTTCCATGCTGAAGTTGCCTTGGATGCGTGCACGCGCCGCGCGGCCAAGCGTGTGCCGGTCTTCCGGTGGCCTTTGCATGATGTTGAGCATCGCCCCGGCCAGCGCATCCGAATCCCCGGGCGGCGCAACCACGCCGGATTCCCCCACCAGTTCGCGCACGCCGCCTACATCGGTGGCCACCACCGGCTTTTCCATGGCCATCGCCTCGCCCACAGCTAGCGGCATTCCCTCCCACGCTGAAGCCAGCACAAAACCATCGGCGGCGTCGAGCAGAGCAGGCAAATCGCGGCGCAATCCGAGCCAGCGAACGGAATCATCCAAGCCCAGGGCAGCCGCCAGTGCTCGAACCTTCGCGGCCTCCTGGCCGGCCGCCTCGCCTGCAATCCACAACTGCGCATCGGAGCGGGCTGTCCGCACCTGCGCAAAGGCCCGCAGCAGGTTCGGATAGTCCTTGGCCGGCACAATGCGTCCCGCCGCCAGCCAGATGAACTCTCCGCCGGCGCGCATCTCCTCTCTCATGCGCGCACGGCGCTCTGCGCTGGGAGCGAACTCCGCGCTATCGATCCCATTCGCCATCACGACGCACTTCCCTTTCGGAATGGCTCCCAGGCGCACAAAACGGCTCGCAACCGCTTCGCTGACCGCGGCGGTGCGGCGGCTCAGGCCGTCGGTCAGCCGGTAGGCCAGCATCCTCGCCCATTCGCCTTCATAGACGTTGTGAACGGTGGAGAGAACAGCCGTGGCTGGAACCAGGGCCTTGAGCAGCCGGGCCACGAAGTTGGCGTGAAAGCTGTGGCTGTGCAGCAGGTCTGGGCGGAACTCCAGCAGAAAGCGCCGTCCCCGCGCCACTCCGGCCAGCACGCTGCCGGGAGTCCTGTGCATTTCCAGATGGAGGACGCGGAGCGCCGTCGGCCACTCCTCAGCCAGGCGCGGACGCAAGACAAGCAGAGCAACCGCATGGCCGCGCCCCGCCATGCGCCCCGCCAACGCCAGCACCTGCCGTTCCGCTCCGCCCATGCCGAGCGAAGTGAGCACATAGACAATCCGCATCCTGCCCACACCCTGCCAGGAGATCGAGTGGAACGATGATAACTCGCGCGGTCAGTCTTTGTTCTTCACAGCGAGCCAGCAACCAATGAGTGTATCCAAAGCGGAGAGAATGCCGCTGGCGAACTCAATCAGGGCGTCAATATGTATAGTTTGGTCATACAGAAGGTGCGCCGCATGGACAAGCAACCGCTTGAATTCGATTCGGCCATTGCCGAGTACTACGGCCGGGCGCCCGAGGAACGCCGGCTCGAAGAAGGCCCGTTCCGGCTAGAGGCCCTGCGCACACGGGAGCTGATCGAGCGCCACGCACCGGCCCCTCCAGCCACCGTCCTGGACATCGGCGGCGCTGCCGGAGCCTATGCGCTGTGGTTGGCGGAGGCCGGATATTCGGTTCATCTGATCGACCCGATTCCGCGTCTCGTAGCCGAGGCCGAGCGCCGCAGCGGCGCCACTCCCCGGCCGCTTGCCTCGTGCCGGGTTGGCGACGCACGGAACCTGACTTTTCCCGATGAAACCGCGGATGTGGTTCTGCTGCTGGGTCCGCTCTACCATCTGACTGCCGCAGAGGACCGTGCCCGCGCGCTGGACGAGGCGGCGCGCGTTCTCAAGCCGGGCGGTTGCCTCTTTGCCGCCGCCATCTGCCGCTGGGCTTCCGCTCTGGACGGTCTGGCGCGCGACTTGTTTCAGGACCCTCAGTTCGCCGCCATCGCCGCGCAGGACCTGCGCGATGGACAGCACCGGAACGTTTCGGCGAGGCTCGACTACTTCACTACGGCGTATTTTCATCGTCCGGAGGATCTTCACGCGGAAGTCCTCGACGCGGGTCTGGAGGTGGTTGGGGTGTTTGGAATTGAAGGGCCGGGATGGATTCTTCCCGATGTCGCCGCGCGGTTGGCCGATGATCGGCGCCGCGCCGATCTGCTGCATGTTGCGCGTCTGCTCGAGTCGGAGCCTTCGATGCGGGCCGCCAGCGCACACCTGCTCGCCGTAGCCCGAAAGCCGGCACAAGAGAAATCGGCCTAAGTTTTGGCCAGTTGGAAATCTCGGCTCCCATAGATCTATTCAAGCCAGATCATCGCTGACGAATCGGGGTCTTCGCCTGGAACAGCGCCAGACGGCCTCCGAGCGTTGCGGCTAAATGCGTGTTTCCTTGCTGCGTGGCCAGGTCGGTTGCGCGTTGCTCCAATTCGACAGCCTTGTCGAACTCGCCAGCTTCGGCATAGGCTGCGGCGAGCGTGCCCAGCAGCGCAGGCTCGCGTCCTGAGGTGAGTTGCACGGCATGCCTGGCCAGAGAGACGGCTTCGCTCCCATTCCGAAGCGCGGCGTCAGAGCAGGTTGCCAGAAACCATGCCGTGTCGTTCAGCGCCTGAAGATTATCCGGGTCTTTGCGCAGCGCCTGCCGCCAGTGCGCCAGCCCCTCCGCTCCCTGGCCTTTCATCACCAGCGCCATCCCCAGGTAGTAGTGCGCGTCCGCATTGTCGGGCGATAACTGTAAGGCCCGCTCAAAATGCGGAATCGCTTCGTCCATCTGCCCCTTCTCCGCCAGGCCGACTCCCAGGTTGGTGTGAACTTCGGCCGTTTTCTGACCCAGCTCCAGCGCTTTCTTCAGATGCTGAATCGCCTCATCCACATTGCCCTTCTCCAGCAGCGCATGACCCAGGTTGCCCTCCGCGCCCGCGTAGGACGGATCCAATTCGACCGCCTTCTGAAAATCCCCGATCGCCTCGTCGACCTTCCCTTGCATGGCCAGCGCCAAGCCCAGGTTGTTGTACGCATGGGCGTACTTGGGATCGTTCTCGATCGCCTGGCGATAGTGGTCCACGGCCTCGTCCAGCCGGCCCTGCGCGGTCAGGGCGAAACCGAGATTGTTGTGCGCCTCCGAGTAACTCGGATTGATGCTGAGCGCATCCTCGTACTGCTCGATGGCCTCGTTGAGCCGGCCTTGTTGCGCCAGCGCGCGGCCCAGATTGCTGTGCGCTTCGGCATAGTCGGGATTCTGCTCGATCGCCTGCTGGTAATGCTCGATGGCTTCACGGGTATCGCCGGCCGCGTCTAGCGAGATGGCCAGATTGTTGTGTGCCTCGGGGTAATTGGGCTTGGCGGCGATCGATTTGCGATATTCGGCAATCGCTGCCTGCGTCTTGCCCGCGTGCGCCAGGGTCTGGCCAAAGTTGTTGTGGGCGCGCGCATCCCCCGGACTCATCGCAATTGCTTTGGTCCACTCCGGAATCGCCGCGGCATATTGGCCCTTCTTCGCCAGGTCAGCCGCCACGTCGAACTCCTTGTAGAAGTCCACCGCCGGCGTGTCGATGTGTTCGATGCCGCTAGGCGCCATGTTGACGAACTCAGGAATATTCACCGCCCGATTGGCCGCCGTCGAGTTCTCGATCAAAATGGCCGGCGTGTCGTTGCCCTCCGCATCGATATGCGTCAGGAACATCTGCGTGTAGGGCGAGCGGCTCTTGGACGAGAAAACCAACCAGCGCCCGTTCGGCGAGAAGCTGTGCCAGGAGTTCATCAGCGCTGTATTGCAAGTCATCCGCCGCGCCTGACCGCCAGAGGCCGGAACGATGTACAGCTGGCCGTCCGGGCGCATCAACAGCCCGTTGCGGGCCTGCACAAATACTATCCATTTGCCATCGGGCGAGATCTTCGGAAAGCTGTTGCTCATGCCGTTTTGCGAGGCGCCGGCAATGGGTTCGGCCTTGCCCCCTTTGCCGTCATTGAAGGGGATGCGGTAAAGGTCGTACTGCATCTGCACCTCGGCCGGGTCGTTGGCGTATGCGGCCATCTTTCCGTCCGCCGGGTAGGGATCCTTTGCCTCCGCCCGCACAAATACAAGGTACTTGCCGTCCGGGCTCCACACCGCGCTGGCCTGCACATAGCGCGGATCGTCGGCCCCGGGCAGCGGTTGCAGTTTCTTTGTGTTGCGGTCATACCACGCCAGGATGCCACGCGTCGG
Organism: Occallatibacter sp.; assembly: GCA_035315085.1. Classification (GTDB taxonomy): domain Bacteria; phylum Acidobacteriota; class Terriglobia; order Terriglobales; family Acidobacteriaceae; genus Telmatobacter. Next base: position 39,197 of record DATFYK010000012.1, read on the forward strand.
ATAGAAAACCTGCAGGAAGCGGTAATCCTTGAAATTGGCCACGTAGTAGAACCCCGCGCTCCTGGTTCCCGACGGCCTGATCGTCGTAACCACATGGCGGCCGTCCGGCGACAACTGCGACATGAACCCTACGCGAACCGGGCTGCCATTTTCTGTCGGAAAGGAGGACCACGAAATCATGTCCTCGTTGCGAATCGTCATCTTCTGCGCCACCGGAACCACCGCGTACAAGCCCTTGTCGTTTTGCGGACCGTCCATGTCCAGGCCCAGCGTCTTGCCATCGCCGGAGAAAGAGTGGCAGTTGGCGCAGGTGTGCAGGTCGTGCATCACCACATGGCTGCTGGTCTCGGCCACGTTGCGCATCCGCCAATTGATCAATGGAATCGCGGCCGTGGCCAGCGGTTTGATGAATCCCTTCTCCAGCTCCGAAGGCATCAGCGGCACATCGCGGTAGAAGATCGGCGCGCCCACCGGGTCGGCGGACACATGCATCTGCATGCTTCCGCGCGAAACCGGCGCGCTCTTGCTTCCCGCCGCAAATCCGCGGATGGTAATCGTAACCGCGCCCGGCTGCTTCTTGATCGCGGCCCAGGTTCCCGCGTCGGGCGTCCAGGTGTGCGCGTCGGCTTGCTCCGGCGTCAGCGCGGGCGGTTTGTTGGTGTCCGATACGCAGCGGGGATCGATCTCGCCAATGCGCATCCGTTCGACCTTCGACGACATATGAATCCCCGCTGAACCATCCGCGAACGACACATCGATCTGCCAGGAGTCTGCATTCGGCGCAGGGTCTCGCCACAGAAAAGTGGGAGCCGCCATGTCGGGCGGAAACACACTCCCGTCGAGCGGATAGTCGATTGTGATGCGCTCCGGCTCATTGCCCGCCCACACCCCGGCCAGCCCCAGTCCAGCCAGCAGCGCGGCCCAGAGAAGACACAGCATCCCCAACGCTCGAGTAATCGCCGCTGCGGAAAGACCCGGTGCGGAACAGCCAGACGCACCGTTATCCGGCGCTGCGAAGACCCCCGATCGCAGTTCAGGGCCACACCCATGATTCGTGTTCATCGCGTTTTGCTCCCCGCCTCTGTTTGTCGACAAACCTGAGTCGTATCGAGCAGGTCGTTCCTGGCGTACCCGTTGCTTCACTTATGAGCCCTTGCGTACTTCTATCTATTCCAAATAAACCAGTGTTGGTTCAAGCCGGATTGTCATTCTTGCTTCCCCGGTTTCGCGAGTATACCTCAGAAGCCTCCTCCGGGGTCGTTCTTTGGCCATCCCTCAGGCGGAAACCGGCCCGCACCGCCCAATCGGCCTTCCCGCTGCTCTCCGGGAAACAAGAACGCGTCCGCCGCTGGCCCCGTCCCGGCGGTGGAAGAGCAAAACTGCCTTCCGCCAGGCCTGAGTTTTTCAGTTCAAAAGATTCCTTGTGCGCAAAGGTCTCATTGCGCTGTACAATCTCCACGAGGAGACCCATGGCCGGAGATATTCAACTTACTTGCAGCGATTGCGGGCAGGAGTTCACCTTCACCGCTGCCGATCAGGCGTTCTTTCAGGAACGTGGTTATTCGACCCCAAAACGTTGCAAGAACTGCCGTCAGGCAAAGAAGAACGATTCGGGGGGCTCCGGCTACCGTTCGGGCTCGGCACAGGGAACTCCTGTGATTTGTTCGGGTTGCGGCCAGCCTACAACAGTGCCTTTTGAGCCGCGTGGCGACCGCCCGGTCTACTGCCGGGATTGCTACCAGGCGCGCAAGGGCAGCGGCGGCAGCAGCTCGCGTGGACGCGACCGTTCGTAGTTTTTTTATTACGATCCGGTTCCCGCAAGCCAATTCAAGCAATGCTCTAAGGCGGCTGCCCACTCGGCTCTGCCCGCCTCTGATGCGGCTTGAGTACTGTTTTTTTGTCTTTTTCCGTTTCGAGAGCATCCGGCCGGCAAGCTTCAAGAAGGAGCAGCCACGGCAAAACCGGCTGCCCTTTTTTCCTTTCCGCTCCGCAACGGGCGTCGGGGTTGCACAATCGTGAAATTCCGTTGAATACCAAAGGGTGGATAGACATTGCTCTTGCCGCCCGATAAACTGGCGCTCTAGGGACTTCCCCAAGTCCGAGCATGTGAGGACCCGCTTCAACTTCATGGCCTCCCAATTGTCCTTCATCGGATTTGCGTGGAAAAATCTCTGGCGCCGGCGTCTCCGCACTCTGCTCACGCTATGCGGCATCGCCATGGCCATCGGCGCTTTTGTGGGCCTAGTCGGCTTCTCCCGCTCCTTTGAGCACGAATGGCTGCGCATGTACCTGAGCAGCGGCACCGACATTGCCGTCGTTCAGCAGACCTTCCTGAACACGTCCATGGACGAGTCAGCGGGAGTGAAGCTCAAGGCATTGCCTACGGTTCGCCAGGCAACGCCCATGATCCTCAACCTCATGGACCTGACACAGGACGTAAACGCCCTGGCCTACGGCTGGAAAGCTGATTCCTACGAATTTGAATCCCTCCAGTTCGTCTCCGGCCGCCGTTTCCGCGATGGCCAGCCTGAAGTGATATTGGGCGACCTGCTGGCCGGCAGCCTGAACAAGAAACCCGGCGACACGCTCGAGATTCAAGGCTCGCCGTTCGCCGTATCCGGGATCTACCACGGCGGCTCGGCGCTGGAGGCCGGCGCGGTCATCCTGCCGCTCGATCAGATGCAGAAGCTCGGCAGCCTGGAGGGAAAGGTCACGGCGTTTCATGTGCGGCTCAAGCCCGCGCCGCTGGGCGAATCGCCCGAGCAGTATCTCAAGCGAGCGCAGGCGCAGATCGAAGCGGCTCTGCCCGGTCTTCGCGCCGTTCCCGCAGCCGAGCGCGCCAGCAACAACCAGCTCGTCCTGCTGGCGCACGCGGCCGCCTGGGGCACATCCTCCATCGCGTTGCTCATCGGCATACTGGGCATCGCCAACACCATGGTCATGTCGGTCTTCGAGCGCACCCGGGAGATCGGCATTCTGCGCGCGCTGGGCTGGAAGCGCGGGCGCATCCTCTTGCTGATTCAGACCGAAGCGGCCGTGCTGGGCTTCTCCGGCGGAGTTCTCGGCATCGCCGTTGGATGGGGCGCGTTGCGCCTTCTCTCTGCGCTGCCGCAAACCGCCAGCATCGTCTCCGCGTCCTTTCCTCTGCCGCTTCTGGCCGAGGCACTCGGCATCGCCGTCCTGGCCGGATTGGTTGCCGGCGCCATCCCCGCCTGGCGCGGCGCGCATCTTTCCCCGGTGGAGGCGCTGCGCCATGAGTGAGGCTTTGCTGGAAGTACGCAACCTGCGCAAGAGCTACGACGAAGGACGCATTGAAGCTCTGCGCGGCGTCGATCTTTCCATTGCCGCCGGCGAGTACGTGACCATCAGTGGGCCCAGCGGCAGCGGCAAGTCCACTTTGCTGCAACTGCTGGGCGGGCTCGACACTCCGACCAGCGGACAGGTCCTCTTCCGGGGCGCCGCGCTGGGCGCCGCCATCGACCTCGACGACTATAGAGCCCATCAGGTGGGATTCATCTTCCAGTCGTTTTATCTGCTCCCAACCCTGCGCGCCGTTGAGAACGTGCAGGCGCCCATGTTCGCGGTCCGGCAGGATGCCAGCAACCGTGCCCGGCGCGCCAGGGCCCTGCTCCGCGAGATGGGCCTGGAACACCGCCTCTACCAGTATCCCAACGAGCTTTCCGCGGGAGAGCGCCAGCGCGTGGCGATTGCCCGGGCTCTGGCCAACACTCCTCAAATCCTGCTGGCAGATGAGCCCACCGGCAACCTCGACAGCGTCAACTCCGCGCGCATCATGGAGATGCTCATCGGCATTCAGAAAGAGCGCGGCATGACGCTGATCGTCGTTACCCACGAGGATGGGATTGCCCGCTCTGCGCCCCGGCACATTCGCCTTCGCGACGGCCTCCGCGACGACCGATGCGAAGCAAGGCCCGAGTCATGAGACTGTCCACCGCCGCCCTGGCTGCAACGCTCGCCTGCGCGATCCCCGCCAACGCGACGGATGCCCGCGCCGTGCTTGCCGCCCCCAGGCAGCGCGTGCAGTCGACCGACTTCCGCGCCACCGGCCATCTGGTCCGCGTGGATGCGAACGGCATCCGCATCAGCTATCCAATCACTATCAAGGCGCACTGGTTCCCTGGTGTGCTGCGTGTGCTGGTGGAGATTGGTGCGGCCTCAAAGACGGACGCAAATTCATTGCTGAGCGCCCGCATCCCCGCCCACATCCTGTTGGAGATGCATCCCAATGGGCCAAACGTGGTCAAAATTGCTCACCCCGGCGACGCAAATCCCGTTATTCTGCCCTTCGACAAGTGGTCCGACGGCCCGCTTGGCGCCGAATTCACTTACGAGGATTTTCTCGAGGCGCAGTACTTCTGGGCGAACCAAACAGCGCTGGAAGAAGCGAGGTTTGGCGCACGCGATTGCGATGTGGTGAAAAGCACGCCGGGAGCGACTGACAAGACACATTACGCCCAGGTCACCACTTGGCTCGATCACGGCATCGGCTTCCCCGTCTATGTGGAGAAAACGCTGAAAGACGGGACGGTGAAGGAGTTTACCTACTTCGGGCTGCGACAGAACGGCGGCGTCTGGTCGGCCCGCCGCGTGGAAGCAAAGATCCGCGGGTACGCCGGCTCAACGCAGCTCATCATCGACCGCGGCAGCCCCAAAGCAAATCTCGGTCTCGGGGACTTCAGCCCCAGGCAACTTACCCGTTTCTAGGATTGATTATGTATCTTGCTCTCTGTATTCTTGGCCTTGCCGCAACCCTGATCTTCGCGGGCTTTCTCTATCAGTTGATCGGCGCGCACTGCGACCGGCGGCGCTTTGCCGGCTCCGGGCGCTGGGTAACGATTGGGCGCGGGCACAGGCTCTACCTGCTCGAAAAAGGAACGGGCGGCCCGACCGTACTCTTTGAATCCGGCATCGCTGCCACCAATCTGAACTGGTTTCACGTCCAGGAAAAGGTCTCCCGTTTCACCGGCACCGCATCCTACGATCGCGGTGGACTCGGCTGGAGCAGCCCGTGCCGCACCGCGCGGACCCCCGGCAACATCGCCGTGGAACTGCACGCCATGCTGCAAGGCGCAGGCATCAAGCCACCCTACATCCTGGTCGGGCATTCCTTCGGCGGGCTGGTGATGCGCCGCTATGCGCTGCTGTATCCCGGCGACGTGGCCAGCGTGCTGCTGGTCGACCCCATGCGTTGTGAAGAATGGCCGCCACTCAACCCTGCCAGGCAATCCGCCGTCGATCTTGGCAGCAGGTTATCCCGTTACGCCATCCCGTTTGCGCGATTCGGGCTCGTCCGCTTGGCTGTAACCTCGCTGCTTTGCCGCTCGGGCCGCCTCTCTGGCCAGTTGGCCGCCGCCGCTGGAGTGGGTGGCCGCCATGTGCTGGGACGCGTCACTGACGAGGTTGGCAAGATGCCCAGGGAAGTCTGGCCCATAGTCGCCGCCCACTGGTCGCGTCCTGCATACTATGCCGGCATGTACAGCCATGTCGATGCCATTCCCGACACCGTGAGAGAGATGCAGGACGCCGAACCCATCCGCGGCATCCCCGTGCTGGTGCTTACCCCCGGGAAATCGACGCCGCTTTCCCGCCAGCATCTTTGCCGTATCGGCGACAACGTGCAGCAGGTGATCGCCCCGGCGAGCGCGCATTGGATCCATCTCGACGAACCTGATCTGGTCATCAACTCGATTCGGGAGATGGTGGAGGCGGCAAGCTCCGAGATAGAGACAGCGCCGCAAAAAATGGCCATGGCATGACTTATTGGCAGTTATAGAGGCTCCACAATTGCTGTACCCCGAAGCACTGCCGCTGAGTGACTCGCCTCGGCGAGCAGCCTCGCATGATGCCGGAAAGGTCACGGAAACTGTGAAACTGCCGTAATCCCTTCCCCTTCATTCACGAGGCGATGTACAAGGTTAAAGTCAAGCTGACCAGTCCGCGCAAAGTCCAGAATATTGAATGCTGCTTCTCTGCTTAGCGCTTCTTTGCTGGCTTGGAAGCGGGCTTTTTCGCCGCCGGCTTCGAGGGCTTTACCGCATACGAAACCCTGCCTGCCTTGTATCTCGCCGCGGGAGCCGGCTTTCTCTTTGCATGCGCGGACTTGACTGCCGGAGCCTTGGCCGGCCGCTTTGCCGGAGCCTTGGCTGGCCGCTTTGACGGAACCTTCGCCGGGGGCTTTGCAGCAGCCTTCGCCGGGGACTTTGCCGGAGTCTTGACGGGCGGCTTTGCAGCAACCTTGGCCGGCGGCTTGGCGGGAGCCTTGGCATGGGCCTTCTTGGGAGCGGGTTTTGCTTGGGGAGTCGGCTTCTTGGCTTGAGAAGGTGCAGCCTTGGCCGGTGCGGGCTGGGACTTGGCATCGAACTCAGTGACATGGGTCTGAATTTGCTGCAGGCGCCATTGGCCATCCGCGCCCTTCATATAGGTAGCGCCTCTGTACGTGCGCGTTTCAGGTTCGCCCTGCCGGTCGGGGGTGCTGACGCTTGGTAACGCCTCCCGCTTCGCGTCCACGATGTCCGTTGGCATGAACGGCGTCGGCATTTCGGCCGTAAGTACGGTGCCCGCTGGAGGAGTATAGACGGTCTTCCCCGGGATGTTCGGCGTGACCTCAGGCTCAATCGCGCCAGGCGTAGTACTGGCGTTATTCGGGCTGTGCTCCAACCTTAGCTGCGTGATTACCGGCGCCCTCCCGGAAGCGGAAATCTTCGCCCAGAGATTTCGGCCTAAATTTTTAAGACTGAAGCCTGTCTTCCTTTCCGGGATTGCAGGCAGCCCGGAATCTGATCCGGCCATCTGCTGGATCAGCCGGGAAATGGGCAAACGAGTCGACGGGACGAGAGCCGTCGTATTATGACCTTCAGCTCCGCCCTGGAGCCGCGACTCAAATCGGTTGACCACGACTTCGGGTTTGGGGCCACCGGCGGTAAAGTATTGAGAGACCATGCGGTTTGCGTTCTCCACTCCGGCGGAGCCGGGTTGCATGACTAGGTAGATCGTGGTGCCGTCTTGGAAGACAGCCGTACCCATCAAATCGAGTCCGGATACAACATCGACAGGGGACTGGGAAGCCGGAGTCTCGATCGGAACCTTTGCCGTAGTCTCGACGCGCGGCTTTGACGGAGTCTCTGTAGCAGCCTTCTCCGGAGGCGTTGCCGGAGTCTTGACGGGTGCCTGCGCAGCAGCCTTGACCGGCGGAACCTTGGCAGGAGCCTTTGTAGGGGCCTTCTCGGGCGCGGGTTTTGCCTGGGATACAGGCTTCTCGGCTTGAGCAGGGGCAGCCTTGGCCGGTGCCGGCTGGGCCTTGGCATCGAGCTCAGCGGCGCTGAGCGTGGCGCCCTCGGAGGCAATCGCTGCGGGCGTCGGCCCTGCGATGACTGGCGTCTCCTTGGTGACCGTCAGCGACACGGCGGCATGCGCCGTGGTGTAGTTCACGGCGTCCGTCGGAGTGAAGGTCACCGCGAGCATGTGCATTCCCACCGCGAGCACCTCGCCTGCGGCAGGAGTGTAGACGAAAGTTCCCGATACAGATGCCGTTGCATTGAGCTCAGCGGCGCTGAGCACAGCGCCGTAGGCAATCGCTGTGGGCGTCGGCCATGTGATGGCCGGCGTCTCCTTGGTGACAATGAGCGACACGGCAGCATGCGCCGTGGTGTACTTTACGGCGTCCGTCGGAGTGAAGATTACCGAGAGCGTATATGTTCCCGCCACGAGCACCTCGCCTGCGGCATGTGTGTAGACGAAAGTTCCCGGTACCGATGCCGTGGCATTTAGCTCAGTGGCGCTGAGCGCGGTGCCGTAGACAATCGGAGCGGGCGTCGGCCATGCGATGGTCGGTGTCTCGTGAATCACGACATCGGTCACATTTTCCTGCAGGTGCCATTGGCCGTCCGCTCCCTTTACATAGGTAACACCTAGGTAAGTGCGCGTTTCAGGTTCACCCTGCTGGTCGGGGGTGCTGACGCTGGGTAACGTCTCCCGCTTCGCGTCCGCAAGGTCGGTGCGGAACGCGGTGTCCGTCGGCGTGATCGGCGTCGGTGTTTCTGCCGTAAGCACGGTGCCCGCGGGAGGAGTAGAAACGGACTCCTCTGCTATGTTCGCCGTGGCGTCGGGCTGTGTCGCGCCAGGCGTAGTACCTGCCTTATCCTGGCCGGGCGCAAACTCTGGCTGCGTGATTGCCGGCACGTCCTCGGGCGTGGAAAGCTTCGCCGAAGCATTTCGGGCTAGATTTTTGAAACTGAAGCCGGACTTCTTTCCCTTTTCCGGGATTGCGGGCAGGCCACAAGCCGATCGGGCCATCTGCCGGACTAGCCGGGAAATGCGCGAATCTTCAAGCGCGAACGGAATGGCTGTGTGCTGCATGCGCCGCACTGCCGCATAATCGTTGGGAATTTTCCATTGTACCGGCCTGGTGAGCGCCTTCGCAATTTCGTCTTCATGGACGCCCAGACCCAGGGAGCGTGTCTGAAACCGGTTGATCACAATTTCGAGTTTTGGCACCGCCCTGGTGAAGTACTGCGAGATCAGGCGATTTGAGTTGCGTAGTCCGGCGATGCCGGCTTGGATGACCAGATAGATCGTGGACCCCTCTTTGAAGAGAGACGTGCCCATTAAATCAAGCCTCGATCCCAGATCGATCACCACGTTATCGAAGTCCTGCCGCGCCACGGCGAGCAGTTTATCGATGGCTTCATCGGAGGCATCGAACTGGGGAAACTTACCGGGAGCCGCGAGTACGAATACTCCCGAACTATGCTTGACCAAGAGCTTGGCGAGAAAACTCGAATCCAGACGGCTGTAATTCTGAAGAGCGTTGATGGCCGAGAATTCGGCCACGACCCCCAGATTGAGCGCGGCGTCTCCCAGCGGAAGATTGAGATCGATCAACAGCGTGCTTTGACCGGACTCCTGGGCCAGCGCTACCGCAAAATTGCAGGCAATGGTGGTGACGCCTTCACCGGGCTTGGCGCCGAGAAACACCAGCAGCCTGCCGCTCGCCTTTTTCGGCGGGCGAGTTGCCCGACGGCGCGCCGAGACCCGAACCATGGCCTCGGCTATGGTGCTTTGGTCAAAAGGCAGAGTCAGAAACTCGCGAGCGCCCGCGCGCATGCAGCGGACCGGCAAATCCAGACCGGCCTTCGCCGAATAGACCATCACCGTCGCCGAGCTGTTGGCGCAGATGCTCTCCACCAGTTCCACGGCGTATTCGGGGTTGCTGTCCAAGTCAATCACGATGACGTCGTAATCCGGCTCCAGCAGCCTTGGCACATCGTCCAGGCTGGCCGGATAGGAAGCGTATTCACGGACATTGCCCGCCTGGCATTCGGCAAGAGCAGCGGCTGCCGCCATGCGGCGCTCCTTGTCCGGCCCGATCAGCGCAATCAACAGGAGATCGGCTCCAACAGAGTCGGTATACCGATCGTCGAGACCCAGAGAAGAGATTGAACTCACGGACTCGCTGCTCCTTGTAAGTTGCGGCTCTTCCTGCGGGTTAACCTGAAATTGATAGGTCGTGACTGGGTTGGGCATGTCGTGTTTTCAGATCCTCAATGCGAAAAGAAGAAAATCGGCATTCCGATAACGATGGCCGGAGCGTTAGGCATCTTGCTCTTCACGGGATTGGCGAGAGCCAACTCCAGATCGCGACACATCCCGCTCTGCTTCCAACCGAAAACGAGATCACCCGCTTCGACATACAACCGCTTCAATACTCGTGAATTCGATCCATCGATTGTAATACCCGTTTCGTGCCGAGGATGTGCAACGTTGGTTGTACATTTGAGGCGGCTGTTGCGAAGATTCGCGAAGGTCGCCACGGCATGTACGATAAGCGTTGGCCACCAGGCAAACGAACGCATACATATATTCCTTCCCCCCAGCGTTCCGGGAGAACTACATTAATTGTGTTTGTCCCTCCATTATTACAATTGTCCGGCCATCATTGCAATTGTCACTGGCGTTTCTTTGCCGGCTTGGGAGCGGGCTTTTTCGCCGCCGGCTTTGAGGTCTTTGACGCAGGCGAAACCTTGCCTCTTTTGGAGGCCGCTGCGGTAGCCGGCTTGCCCTTTGCTGGCGCGGACTTCACCGCCGAAGCCTTGGCCGGCGCCTTCACCGGCGGCTTGGTGGGGGTCTTGATGGGAGGTTTCGCCGCAGTTTTGACCGCAGTCCTGGCAGGAGCCTTCACCGCAGCCTTGCCCGGCACTTTCACTGCAGCCTTGACCGGAGCTTTGGCCTGAGACTTGACCGGCGCTCGAGCCACAGCCTTTACGGCGCGCGGTACGCCGCTCGTAACCTTCGCTGCCTTGCTCCCCTTGGAAGCAGCGGTGACAGGCGCAGTCTTTTTCACCGCAGGAGCAGGCTTGGCTTTGGCCGGCGCCGGTGCGGGCTTGGCCTTCGCCGAAGAGGCTTGAGGCTTCGCAACGGCCCCGGCTGACTTTAGTTTAGGCACGGGCTTCAACTCCGCCTTGGGCGCCGGCGCAGGAGTCTTCTTTGCCGGTCTAGGTTCTGTAGATTCTTTAGCGGCGCTCCTCACCGGGGCGGGAACCGGTTCGGGTTCCTCAGCCTCCAGTTCATTTTCCGCGGGTTCTGATTCCTCCCCCAGCTCCGCGTCCAGTTCAACCTTCGGAAGGTTCAGACTCAGGCTCAGGCCCAGGTCGATCTCTTCATCGCCGCCAAGGTCGTCCAGACCCACTTCCTCGTCCAAACCGACCTCGGCCTCGTCGTCATCGTAGGTCCGCTCTTTCAGTTTGGCCTCAGCGCCGCGCTTGACGCGAGGCCTCTTGATGGTCACCTGCGGCGGCGGCGCGGGAGGCGAATGCGGTTCCAGAAAGGCGCGAAACTCCTCCGGCGTGGTTAACCGGCCGTCGATCAGCTCCAGGAAAACCGCCTTCACAATCTCCGGGTACGTCGCCAGTTCCGGCGTGATGCGCAGCTCCTGCATCAGGGCATGCGGAATGCGCTGACGGGCTTCCGGCCACACCTTCAGGAACTGCTCATAGCGTTCGCGGACGACCGTATCCTTGCTGGTAAACCCAAGCCATAGAATCGCTTCTGGATCATAGCTAGTGAAAAGCTTGAAGCTTTTCGATGGCGTCGAATTCCCTTTCGCAAGCAGCACTTTGGCGAATCCTGCCGCCAGCGAATCCAGGCTGTTCCACTCAGCCACGAAACCCGGGCGCAGCATCAGTTTCTTCAGCGCTGTCAGTTCCCTGCCGCCAAGCCCGGCGGTCAGCAGTTGCATCTGCGCCGCCGACATATCGGGATGGACTCCCTGCAGCAGCAGCTCGACGGCCAGATCGTGCAGCGTCTTCAGCTTCTCCTCGTCTGCCTTGGCGGAGGTCCAGGCCGGGAACAGGACCTTCATCCAGCCCTCAGCCTCCAGAGCCCGCAGCACTTTCAACCCGTCTTCCTCGTGACCGATCTGCTCCAGTTCCTGGCTGCGCGCCTCGGCTGCCAGGTATTCGATCACTCCCTCGCTCTTGGCATTCTCATAGCGAGTCCGGGTCTTCGGGTCGAGCTCCCATCCCAGCCGCGCAAGGTAGCGGGTAGCGCGAATCAGCAGCGAAGGGTCCTCAATGAATCCGTAATTGGAGACCAGGCGCAGCGTGCGGGCCTCGATATCCGCTGCTCCGTTCAAGGGGTCCATCAACAGCCCAAACGAGCCTTCATTCAGAGAGATGGCCATGGCGTTGGCCGTGAAGTCGCGCCGCCGCAGGTCCTCCTGAATGGAAGCTGGGTGAAAAACAGCTTTGCCTGGCTTGGGGTATTCTCTCCGGTGGGTGCTGATGAGGTCTACGCGAACGGTTCCCGGAAAACACAGGTAAAGGCTGCGAGAGGTTTCGTTTTCGCCCCAGGCTTTGCCTCCCAGTTTCGCTATTGTTTTCTTGAGTTTGAGCGCATTTCCGTGAACCGCAACCTCCAGATCGCGGACGGCGTGCCCACTGGTCAGATCGCGGACGGCGTCGCCGGTCAGAAAGAGGATCATCCCCGCTTCACGGGCTGCCTCGCGCAGTTGGCGTAGTGCTTGCTGTTGGTCGGCTGAGAGCCGGTTTTCCAACAGATAGATGTAGTCGGGCATTCCCTTCCCTGCTTCCGCTGTTTCACCCACGCCAAGTGTCTGATGTTGTTACTCTTACAGCCAAAACCTGGAGGGGTAGCAAACCGTACATTAACACAATCTTAGCCGCTTGGCTAGAGCTAGGGCCTGTTAACACTACCTGGGCGGATGGCGTTGCGAGCAAAAATCCGGCCAGACGAAGCCGAGCCCGAAGGCTGTGGCGGGTCCACCGTCAAGGGCGAGAATGAAGTATGGCCGGATTTCCACCTCAGCGACAAAGACCCGTCACTGGGGACCCCGGATTTTCGCCGCAACCCTTCGGGACGGGGCCAATTTTCGCCATTTCTTCGTCAATTGTCGCTAGGATACACCCGGTATCCGTCGCTCATCATTCCTCGACCTGAGAAAAATTTGGCTCCCGTCGCCACTGTCCAGGTAGTGTTAGCAGGCCCTAGCTGCACCGGGTTTGCGGCTTATTCACCTCGCGGCGCTCTGCGCAACGTGCGACAATCCAGAACGATGGCCTCCCAGCGCAAACCGGTGATTGTTCGCAAGTTCTCGCGGGACTGGTGCGCAGGCTATGCGGGAGCCAGTTTCGGCCACGACGCGGCGGAACTCGAAATCCTGGATCTGACCGGCAAAGTGCTGCGCATCGGCTGGGACCAGGTCAAGTGGATCTGCTATGTGCGTGACTTCCCTGCTTCTTCGAGCGATCAGGCCAATCCGGAGCGGCTGCTGCACAAGCGCTTCTCTACCCGCCCCCGAACCGCGGGGCTCTGGCTGCGCATGACGCTGACCGACGGGGAAGAGCTGGAGGGCCTGGCGGCCAATGACCGCTCCCTGGTCGAGGGCGCAGGCCTGCTGCTGACCCCGCCCGACACGCGCTCCAATACCCAGAGGATTTATGTGCCCCGGCAGGCCATCCACACTTTAGAGGTAGTGAGCCTGATCGGCGCGGCGAGCCGCAAGCGGGCGGGCGCTGCCCGCCCGGCTATGGCGCAGCCGGAACTGTTTCCGGGCGAACCGGAGATGCCGTAGATCGGCCGCCTGGTCATTTCAGGCTTGTCCTGCAACCCCTTCCTGTCGTGGTCAAAAGGATGCGCCCCTATTTCTTTTCCGTAGTAGCTGGCTGGCCGCAAACCGCTCTGGTCATCTGCCGAATCGCACGTGAAATCTCCGAATCGTCCTGCACGAGCGGTTTTGCTGTACTCTGCATCCGCCGGACAGCGGCGTAGTCATTGGGAATCTTCCACTCAGCCGGCTTTGTTAGAGCCTCGGTAATTTGCTCTTCGGCGATCTCCAGCTTAAGCGGGTCGTATCGGTTGATCACGATTTCGAGTTTGGGGCTGCCAGCGGCGGAGAGCCTTGAAATCAGGCGATTTGAGTTGCGCAGTTCTGCAAGGCCGACCTGCGTGACTAGGTAGATGGTGGCGGATTCATCGAATAGATGCGTATGTTGCAGTTCGAGTCTCGATCCGGCGTCGACCACCACATAATCGAACTCTTGGCGCGCGACTTCCAGCAGCTTGTCGACGGCGCCCTCGGGGAATTGCGTTGTGGCCGCCAGTTCGCTGGGCGCCGCAAGCACGGATAACCCGGAGTCATGCTTCTCCAGCAAACTGGATAGAAAACCTGAGTCGAGCCGTTTGAGATTCTGAAAAGCGTTAACAATCGAGTGTTCGGCCTTGATTCCGAGGTTGATCGTCGCGCCACCAAGCGGGAGATTGAGATCGATCAAGAGTGTTTTTTGTCCGGACTCCTCGGCCAGCGATACAGCATAATTGCAGACCAGGGTGGTGACTCCGGAACCGCCTTTGGCGCTGATAAATACCAGTAACCTGCCGTCCGCCTTCTTCGGCGGGCGGGCCGCCGAACGAAGGGCCGAGGCCCGAACCAGAGCCTCGGCCATGGTGCCCGGATTGAAGGGCAGAGTGAGAAACTCGCGAGCCCCTGCACGCATGGATCTGCGCAACAGGTCTGGATCGGATTGCGCCGAATAGACCATTACGGTTGCCAAGCCATTGATACAGATGCTATTTACCAGATCAAGGGCGTACTTCGGGTCACTGTCCAGGTCAACGAGGACTACGTCAAAGTCGCGATTCAGAGTCTGCGGCGCATCGTCGAGGTTGGGAGGGTAGGAAACGAACTCCTGGATTTGGCCAGTCTGGCACTCGCCCAGAGCGCGTAATGCGGCGTTGCGGCGTTGCCCGTCCGGGCTGATGACCGCAACGGACAAGACGCCTGCGCCCGGGAAGGGAGGATTAACCACGTCCATTACTCTGGCCTTGGTCGGACGGTCAATCATATCCTGAGCCAAGGGCGCGGCCGTCTCCGGGCCACGTACGCCGATCGGCGCGCCGGTCTCAACGTGCCGCTGGCCGACCTCCCCTGACTGCTGCATCTGGGAAACGCGCTCACCCGCGCTCTTCTCGGAACCCTCCTGTGATGCCGTGATTTCCTGCCCCATCGCCCTCGCCCTCTGCCAACTATTCTACCCAAGCAGGGTGTGAATCGGTACCAATGAAGAGGTTCCAAGAACGATTCTGCACTTGTTGGCTTCAGTGAACGCCAGAATCTGTGGTCAACCTTCGCCGGCTATGGACCGGGCTTCCCATCCACAGGACAGATCCCTCACCGGAAGAAGCTGAACCCCTTCTTCTTTTCCTTTTCCGGGATGGCGGGCTGACCGCAAACGCCTCTGGTCATCTGCCGGATCGCCCGGGAAATCTCCGAGTCATCATCCATGAGCGAGATAGCTGTATTCTGCATCCGCCGCACAGCGGCGTAGTTGTTGGGAATCTTCCATTCAGCCGACCTGGTGAGAGCTTTTGTAACATTCTCATCGCTTATTTCCCGGTTGCGAGGGTCGTATCTGTTGATCACAATCGAGAGTTTGGGGCCGCTGGTTGTGGAGAGCCTTGAAATCAGGCGATTTGCGTTGCGCAGTTCGGGAACGCCGATCTGCGTCACCAGATACATGGTGGTGGATTCATCGAAGAGGTGTGTTTGCTGCAGGTCGAGTCTCGAGCCGGCGTCGACCACCACATAATCGAACTCCTGGCGTGCGACCTCCAGAAGCTGGTTGACGGCACCCTCGGAGAATTGCGCGGTGGCCGCCAGTTCGCTGGGCGCCGCAAGCACAAATAGCCCGGAACTGTGGCTCACCAACATGGTGGAGAGAAAACTCGTGTCGAGCCTGCTGGAATTCTGAAGCGCGTCTATGGTTGAGTATCGAGCCTGGATACCGAGGTTGATCGCCGCATCTCCGAGCGGAAGATTGAGATCGATCAAGAGTGTTTTTTGTCCGGACTCCTCGGCCAGCGAGACAGCATAATTGCAGGCCAGGGTGGTGACTCCGGAACCGCCTTTGGCGCTGAGAAATACCAGTAACCCTCCGTCCTCCTTCTTCGGCGGCTGAACTGTCTTGCGAATGGCTGAGGCCCGAACCAGAGCCTCGGCCATGACGCCGGTATCGAGGGGCAGAGTAAGAAACTCGCGAGCGCCCGCACGCATGGATCTGAGCAAAAGGTCGGGATCGGCCTGTTCCGAATAGACCATTGGGATTGCCAGGCCTTGAATGCTGATGGTTTCCACCAGATTGAGGGCGTACTTCGAATTACTGTCCAGGTCAACGAGGACAACGTCGAAGTCTTGTCCTAGCATTCGCTGCACATCGTTGAGGTCGGGAGGATAGGTAACGAACTCCTGGATTTGACCAGTCTGGCACTCGCCCAAAGCACGTATTACGGCGTTGCGGCGTCGCATGTCCGGGCTGATGACCGCAACTGACAAAGCGCCTGTGCCAAGAGTAGGAGCCTTGGCCCCGGCCTGATGCATCTGGGAATCGCGCTCGCCCACGGTGTACTTGGTCAAAGAGAGCGCATCGTTGATGGTCGTATCCCCGTTCGTCCCGATTGTGATGTGGATGCCCCGCTCGTCCAGACAACAGTTCACTTTAGCAAGTATTTCGCCGCCCAGATCGTGCTCTTCCAACAGTTGGCGAAACTGGCGGATCGCCATCTCGTCCGGCGCGGGAGCCACGTCAAGATCGACTCCAACGAAGCTGCGCAGCACGGGCGACTCATAGAGCGCCTCCTCAACACCGGGGTCCGAGAGGTTGAACCACTGCTGTACGAAGTAGGTTCGCAGCAGGATTGACAGGCTTACCGGACGCTGGCCGCTTCCTGCTTGCGGATGATGCGGCTCCACCAGAGCCAACAACTCTCCCCACGGAAGCACCAGCTCCATCCGGTCAAGAAACACTTCCCGCTTGCTCTTCCGGGCAAACTTCTTGGAACCCTCCTGTGACGCCAGTGTTTCCTGACGCATCGGCCTCGCCCTCTGCCAGCTATTCTATCCAAGCCGGGTGTGAAACGGGATTGGTTATTGGGCAGAATCGGCGGTTGCCCAAGAACAAAGGGAGAATCCGGGATGATGGGGCAAGGCCGGTCATTCCGGTACAATTCTTGCGATGAAGCTAGGCGAGTTGGCAACCCGGTTGGGCGCGGAGCTGCGCGGCGACGCAGAGCTGGAAGTCACTGGCGTGAAAGGGATTGAGGAGGCTGGGCCCACGGAGATCACCTTCGTGGCCAACCCCCGGTACGCCGGACTGGCGCGCAAGACCCATGCCGCCGCAGTGCTGGTCGAGCCTGAGTTTCAGGAGATTGACACAGCGACCCTCCGCCTTAAGAACCCCTATCTGGCCTTTTCCCGCGCCCTGAGCCTTTTCTACCAGCCGCCGGCATACGCTCCCGGCATTCATCCTACGGCGGTCATCGACCCCACGGCCGAGATCGGCGAGGGGGCGCACATCGGCGCGTATGTCGTCATCGGTCCGCAGGTTCGGCTGGGAGCCCACGCCACGCTGCTGCCTCATGTCGTGCTCTACCCCGGAGTGCAGGCCGGCAGCCATTTTTTTGCCCACGCTCATGCCGTGGTGCGCGAAAACTGCGTCCTGGGCGACCACGTTACGCTGGAGAATGGCGCCATCGTGGGCTCCGATGGCTTCGGATTTGCCAAGAACGAGGCCGGACACTGGGAGAAGATTCCGCAATCGGGGCCGGTGCGGCTGGGCAGCCGGGTAGACGTCCAGGCCAATGCCTGCATCGACCGGGCCACCGTGGGCGCGACGGAGATCGGCGACGGGACCAAAGTCGACAATCTGGTCCAGGTCGGCCACGGCTCGCGGGTCGGCGAAAACACGCTGCTGTGCGCCCAGACGGGTCTCGCCGGCTCCTCGGTCATCGGTAACAACGTCATCCTGGCGGGCCAGACCGGCATAGCCGGCCACTGCACCGTGGGCGACGGCGTGATCCTGACCGCGCAATCGGCCGTCTCGCACGATGTGCCGCCGGGAAAGACGATCTCCGGCTCGCCGGGCTTCGACAACCGCGTCTGGCTGCGTGCAGTCACCATTTTCCAGCGGCTGCCGGAGCTGCTCAAGCGTCTCGATCGCCTGGAGAAGAAGGTCGCCGCCCAGGCAGCGCCGGACGGTGCACCGCACGAAAACGGAAATCAGGAATGACGACTTTTGCCAGGATTTCGACTGCAATCGGGATTACGGCGCTCATGGCGGCGGCCGGGTGTCACTCCTATCATGTGGAAACCACGGTGGAGAACCGTACCGGAGGGGCGATTCAATTGCTCGAGGTCGACTATCCGAGCGCAAGCTTCGGAGCCAACAGCCTGGCCGCGGGCGGAATCTTCCACTATCGCATCCAGTTGCGCGGCAATGGTCCCCTCAAGGTGCAGTACACGGCCAGCGATGGCCGCCAGGCGCAAATCGAGGGGCCAATGCTCGCCGAGCGCCAGGAGGGCCGGATCGAGATTGTGCTGCTGCCTGGAGGCAAGGCGGAATTTCATCCCAGGTTGAATCCGCAGCCCTGAAGAAACACTCCTAAGGGTTGGGCGAGGCCGTCCGCGGGCAGCATGAAACCGCCCCGCAGCGCGCCCTGCCCGAAAAGAAAGCCGCCTCAGCGCACCATGCTGTGGAAGAGCGGCGAGTGCAACAGATCGTTGAATTGGGAGTCGGAGGATGCAAAGTGGATGGACATATTTCCCGCATCGGAAGCGACTGTGGTTTCGCTCAACGCCTGCTTCTCCGCGTCCGTGCCGCTCAGCTTGCGCAGCTTCACCGCCGCGGTCAGCAGCGAAGAGACGGTGGCCGCGGCAAAGCTGTCGCCGGTGGAGATGGTGAGGTCGAACTTGACGCCGTGCTGAAAGTCCATCCCGTACCAGGAGGCCTGCAGGCGCTTCTGTACGGTCTCGAAGTCGGTTAACGAGCCGGCCTCACCCAGCACTTGCTTCATCATGGTCCGGGTGCCCTTTTCGTCCAGAATGCTCCACAGTGGCGCGGAATCCACGCTCTTCATTGCGTCCATCATCGGCGCGTTGCTCAACATGTTGGAGCCGACTCCATCGCGGGCATCCAGAGCCTTGTCGACCGCATCCTTCGCGCCAAAAACCATGGTGGACGGATCGACAAAGCAAAGAACCATGCCGGTCTTGGTCATTGGATAGATCTTATTGGTGCGCACCAGGACGGGCTTAACCTTATCCTTGCGGAAGTTGGCCAGAATCTCCTGCGTGGGGAACTGTCCCTGGGCGATGCCCAACATCACCAGTGAGTCGCTCGACGCCGAGGGGCGAAACAAGACAAAGGCCAATTGCTCCACGTATTGATCGATGTTGTTCTTATCGTTGAGGGCGGACTTGCGCAACGCCTCGTCGAACTCCTTGAGCTCGGGCGGCATCACGCGCTCGCGCAGATCCATCGCCGCGGCTGAATTCTGCATAACGCGGTAATCGATCACGACTAACTGCTGCACATCATGCGGAACGGCCGTGCGGGCATCGGTGGACAACTGCGCCGCCGGAGCCAAACTAGCGGCCGCCAGCAGCATGGGAGCTATCGAGACCTTCACAAATGCTTTCAACAATTTCATCCTCCAGAAACCAATCGCTTTTCGAATCGAAGCCTTGGCATTCGCCCGCAATGTAGGGGGATTGCCCTCTCCTGTGAACTCGAAAAACGCTCTCAATCCTCTGCCGTTATTGTACCTGCCGGGCGTTTTGCCGATGCCGTTCGTCTTCCGCTCCATTGGTTATGCCGCTCCCGGCCCCTGTTCCGGCCAAGCCAGTGGAGTTCCGAGGCGGCGCTCCAGAATCTTGGTCAGTGGGTCGAACCCAGTTAATTGACGCATCCACTCGCTTTCCCGCTCACAGGCGCGCTCGGGAAGCAGCCCGATCACCTCTCCCTCGGCGAGCGCGGCCTTGTGCCGGAGCGCCAGGCTCGACACCACGCGAAAAACCTGGGAAATCGGCGTGGTCTCGAAGTCGGTGATATTCATGGAGAGCTGCGCCCGCCCATGCGCAAGAACACCCATGGCTTTTACGCCCTTCAGTCCGCCGGAAGCGGCGCGAATCTCGCGGGCAATGGCTCTCGCCATGGAAACGTC
>DATFYK010000013.1:0-10581 GCA_035315085.1 Occallatibacter sp.
GGCCGCATTGCTGACCCGAAGAAACGAAGCCACATCGCCGAGCGTGTAGGAATCCGTCATGGCCACCAGCTTCAGCAGCTTCATTTGCGAGGCCGTGACCTGCCCTTCCGCCGCTTCCTCCAGCAACCGCTGCTCGATCACGTCGGTGACAGCCGACGCGAAAACATGCGCGCTTCCCAGGAAATCGTCGATCTCTCTCCAGCCGCGATTGCGCGTCATCCCAGATCCTTTTGTACAGAAAGATTTTCCTCGGTTAAACAACTTTCGGGGCGCAAGTCAACCCTCAATGGCGGATCGGAACCGCTTTCCGAACCCCAGCTACGCAGGCGGAACCGCCTGCGCCACCACCGCCGCACCGAAATACTCGCGCGCCACCCATCGGGCGGCCTCCGGCACTGCGCGTCGAACCGGTTCGGACAAGCCGGGACAGACCTCCGCGGGCAAGGGGCCCGTCTGGCAGGCGAGCACTCGCACTTCGACGCCGGTCTGCTGCTGCAGCTCGCGCAGCAGGTTGGATGTAGGCAACTGGTGCATGGAAAAATCGTCCAGTTTGACCGCGGGGATTTCGGCTGGGTCGATTTCGAACCACTCGCCCGGCTCCCTCCCGAAATCCACCGCGTCCACAATCAGCAGCCGGCGCGGGCGCACCGGGCTGAGGCAAAGCGTGAACAGCAGCTTGCGCACTCCCGTTCCAGCATCCAGCAGGCAGACGCTGCCGGGCACGTCGAAGTGCGCCTCCAGGTATTCGGCCAGCGCGCACCCGAAGCCGTCATCGCCGAAGAAGACGTTGCCGCAGCCGAGGATCAGCGCCGGCTTGGAGCAAAAATCGGGAACAACGTCTTCTTCCATGGTTGTCTTCAAGGTGGGGCAGGCGGTTCCGCCTGCTCCACTACCCTAGTTTGCGAACGAATCGAGCAAGCCGCCCTTGGCGTCGAAGATGTCCAGCTTCACCGACAGTTTTCCGTCCAGCCGGTGCGTGGCGCACGACAGGCACGGGTCATAGGCGCGGATGGCCATCTCTACCGTGTTCAACACCCCCTGATCGTACTTCCCATCATGAATCAGGCTTTTGGCGGCCTGAGTCACCGACAAGTTGATGGGGGCGTTGTTATGGGTGGTCCCGACGATCAGGTTCATGTTGACGATCATGCCTTCGGCGTCGGTAGTGTAGTCGTGAATCAGCGTGCCGCGCGGCGCCTCCGTGCAACCGACTCCGCGCGCGGCGCGCGGCGTCACCTTCACGCGGGTCTCCAGGCTGGTAATGTCCGGATCGTCGAGCAGGCGAATGGCGTTCTCGGCGTTATAGAGCAGCTCGATGAGGCGAGCCCAGTGATACAGCAGGGTGAGCTGCGCCGGGCGGCCGAAATTCCGCCGGAATTCCTCGAGCTCCGCTTGCGCCAGCGGGGTGTCGATGAAATCGCAAACGTTGATGCGGGCCAGCGTGTTGGCGCGGTACAGGCCGGGGGCGTCGTCTTCCAGCGAGAAGCCGCCGCGCTTCTTGGCATACGGAAACTTCAGATAGCTCCAGGGCTCGATGTGTTCCCCGATGAACTCGGTGTACCGGTCATACGGAAAGTCATCGAAGGAGCCGTCGCTGGCCATCAGGCGGAGCTTGCCATCGTAGAGATTGAGCGCGCCGTTCTCTTTGACGGTTCCGAGGAACCCGCTGGTGATGACGCCCAGCGACTTCACCACGTCGAGGTACTTGGGGAACACGTTGGCTTTGGCAAAGGCGATGGAGAACTTGGCCAGTTCCAGGGCTTCATCGGCCATCTTGCGCAACCCGTCGCGTTCGTCCTTGGCCAGCGGCTTGCTGAAGCCGCCGGGAACCGCGGCCTGCGGGTGGATGGCCTTGCCCGCGAGGATCTCCAGCATTTTGGCGCACATGTGCCGCACGCGGACCACGCGCCGGGCCACCTCGGGCGCGGCCTGCAACACGCCGATGACATTGCGCACCGAATAATCGGCATCCGGACCCAACAGGAAGTCGGCGCCCGCCAGGAAATAGAAGTGCAGGATGTGCTCTTCCATGTAGGCGATGCTGTTGCACAGCTCGCGCAGCTTGGCGCCCGCCGGCGGCGGCTCGACCCCGAAGACAGCGTCGCAAGCCTTGGCCGCCGCCAGGTGGTGCGACCACGGGCAGACGCCGCAAATGCGCGGGGTAATGCGCGGCATGTCTTCCACAGGCCGCCCCATGCAAAAGCGCTCGAACCCGCGCAACTCGATGACATTCACGCGGGCCAGGTTGACATTGCCGGCATCATCCAGTTGGATGGTGATTTTGGCGTGGCCCTCAATTCTCGTTACCGGCTGAATCACTATGGTCTTTCCCATGGTTCACCTCCTGGGCGCCGGCCGCAGGCGGCCCGCACCGGAAAATCGATTGAATGTTGCGGCCCGGTCCGGAATCTGTTTCGGATCGAGACCCACGGTAGAAAGCGCGCCCATCATGTCGACCATGGGGTTGGCTTTCTCCGACACCGGTCCGAAGCACCCTTCGCATGGCATATAAGCGCGGATGCAGCGCGGCGTGCCCTGGCTGCCGCCGCAGCCGGAGCGCGTCGCCGGGCCGTTACACAGAAATCCTTGCTCGATGAAGCAGCGCATCTGGTTCAGCGGCGCGCCGGGAGTGAACGTGGGCGGCTCCAGCCGCCGCCTCAGCCCCGAGACAGCCTTCTTCTCGCGGATGGTGGGGCACTCGTCGCATACGCTCTTGGTGGAGAGCGTGAATGGGCGGCCTTCCAGCAGCGCGGTGAGCGCACCCGCGACCGTTTCCGGCGTGGTGGGGCAACCGGGCAGCATCATATCCACCTTCACCACTTCGCCGAGGGCGTACACACGATCGGTCAGGGCCGGAATGTCCTCGTGAGGAAATCCATTCTTGTCGGTGGTGACGCTCTCCCGGTACACCTTGGTCAGCAATTCCTCGGTTGTGTACAGGTTGGCCAGCGCGGGGATGCCGCCGTAACAGGCGCAGGACCCCAACGCGATCAGCGTCTTGCACTTCCGGCGCATCTCCTGCGCCAGCAGCTTGTGCTCGTCGCTGCGGATGCCGCCGGAGATGAGGCCTACCTCCGCCTCCGGAATTTCCATTTCCGCCTTTTCGCCGGTCTGACCATACAGCTTATGGTCCATCAGCACCGGCATGTGGACAATCTGCACTTTCTCCAACAGATCCAACAATGGTTCGCCGATATCGAGGATTGTCACCTCGCATCCGCCGCAGATTGCGAACCACTCTTCGGCTAGTCGAGCTGCCATGTTACACTTCCTCTCTCACGACCTCAGTTTCTGAAGTCTTCTTGTTTTAGCCTGCACCGCCAGTTAGCCGGGCTGTCCCACGGCCACCGTCTTTATCTCTCTTCTGGTGTACGCGAGGTACTTACCTTCGTCCTCTACAATCTCGGTTTCAAAGCCATCGCCCTGGTAACGGGAAACCACCTCTTCGGCGGCCTGCTTTGATTCGTATGTTTGCCCATCCCACATGAACTTCCTGCCGTTCACTATCCGACAACTCTTCATTGGGTCTCCTCGGTGCCTCCGGCTACGATTTGTACGGGCTAGGGCCCAGCCGCCTGACTTGCTCGGTGAACTCCGTCATCAGTTGGGCGAACTGCGGCCCCTCGGACGCCGATACCCACGCCAGTTTGAATCTCTCCTCCTCGATCCCGAAATCCTGGAGCATGAGCGTAATTGCCTCCGCCCGCCTTTCCGCTTTGAGATTTCCGTCCTGGTAGTGGCAATCGCCGGGGTGGCACCCGCACATCACGACCCCGTCCGCGCCTTTCGTCAGAGCGTCGATCACCAGGTTCGGATGCACCATTCCCGAACACATCACCCTGATGATCCGCACGTTCGTCGGGTACTGGCAGCGCGAGATGCCGGCCAGGTCCGCGCCCGAGTAGGAACACCAGTTGCAAGCCAACGCCAGAATGACCGGCTCAAACCCCCGCTCCACCGCCAAACCCATGGTCACGCCACCTCCAGTGCGGCGGACACTTGCGCCGCCAGTTGCTCCAGCTTGAAGCCTCTCACGACGATGCCCTGCTTGGGGCAGGTTGCCTGGCACGTGCCACAGCCTTTGCACAGGCTCTCGTTCACCTCTATGGTCTTCTTGATGGATCCGGCCCTGATGTATTCGATCAGGGTCAGTGCTTTGTAAGGACAGGGATCGACGCAGTATGCGCAGCCGTCGCAGTTTTCGTCGACGACGGACGATATGGTGCCTTCCAGTTCCACATAATCCTTACTTAGAATCGCGCTTGCCCTGGCCGCGGCAGCCTGGGCCTGGATGATGCTTTCCTCGATCGACTTGGCCGCGTGCGCCAGGCCGCAAACGAAAACGCCGTCGGTGGCGAAGTCCACGGGCCTGAGCTTCATATGGGCTTCCAGGAAGAAGCCGTCCTGGTTCCGCGGGATCTTCAGGAGTTGCGCGGTCTCCTGGTTTCCGGGGTCCGGCACAATGCCGGCCGAGAGCACCACCAGATCGGCGGCAATCAGGACTTCTCGCTCGAGAAGCGGCGAGTAGACTGTCACTTCCAGGCCCCGGCCGTTTCTTATCACCTCCGGCTTTCGGTCTTCCTCATATCGCAGGAAAACGACCCCTTGCTCCCGCGCTTTGGAGTAATAGGCCTCCCGAAAACCGTAGGTGCGTATGTCCCGGTACAGGACATAGACATTCGCGTTCGGATTCTGCTGCTTGATTTTCAAGGCATTCTTGACCGCCTCACTGCAGCACACGCGCGAGCAGTAAGGCCGTTCCTTGTCGCGGGAACCCACACACTGGATCATGACGACGGTACCTGAAATCATGCTGCCTGCGGGCCCGCTCAGCCGAGATTCCAAATCCAATTGGGTGATGACCTCCGGGCAGTCTTTTCCGTATGAATACTCCTTTGGTATGTGCTCGGCCGCACCGGTGGCGACGATTACAACCGCATGCTGGACTGTGTAATGGACGTCGTGGTCCGCCAGAATTCTTGTCTTGAAGTTACCAAAGGACCCTTCAATGGCGGTCACCGTGGCGTTGGTAAGCAGATGAATACGTTCATCCTGTTTTACTTTCTCTACCAGGAGTTTCAGGTGTTGCTGCGGGTCCTCGCCGTCCAGCAGGTAGCGGATGCGCTTCAGGTTGCCTCCCAACTCTTTTTCTCGTTCCACGAGGTACACGGGGAAGCCCTGCGCGGATAGTTCGGTGGCGGCGACCATGCCGGCCAGCCCGGCGCCGATCACCAGCGCAGCTTTCTTGACGGGCACACGCCCTTTCCGCAGAGGCTCGAGCAATCGGGACTTGGCAACCGCCATCCGGACTAAGTCCTTGGCCTTGCGGGTGGCCTTCTCATGCTCCTCCATGTGCACCCAGGAGCACTGGTCGCGGATATTGGCCATCTCGAACAGATAGAAGTTGAGCCCGCCCTCGCGGCAGGTATTCCGGAACAGCGGCTCATGCGTTCGCGGCGAGCAGGAAGCCACAATCACCCGATTCAGATCGTGGTCGCGTATCTGTTGCTTGATCCGCTCCTGGGTGTCGTTCGAACAGGTGTATAGATTGTTCTCCGCGTACACAACGTTGTCGAGCGTCCTGGCATATTCCACCACGCTGGGTACGTCCACCACACCGGCGATATTGCTTCCGCAGTGGCAGACAAAAACTCCAATTCTGGGCGGCTGCCCGCTCACGTCCGTTTCGGGCGGATATTCCTTGGCGGCGATCAGCGAGCCTTTCGCGTCTCTCAGGAGCGCCAGCACCTTGGCCGCAGCCGCGGAGGCATGCATCACGGTTTCGGGGATGTCCTTGGGCTCGGCGAACGGCCCGCCCACGTAGATTCCCTCCTGGGACGACTGAACCGGCGAGAAAGCAGTGGTCCGGCAGAAGTTGAATTCGTTCAGCTCAATGCCGAATACCTCGGCCAGCCGGCTGGAGCCGGCGGGCGGCAGCATGCCGGTGGACAAGACGACCAGATCGTATTCACGGGCTGTCTTGCGGTCCCCTTCGGCAAGGTATTGGATAACGAGATTTCCGGTCTCGGGCACTTCCTCCAGGGACGGCGGCCGGGATCTGATGTAATTCACTCCCTGGGCTTTGGCGCGCTCATAGTACGCCTCAAACCCCTTGCCGAATGCGCGCAGATCCATGAAGAAGATGTCGCATTCCAAATCTCCGCCGATATGCTCTTTGGCAATCAGCGCTTCCTTGGTGGCGTACATGCAGCAGACGCCCGAGCAGTAGTCTCGCTCCGCCTCTCTCGATCCAACGCATTGAATGAAGGCGATGCGCTTGGGCGTTTTTTGGTCGGAGGGTCGCAGAACCCTGCCCTGAAAAGGCCCCGAGGCGGACAGGATTCTTTCGAACTCGAGCGCGGTAACGACGTTGCGAAACCGTCCGTAACCCAGATTGGGCTTGAGCTTGGCGTCGAAGATCTCATAACCAGGGGAGAGCACGATAGCGCCCACATTGAGTTCCCTCACCTGGTCCTTCTGTTCGTAATCGATGGCCTCCGCTCCGCAGACCTCCTTGCAGACTCCGCAATCCCCATATTTCAGATGGACGCAGTAATCCGCATCGATCGCGGCTTTGTTGGGAACAGCCTGCGGATAGAGGATGGAAATGGCGGGCCTGCCGTCGAGGCCAAGGTTGTGAGGATTGCGGATCGGCAGCAGGGCGTTGGCGCTGGCCAGCGGCGAGATCTTTTTGCCGGTGGGGCAGATGAAATCGCAGGCCCCACAGGTCCAGCAGACGGGATTGTGCTTGCCGAAGGGCGGCGCGAGCCTTTTTCTCGACCCCCTGCCCGAGAAGTCGATGGCCGCCCTTCCCATCCGCTGTTGGCACATCCGGACGCACAGGCCGCAGTAGATGCAGTCATCGTGCTTTTTCTTTACGCGCGTTCGCTCGACGCCCAGTTCGGCCGCGACCCGCCGGATCGGCTCGGCGTCGGGGCACCGCGCCAGAAGCAGCTCAGCGACGATGCGCCTGGCCCGGATCACCCGGTCGGTCTGTGTGAAAACGCCAATCCCGTCCAGGGCGGGGTACGAACAGGAGGCCTGAATGGCGGGCGGCCGGTTGGGAGTGTGGACCTCCACGATGCAAAGCCGGCACGCGCCGTAGGGGATCAAGGCCTTGTGGTGACACAGTGTCGGGACCTTGGCCCCAACCTTTTCTATGGCGGCGAGGAGATGCGTTCCCTCTTCCACTTCCACCGGCGCATTGTCGATCGTGAGCCTCGGCATCTTCAGTCTCGTAACGGGTTACTGCACGGCCCCCGTTCCAGCCTGCTCGGAACGCCTCTTTTTCCATTCGCTCGCGGGTATGGGCGCATCCAGCGAGTGCATCTCCCGAGCTTGCTTTCCCGACAGCTTGACCACCGCCGAAACTTTGGGCGGGCATATCTCGAGACACTCTCCGCACTTCGTGCAGACCGCCTGGTCGATGATGTGGATGTGCCTGGTCGATCCCTGGATGGCGCCGGCCGGGCAGTTCTTGAGACACAGCGCGCACCCGGGGCACTTGTCCGGATCGATGTAGTACTTGATGAGCGCCTTGCACACCTTGCCGGGGCAGTCCCCGTCAGCCACGTGAGAAACGTATTCGTCCCTGAAGTATCGGAGCGTGGACAGGACCGGATTGGGAAGGGTCTGGCCGAGCCCGCACATGGACGCGTCCTTGACCGCCTGCCCGAGCTCTTCCAGGAACTCGATATCCCCCTCTCGCCCCTGCCCGTCGGTGATCCTGGTCAGGACCTCGAGGAGCGCTTCGCTTCCGTCCCGGCAGGCACTGCACTTCCCACAGGACTCGTCGTTGGTGAACTGGACGAAGAACTTCGACACGTCGACCATGCAGGTGTCTTCATCCATGACAATCATTCCCCCCGACCCCATCATGGCGCCGGCCTGCTTCAAGCTCTCGTAGTCCAGCGGGAGGTCGATCAGGCTGGCGGGGACGCATCCACCCGACGGGCCGCCCGTCTGCACCGCTTTAAACTTCTTGTTGCCTGGGATCCCGCCGCCGATCTCGTAGATGACCTCGCGGAGGGTGATGCCCATGGGGACTTCGATCAGACCGGTGTTGTTGATCTTTCCCACCAGAGAGAAAATCTTGGTCCCCTTGCTGGTGGGCGTTCCGATGGTGGAATACCAGTCTGCGCCACGCGTGACGATCACCGGGATATTGGCCAGCGTCTCCACGTTATTGATGACCGTAGGGCAGCCCCAGAGGCCCACCTGGGCGGGGAAGGGAGGCCGCTGCCTCGGCTCGGGGTTTTGGCCCTCGATGGAATGCAGCAGGGAGGTCTCTTCGCCGCACACGAAGGCGCCCGATCCTTCCCGGATCTCCATGTCGAAGTCGAAATTACATCCGAGGACCCGGTCTCCGAGCAGGCCGCACTCGCGCGCCTGTTCGATGGCTTTGCGCAGGCGCTCGATGGCCAGCGGATACTCGCTCCGCACGTAGACATAGCCGCGGCGCGCCCCGATGGCATAGGCGGCAATGATCATCCCCTCGACGATGGAATGGGGATCCGATTCCAGCAGGCTGCGGTCCATGTACGCGCCCGGGTCGCCCTCGTCGCAGTTTCCGACGATGTACTTGGGATTCTTTTTCTCCCCCCGGCACACCTTCCACTTCACGCCGGTGGGGAAGCCGGCGCCCCCGCGGCCGCGCAGCCCGGCGCGCATCACCTCATCGATCACTTCCTCCGGGGTGAGCGATGAGAGTACCTTTTCCAGCGCCGCATAGCCGCCGCTGGCGATGTAGTCTTCAATCCTCTCGGGATCGAGGATTCCGCCGTTTCGCAGGACTAGCGGCACCTGCTTCTGGAAAAACGGAATGTCCGGCGCGCCGTTCGCCGAGCCAATGCCGACCGTGTACTCCTCGACGATGTTTCCGGCTACGATGTGCTCGGCGACGATCTTCCGGACTTTCTCCGCGGAGAGGTCGCCGTATTTCACGGCAGGCGAATTCCGCATAGTGACGGTGATCATGGGTTCCCGGGAGCACAGGCCGGCACAGCCGGTGACGGTGAGCATCACGTCCCGGATCCCTCTCTGGTCCAACTCCTCGACAATCGCCGCCCGGACGCCGCGCGCCCCGGCGGCATTCCCGCACGTTCCCATGTGAACGGCGATCTTCCCCTGGAGATGGGCTTGCCGGGCGGCGGCCTCCCTTCTGGCCTCTTCCCTTTTCTCGCGGAGACCCTGGATGGTCAGCCCCGGCATGCTAGGACGCCTCCTGGTATTTCCGCACAATGCCCGCGACGTCCTTGCGCGTCAGCTTTCCGTAGACCTCGCTGCCCACCATGACGGCGGGAGCCAGCCCGCAGCAGCCGATGCAGCGGACGCTCTTCAGGGTGAACTTCAGGTCGGGCGTGGTTTCGTCCGGGTGCATGGCGAGCATCTCGCCGATCTTCTCCATCAGGCGCTGGCTGCCTCGCACATAGCAGGTTGTCCCCATGCAGACGTTGATCGTGTACTTGCCTCGGGGCACGACGCTGAAAGCGCTGTAGAAGGTCGCGATTCGGTAAATGTGGGAGAGGGGGTAGCCGGTCTGTTCGGCCACGTACTGCAACACCGTCTCGGGAAAGTAGTTGAAGGCCGCGTTGATCTCCTGCAGGATGGGCATCAGCGGGCCGTCGCGGTGCCTGTGCCGGGCGAGGATATCGGTCACCGCCTGCCTGCGGCCGGGTTCCAACTCGACCGGCGCGCTCTCGAAAGGCTGCACTTGGTTGCGCGTCGGACAGTTCGACACACAGGTCCCGCAGCCAGTGCATTTGGCCTCGTCCACAAAGCGCGGACGTTTCCGGACGGTGACGGCGAAATTCCCCGGCCGGCCCTGGACCCGTTCCACCTGGCTCAAGGTGAGGATTTCGACGTCCTTCTGTCTGCCGATCTCCACCAGCCGCGGGGCCATGGTGCACATGGCGCAATCGTTGGTAGGGAAGGTCTTGTCCAGTTGCGCCATGGCGCCGCCGATCGAGGCCTTGGTTTCGACCAGATAGACCTTGATGCCTGCGCCCGCCAGATCGAGGGCGGCCTGCATCCCCCCGATGCCACCGCCCACCACCATCGCGGCGCCAACGGCGGAGCTCCGATCCTGGGCGTTCATGCTGCCTTCTCCTCCCCGGTCACTCGACCCTTTAAGGCCCTCTCCTTCACCGCGGTAAAGTAGAGCGCCAGAGGACGGTAAATCACGTGCGATGAACCTCCGAACGGCACCTCTACGAGGAGCATCGGAACCACGATCATGAGGTGAACGGCGTAGGCATAATGCGCCCCTAACCCCAGTCCCACGTACCTGAGAATATGGACCGTCATTCCGCTCAACGCAGTCAGAAGCAAAAGCACCGGCAGCAGCAGACCTCTCAACCCGGACTGCGCGTAGATCAGCTTGTGCTTCCTGGCCCGCTCGATCAGAATGTCGAGTGAGCCTAAGACCAGACAGGCGGCTCCCAGGTAGCCGAGCCACCTCTGCGGGTGATAGATAGGGTAGATGTTGTCCGTCTGGAACCATTTCAGAAAGAAAAACTTGATGACGAACATCAGAACGCAGCCAAAGGCGAGGAGCCAGTGCATGGCCCATCGCCTCCGGTG
>DATFYK010000014.1:0-47868 GCA_035315085.1 Occallatibacter sp.
CATCTCCGCGGAGTTTTCCGACCTGATCATCGCGCAGCGCGCCTTTGAGGCCAACTCCAAGACGATCACCACCTTCGACACCGTAACTCAGGACACCATCAACATGGTCCACTAATCCCTGGCGGGCGGCCTTCGGGCCGCCCCGATTTCCAGTAACCGGGCGCACACCTCGATGAACAGCCCCTTGCACTCGGCCAGAGCGGCTCCTTCGGCGTTCAGAATCTTCTCATCGGTTGAGTATTTGCGGCCTTCGCTCCGGACCATGCGGCCCTACATGCGAATGGGCGCGCCGGAGTGAACTGGACGCAGGTAGTCGATCTCCATTTGCTCACGGGGCGGTAAAGAATTGTAGCTGGATCAGAAACCATAGAATCAAAAATGTAATCGAGTAAATAGGGCGTGTTTCATAAACCTCTCTTGGCCAGTAAGCCATTGATTTCAAAGGACCGGAAACGGCAGCATGACAGTTATAAAACACGCTCTACAGACTTTCTCCGCGCCATTGCATCGAATCATCAGGAGGTTTTCCCCATCATGATGGACCGGCGAACCGCAATCAAGCATCTTGGCGGCGTGGCGAGCGCGCTGCTTTTGACTGAAACCCTAAGTGCGGAGGGATTCCCAAGCGGCCAAACCCCTGCAGCAACCTCGCCCGCACCGCCCAGCGGGCCTTTCACTCTGCCGCCTTTGCCCTACGCCTACGACGCGCTGGAGCCCAGCTTCGACGCTGTGACTATGCACCTGCACCACGACAAGCACCATCAGGCTTACGTTAACAACCTGAATATTGCTGTGGCCGCGCATCCAGAACTGGCAGGGAAGACGGTGGACGAGCTGGTCGCAAACCTGAGCGCATGGCCTGAGTCTGCCCGCACCGCCGTCCGCAACCAGGGCGGTGGGCACGCCAACCACTCCTTCTGGTGGCCGACACTGGGCAAAGGCGGCACGGCGCCGGCGGGCGAGCTGGCCAAGGCCATCGACGCCAAATTCGGTTCGCTCTCAGCCTTTGAGGACAAACTGACTGCTGCGGCCTTGAGCGTCTTTGGCAGCGGGTGGGCCTGGCTGGTCAAGTTGCCGGACGGAACCGTCGCGATTGAGACCACGCCCAACCAGGACAGTCCGCTGACCCTGGGCCACAAGCCGGTGCTGGCCGTGGACGTGTGGGAGCATGCCTACTACTTGAAGTACCAGAACCGGCGCGCTGACTACGTGAAGGCATTTTTCCAGGTGCTCAACTGGGATTACGTGAGCGGGCAGTTCGCCCAGAAGGTGAATGCGTAAGGTCCTTCCAGTGATCCGGCAGGCAGTTGGCTGGGCGACGATCTGCGCTGGGATAGCGGCCAGTATGGGCGCCGGGCTGGCTGGCTGCCATTCAGCGCCGGCGCTTACTCCACAGGAAGCGGCAGGGAAGCATCTTTACGCCAGCCGCTGCGCTCATTGCCACGAGGACAACGACCTGGCGCTCAAGAAGGTCCCGCCGGACCTGCACGGAGTCTTCGACCGCAGGACCCTCCCCAGCGGCGCTCCCGCCACCGACGCGGAAGTGCGGCAGAATGTGCTGACAGGGAAGGGAATGATGCCCGCCTTCGCCGGCCGCTTCACCGAGGAGCAGATGGCCGCGCTGCTTGCCTATCTTCACACGGGGCTGCGCTGATTTCTCCGATCTGCTGGACAAGCTTTTGCGGGTCACGGCGCAGTGTGGGCCATTCTCGCTCATAGGTTGCGCGTTATTTTCACTCTCCGTTAATGACTTTCGTTACCTTTCTAGGTAACCTCTGGATAACAATCTGAGTGTCTTATAGCCGCGCCTCTATCTCGACGCAAGCAGCGAGAGGATGGAATCGGTGTCCCCGGACACAGGATCAAGAGTAAGGTGTGCTCTGAGTTAGTCCCAAGCTTTCCCGGAGCACGTCACCTATCAGCAAGGAGAAAGGTGAGTTAGTATGACTGTCCGATGGGGAAGGTGTATCAACATCAGGAAATGCAAGGATGCCAAGCAAAGACAGCAAATTCCTATCCATGAAGGAGACGCGTTCGTTTGTCCCGAGTGCGCAGAACCGCTGCTGGATGAAAACGCCGTTGCCCCCCCAGAGGTCCATGCCACGCCCGGCAAGATGCCGTCGGCGGCTCTTATCGTTGCTGTCGTGGTTTCGCTTCTTCTTATCGCGGGGATTGCGGGATTCGCGACATGGTGGGGCAGGTTGCACAGCGCGAATGCCGCAACATCAAAGACGATCCTTCGCCTGGCTGGCTCGAACACCATTGGAGATACGCTCGGGCCGTCGTTGGCCGAGGCATTCCTGAAGGATCAGGGAGCGACGGATGTTCGCATTCTCCCCGGAGCCAATCCGCAGGAGAAGATCGTTGAGGGTGTCCTGCCCGGCAGCAGCACGGCATCCTCGATTACGATTGCGGCGCATGGTTCCGCCACCGCGTTTACCGCTCTGGCCGAGAACAGTTGCGATATCGGCATGGCATCGCGCAAGATCAAGCCCGATGAAGCGGCCAAGTTAACGTCACTGGGGAATATGTTTTCCGTTTCAAACGAGCATATTCTCGGCCTTGATGGCATTGCAGTCATTGTCAACGCCGCCAATCCCGCCGATCAGCTTGATAAAGGTCAGATCATGCGCATCTTCACCGGGGAGATTACCGACTGGTCGCAGATCGGCGCATATAGAGGACAGATCAAGGTATACGCTAGAAACGACAATTCAGGCACCTACGACACCTTCAAGAACCTGGTGCTTGGGAGCAAGCCGCTGGCTCCAGGCGCGCAAAGAATAGAAGACAGCAAGGCGCTCTCCGATGCGGTTGCCGCCGATCCATACGGCATCGGCTTCATCGGTCTTCCTTACATCCAAAACTCCAAGCCCATCGCAGTCTCTGATAAGGGGACGCTGGCGTTGCTACCCACCCGCCTCACCGTGGAAACGGAAGACTATTTACTGGCGAGAAGGCTCTTCCTCTATACGCCTACTAATTCGAGCAATATATTTACGCGCCAGTTTGTGGAGTTTGCCATTTCCAGAAAGGGTCAGGACGTGGTTGGAGCCAGTGGTTTCGTTGCCCAGAATGTTGCGCAGGTAGCGCAGACAGTATCCGAAAACGCCCCGGCGGAGTATAAGTGGTTAACCCGAGACGCAAATCGCCTTTCACTCAATTTTCGGTTTCAGTCAGGACAAACGAGTCTGGACAATAAGGCCACTGTCGATCTGGATCGGGTGGTCTCTCTGATTGCGGACTTGAATATTCCAGAAGACAAGATCATGCTCTTCGGTTTTTCGGACAGCACAGGCGCGCCCACGGCAAACCAGGAGCTCTCGCTGAGCCGGGCTCAAGTGGTTGAAAGACAATTGACACTGAGAGGGATGAAACCGTCGATTGTTCGCGGATTTGGCTCAGGTCTTCCCGTAGCCTCCAACGACAGCGAGGATGGCCAGGCGAGGAATAGGCGCGTGGAGATTTGGATCAAGAAGTAAAGCGGTCCAGTGGCGCTCCCGCCACCGACGTGGCAGTACGGCACTGTGTGCTGACAGGGAAGGGAATGATGCCCGGCTTCACCGGCCGCTTCACCGAGGAGCAGATGGCCGCTGCTTGCCTATCTTCACACGGGCTGCGCTGATTTCTCCTGTCAATTCGATCTCAAGGCCATTTTGAAACCATGTTGTGATCTGCGTCACTCTCGTGTTACCAACATTACTTTAGTACTAGATGACTGTCCGAAACACTCAACTTCCGTAAAGGAATACGGTTAAATTACCTGTGTTGTAACTCTACACCTTTTTCCTCCTAAGCGATCTGCAAGATGGCCGGGGCTTCAAGCAGGATCGTGACCCAGAAAGGCGGGAGACAATGACGCAAAAGATCTGCACGAATTACGGAAAGTGCGTGCTCGCTGACAAACATGAGGACTTTTCCAAAGAAAAGAATGTCATGACCTGTTGCCCACTGTGCGATATGGTGCTCAGCGAAGTCAAGACTCTGTCCCCAAGTGAACTCGAAACTCAGTACTCAAGCAGAGGCGAGGCTCTGTCGCCAAGCAGAGTCGGAACTCTGTACTCAAGCGGAGTTGAAGCTCTGTCGCCAAGCAGAGTCGGAACTCTGTACGCAAGTGAAGTCGAAGCTCCGTCGCCAAGCAGAGTCGAAACTTGGTCGCCAAGCGGAGTCGAAACTCTACCCCAAAGCGGAGTCGAAATTCTGCCCCAAAGCGGAGTCGAAACTCTGCCCCAAAGCAGAGTCGAAACCTGGCCCCTAAGCAGAGTCGAAACTTGGCCGCCAAGCAGAGTCGAAAGTCCGTACCCAAGCAGAGGCGAAGCTCCGCCCCCAAGCGGAGTCAAAACTTTGCCCCCAAGAAAAGTGAACCCACTTTTATTCGACGTCATTCTCGCAGTTGTTCTTATCGTTCTACTGGGCATTGCGAATGACTGGATCAAGGTGCCGCAAAGAACGAATGCCGCTGAATTGAAGCCGGCACAGAATGCGATTCTTCGTCTGGCCGGTTCCAACATCGTCGGCGATAGCCTGGGACCCGCAATGGCTGAAGCCTTTCTCAAAGCTCAGGGTGCAACGAATCTCAAGATTGTTCCTGGAGCAAATCCAGAGGAGAAGATCATTGTGGGGGTATTTTCGGGCGATGCAACACCCTCCTCGATCGAGATTGCAGCTCATGGCTCCGCAACCGCGTTTACCGCCATGGCCGAGGAAACGTGCGACATCGGGATGGCTTCGCGGAGAATCAAGCCGGACGAAGCAGCCAAACTGGCGACGTTGGGCAATATGACATCAGCCGGTAGCGAACATATTCTTGGGCTTGACGGCATCGCGGTGATCGTCAACGCCTCCAATCGGCTCAACGAGCTTCGCAAAGACGAGATCAGGCGAATCTTCACCGGAGACATTACTGATTGGTCGCAGGTCGGATCCTCCCGCGGAGCGATCAAGATTTACGCAGCAGACGATCAGTCGGGAAGCTTCGAAGCCTTCAAAAGTCTTGTGCTGGCTGGAAAACAACTGGCTCCATCGGCGCGCCGGTTCGAGGATAGCAATGCGCTCTCCGAGGCAGTCTCCGGCGATCAGAACGGCATCGGTTTCGTCAGTATGCCATACATTCATAACGCGAAATCCATCGCGGTATCTGAGAAGGGCACAACCGCGCTCAAGCCTACCCGGCTGACCGTTGCTACGGAAGACTATCCGCTATCGAGGCGGCTCTATCTTTATACGCCAGCAACCGCGCGGAACAAATTCACGCAAATGTTTGTTGAGTTTGCTCTCTCCAAGCAGGGCCAGGATGTGGTTGCGGCCAACGGATTTGTCTCCCAGAATGTTCTGCCGGCAGAGCAGACAGTATCCGAGACAGCCCCAGAAGACTACAAGCTGCTCACTCTGAACGCAGAACGCCTGCCTATGGATTTTCGTTTCCAGGCCGGAGAATCGGAGCAAGACAACAAGGCACAAACTGACCTGGACCGGATCGCTGCTCTGATTGCGGACCAAGGAGGCAGGGGAAAGCGGATTCTGCTCTTTGGGTTCGCAGACGATGCCGGCACTCCGGAAGAGAGTCAAATTCTGTCGTTGAACCAGGCCAAGGTCGTCGAGAGCCAGTTAATCCAGCGGGGCATCAAGCCTGCGGTCGTGCGAGGGTTTGGTTCCGAACTGCCTGTCGCCTCAAACGACACCAGCGAAGGCCGAGGGATGAATCGGCGCGTGGAGATTTGGATCAAGAAGTGAAGCGGTCCTGACCACGACCGGCACATTGGGACGAGATCTCCTCGGGCGTCACTCGATTCTCGCCGTTCACGGTATACTCACAATTGCTATGGCAACCGAAAAAACCTTCTACCTTGAGACCTTCGGCTGCCAGATGAATGCCCATGACTCGGAGAAGGTGATTGGCACACTCCGGCAGCAGGGCTACCGGCAGGTGGAGTCGGAGGAAGACGCCGGCCTGATCCTCTACAACACCTGTTCCATCCGCGACAAGGCCGAGCAGAAGGTTTTCAACCGCCTGAACGACTACAAAAAGCTGCACCGAGCCGGCAAGCGCTTCGGCGTGCTGGGGTGCGTGGCACAGCAGGAGGGCGAAAAGATCTTCGAGCGGGCGCCGTTTGTTTCGCTGGTCACAGGATCGGCCTCCTACCGCAAGCTGCCCGAGATGCTCACCCGGTTGGAAGCAGGCGAGAAGCACATCACGGGTATTGACGACCGCCAGACCGGCGAGACCTTCGACACCGAGTTCACTGCCCGGCAGAACCCCTACCGCGGTTACATCACCATCATCGAAGGCTGCGACAAGTTCTGCGCCTACTGCGTGGTGCCTTACACGCGCGGCAAGGAGCGGAGCCGCAGCTCGACTTCAGTGCTGGCCGAGGCGCGGCGCATAGCAGACCTGGGTTACACCGAGATTCAACTACTGGGCCAGAACGTGAACAGCTACCGCGATCCGGAAGGGAAGCACAGTTTCGCCGAACTGCTTGCGGCCGTGGGACAGGTGAGAGGAATCCGCCGGGTGCGTTTCATGACCAGCCACCCGTGTGACTTTACCCACGACATCGTCGAGGCCATCGACGCCGTTCCCACACTCTGCGACCACGTGCATCTCCCGGTGCAGTCGGGTTCGTCTCGCATTCTCAAAGTTATGAACCGCGAGTACACGCGCGAGTCGTACCTGGAGCGGGTCGCCTGGATCAAGGCCGCCCACAGGCCCATCTCGATTTCGACGGACATCATTGTCGGTTTTCCCGGCGAAACCCCGGACGACTTCATTCAGACCATGGACCTTCTGGCGCAGGTCGAGTACGATTGCGTCTTCGGCTTCAAGTACTCGGCGCGGCCCAACACCCCGGCGCTCACCATGATCGATTCCATCCCTGAGGCGGAAAAAGCGACCCGTCTTCAAGTAGTGCTTGACCGTCAGCGCGAAATCCAGAGGATCAATTATGCCAAGCATTTAGGGCAACTAATGGAAGTAATGGTGGAGGGATTCAATCCGTCGCGAGGGCAGGTTGTCGGACGCAGCAGCCAGAACAAGCCGGTCAACTTTACCTGTGCGCAAGCCATCGCACCGGCGCCTGGCAGCTACCTGCAAGTGAAGATTACAGGCACGCATCCGAACAGTCTGGTGGGGGTAGCCGTC
The DNA here is from genome assembly GCA_035315085.1 of Occallatibacter sp. Lineage (GTDB taxonomy): Bacteria > Acidobacteriota > Terriglobia > Terriglobales > Acidobacteriaceae > Telmatobacter. Next base: position 7,139 of record DATFYK010000014.1, read on the forward strand.
TAAAATTAAGCACGAGCGCGGAAAGGAAATGCATGGATATCGAGGTGCGGATACGCGGGCTGATGATGGACCCTGCCACCAACATGCCCATCGTGGTGCTCAAGGACGTTGCTTCAGAGACGGTGATGCCCATCTGGGTCGGCATCTTTGAAGCCAACGCCATCGCCATCGAGATCGAGAAGGTGAGCACTCCGCGCCCGATGACCCACGACCTGACTAGAAACCTGATTCGGCATTTGAATGCTCAACTGGAACGCGTTGTGATTACAGAGCTTAAGGATGATATGTTCTTAGCCGTTCTGTGGCTCAGGCATGGAGATGAGCCGTTGACCATCGACGCGCGGCCCTCGGACGCCATTGCTCTGGCCCTGCGCGCGGATTGCCCCATCTACGTCGCCGAGCAGGTGCTGCAGAGCGCCAAGCTGAACACTACCGGCCCGCCCGAAGGCCCGACGGCGGAACAGCTGCGCGGCTGGCTCGAAGGGCTGAACGACGAGGATCTCGGACGCTACAAAATGTAATCCAGCCAGAGCCTCCAGAATCGCGCCGCCGCCTCTTCCAGCGCGGGAGCATGTTTGCGGGCGGCAGAGCGCAGACTCTCGACTCGAATCCCGGCATGGTGCAATTCGCAGGCATGGCCCACATACCAGCTCTCCAAGGCGTCTGCGGTAACCTCGGGATGGAACTGCAACGCCAGCGCGAAGTCGTCTATTGCAAATGCCTGATTCTCATAGCGTTCTGACTTTGCCAGATGAAGCGTTCCGGGAGGTAGATCGAAGGTATCCCCATGCAAGTGGAAGACTGATAACCCAGGGTTGAGCATCGGGGCAAACCACGTCGGCGGAGGTGCATTGGGCGCAGCCTGAATCGGCGACCAACCGATCTCCTTGCCATTTTGACCAGGGAAGACCCGAGCGCCCAGCGCCGCGGCCATCAGTTGCGCACCCAGGCAAATGCCCAGGGTGGGCTTGCGGGCCGTCAGCCGTTGGGCGATGCAGGCGATCTCGTCCTTCAGAAACGGATAATCCTGTTGCTCGTAGACTCCGATCGGGCCGCCAAGCACCACCAGTAACTCACAGGACTCCGCTTGCGCGAGCGGAAAGCGAACTGTGCTTACTTCGATACTCTCGACGGAAAAGCCGCGCTCACGCAGCGGGGCATCGAGCGTACCCAGGTCCTCGAATGCAATATGGCTCAGAACCAGGGCACTCCTGCGCGTATGTATCATGAGGGGATTGTAGATTGCTCAAGAGCCGCGGTGCGAGTATACAGAATATACGTTATCAGACATTGGGTGTATGGGCCGGCTAATCTCCGAATACCCTTCTGTGGCGTGACACACCACAGCTGTGACACGCCCTAAACGGTAGTGACGCTCTTTAGCAACACGCGGAAGTGCGGCAGTACAAGGCTGATATCCGGTTCATCAACAATGATCGTCGAATCATGCGCGGCGATATCGCCAATGATCTTTGCGCTATGTAGGTGGTCGATGCTTTCGCGCACGCTCTTGCCGAGAGTTGTAATCTCCCGGCACTTGTTGAGCTTATCTTTCAGCCCACTCTTAGCTCTGACCCCAGGGTCTACGGTATCGACTGTGCGCTCGATGATAATGCGCATGAGCAGGCCACACGCGTTCCAGCACTTCGTCGCATGACACCGGCGCAGCTCGTCGAGTAGCGCGGCAATCTTCTTGTCAGTGAACGTTCGACCCTTGAAATCAAAAGGCCCGTTATCATCGATAGCGATGGGTGCGGGTTGTCCGCGCGCAATACGAACCTCCTCGTCAATTGTGCGCTTGGTTTCGCGGTGAAGTTCATACTCGCCTTTGTTTGGCGGTAGCAACTTCCCACCTCGCCCGCACAGGTAACCTAGCTTCTGACCGAGATTCTTGGGCACAGGTAGGCCAGCTAATCTAAAGAGGCGCTCGATTTCCCCTTGGTTCGCCGACTCTCTGCCCTCTTCCACTGCGTGGAAGTAGACCAGATAGAGAATCTCATCGCCCTGGTCAAAGAGGTGAAAATCCGGAAATAGGTCGATGAATTCGTTGATTCGTTGTTTCATGAGTCAGCCACGGTTCGGGGATGTACCGCTTCTTTGTTCCCGTCGGCGAGATTTCTCCGCGTGCGATTTGAAGATTGTGCTCGTTTAGCTCAGGATCCCCCGCCAACTTGACAATAACGTGTAAGAACCACGATTTGACGAGTCGACCCAGCCATCGTCTTTTGCCCTGACGGCATGCGCGCTGTTAAACGGCCCGCCCACTATCGCTTTCATCTTGTTCCAGGACCTCTCCAAGTCCTTCCTGGAGATTTCCTGCCCAACTTTTCCCTTGGACAAGTAGGCCACAAGTAGCGCAAATCTCTTCGATCCACTGAGCGAGGCCCCATAGCGTTTCATGAATGCGCGGGCACCAAGGTGGAAGTCCAAGTGAGGGCCCGACGGCAGTGGCCGCCCCGGCTCTACGGCCTTCGGATCATCAATTCCCGACAGCTCAGCCTCCCCATGAAACTGCTGGCCGTCGTCAAGGGTTACGATTACTGACGCCTTCATTTTCCGGCCTCCTAAAAATCTGAATACCTCCACACCTTCCTTTTCCCTCCGCCTTCGCTAAGTCGCTCGCGCCGGAGGAACCGTTCGCGGACGAGATCCTGCATTGGCCCAGACAGCGCAGTCAGCGGGTAGTGCCATCCATGCCTGCGTAGCTCTTCACGCACTTCCCCGAGGCTACGCTGCATTTTGAAGAATTCCTTTTCACGCAAGGCCAGCAGGCGGGACTTGGTGCTACTCGCGGCGGCTGCTTTTCCTTTCGCCGTGGTTGTTTTGCTGGGGGTGGTCCGCTCCTTACGCTCGCGTAGCGCTGCTGGCGCTACAGCTAGCGCCGCGTTGCCCGTGGCCAGCAGATGGCCAAGCAACACGGTGAAGGCCGCCGTACGCAGTTCGCGGTCTTGAATGTCTGCGACTGCTTTCTCTGCGAATTGTCTCGCGCTCTTGAAAGTCGTTTGGTCGACCACAGTGCCCCCCTTCTCTTGTTGCTTATCGTCTGCCCAATCTCTCCTAGCCACTCTCTCCACATTATAACCCATACTCGCTCAAGTCAAGCATCGCTGTAATGATTCTTCTGTGGAAATCTCTTCCGTGACTGTACTGAGACGATTTCTGCGCGAAAATTGGCAAAGGCGCCTGGCTGTTTCCTATCACCGGGGCAGATCAAATCGAACGGTGCGATCTCCGTGGTGGGACAGCCTGTAGGTTCCCTTTTTCGAACCGACTTCGATATAGTCGCATTTGTTCTTGGCGTCTCGTAATGCTTGGGAAACAACCTTTGGTGGGCGTACCGCTGCCCGAAGATAAGCTCTTCGGATATCCTCCTCGGTGAACTCATCAATTCCGCTTTGAGCCAGCGCGTATGCCAGCACAGTCACTGTCTCGAGATGGCCTGACGGGCGTTTCTCTTCGATCAGGTCTCGCTCACTGACAACGAGGCTCAACGGAGACTGAATATTACTGCTGGCAGTTGTTGCTTGTGGCTTGCTTGATCTGGTTGAGGTATATTTTGCCACCTGCGCGTTTACAAATTCAGCTGGCCCCTCAAATGTCACTTTAGCTTCACCAACTTCGATTGTCGCCTTTGCGATGGGATTCGCCATTCTTCCTCCACAGATGAAGGTATAATATTACCAAGCAAGAAACAAGTCAAGTTGCCATGTATTATTAAATCGATAGAAATCTTTTCTAAGACCGTACTGAGACAGCTGGGCGTAGCTTGGGGCAGTGCTGCACTGCCCCACCCAAAGGCCTTCCTTGGCATGACGAGCGGCGGTGGCCTGCGTAGAGGAGCAACTATGATCTCGATACGTCGGAATAGGGGAGCTGTACTCGGGGAGTGGCGGGGCGCTTCTTCCTCTCGGTGCGGGTGTTAATTACGTATATCTCGCAACAACTGTTCCACTTCTGCCGTCTCCACTGCTTTCAGCGGGAGCAGCGGCGCGCGGGCGCGGCCTCCGTAGTAAGCGTTGAAGTCGCAGGCATATTTGACGCCGCTGATGCCCAACTCGCCGACGATGCGCTTGCTCGGAGCTGCGATGCGCTGCTGTTTCTCTGCCGCAAGCCTCAGGTCGTGGTCTTTCCAGGCCAGATAGACCTCCTGACAGGCCTGGGGAGCGCAGGCGGCAAAGCCGAGGATAGCTCCAGCTGCGCCGACCTCCAGGGAGTCAAGCAGCGTGGCGGTCGAACCAGTGAGCACCTGAAAGCCCACTTCCCTGGTGCGGGTCTTGATGGGCGCAGCCGGCGGCGCCGCGGATACGGCTACGCCACTCACCAGCTTGCCGGCAGAGACAAAGGTAGCAGCCGTCCCGGCCTTGGCCGCCAACATGCGTCCGGTGACCGCCTCAAAGACGGGCGTCACGGTCACGGTGCGCCGGGGCGCGGTCCGGGTAGACTCGATGAGAGCGTTAATCTGCTCGAGGCTGCCGCTCGAGTCTTTAATGCCGATGATGTTGGGGTGCTGGGCCAGCTCGGCTGCCAGCTCGATGGGAATGTTATAGGGCGCGCACTGGGGGATGTTGTAGAGCACAACCGGCAGGGGCGACCGGTCGGCCACGCTGCGGAAATAATGAAGCACTGCTGCCGCCGACATCTGGTTGGCAAAGTAAGTGGGCGTGCGGACCAGAACCGCATCGTAGTGGAAGCTCGCCGCCGCCTCAGCCAGCTCGACCGTCCCCTTCACGCTTTCGCGCGCTACGCCGGCGATGAGCACTTTCTCCGGCGCCGCGGCCTCCGCTGCTACCCGCAAAACGTCGCGGGATTCCGCGTCATCCAGCATGACTGCCTCGCCCGTCGTCCCCAAAACCACCATCCCCGACAGCAGGCTGCGGGAGTAGCGGGCGATGTTGGCCTCAAGCTTGCGAAAAAAGACGCGCTCGTCGGGATAAAACGGCGTCGTCACCGCGGCAAAGATGCCTTCTAGCAGCATGGTTTGATTGTAGAACCCGCATGGCGGGATCGGTATCGCACTGTAATCGGCTAGCCACGGCCTGAGAAGGTCGCGGTGAGTAAGGTGCATAATGGAGGGTTTGGAAGAAAGCCTTGCCGCCACTGCGGCTGGATGGCAAACAGGGGGAGAGCGACTCATGCACGAAACTCGGATCAAGGTTGTTGCGTTCAACGGCAGCGCCCGCAAAGGCGGGAATACCGCCATTCTGCTTGGATACGTTCTGAGGGAATTGGAAGCGGAGGGGATTGAGACTGAGCTGATTGAAATGAGCGGGGCCAAAATTCACGGTTGCCTGGCGTGCCGCAAGTGCTCGGCGAACAAGGACCGCCGATGCGCGCAAACCGGCGACATGGGAAATGTCTATATCGAAAAGATGGAGCAGGCGGACGGCATTCTGCTCGGTTCGCCCACCTATGTGGCCGACGTCAGCCCGGAGATCAAGGCGCTGATGGACCGCGCCTGTCTGGTTTCAAAGGTCAACGGCAGCATCTTCCGCCGCAAGGTGGGCGCTGCCGTCGTAGCGGTTCGCCGGGCGGGAGCGATCCACGCCTTTGATACCTTGAACCACTTCTTCCTGATCAGCGAAATGATCGTGCCCGGCTCGTCGTACTGGAACATCGGCGTGGGCCTTGAGAAGGGCGACGTCGAGAAAGACGCGGAGGCTATTCGCACCATGAAAACTTTGGGGGAGAACATGGCGTGGTTGCTGAAGAAGATCAGCGACTGAGCAGTTCCCTCACCTGGTCTGACTTTCAGGCGCCGGTTTCGGCATGCAACTGCTGTAGGGCGTAGACGGTAGTCTGGCGGCGCTGAATGGCGGCGATGCCCTCGACGGCGGCCTGCGCGGCGGCGATGGTGGTGATGGTGGGAATCCGCGCCAGCACCGCGGCCCGGCGGATGGCCTTCTCATCGAAGAAGGTATCCTGGCCGCGCGGGGTGTTGATGATTAACTGAATGCGGTCGCCCTTGATCAGGTCCACAACGTTCGGCCGGCCCTCCTTGACCTTGAAGACCCGCTCGACGCCGAGGCCGGACTTCTCCAGCACGTTGGCCGTGCCCTCTGTGGCTACAATCCTGAAACCGAGGTGGACATAGCGGCGAGCCAGGTCGATGGCTGCCGGCTTGTCATGGTCGTTGAGGCTGAAGAAAACCGTGCCGCCGGTGGGCAACACCTGGCCTGCAGAAAGCTGCGCCTTGGCGAAGGCCTCGCCAAATGTGGCGGCCACGCCCATCACTTCGCCGGTAGACTTCATCTCCGGTCCCAGAACCGTGTCCACGCCGGCGAATTTGTTCCAGGGAAAGACCGGCGACTTCACGTAATAATGTGTGCCGGTTCCCAGGTCATTGCCGCTTGCGAGCTGCGCTGGCAGCAACTCGCGCAGTTTGCGCCCGGTCATCAGACGGGCCGCGATCTTGGCCAGTGGGATTCCGGTAGCCTTCGAGACGTAAGGCACGGTGCGTGAGGCGCGGGGGTTCACCTCGATCACGTAGACATGGTCCTGGCCTTCAGCGTCGCGCTGAATGGCAAACTGCAGGTTCACAAGGCCGACGACCTTGAGCGCGAGAGCAAGCTTGCGCGTGTAGGTGCGCAGAGTCTCAAGCGTCTCTTCGCGGATGCTCACGGCGGGCAGCACGCAGGAGGAATCGCCGGAGTGGATACCGGCTTCCTCGATGTGCTGCATGATGCCGGCGATGATCACATCTTCTGAATCGCAGAGCGCGTCAACGTCAACCTCGATGGCGTTCTCTAGGAAATGATCCACCAGTACCGGGCGCTCCTGCGAGTACTCGACCGCCTCGCGCATGTAAAGGGCCACGGCCTCGGCGTCATACGCGATAACCATGGCCCGTCCGCCGAGTACATAGCTGGGCCTGACCAGCACCGGATAGCCAATCCGCTCGCCGATGGCCAGAGCCTCATCGACACTGGTGGCCGTGCCGCCGGCGGGCTGCGGAATCTTCAGCTCATTGAGCAACTTGCCAAAACGCTTGCGGTCCTCGGCCAGGTCAATCGACTCGGGCGAGGTGCCGATAATGAGCACGCCGGCGGCGCGCAGCCGCTGGGCAAGGTTGAGCGGCGTCTGCCCGCCGAACTGCACGATCATGCCGACCTCAGCGCCTGACTGCTTCTCATGGTTGTAGACCGCAAGCACGTCCTCCAGCACCAGCGGCTCAAAGTAGAGCCGGTCGCTGGTGTCGTAGTCGGTGGAGACGGTCTCCGGGTTGCAGTTGACCATGATGGTCTCGTAGCCGTCGTCCCGGAGCGCAAAGGCCGCGTGGCAGCAGCAGTAGTCGAACTCGATGCCCTGGCCGATGCGGTTCGGCCCCGAGCCGAGAATGATAATCTTCGGCGTTTGCGTCGGCGGCGCCTCGTCCTCTTCGTCGTAGGTCGAGTATAGGTAAGGCGTCATGGACTCGAACTCGGCGGCGCAGGTGTCCACCAGCTTGAAGACGGGCCTGATTCCCTTCCCTTCCCGCAGTTCCCTCACCTGCTGCGTGCCGGCGTGGCCTTCCAGCTTCCACTCCGTGGCGATGCGCTCGTCGCTGAGGCCGAGTCGCTTGAGCTGACGCAAGTGCTCCGCGCTTATATCTTCTGGAGCAGTTTGTGCGATAGCCATCTGTGCCAGTGTCACTTCGCGAATCTGGTGCAGGAACCAGGGGTCCAGGCTGGTGAGCCGCGCCACTTCGCGCACGCTCAGGCCACGCTCGAAGGCGAAGCGGATGTAGCCGAGCCGCTCCGGCTGCGGCGTGACCAGGCGCTGCGTCAGCCGCCGCGGCTCCAGAGTGATCTCCGCGCCGGTCTTCTTGCCGGTTTCCAGCGAGCGCCAGGCCTTCATCAGCGCTTCCTTGAAGGTGCGGCCCATGGCCATCACCTCGCCGACGGATTTCATCTGCGGGCCCAGCGTGTCGTCGGAGCCGGGAAACTTTTCAAACTGCCACTTGGGAATCTTGACGACAACATAGTCGATGGTGGGCTCGAAGCAGGCCGGAGTCTTGCGCGTAATGTCGTTAGGAATTTCATCGAGCGTGTAGCCTACGGCCAGCTTGGCGGCAATCTTGGCGATAGGGAATCCGGTGGCCTTGGAGGCCAGCGCCGAGGAGCGCGAGACGCGCGGGTTCATCTCAATCAACGTCATGCGGCCATCGACGGGATTGATGGCAAACTGCACGTTGGAGCCGCCGGTCTCAACGCCGATCTCGCGCATCACGGCGATGGCGGCGTCGCGCATTTTCTGATACTCGCGGTCGGTGAGCGTCTGCGCCGGAGCCACGGTGATGGAGTCGCCGGTGTGCACGCCCATGGGATCGAAATTCTCAATTGAGCAGATGATGATGACGTTGTCGGCAAGGTCTCGCATCACCTCCAGTTCGAATTCCTTCCAGCCCAGCACGCTCTCTTCGATGAGGCACTCGTGGACCGGCGAAAGATCCAGCCCGCGCGCCAGAATCTCCATCAACTCTTCGCGGTTGTAGGCGATGCCGCCGCCGGTGCCGCCCAGCGTGAAACTGGGACGGATAAGCACCGGAAAGCCGAGCTTGGAGGCAAACTCCAGGCCGTCGCGCAGGTTGTTCACCAGCGCAGACTTTAGAACATCGAGGCCGACGTGGAGCATTGCATCCTTGAAGAGCAGCCGGTCCTCGGCCTTCTTGATGGCTTCGAGCTTGGCGCCGATCAGCTCGACGTTATAGCGGTCGAGGATGCCCGCGTCGGCCAGATCGACGGCCAGATTGAGCGCCGTCTGCCCGCCGACCGTAGGCAGTAACGCGAATTTACCCGGAGCCTTGCCCTCGCGGCCAACACCCAGCATTTCCGCCTCAATACGGATGATCTCCTCGACGTATTCGCGGGTGAGCGGCTCGATGTAGGTGCGGTCGGCCAGATCGGGATCGGTCATGATGGTGGCGGGGTTGGAGTTCACCAGCACCACCTCATAGCCCTCCTGCTTGAGAGCCTTGCAGGCCTGCGTGCCGGAGTAGTCGAACTCCGCCGACTGCCCAATCACAATGGGCCCCGAGCCAATCACCAGGATCTTCTGTATGTCATTTCTGCGCGGCATATTTCTGTTTACCCTTAATGCCCGGTAATTGTTCTTGCCCCAGCGGTGCGGCTGCAGCCGTGCCCTTTCAAAACACTCCATTCGTCAGCGCAACAGTGCGGGTGGCAGCTTCAAATCTTCCCACCGGTACATCTCCGGAAATGATTTTGAAGCGTATGGAATCTCGTAATCATTTGCAGGCTTTGGAATTTCCTTTTCCCACAAATTCACGTACCGAAGAAGGACTGTGGAATAACTGCTCTCCGATTTTCTTTTCCAGCGCTGTTCGTATCCAGCCCAGTGCGCCTTAATTGGACCATTGATTCCTTCTCCTTCGAAATATGCCCAATCAAGATCTTCAACCATCTGAATCTGTCCATCACGTAGACAATAAAACGTTCTTAGCTGCGTTCCGAGTTCAAGATCAAGACCCCAATATTCAACCAAAACATTCTGCGCAGCTTTCCATACAGCAACAGTTGCGTAATAATCTGTTTCCTGATCCACCAGTGCATGGGCAAGATTCGTTACGACGTGTAACTTATCGCCGGGAGCCTGAGCGTAACGGGCTCTGTGTTTATTCAGATCTACTCCACACTCAGCCGCAAACCGCACCAATGCAGCTTCAGGTTGATTGGCCTTGATGTCTGCCAGGTAACGCCGGAACGGGTCTACTTGTTGTTTGCCCTGCGCGGGGGAAATAGAACACCCCAGCCCCACGAAAATTGCCAGGACTGGGAGACAGTGCTTCATCCCTTCCACTCCTCCATCATGCGGCGGAAGTCACGGAACAGATAATGCGAGTCATGGGGGCCGGGGGCGGCTTCGGGATGGTACTGCACGCTGAAGAGCGGCAGCGTCTTATGGCGCAGGCCTTCCAGCGTTTGATCGTTCAGGTCCACGTGGGTCAGTTCCACTTCGTTGGCGTTGATCGAGTCCGGATCGACGGCGAAGTTGTGGTTGTGGGCCGTGATCTCCACCTTCCCGGTGGCATTGTTGCGGACCGGGTGGTTGCCGCCGTGGTGACCGAACTTGAGCTTGTAGGTGCGCCCGCCCAGGGCCAAGCCAACCAACTGGTGACCGAGGCAGATTCCGAAGACCGGCACGCGGCCCATGAACTTACGAATGGCGCGGACGGCATAATCGACCGGCTCTGGGTCGCCGGGACCGTTGGAGAGGAAGACGCCGTCGGGCTTCAGCTCCAACACGTCTTCGGCACTGGTTTCGGCCGGAACCACCGTCACGCGGCAGCCCTCGCGCGTTAACATGCGCAGAATGTTGAACTTGATGCCAAAATCGTACGCCACCACATGCAGCTCACGCTGTTTTGCGTTCTGGACGAGAGCATTGGGCAGGAGAGGGTCGCCGGACTGGTTGCGGCTGTCAGAGGAATCAAACTGGTAAACAGTCTTGGTCGAGACGACCCGCGCCAGGTCCGTCCCGTCCATCTTCCGGATGTTCTTGGCCTTAGCTACCAACACGCCGGGATCGCTCTCGGAGGTCGAAATCACGCCGCGCATGACGCCGTAGGTGCGCAGGTGGCGAACCAGGGCGCGGGTATCGATCTCGGCCAACACCGGAACCGAATAGCGCTCCATGTACTCGTCAGTCACCTGCTCGGAGCGCCAGTTGGAACTGATGGGCGAGAACTCGCGGACGATCAGGCCCTCGATATACGGCCTGGCCGACTCGTTGTCCGCACGGTTGGTGCCGTAGTTGCCGATCTGGGGGTTGGTGAGAACGACGATTTGCCCGGCATAGGAAGGGTCGGTCGAGATTTCCTGGTAGCCGGTAAGGGATGTATTGAAAACGACTTCGCCCCGGCACTCACCTGGGTGCCCATAGCCGTGGCCACGGAAGATGCGCCCGTCTTCGAGCGCAAGAATCGATTGCATCGCCTCTCCGAAGAGTGGATTCTACCGATTTTAACAGCTTTGAAGAGGTTCTGCCGGTGGAATTCCGGGCGGTAATTGGGCGCTTCTAGCGCACCACGCCCGCGTCGTGCGCCGGCCAGTAGACGAAGGCGGCCTTGCCATAGATGAGGGAGCGATCCACAAGGCCAAACTCGCGGCTGTCGGAGGAGATCGACCGGTGGTCGCCCATCACGAAGTAGCTTTCCTCGGGAACGACGATCTCCGGCATGGAGCGGGTATCGCGATACTCCTCGGGCACATATTTCTCAATCAGCCGTTTGCCGTTGAGCCAGACTGTGCCGTGGTCGATGCGCAGACGGTCGCCGGGCAGGGCGATCACCCGCTTGATGTAGCTTTTCTCCGGGTCGCGTGGGTAGTGAAAGACCACCACGTCGCCGCGCTCGATGGACGAGATGCGATAGACAAACTTGTTGATGAAGAGACGGTCGCGATCCTCGAGCCGCGGCAACATGCTGGTGCCTTCCACACGGACCGGCTGGTAAAGAAAAGTGATGATCAGCACCGAGGCAGCTACGGAGACCAGCAAATCGCGCAGCCACAGCCATGCGCCGCCGGCCCTGTGGGACGGCGCGGGCGCAGGGTTGAGTTGCGGCTTGTTGGGGTCCGCTTCAAAGCTTGCACTCGACTGGGGATCTGGTGTGTTCTGGGGAAATTTCTGCATCTCTCTTAGACTACTCTCAGCCGAGGCCTCCGTGCAGGCCGTGGGATTCTGTGTTCATAATAGACGATCCACTGGTAACCAAGGGTAGCCACATCGACCGCCCGGACACAGGAGCAAGACGGAGGTCAGGGCGGGAGTCGATTCGCGATAGGATGCAATCAGCGATGGATTCAGAAATTATCCCGCCTTCCGCGCCCCTGGCCGGTTCGCACGGCCGGTTTGCCGCCGTTTACCGCGTGCTGGAGGATGCAATCGCCGCTCACGCGTTCCCCGGCTGCGCCTTTGGTGTTCTGGCCGGCGGAGAAACCGTGCTACAGGGTGCGCTGGGGCGGTTTACTTACGAGGATGGTGCGCCCGCCGTGACCCCGAAAACGGTCTACGACGTGGCCAGCCTGACTAAGGTCGTGTCTACCACGGCCACGGCCATGCTGCTCTACCAGCGCGGTCTGCTCGACCTGGATACGCCCCTGGGCGAGCTGCTGCCGGGCTTTGTGGTAGGCCGTGCCCCCTGCGAGCGCGCTCGCCATGTAAAGCTGCGCCACCTGCTGGCCCACAACTCCGGGTTGCCGGGCTATGTGGAGTTTTTTCGCACCGTCACCACCCCGTCCGCGCTTTTTCGCGCCTGCCTGGAACTGCCCCTTGAAGCCGAGCCGGGCGCTCGCGCCGAGTACTCCGATCCAGGCTTCATCCTGCTGGGCAAGGCGCTGGAGGTGTTGACGCGCGAGTACCTTGCGACCTGGGTCCAGCGCGAAGTCTTCAATCCACTTGGAATGGCCGCCACAGGATTTTGTCCGCCGCCCGCCGCGCGGCTGTCGATTCCGCCTACCGAGGAAGACACATCTTTGCGCCATCGCCGCATCCAGGGCGAGGTCCAGGATGAACACGCCTGGCTGCTCAAGGGCGCCGGTGGCCACGCCGGACTCTTCTCCAATGTGCCGGATTTATTGCGTTTTGCGGCCGAGATTCTGGGCGCCGGAGCCGAAGCAGGACCGGAGACAAGAGGGCCGCGCCTGTTTGACGTGGCGACGGTGGAGCTTTTTGCCGAACGGCAGAGCCCGGAGGGGAGTTCGCGGGCGCTCGGCTGGGATACGCCCTCTCCAGATTCCTCATCCGGCCAACACTTTTCACCGCACTCGATCGGGCACCTGGGCTACAGCGGCTGTTCTTTATGGATTGACCTGGACGCCGAGGTTGCCGTTGCGCTGCTCAGCAACCGCACCTGGCCCGATCGGCTCGCCGCGGCGAGCCAACTGATACGCGAGATTCGACCCGCATTTCACGATGCCGTTCGCGAGGCGCTGTAGCAATTCCTTAACCTGCGCCTCCCATGGCGGGCCCATTTATCCAGAATTCTCTCTGTCAGTTGACTGGTTTACAGATACAATTAAAACTTGGGGGCACATGCGATGCTTACCAGTTCGACGATCCAGGAAACGGCCGACACCCAAGCAAACGACATCAAGAAAGATCAGGCCTCCCTGCTTCAACAACTGACGACTGAGAGCCAGAACGAGGCGTCTCAAGGCTTTGACACCAAATCCGCGCTGGAGATCGCGCGCATCATCAACCATGAGGATGCGAAGGTCGCGGCAGCGGTCAAGAAGGCGATTGCGGAGATTGCGCAGGTCATCGACCAGGTGGCCCGCAGCCTGCGCGATGGCGGCCGGCTGATCTACGTCGGCGCCGGCTCCAGCGGACGGATTGCGGCGCTCGATGCCTCCGAGTGCCCCCCCTCCTACTCCTCGTCTCCGGGGCAGGTGCAGTACATCATGGCCGGAGGACCCAAGGCGCTGGCCTCGGCTGTCGAGGTCAACGAGGACTCCGAGGAACTGGGCCAGCGGGACATCGCCCGCCGCCGCCCCACGCGCAAGGACGTCGTGGTGGGGGTCTCGGCTTCTGGCCGCACTCCTTATGTAGTGGCAGCCGTGGCTTATGCCCGCGCCCGCGGAGCGCATACCGCCGCAGTTACCTGCAACCACGAAACTCCGCTGGCTGCGGCCGCCGATATCGCCATCGTCGCCGATGTCGGCCCCGAGGTTGTCTCCGGCTCCACGCGCATGAAGGCCGGCACCGCCCAGAAGATGATCCTGAACATGATCACCACCGGCGCCATGACCCGGCTTGGCTACGTGTACGAAAACCTGATGGTCAACGTGCACATGCAGAACTCGAAACTCGTCGAGCGCGGCATCCGCATCCTGATGGGCGCCTGCAAGATCGACCGGGAAACTGCGGTGCACACCATCAAGAGCGCCGGACGCAGCGTTCCGGTGGCGCTGGTGATGCTCAAGGCCAAGGTCGACAAGCCCGAGGCCGTCCGCCGCCTGGCAAAATCCGACGGCAACGTGCGGTTGGCTATCGAAGACAACTTGCTGGAGCTGTAGCTGATCCAGAAGGCCTGACTTTTACATTTTGTTACCGCTGAGGATACCCGTGTCTGCTGGCGGCTGGCCTTGCTCCAGCTTCGATTTACACTAGAAGGCTAGGGGTTGCGTATTCTTCATGGATAAATTCGTTATTCGCGGCGGTAATCCGCTGGTAGGCACCATCCGCGTCTCGGGGGCAAAGAACTCTGCGCTGCCCTGCATGGCGGCGGCGATTCTTACCGAGGACGAGGTCACTCTCGAAAACATTCCCCAGGTGCGCGACATCGAGACCCAGCGCCGGCTGCTGGTGTCGATGGGCGCAGAGGTCGAGCTGGGCTACGGGCGGGCGCAACACCGCACCAAGATCAATTGCCGGACCCTCTCAGACCCCGAAGCTAAATATGAGATCGTGAAGACCATGCGGGCCAGTTCCCTGGTGCTCGGTCCGCTGGTGGCTCGCGCCGGAATGGCTCGCGTGGCTATGCCCGGCGGCTGCGCCATCGGCGGCAGGCCGATCGATTTGCATATCAAGGGCCTGGAAAAGATGGGCGCTGTCATCACCCAGGAGCACGGCTACCTGGAGGCGCGCGCGGAGCGGCTGAGAGGCGCGCACGTGGTCTTCGACAAGATCACCGTGACCGGCACAGAGGATCTGCTGATGGCCGCCGCGCTGGCTGAGGGTGAAACCCTGATGGAGAACTGCGCGCGCGAACCGGAGGTCATCGACCTCGGCGAGCTGCTGACCGCGATGGGCGCGAAGATCGAGGGGGCCGGAACCTCTACTGTCCGCGTGCAAGGCGTACACCGGCTCCATGGCGCACGATACCGCATCCATCCCGACCGCATCGAAGCAGGGACATTTCTAGTTGCGGGCGCCATCACCGGCGGCGATCTGCTGGTGACCAACTGTAATCCGGCGCACCTGAGCGCGGTGATTGCCAAACTGGAAGAGGCCGGCGCCCGCGTGGAGGTTCTTGGCCCTGAGACAGTCCGCGTGCGTGGCGGCGGACAACTGCGCGCGGCCGACATCTCCACCGAGGAGTATCCCGGCTTCCCCACCGACATGCAGGCGCAGTACATGGCGCTGGCCACGCAGGCCGAGGGGGTGAGCACGGTCACGGAAAACATCTTCGAAAACCGCTTCATGCATGTGCAGGAGCTGGTGCGGATGGGCGCCAACATCAAAGTGGATGGAAGCACGGCCAGCGTACGCGGGCCGGCAAAGTTGTCTGCGGCGGCCGTTATGTGCTCTGACCTGCGGGCTTCAGCGTCCCTGGTGCTGGCCGCGCTGGTAGCCGACGGCGAGTCTATCCTGGACCGCGTTTATCATATGGATCGCGGCTATGAACGCATCGAGGAGAAATTGCGCGGCGTGGGCGCGCAGATCCGGCGCATGGGCAATGTCTTTAATTCCAAAGAGGGTGATACGGCCGCGGACTGATCGCCCGAATTACACTAGCGCCTGTCAACTACGATGTAGAGACTGGCAGCCATCGTCTTGAGTCGAGCTGAGTAAAGACGGTAACTCTGGAGAATTCCGTTGCGGTCATCCAATCGATCACCGGATCAATTTCGGTTTGTGGTTACGTAAGTTTACCCTAAGGTTATTCAGATGCAACTTAACAGGTATACCAAATGCCCGCCAAATCGACGATGTTATAAAATAGTTAACCTGTTTAGAGGTGAGCGTAGTGGATTGGAGCGGACTACCGGACTTGACAGCAGTTGCACTCTTGGCCTGCGCCTTTGCATCTGTGGCTCAGCGCCGTCCGACACCTGTCTCCGGAATCTGGCTCATCGGCTGGTTGCTGGTAGCCCTGCATTTTGCCGCTTTCTTGTTCTCGGACTTTCCCGGCATCTGGGGAACCCTGGCAACTGTAATCGGATTGACCGCGCTCGTCTGGGCTGGAATCCTCTTCATGTGGGCCTCGGTTCCCTACCGCCGCGAAATTTCTAGCCGCTGGATGCTGGCAACCCTGGCAGGAACAAATGCGATCTACATGGCCCTTCTTGTGGCCAGCCCGGCTTCAACCTGGGTCTTGAATTCAGCCGCGGCGCTCCTTGGCGCCTTGCCGCTCCTGGTCGCGCTCGGAGCGTTGCGAAAGTTCAATCATCCGCTGCGCTGGGTTGCAGTCGTCCTTTATGGCGCTCTCTCGATCTTCCTTCTCATCTTTCAGCACCGGCCCGGCAATGGCGTATATCTGGCATTAAACGCCGTAATGTTCACTGTCTACTTGGGTTGCTGCATTCACTTCTGGTATATGTATCGGCGCGCCACGGCCGGCGCATTCATCACCATTGCGGGATTCTTTGCCTGGGCGTCGGTGTTCGTCGTTGGGCCATGCATCCAGGCGTTTCTGCCCAATGTGCATGTCGAGAGCGAGGTGTGGAACCTGCCCAAGTTTGTGGTAGCCGTCGGCATGATTCTGCTTCTCCTTGAAGACCAGATCGAGCACAACCAGCATTTGGCGCTGCACGACCATCTGACCGGACTGCCCAACCGCCGGCTCTTCCAGGACCGGCTGGCCAGCGCTCTGGAGCGCGCCCGCCGCACCGAAACTCAGGCAGCCCTGCTGGTGCTCGATCTGGACCACTTCAAACAGGTGAACGACACTCTGGGCCATCATGTGGGCGATCTGGTGCTGCAGCGCGTTGCGGCGATATTCTCAGCTCGCGTTCGCCGCTCCGACACCGTTGCGCGAACCGGGGGCGACGAGTTTTCCATCATTCTCGAGGAGCCCACTGACCGCGACCGCGCCATGAATGTGGGCAACTCCCTGCTGCAGCTCATCAATGAGCCCATGCAAGTAGGCGACAAGCAACTTATGCGAATCGGCGCCAGTATCGGCATTGCGATCTTCCCCGACGACGCAGCCGATATGGAATCTCTATGCATCGCGGCTGATCTGCGGATGTACGACTCGAAACATGATCCTGAAGGGAAGGACAAACGAGCGGCCTTTGCAATCCTTCCTCACTCTCCGCGTTGACGTCCCAGGCGCAGACTGGTTCAGGCGTAATCGATTAGTCGGACGTCAGATGCTCAAGACAGAAAGGCCCGGATTGACCTCCGGGCCTTTTCCTGGTTCATACTGTGCTTTCGATCAACCTTGGCCGCCACCGCTGCCGGGTCCGCGGCCGCCACCACCGGGCCTGCGGCGACGGCGGCGACGATTGTTGTTGACCGGATGACGGCCCGCGGCCGCCACTTGACCGGCGGGAACCGGCGCGCCCTCAATGCGGTTGAAGTTCGGCTCGCTCTCCTCGTCGAACTCTTCGCCCGCTTCGTCATCGAAATCGTCCCCACCCTCGATGAGAATTGTGCTCTGGTTCGACTTCGGCTGACGTTCGTCGAACTCATTCCTGGGCCTTGCCGGCGCGGGGGGCACGGGAGCAGATTCAGAAGCGGAAATCTCTACTTCTTCGGCTTCAGACGCAACCGGAGTGGTATGGGCCAGCTTTGCCTTCTGTTCTTTGATGAGCGCCTTGCGGCTGAGCTTGATGCGGTTGCCCTCGATGGCCAGAACCTTGACCATCACCTGATCGCCCTCGCGCAGTTCGTCCTTCACTTCCTTCACGCGATGTTCGGCGATCTCGGAGATGTGCAGCAGGCCATCCGTGCCGGGGAAGAGTTCAACGAAAGCGCCAAACTCGGCCAGGCGAACCACCTTGCCCAAGTATGTCTTGCCCACCTCAGGAACAGCGGTGATGTCGTTGATGATGGCCAGCGCCTTCTTCAGGCCCTCGCTGTCGCAGGACGCGACGCTGACCCGGCCGGTGTCGTCCACATCGATCTTGGCGCCGGTCTGCTCGATAATGCCGCGGATGGTTGCGCCACCCTTTCCGATCAGGTCGCGAATCTTGTCAGTGGGAATCATGATGGTCTCGATGCGGGGCGCATAGGCTGAGCGCTCGGTGCGCGGCCCGTCGAGCGCGGCGTCCATCTTGTCCAGCAGGAAGAGACGGCCCCTGCGCGCCTGCTCCATCGCCTGCTCCAGAATGGAGTGGGTCAGGCCGCCGATCTTGATGTCCATCTGCAGCGCGGTGATGCCCTTGCGCGTTCCGGCCACCTTGAAGTCCATATCGCCGTAATGGTCTTCCGCGCCGGCAATGTCGGTCAGGATGGCGTAGTCTTCGCCCTCCTTGACCAGGCCCATGGCCACGCCGGCCACCGCGCCCTTGAGGGCGATACCGGAGTCAAAAAGTGCCAGGCTCGCGCCGCAAACCGTAGCCATCGACGAAGAGCCGTTGGACTCCAAAATGTCCGAGACAATGCGGATGGTATAAGGCGACTCTTCGGGGCTGGGCAGAACCGCGGTGATGGCGCGCTCGGCCAGTGCTCCGTGGCCGATCTCACGCCGTCCTGTGCCGGTCATGCGGCCCGTCTCGCCCACGCAGAAGGGCGGGAAATTGTAATGGAGCATGAAGGGCTTCTTCTTCTCGCCTTCATAGCTCTCCAGCCGCTGGCCGTCGTCGGTGGTGCCCAGCGTGGCTGTAACCAGGGCTTGGGTCTCACCGCGGGTAAACAGAGCCGAGCCGTGCGTGCGTGGCAGAACGCTGGTTTCAATCGTGATCTGGCGAATCTCGTCGAAGGCGCGGCGGTCGGGCCGAACGCGGTCCTTGGTCACCTGCTCGCGGAAGATCCTCTCGCGCAGGTGCTCATAGTAGTGAGCCAGCTTCTTCTTGGCTGCAAGATCGTCGGCGGGTAGTTCAGCCGCCAACTCGTCCTTGATCTGCTTGATCAGGGCGTAGCTTTCCGTCTTGCCGTGGGTGTGGGTGTCCAATGCATCCTTGAGCCGTTCGGCGATCTTGGCTTTCAGTTCCGCGTAGTAGGCTTCATCGAACTCCGGCGCGGTGAAAGGCCGCTTGGGCTTGCCGGCCTTAGCCACCAGTTCGTCGATCGCGGCGACAATCTTCTTGATCTCCTCGTGCGCAAACTCGATGGCGGCCAGGATCACCTCTTCGGACTCCTCCTTGGCGCCCGATTCGATCATCACGATGCCGTCTTTGTGGCCTACGACCATGATGTTGACCGTGGTGGCGGCGCGCTCGGCATATGTGGGGTTGACCACAAATTGGCCATCCACGCGGCCCACGCGCACCGCGCCGACCGTGGCGTTGACGGGAATATCGGAGAGAGCGAGGGCGGCGGCGGCGGCATTGATGCCCACCACGTCGGGATCGTTTTCCTTGTCGGCGGAGAAGACCAATGCGATGATCTGGGTCTCATTGCGGAATCCATCTGGAAACAGCGGACGAATGGGGCGATCGATCTGACGGGCGGTCAGGACTTCCTTCTCGCTGGGCCGGCCTTCGCGCTTGATGAAGCCGCCGGGAATGCGTCCTCCGGCGTACGTGTACTCGCGGTAATCGACCGTGAGGGGGAAGAAGTCGATGCCTTCCCTGGGGTCGGGAGAGGCTACGGCGGTGGCCAGAACAACGGTTTCGCCCGTGGTCACCAGTGCGGCGCCAGAGGCCTGCTTGGCCATGCGTCCGGTCTCAAAGACCAGCCGCTTGCCTCCGGCAAGCTCGACGGCTACTTCATGCTTGGTAGACATAGAGTCCTCGTTTCATTGTGTTCGCTTGGAAAACTTGTAGGGGGAAGCTGGCGAAGGGACCGGCTGCCGGCAGGATGCGCGCAAGAGAGTGGGCTGCGCGCGTGGGAGCCGATTCTGCCGGCCGGCGCGCCTGGGCCGCACACGGCCGATAGCTGTGCGCAGTCCCTGGCAGCGGGTCGAGTTCGCCAGGTACGCCATGGTCCCAGGTCCTGGGTAGAACGGGGGGCCGTGACCAATGTCCGGTCTGGGCGCTTCCGGGTCAAAGTTGGCTTTCTGATTACTTGCGGATACCGAGTTTGCCGATTACGTCGCGATAGCGGTCGGAATCGTGCGTCTTCAGGTAATCCAGCAGACGGCGGCGCTTGCTGACCAGCATCAACAGTCCACGCCGCGAGGCATGGTCTTTCTTGTGGATTTTGAAGTGCTCGGTCAGTTCGCCAATCCGCTCACTCAGAATCGCGATCTGGACTTCCGGCGAGCCGGTGTCTGTATCGTGAGTGCGGAAGCGTTCAATCAGGGTTGTTTTCTTGGCAGTCGCCAGCACGGCGTGTGTTGCTCCTCTTGTCTTCTCAGTCCACTCTCAAGTGTCTATTGTGAGACTACCATGAATGCGCGGCCCCGCGCTATCCGCAACTCAACCGGAACCCAAAAGCAAACCCGCGCCGCTCAGCGGACGGCGGTTACTGCTCCCCCGCCAACCAGTAATTCGCCCGAGCCACTATCCGGGCTCCGTAGTCCTGCGCAGTCCGGACGCGAATGGTATGCAGGCCGGGGGTGGGATTGGAGGGGCTGAATGTGATCAGGTAGCGGTTGCGCGCGTGCTTGGCCGCATCCACCACCCGCAGCTCGAAGCGCTTATCGCCGGTGAAGGTCGTGTACTCCCCGCCGCTCATCCGGGCAACTTCTTTGGCCACGTTCTTCTTGAATGCCTGCACGGCCATGACGAGCGGCGAGAGCATGTTCAGGGTCCGCTCGTTGCCCGAGTCCTTTGTGTCGTGAAGCAACTCCGCGCGCGACGGAGAAAACGACACGCTCAGCACCAGCACGTCGGACTGGCCGATCTTCTGGATCAACTGCTCCGGCTTGGTGTGCCTGCTGCCGTGGTCGCGCTCCTCGCTGATCAGGAGCAGAACGCGGCGATACTCCTTGGGCTGGGACTCAAGCAGATCGACGGCATAGCTCACGGTATCCAGAATCGCGTCGCCGCCGTTGCCGGGCTCAAGGCGCTTGAGGGACTCGTTCACCTCCTCGCCGGAGTGCGTGTAATCGCGAATGAGATGAGGTTTCGAGTCGAAGCCCACCAGCGCCGCCTGACTCCTGCTGTCGGAGAGGAAGAGATCGAGCAGCGGTCCCAGCTTGGCCAGCTTGTCGAATTCGAGCACGCTCATGCCGCCCAGTTCGACGGCCACCACCAGCGAAACCGGCGCCGTATCCATCTCCTCCTGCACGCGAATCTTCTGCGGCACGCCGTTGTCCTCGAGCACGAAGTCGGCCGGCTTGAGCCCGTAGACGATACCGCCGCCGCGCTTCTCCACCAGCGTGGGCACCAGCACCTCGTTGGCCGTCACGCGCAGGGTGGGAGCGTCAGGGTGCGCTGTGGGAAGCGGTTGAGGAGGCTCGATGGGAGGCAACTGCTGCGCTCCGGCAGCCGTGACCGTCACCAGGAATGCTGAGACCGCAAGGCGGGCCAGAGGGGATAAACCGAATCTCATACAGTGGACAGTTTACAGTGGACAGTATTCGTTCGTAGGATCAATGCACTGCGAAAAGGCAAACGAAAGTGGCAGATTCCCTTGACGCGCCGGCAACATTGTCATACTGGATTTGACCACTGACCACTGTTTCACACCCGCTTGTGCACCTCGCGGTCCATGCGGTGAATCCAGGCGAGATAGCTCAGAAACTCCCAGCGTGAGGTCCAGAGAAAACTTAGCACTTTCCCGGTTGTCAACGTCTCGGCTCGCTGGCCAGAGTAGGTCTCCACCCGCCAGCGCATATACTTGCTGCTCCAGGGCGCCAGCCGGTGGCCGCGGGTTGCATTCCAGATAAAACGAAGCGGAGCGAACATGGGAAGTCTCTTAGCTAATGAGTATAGACGGCTTGGCTCCCGGCACGTGCGCGCACCAGGACTGCAAACCGCTTAGGCGCGCGGCGTCAAATCGGCAGCTTGCTGAACAGGCTGTTCGAAGTCGAATCGAGTTGCGCGATCACGTCCTCAAGCGCCGTCCGCTGGGTCTCGGACAGGGAAAGCTGCGTGGCGACCTGCGCCACGTCGGCCTGCATCAGGTTGGTCTGCGCGCTGGTCAGCTGGGTCTGATCGCTGGTCACAGCGTCAGAAGCGGCAGTGAGCTGGGTAATGGAGTTGTCGATGGTCACGCGCTGCTGGGAAACATAATTCAGCGCCGTGCCCAACGCCTCCGTATCGGTCACGGCCTGGGCGGTGTTGACTTTGCCGCTAGAATAGTCGGCCACCAGGTTGTTCAGAGCGCCAAAGACGCTGTTCGAGCCGCTGGCCGAGAATATCTGGTCGCCGGGCACATTCAACTGTATCTTTTGGCCATTGGGCGTGTGGAGATAGTTGACGTCTTCGTCGCCTTGGTAAGTGGTGACGGCCGGCGAGGTGGCCGTGGAGGTCGTGAAAGGAGTCGTGGAAGTCTGGCCGCCGGCAAAGATGTACTGGCCCTGGTAGTTGGTATTAGCCAGCGACTGCACCTCGTTAAGAATGCCCGAGATCTGATTGCCGATCGACTGCACGTCGCTGGAGTTCATGGTGCCGTTATTGGCGCTAGTAGCCAACGAAATGGCCTGGGTGAGTTGGGAGACCACGCTGCCTAAGGTCGAATCGGCCACCTGCAACTGACCCGTAACCAGGCTCGAGGATTGCGTGAAGGTGTCGTCCTGCTGAATCTGGTTGAGAAGGAGCACATTCTCCCCGGAGGCCACCGGATTTTGGCTCAGGGAAGTTATGCTCACGCCGCTCGACAGCTCAGCCGTCAACTGTTGCTCGTTCGCCTGGCTCTGGTCCAGCGAACTTACCAGGTTCGAGATATAATTCGGATCCACTCGCATTGCATTCCTCCGCTCACTTGAGCGGCTCTTCTGCCGCGCCCGCGGCACGCCTGCGCTTTCAGCTTTAGGAAACCGCTGTCTGATCCCCCAGATTCAAGGCCGAAGCCATGATCGTGTTCAGCATCGCAAAGACCTGCGAGGCGGCCTGATAGCTGCGCTCCAATGTGGTCATCGCAGACGCTTCATCGTTGAGATTGACGCTGGAGAGCGCATCGTTCTGCGTTTGCAGTTGCGTCACCGAGGCGTTCTGCGCCGTATTCTCGGCTTGCACACCGGAGACAGTCGCACCCAGAGTGGAGACAAAGCTCGAGTAATAGTCGGTCGGGGTCTGGCCGTTGACGATCGATGAATTGGCCAGATTGGCCATCGCGACAGCATTCGTGTTGTCGCCCGTCCCCTGTCCCAGGCCGGCGGCAGCAATTTGGTTGGGGTCGGTCATCACCACGCTCATCGACGCCGCGCTGCCCGCCACGGCGCCTGGGGCGGGTTGATTGAAGATATAAAGCGGATTGGCCACTGTGCCGGTGACCCCATCCAGATCCGTTCCCGTGTTGTTCAACGCATTCACGTTCGTGGAGACGTTGTAGGCCAGTTGGTCGAGCGAGGAAAGCACGCTGGGGATGTCGGTGTCGCGAGCCGTCAGATACCCGCCAAGTTCCCCACCCCCGGTAGTCAGCTGCGAGGTGATGTCCGTACCGCCCAGGAAGAAGTCGGTTACCCCGCCCACCATGCCGGTCGTCAACTGGAGGCTCGACCCCTCGGAGACCAGCAACTGGCCGGTCGTGGTAGTGATGGAGAGGCCGTTGTTCTCGGTCGTAATCTGGTTGATCCCGATCAACTTCGAAAGCTGGCTTATATCCTCATTGCGCTGGTCTTCGAGCGTTCCCGCATCGGCATTGGGCGAGGTGGACTGAATCTGCAGGTTCAACTGAGAGATTGCCTTGGTCAGCGAATTCACCTGGCTGGTTACACCGGCCGCCTCCTGGTCCAGGCCCGACCTCTGCGAGTTCAGGCTGGCCGCGGCATTGGAAATGTCACCGGCCAGCGTGGTTGCCGTGGAAAGAACCTGCTGGCGAAGTGCATTGTTGGTCGGATTGGCTTCTAGCGACGAGAAGGAACTGAAAAAACTGGTGATGTCGCTGCCGATATCTCCGGCCTTGGAACTGATCGAACCCGAGTCCGGCGTGAACAGCGCCTGCACGTTGTCAAGCGCCGTCAAACGCGCACTCGAAGCCGAGGCCAACTGCTGCTGCTGGTCCAGCCTCGCCACCAGCACGCTATCTCTCAACGAGGTGGCGCCTGTCTCCGTAACCCCGTCACCGTAAGAGCCCCCGTTGATCTCGATGGGCTGGTTTTGCTGCCAGTTGGGAGTCTCCTCCGTGTAGCCTGGGGTGTTGGCATTCGCCACGTTGTTGGCCGTAATGCTCAGGGCCGATTGATCGGCGTCCAGGGCCCCCGAAATCAGGCTGAATGCGGAGTTAATCGTTCCCATGTCGGCTCTCCGTCGGTACCCATCCCACTTGGCCGTACTCCAACCGGCCCGCGCGCAACTCCCGCAAGCGGTTCATTACGTTCAGGTTGGCCCGCGTCGCCTCCAACACTCTGGCAAACACCGCCATCTCCTCCGTTGCCTCACGGGCCTGGCTGGCTAACACCGCTCTCTCATCCGCGTTGGCGGGCACAAGAGCCCGGTTCAGCGCCTGGCACGACAGCGCAAGCTCCTGCAACCGGTTCGCGTCCAGACGGGCCAGCGCGCTGGAGGCCTCCATCACCAACTCCTTAAGCTCCGGAAGCTCCCGGCGCGCCCCAAACTCCAGCATCGCCCGCTTTTCTTCAATTCCTTCCGGGTTGCTTGCCATTACCATCTGTCTCCGCCCATCCCATTGGCGAAACTCTGGCGTTCATCCACCACCATGTCTTCCACGGCCAGGACACTCCGCCTCTTGCTCAACCCCGTCGCGCCGGAACCAAGCCCGGATTACTGTTCCCCGCCCAGCATTGCGTCCACTACCTTGGACGCCACGGCGGATGCCGGAACATTGTAGGTTCCTGCCGCCAACGCCGTCTGAATGCCGGCCACCTTGTCCATGCGGACATCGGAGTCGGCGGCCGTCAGAGAGACCTCGCTGCCCGCGTTGCTGAAGGTCGCCTGGTCGCTGCCCAGCGCGCTCCCGCCCGCCGCGGCGCCACTCTTTGTTTGCTGCGGCGCAGTCGGGGTTGTCGAGGTCACCCCCAACAGCGACTTCAATCCGTCAAGACTGCTACGAATGTCCATACACATTGCTCCTTGCTGGGTCTATCGGCAGTTCTGCTAATCACTGTAGTCATTCAATAGCTTTCATAACGGTATTGCCGCGCAGATTTCCGGTTACCTTCCCGGTTCCGTCCTTGTTACCCGAATGGGAAAGATCTTGCACGATACGGTTGGCAATCCCAAACCCTCCCTGCTCGCTGAGCGCCCGTCCCAGAGCCTCCGAGGCAAACTCCTCCAGCGCTCCTCCGGAGCCGGAAGCCGAGTCGTCGTCCTCTCCATCGAGACTGTTCTTGCTGGTCATGGGCTTCAATAACTCCTTCATCATCTGCGCCTCAAACTCGTGCGCCGCCCGCACCAGCCTCGGCTGCGGCGTGGCTTCATCGGCCACGCCGCCGGCCGCCGTTGTCGCCGATATAGCCGATATTGCCTGCATCACAACACCTCCAGGTCGGCCTCCAGCGCGCCGGCCTCCTTCATGGCCTGCAGGATCGAAATCACGTCTCGCGCCCCTGCTCCTGTCCGCTGCAATTCCTGGACCAGATCCTCCACCGTCGCTCCTTCTTTCAGATCGATGCGGTTCACCGGCTTGTCCTGGGCCTGTACCGTGGTCTGCTGCACCACCTCTGTCGTTCCCCCAGAGCCCGGATTGGGCTGCGACACTTTGGTCTCGGTAATCACATTCACCGACAGGCCTCCGTGCAGGATGGAAACCGGCTGCAGGCGAACCGTGCCCCCGATGACGACGGTCCCGGTGCGCTCGTTCACCACCACGCGAGCCCTCGGATACACCTCCACCTCGACGGCTTCCACCTGGTCGAGCAGTTCCGCAATGTCCTCGTCAGGCGCCACGGGAATCTCCACCCGGCGGCTGTCGATGGCGTGCGCGCGCGCCTTGCCCAGCGCCCGATCGATGGCCGCGGCCATCCGTTCGGCGGTGTGAAAGTCGGCGTCGTTCAGCACCACGCTGACGATGTGCATCTGCTTCAGGTCGAAGGGCACCGGCCGCTCGACCAGCGCCCCGCCGGGAATGCGCGCCGTAGTTGGATGGTTCGACATCTTGGTGTTGCCTCCGCCCGTAGCCATATACCCGCCCAGCACCAGCGAGCCCTGAGCCTGGGCGTAGACTTGTCCGTCCGCGCCGTAGAGCGGGGTCATCAGCAGGATGCCCCCCTCCAGCGACCGCGCGTCCCCGGCCGAGGAGGCCGTGATGTCCACCTTGTAGCCGGGCCGGCTGAAGGGCGGCAGCGTAGCCACCACAAAGACCGCGGCCATATTCTTTACTTGCATGTTGCTGGCGCTGTTGGAGCCGGTCTGGGGGACGGTGATGCCCATCCGCTCCAATGCCGAGATCAGCGTCTGCGCCGGAAAGACCGTCTGTGAACTGTCCCCGGTGCCGCGCAGCCCCACCACCAGCCCGTAGCCCACCAGTTGGTTGTCCCGAATCCCCTCGATGGTGGCCACGTCCTTGATGCGCGCCAATTGCGGCCTAGCCTCGGCGTTGGCTAAAGCGGCCGCCAGCGCCAGAGTCCCCGCCAGAGCAATCCGCCACCAGGAGGATGCACCCGATTTTCGTTCCGTCCCGCGCTCTCGCATATCCCGCATGGCTCTCATCTCTCGCATCGGCGATCTCCGGCCGGCGATCCCTGGTCCCTCTTCGCCTAGAAAATCAGCAGCCTCTCAAGGATGCGCACCAGCGGGTTGTGCCGGTAGGTGTAATCGTTGACGATGCCTTTGCCGGTCACTTCCAGTTCAAGATCGGTCATGGCCGTCGATAACACCTGGTTCTGCGCGCTCACATCCTCCGGACGCACCAGGCCGCGCAGCTTGATCAGCTGCGTCTGCTGCGAGAAGATCAACTGGCGCGTGGCCTGCACCACCAGCATCCCGTTGGGCAGCACGTCCACCACCTCGCCGCCGAAGGTGGTCGCCAAGCTGGAATTGGTCGTGCTCTGTCCCTGTGCGGTCAGCCCCGAGGACGCGGTCATGCCGACCAGATTCTGCAGGGCGTTCGAAGCCTTGAGCTTGCCGATGAGGCCGGTCAGACCGGAGTTGGCGTTCGAGGCGCGGGAGTTCTTCACGCCCCCGTCGGTTGAGGCGGCCAGGCTTTCAATCACCACGATCGAGACCACGTCGTGCAGCCGGAAGGCCTTGGCGTCGGTGCCCAGCCGCACCAGCCGGCCCTCCGAACTCCAGATCGAGCCCGGCGTCAGCACCTCCGCCGCCTGCTGCGCCCGCACCCGCTCGATGTAGGTCTTGAGGGCCACCTCGGGCGGGGTCACCTTGGCCGGTTTCGCCTTCTGATGGTTGTCGATCGCATGCCCCGGCAGGGCCGGCAACAGCGCCACCACCGCGCAAAAGAGCCCGTCCCTTAGCAATAATCTCAGTCTCATGGCCGCACCTCCGTCTCCGGTTGAAAGGCCGCGCGGCCCGGCGCCAGGGCCACGGCCCGCACCACTTTGCCGCCCATCTTCAAGCGCACATCGAACGCCGATCCGGCCGCGGCTGGGCCTAAGGCAAGGGCCTCCAAAGTTGCATCGACTCGCGCCGTGTGCTCCTCGACGATCAGCCGGTCGCCGACACGAATAACGGGATTGAACGCAGCTGCACCGGCCTGGCTCGCTGCCCGCAAGGGTGCACCGCCAGACTCGTTGCGATGAACCGCAGCCCGCACCAGGCGCCCCGGCCCGCCCGGATAGCGGTCATTGCGGCTCAGCAGCCATCGGTCCCCGTTATTGGGATCGTCGATTTCGCGGACCAACTCCCCTGAATCCCCTAGCGAATGACCTTGAACTCCCGAGCCCTGTACTTCAGCCGAAGCAAGACTGCCGGACGAGAGCATCACCTGAGCGCGGGGATTGGTTGCGCCCAACGCCTGAGCACAGGCCGTGGGCGCTGCCGCCAGAACCAGCAGTCCTAAGCCCAATAGCATCTCCAGCCCTGTTCTCATCCCGTCCTCCCTGCCCCGGTTCTTCATGCGCTTCTTCTTGTTTAGCGGGTCATGTTATTGACCTGGGAGTACATATCGTCGGCTGCCTTGATGACCTTGGAGTTCGATTCGTAGGCCCGCTGGGCCAGCACCATCTGCACAAACATGGTGACCACGTCCACATTCGAGTTCTCCAGATACCCCTGTTGCAAGGTGCCCAGTCCCTCCGTTCCTCCGGGGTTGCCCAGCACCGGGTCGCCGGAGCTGAGCGTGGTCTGCAACAGGTTCGAACCCATGCTCTCCAGGCCGCCTGGGTTGGGAAAGGTGGCCAACTGCAGTTGGCCCAGTTGCGAGGGGTTCTGTTGTCCTGCCAGAGTCGCGTTCACCACTCCGTATTGGGTGATGGTGACGGCGGTCGCATTGGCGGGAATGGTGATGGTGGGAATGATCGGGTCTCCGTCGGTGGTTACGATAGTCCCCTGGTTGTTGAGCTGAAACTGGCCGGCGCGGGTATAGGCAATGGTTCCGTCCGGCCGCTGCACCTGGAAGAACCCCGTGCCTTCGATGGCCACATCCAGCGGGTTTGAGGTCTGGTTCAGCGACCCCTGGGTCATGATGACTTCCGTGGCCGCCGATTTGGTGCCTAATCCGACCTGCAGCCCGGCCGAAACTGTGGACTGGCTCTGCGCCGCCCCCGGCGTCACCAGGTTCTGGTAGACCATGTCCTGAAACTCCAGCCGCAACTGGCGAAATCCGGTGGTCGACGAGTTAGCCAGGTTGTTGGCGATCGTGTCTAGGTTCAACTGCTGCGCGCTCATGCCGCTGGCGGCGGTGTACAGGGCTCGAATCATGTTTTTCCTCGTTTCGGAAGAGATCGCTGGCTCATGTTCATACTTTGGGCAAATCCTCGGTGGCGATCTTGTTGAATTCGGTATGGAAAACGGTGAGCGCCTTCTGCATCATCTCCGCCTCACGCTGTATCAGGATCAGGTTCAGCATTCCGGGGATCATGCCCTGGTTGGCGGCCTCGAGCGTCCTTTGGTGGACCGATGCCTGCTTTGAAAGCACCGGCGCGACCCCCTCGGGCGCGATATAGCGGTTGGCCCCTTCGGGGGTCAGTTGAGCTCCGGAGGGAAAGGTGAAGACGCCTACCGTTGCCACCGTGCCCCCGGCCACTGAGAGGACTCCATCAACACCCACCGACACCTCGCCGGGCGGGACGGGAATCGGCTTGCCGGTCGTCGACAGCACGGGCTCGCCCGCCGCAGTAACCAGTTGCCCGTTCTGAGCGCGGTTGAAGCCGCCGTCGCGGGTGTAGCGAAGACCGTTGGCCGTTTGAATCTGAAAGAATCCCTCGCCTTCGACGGCCAGATCGAGCGCATTGCCGGTCTGCTGAAGCGCGCCCTGAGTCAGATTGAGCCGGTCGCCGCCCAGCAGACCAAAGTTGTTCACCGTGCGCCCCAGCTGCGAGTCCTGCCCGTCGGGGCCCAGCAGCACGGAACGGAAATACTCCTGCTCGGACCGGTAGCCGGGGGTCTGAGAATTGGCCAGATTGGAGGCCGCAATATCCAGCGCCTGGGTCCGCGCGATCAGCCCGGTCATCGCCGCATAATACCCACTGTCCATCGGACGCATCTCCTGTCGCACAAGGAGCAATGCAGGTGAAGGACCGGAAGAGCGGAGGAGGGATTAGAGCAAAATCATGAAAGGGGGGACGGAGCAGAGAAACGGAGGCTAGAAAGCCGTAGGGAGCCGGGATAAGCGGTCACGGCTGCCTATTCCACCTGGAAGCGCCGCAAGCCGCCGCCGCGGATCATAGCGGTCTGTGCGCCAGCAAAAGCATTCCACAAGAAATCGAAGCCGGACTTGGCGAACCGCGGTAAAACACGGCGCACCCGGCAACCCCGGCATGGCTTCGCTTAGGCCGCTCCGTAGGTTGACTCCAGGCCAGCGTTCACTTCAGCAGCTGTGGAGGTTTACTGCAAGCTATCGCAGATGATGGTCACTTCGAAGCTCGCGTCCTCGAAACGGTAGGTGTGGTTCAGGCGGAACTCAGGGGCCTGGACGTGGAGGTTGTAATCCCTGCCGGTGATGACGGCCGGAATCGACAGCCCGCAGTTGGCGGCCAGGTTCGGGACTTTGCTCTTCCAACTTCCAGCCAGCATATTGCAGATCTCGCCTATTCCGTCCTTGACGGTGTCGTCAACCTCGTCAAACTCCATACCAGTCATGTGCGCGGCGATCTTCATGGCCGCCGAACTGCCGCTTTTGAAGACGCAGGCCCCGCTCAGCAGCCCGCCAAAGCCAACCACCGCAGTCACCGACTCCGGCTCGATGACCGCTGGCGCTGGTTCGCGCCGGCAGTCGACTCCCAGCATCAGATGAAAGACCTCTTCCACACTCGCATCCAGGTTCCGGGGATCGGAAACCAGTTGCACGGATTCCCGCAACGAGACCGTCATCGTATGCCCCATTTCCCTTTCGCCGCTGCCTCGCGCCGTGGCGATTGCGACATTACGCACACCGTTCAACAGCACACTGCCACATCCGGACTACGCCGCATGGATCAGAGGCAGCACCCGTTCCTTCACCTGCTCGGCCGTAAACGGCTTGCGGATATAACCCTGCGCGCCGGCCAGGATGGCCTGCTTGACGTGCTCCTCGCTGGACTCGGTGGTAATCATCACCACCGGGACGCCGGGAGCCAGGTTCTGCGCCCGGAGCTGGCGCAGGAACTCCAGCCCATCCATCGAAGGCATGTTGATATCGGAGAGAATCAGGTCCACCTGTTTGGCCTTCAACAGTTCCAGCCCCTCGGTGCCGCTGCCGGCCTCATGCACCAGCAGCGAATCCAGTCCCGCCTGGCGCAGCGAGCGCTCCACAATCTTGCGCATCACTGAGGAATCGTCGACGATCAGGGTTCGAATCTCACTCATGCTCAGGCTCCTCCGCTTTAGTGTGTATCGGCTTCTCCGCGCCATCCATGAGAGGAACTTCCGGCCGATCGGGCCTCCATCCCCATCTCAGTGCGCGCCGATCGAACAGATCAGGTCCTGGACCCAGGCGATCTCCGGCAGAGGTCCGCTCTGGGGCCGCAGCCACATCCTGAGCCACAGGCAGTCATGGGCCCCGACCAGACGCGACTCGGCCGGCCGCACCCTCTCAATCGATCTTGAAAGTGCGTGGACCAGCGCCGGCTCCGAACTGGCCTCGATCAGCTCCACCCGGGGAAACCGCGCGTTCAACATGCGTGTTTGCGCCGGACGGAACAGCGATCCCTGCACCAGCCCGCTCTCCACCCGCAATCCCGTCATCCGCTCGATGGCTAAGGCCAGCACCGTATCGAGCCGGTCCTCAAAGCCCAGATAGAGGAGTTTGCCCGCGGCCACCCGCAAAGGAAGCGCGCCAAAGGCGTCCACGAACAGCCGGGGAACCAGAACGGTGAGCGCCTCTGCGTCGTGGAACTCCAACGGCAGCACCGGGCAGCTCCATTGCAGCCCCAATGCCCTGGTCACCAACTGTTCGCTCACCCCCTGCTGGCGCACCAGCCAATGGCCCAAACGGCCGGCTCCGCCTACCCTCTGCGCGTCCAGCGCCTGGCGCAACTGGCCGGAGGTGATCCATCCCTGCTCCAGCATGACCAGACCAAGCGGAATGCGATGACTGTGGACATCCTGCGCGCCGCCTCTCCCGTCCATTTCCCGGCGCACCGCCGCCTCGACGCGGGCTCGCGTACATGCCGCCGAGCAGTTCCAGCCGCCTTCAAAGACCGGCGCCGAACGGCTGCGCAGCAGATGCAGCCAGCCGGAGCCGCAGCTGGAATTGGCGCAGGTTTCAAAGATGCCCAGCCTGCTTCCTGGCAGCGCGTGCTCGGCTTTGGCGGGCAAGGCGGCAGTGAACCCGGTTTCTCCCGCCGGACGTCTACCGGAGAAGGCCTCGTGAGCCGATGGCGACGCCTCTCCCGCCGGCTTCCTGTTCAGAATAGGCATCGTATGCTCTCCAGCCGCTTCCTGGGAGCGGCCACCTCGGTCACCCGTAGACCAAAGTTGCCGTTCACCAGCACCACCTCGCCCCGGGCCACGATCTTGTCGCCGACAAGCAGGTCCACCGGGTCGGCCACATTACGGTCCAACTGCACCACGTCGCCCGGCCCCAGGTCGAGAATCTCGCCCAGTGGCATCTCCCGGCAGCCAAAGCGCAACGTGGCCTCCAGCTCAACATCGAGCAGCAGCTCGATCCCCGGGCTCAAGGCTGCCCCAGGGCTCAAAACCGCCCCCGGGCTTAAGGCCGCCGGTGGCGCCTGGGCGGACTTGACAGATGGCTTTGCCGCCGGTTGGGCGGCCGGCTTGGAGGCGCGCACCTCGTCCCGGACCAGGATCGTCCAGGCGCGATCAGCCGACTTCAACTGAAAGGCCTGGGATGTCTGGCCCTCTCCTGAAGTCTCCTCAAACTTCTCGATGCGGCACTTCTTCCCGGTCTTGGCCAGCAGTTCCCCTAAAGCGGCGTCGGCCACCTCGCGCAGCAGTTCACCCCAGCCGGCTCTTTGGTCCATGCCCTCGCCCACCAGGGGCGACTCCAGAATCGTGCCGTCCAGAACCACGGTGAAGCGTCCCGCCTCGTCCCCGGAAAGGGTGGCGGCAAAGCCAAAGGAATTTGCCGTGAGCGGCTTGGGCAGCGACTCGACCAGCTCCGGCTCTCCGGCCAGGGCCTGGGAGAACAAGGCCGCGGCTACGCTTATCCAACACTCAAGATAGGTTTTCATGCTTCAGCCTCGCTGATCGGACGCTCGACGCGAGCGGCGCGGTGCGGCCCCTGCCGGATGGCCTGCGCTTGAGAGAGCGGCTGGCCGCCCACCTGCCACACGGGAAGCGTATTAGCGGCCAGATCCAGGCGGAGAATCGTTCCCGGCTCAAGATTCTCGATCGTGCTGGCCGCCAGGCGCACGGTGGGAAGCTGCAGGGAGCCGCCAAAACGAATCCGGCGCGCCACGGCTTCCATCCGCGCCCGGGTCTCGCCGGCGTGGCGGCGGCGCCGGCCCCAGTCTGAAGTCAACCGGCGCAGGATGGTGTTGGCCACCACGGCTGGGAAGGCCAGATTGAGCAGACCCGATCTGTGCGGCATGCGAATCTCAAAGCTCAGGCAAAGCGTCTTTTCGGCCACCGACATAATGCGGGCCACCTGGGTCTGCATCTGGCGGCGCTCGAAGTTGAAGCTCAAGCCCACCGGCTGCCAGGCCGCGGTCAGCTCGCGGCAGATGATCTCCACCACGCTGCCCAGGATCGATTCCTCGATGTCTGTGAGCTCGCGCAGCGGTCCGTCCTTGCCTTCGCCGCCCAGGAGCAGATCGATGATCAGAGGGGCCAGGCCCAGGTCAAGCTGCAGCACCGAGAGCGCCCCGAGCGGTTCCAGTCGCACTGAGGCCACATAGCTGATCTCGGGGACGCGGAGCAGGAACTCGTTAAACTGAATCTGTTCGGCCGAGACCAGATTGACCTGGAAGCAGGTGCGCAGCCAGGCGGCCAGATTGTGGGTCAGATTGCGGGCGAACAGATCGTTCAGCATGCTGATGGCGCGCAATTGGTCGGTCGAGATCTGTCCCGCCGAGGTGAAGTTGTAGGGCACCACCCGGGCCCGCACCTCGGGCCGCGAATCCTCCGGCGTTGAGCTGCGGGCAGCCTCAAAGAGGGCATCGATCTCGTCCTGTTTAAGCGTCTTTTCCATGATCGGTCACTCCCTTTCGCCTGCCGCCGCCCCGGTCCCTATCCCCGCTTCGCCCGTGCCCCATGCTGCGCTGGGTCCCCCGCGCCCGCTCCCTCAGCGCCGCGCGCCCTCCGGCGCTCTTCGCGGGCGCGTTTTGTCAAAGGTCCCGTGCGCGGCCAGATCCTTGAGCGCGGCCCTGAGGTGGATTACGGCCGAGGCATGCACCTGGGAGACCCGCGACTCGACCACCCCCAGCGCGAGGCCAATCTCGCGCATGGTCATCTCCTCGTAGTAGTAGAGGGTCATCACCAGCCTCTCCCGGTCGGGCAGATTGGCGATGGCATCGGCCAGCCTGTCTTCGAGCTCGCCCCTGAGGCACCGGAAGAGCGGGTCCTCTTCAAGCCGGCCCGGCACATAGGCCAGCTCCTCCTCGCCCGAGTCCTCGTTGCGCGCCATGTGCAGGGTGCCGATCTCCAGGCCCTTGAGATCGCCCAACAACTGCTGGTAATCATCGAGCGTCAGTCCCATCTCCACGGCTACCTCGGACTCGCCCGGCGCATGGCCCATTCTGGCCGTCAACACCCGGATGGCCTCTTCGACTGCGCGGCCCTTGCGGCGCAGTTCGCGCGGACTCCAGTCCAACGTCCTCAGGCTGTCCAGAATCGCTCCCCGGATGCGAAACTGCGCGTAGCTGCGGAATTGCACTTTCTTGGCCGGATCGAACTTGGAGAAGGCGTCCATCAGCCCCACTACCCCGGCCGAGACCAGGTCCTCGATGTCCACGTGCTGGGGCAGCCGCTCGTGGATGCGGCGGGCGAGAAAGCGCACGATGGGAAGATGCTCGAGCAGCACCCGCTCCTGCTCGACGGTGAGCACCGGGACCGTCGAAGCGGGGGGCGGATACCCGCCACCGGCCGCGCCCCGGCCAAACCTTCTCTGGTTCCCAGCCGTGGCCGCCGTCTCGATCCCCATCGCTGTTCCTTTCACCGCACCGCCAACCGTCTACTGCTCCGCGTTTCCGCTTACCGGTTAGCGTTCCCGCCACTGCTCTGTGTCCCCCCAAGGTCCTTAGCGCACTGTTCCCACCGGACGCAAACGGATCTCGGAAGGAATCTCCCCGGCGGCGACCACCGCCAGACGGGGCAACACAGGCTCCAGCCAGCGCTTGACGTAATAGCGGGCCGGACTAGGGCATAAAAGCACGGGAAGCGCCGCAGCGGAGGCGGCGGGGATAAGTTGCCTCAAAGAATCGGCTAGGCGGCGGACCACCGGCGTTCCCGGCGTCGCAGCGGCGGCCAGCATCCTCTGGCCGGTCTCCGGGGATAGCGTGGCCAGAATCTCCTCTTCAAGCGCCGCATCGAGCAGCAGGACGGGCAACTGGCCCTCGGTATCCAGAAGGGGCTGGATCAGCCGCCGGCCCAGCGCCTGGCGCGTGGCCTCGACCAGAGCTACCAGGTTCTTGTTCACCGGCGCCGTCTCCAGCAGCGCCTCGAGGATCGCGCCCAGATCGCGGATGGAAACCCGCTCGCGCAACAGCTGCTCCAGAACCCGTCCCACCTCGCCCAGAGTCAGCAGCTTGGGCACCAACTCCTCGAGCAGCTTGGGATGGCTCTCGTTGAGCGCGTCCATCAGCCGCTTGGTCTCCGCGCGGCCCAGCAGCTCGTAGGCATGTTGGCGGATGAGCT
Organism: Occallatibacter sp.; assembly: GCA_035315085.1. Taxonomy (GTDB): domain Bacteria; phylum Acidobacteriota; class Terriglobia; order Terriglobales; family Acidobacteriaceae; genus Telmatobacter. The sequence continues at coordinate 42,325 of DATFYK010000014.1, forward strand.
CGCCCAGATGCGTAGTGATGACCGTGACCGCGTCAACCACCGAGTAGCCGGCGGCGATGGCCTGGTCCTCGAGGGCCGGGGCGATCCAGATCGCGGGCACCCCGAAGGCCGGCTCGCGAGTCTCTTTGCCAGCCAGCGGACGCCGATTGGGGTCGCCGGAGACGGCCAGCAACTGCGTTCCCTCGGTCTGCCAGCGGCCGATCTCCAGGCCCCGCAGCGAAAACAGGTACTCGCGCGGCCTCAGGCGCAGGTTGTCGGAGATGTGCACGGGGGGAACGAGAAAGCCCATCTCGGAGGAGAGATGGCGGCGCAGGGAGCGGACGCGGCCGAGCAATTGACCGCCCTGCTTCTCGTCCACCAGCGGAATCAGTTGAAAACCAATTTCCAGGGTCAGCTCTTCCAGACGCAGCAGCGCGGCCAGATCCGAGCCCTGCGCCTGCTCCGCCTTCTTCTTCTCGCCGCTTCCCAACTCGGCCGGTGTGGCCGTCTGGGGGTGGACCGCCACGCGGCGTCCGGCAAAGAACAGAATTGCCGCCACGGTCAGAAAGGCCAGCTTGGGCAGCCCTGGAATCAGGCACATGGCCGCTGAAACCAGGCTGGCCGAGTAGAGAGTGACAGGCTTGCTCAGAAGCTGCTGGCGGATCTCGCCGCCCAGCAACCCGGCCGAGTTGGCGCGGGTCAGGGTGATGCCCCCGGCGACCGAGACCAGCAGCGATGGGATGACGGTGACCAGACCGTCGCCCACGGTCAGCACGGTGTAGGTGCGCGCCGCCTCGCCAAGTTCGATGCCCTGCTGCAGGGTGCCGATCAGCAGGCCGGCGATGATGTTGATGCCGGTGATCAGAATCGTGGCCAGCGAATCCCGCTGGTTGAAGCGCGCCGCGCCGTCCATGGCCCCGTAGAACTCGGCCTCGCGGGCGATCGCCTGGCGGCGGCGCCGGGCCTCGGCCTCGTCGATCAGCCCGGCGTTCATGTCGGCGTCGATGGCCATCTGTTTGCCCGGCAACGCATCCAAAGTGAAGCGGGCCGTGACCTCGGCGGTGCGCACTGCCCCGTGCGAGACGACCAGGAACTGGATGGCGATCAGAGCCACGAAGATCACGAAGCCGACCACGTAGTTGCCGCCCACCACAAACTGGCCGAAGGCCTCGATGACCTTGCCGGCAGCGCCCGTGCCCTCCTGTCCGTGCAACAGAATGCGGCGGCTGGAGGCAATGTTCAGCGCCAGCCGGAAGAGTGTCAGCAGCAACAGCAGGGTGGGAAAGACGCTCAACTCCACGGCGCGGCGGATCTGCACGGCGGAGAGAAAGACAATGACCGAGGCGGCTATCGACAGGGACAGCAGGAAGTCCAGGCCGGCGGCCGGCAGCGGCACCAGCATGACGAAGATTACGCTGATGGCCACCAGCGGCAGGATGCACTCGCGCAGCCGCTGCCAGATCGACACTGCGGGCAACGAACCGGCGGCCAGGGCTGTGGTGCTCATTGCGGACCTCCTCTCCAGGGTGGAATGCCGGAGCCATGCCGCCCGGACTGAGCGGCCGCCTGGGCCCGCACCTGCGCGTAAGCCGCAGCCTCGCGGGCGCGGCGCTCGCGCAGCTCGGCCTCGACCCTCTGGCGATAGAGATAGGCCAGAATGGCGGCTACGGCGGCGTACAGATCGACCGGAATCGGCTGGCCGACCTCGACCGAGCGGTAGAGCGACTGGGCCAGCGGCGGGTTCTCGATGATCGGCACCCCCGCCCAGCGGGCCTCGGCCTTGATCTCCTCGGCCAGCAGGTTGCGGCCCTTGGCCACCACCTTGGGCGCCTCCATGGTCACGAAGTCGAAGCCCAGGGCCACGGCATAGTGGGTGGGATTGGTCAGCACCACGGCGGCCTTGGAGACGTCGGCCTTCACCCGGCGGCGGCGCATCTGGCGTTGCAGATTGCGGATACGGCCGCGAATCTGCGGGTTGCCCTCGGTCTCCTTGAACTCGTCGCGCAGATCCTGGCGGCTCATCTTCAGCCGCGACTCGCGGCTCTGCCACTCGACCAGGTAGTCGATGGCCGACCAGGCGAAGAGCAGCCATGCGGCGGCCAGCAGCAGGCCGTAGACATCCGAACCCAGCAATTCCAGACGCGCGGTCGAGAATGGGGGCACGGTCAACTGTTGGGCGATGCGCTGGACGGCAAAGACCGCCAGCAGACCAGCGGGGAGGAGCGATTTGGCCAGCCGCGCGGCGGCGCGCAGCGAGAAGAGGTTCTTGATGTTGGAGACTGGATTGATACGGTCCGGTTTGAAACCGATGGCCCCGGCATAGAAGCTGACTCCGCCGGTCTGCAGAATACCCACGCCGAGAGAGGCCGCGGCCACCGCCGCCATCATCACGCCGGGCGGCCCGAGAATGGCGAACGCCAGCCGGCGCAGGGCCTGGAGCGTGGGCTCTATCTCGGCCGGCTCCCAGCGGGCAGGAAACCCCAGGTCGAGAAAGGCGGCAAAGGTTCCTCGCCAGGCGATCAGAAGCCGGCTGCCCAACATCCCCAGCACGATCACTCCGGCCAGGGTTCCGGCCGCGGACGACAGCTCGCGGCTGTGCAGCTGGTCGCCTTCCCTGCGCGCCTTATCGCGCCGGTGCTGAGTTGCCTGTTCGGTGCGCTCTCCGGGCATCGGCTATCCTCCTGCCCCTTGGCCGGGCGCGGCAATCAACCGCTCGGCCAGATCGAGCAGGCCCGCGAAGCGGGCCTCGATGAAGCGCGGCCACAGGGCGAGCGAGCCGGCCAGCAGCGCAAAGCCGGTCAGGGTCTTCAGGGGCACGGTCAGCATCATCACCGGCAACTGCGGGCTGAGCTTGCCCAGCAGGGCCACCGCCACCTCGACCAGCATGGTTGCGGCCAGCACCGGAGCGGCCAGCTCGACGGCGGCCAGAAAGACGCCGGCGGCGGCGCGCACGATCTCCAATGCGGAGGTGGGCCCGAGCGCGTAGCTGCCCAGGGGCGCCACGCGGAAGCTGCGCACCATCGAGGCCAGAAGTATCCGGTCCAGGCCGGCCCCGATCACCACCAGCGTGCCCAGCAGTTGAAACAGGTCGCCCAGCAGCGGCGTCTGAATGGACGAGTTGGGGTCCAGCAGATTGACCAGCGAGAAGCTGAACTGGAGGCCGGCGATCTGGCCGGCAAACAGCAGCATCTCATTCAGCAGCGCGAGGGTGAGGCCGTAGACCAGGCCCACGGCCAGCTCGCCCAGCAGCGCGGAGAAACTGATCGATATCTGGGCGCTGGGCAGCGCGGCCACCAGCGGAGCCAGCAAAAACGCCACCAGGCCCACAAAGACCGCCTTGGTGCGAAGAGTGAGCGACGTCGAGGAGAAGAAGGGCGCAAAGGCCACCATCCCGCTCACCCGCACCAGGGCCAGCGTCATGGCGCAAAGAAAATTGCTCCACTGCATCTCGTTTCCGTGAGGCATCGGCGTCTCTCCCCTTTAGCCCCTGGCTGCTTTCTGGCTGGCCGCGCGTAAACCAGGTGTGGCTGAATCCGTTCGGAAGCGGCGTACCTGTGCGCCAGCTCCAACAACATTTGCATCTCCTAACCCCAGCTAGGAGCTAAAGGCTAGAAGCTAATAGCTGCACTTTCTAGCCCAGATAACGGTGCAGGTCGGCCAGCAACATGCGGGTATAAGTCGCCAGCCGGCCCAGGAACCATGGCATGCCCACCAGCAGAATCATGGCGATGGCCCCCAGGCGCGGCACCGAAGTCAGCGACTGCTCCTGCAGGCTGGTCAGGGTCTGAAACACGCTCAGCACGAAGCTCAGCAGGACTGCGGCAATCAGCAGTGGCGCGGCCAGAATCAAGGCCTCTTTCATCAGTTGGCGCAACAGTTCGGCAACCAGGTCGGGCGTCATAGGGTTCCCTCAAAAGCTCTTCAACAGCGAGTTGGCCAGCAGGTTCCAGCCATCCACCATCACAAACAGCAAAATCTTCAGCGGCGTCGAGACCACCACCGGCGGCAGTTGGAACATGCCGATGGAGGTGGTAATCGCGGCCGTAACCATGTCGATCAACAAAAACGGAAGAAACAACACCGCGCCGATGGCAAACCCGGCCTTCAACTCGGAGAGGATGTAGGCCGGCATCACCACCCGCATGGGCAGGTCGTCCGGCTTGTTGGGGCGCGAAATCTGGCCGGCGGCGGTAAACAGGGCCAGGTCCTTCTCCCGCGCGTAGCGCAGCAGGAAGCGCTTGACCGGCTGGGCTCCGCGGTCGATGGCCTCCCAGCCCGTCACCTGCCCCTGGCGATAGGGCTCAACCGCCTGCTGGTCGACCTGGTTCAGGACCGGGGTCATCAGAAACCAGGTCATCATCAGGGCCAGGCCCATCAGCGTGGGGTTGGAGGGCGCCGTCTGCGTGCCCAGCGCCTGGCGCAGGAAGTGGAAGACCACCAGCAGGCGCACCATCGGCGTCACTGCCATCAGAATCGCGGGCAGCAGAGTAATCAGCGTCAGGACAAGGAGAATCGTCCATGGGGTAGAGTCCGAGGGGTGCAGGCGGGCATTCAGGTCGGGCAACAGCGGCACGGATGCCGGCGCAGCCAGGCTGAGGGCGGCCCAGGAAGCTACCATGAGACCCTCACGGCCGGCCGCGCCGCGACGGGTGGCCTGTTAAGGGCCGGCCGCGGCCGCTCATCGAGCGCATAGAAAGCCGGCGCGCCCTCCGGCGAGGTAGCCACCAGGAAGCGCCGGCCCTCGGCCTCAACCAGGGCCAGCGACTGGCGCGGAGCCAGTGCGATGCGTTCCAGAAGCTCGAGCCGCGGTGGCGGACGCCGGGAGCGCCGCAGTCTCTCCAGCAGCCAGCCGGCCAGCCCGCCCCCCGGCACAATAGCAAGCGTTGCTCGCGCGTTCCCTTCCTGCTTCATTCCCCTGGCCTCTCTCGCGCTCCTGCTGGTTCAATCCACCGCGCCGGCCCGTTCAGGCCAGCCGGGTTATGCGCACCGCCAACTGCGAATCGACGACCTCGAACTCGCTCCAGGCCAGTTGCACATCACCGGCGGCCAGCAGCATATCTGAGCCCTGGGCCCACTGGGTCTCGATCACCTTCCCGGGCTCCAGAGCCAGCAGGTTGCGCACGCGAAACTCCCGCACCGGGATGGCTACATCCAACTCCACCGGCAGCCGCGCTACCGGCCCGTTGAGCGCAATGAGATCGCCCTCCTCGGGCTGGTGGGGAGAAGGCACCAGCGCCTGTTCTGCGGCAATCTCAGCCGCGCCTGGTTTTTCGCTCTCCTGCGGCAGCTTGCTTGCCGGCGCCGGCAGTGGATGTGCGCTTGCCATGTTGCTTAGGAAGCATGCAGAAACGTGACCAGAAGCGGTACAGAAGGATTGGAAAGGGTTAAAGAAGCGCTCCAGCACTCCCCCACCCCATTGCGCCCCATGCAATCAGCCGGCAACATCGCTGTTACACTGGAAAGTGAGAGAAAAGTGCGGTTTATTTGCCCAGCCGGGCTCGGAAGCCGTTTGGAATCGAGGTTGAGGACTATGCCGGAACAGAATGAAAACAAGAGCTTTACTGG
>DATFYK010000015.1:0-53642 GCA_035315085.1 Occallatibacter sp.
CATTTTGGCGGACTCTCTCCGATTCGCCAAGTCGGCCTGTGGAGATGCTCCCGGGCCTTGCCGCCAAAAGGGGCAAGGTGCAACGGGAACCAGACTGATTTGAAAAATCGGAGACTAGCCCTGGCAGCTGGCGGGAGGGGGGCGTGTGAAGAGCTTGGGATGCCAGTGGCGGGTGACCGCGCGGGCCTCATAGACCGGGGCCGCAGCCTCAATCTGAACCAGCACCACCACGGCAGCCGCGACCGCGACGGGCGCTGCCGTATGCATCACGATGCACAGCGGGCAATGGTCGGCATCGCTCTCGACCGCGTGCACGTGCGCCACCTGGACCACGGCAAACAGCACCAGCAGGACAAGACACAGCAGAGCGGCTGCCCCGAAAGCCTGTGGCTTCCGGCGGCGTTTCCCGCGGAAATACGCCTGGAATCCTGCCAAACAATAACCCCTGCTCTAAGAATACACATTATTGGATGCATAAGAGCCGGCCGGGGTTACAGGTTCAGCCAGGTTTTTGGCAGAGCGAGAGGGTCAACGTTGGCTCGCCCAACTCGTCTAAACTGTCTAGCTATGCCACGTTTCCGTCCCTTGCGGCTCGTATTGACCGTGTGCCTGGCGACCCTGCTGGCAGCGGCGATCGCGGCGGCGCACGCCCAGACGCCTCTTCCCCTCAAGCCCGACGTGCCGGGTACGGCCGTCAACCATCGCCTCATCCTCAAGGACGGTACGTTTCAACTAGTCCGCAAGTACGAGATTGTGGGCGACCGGGTGCGCTACATTTCCGTGGAGCGCGGCGGCGATTGGGAGGAGTTGCCGGTGGACCTGGTGGACTGGGAAGCCACGCGCAAGTGGGAGCGGGACCATGCCGCGGCCGCCGCGGAAGCGCCCTCGCCGGCCATGAAGGAGGCCGAGGATATCGACAAGGAAGAAGCCGCCGAGCGCGACCAGCAGAAGGCGCGCATGCCCGAGGTGGCCAAGGGCCTGGAACTGCCCGATGAGGATGGCGTCTTTGCGCTGGACACGTTTCAAGGCACGCCGGAACTGGTGGAGTTGCTGCCCAACGAACTGAACATGAATGCCAAGACCAAACACGGCCTGAGCACGCTGAACCCGCTGGCCGGCGCCAAGGCCAGCCTGGAACTCGATGGCGCGCACGCCAAGATCCACCTGCACGTGAACGAGCCGGCCATCTACCTCTCGCTCAGCGCGCGCGACGACGCCGAACAGGTCCTCTCCCACGCCATGACGGTGAGCACCAGCGGCGCAAGGGAGGTGGCCAGCCGGAAACACGGCGCGCATTCAGCTGCGTCGGGCTTCGCAATCGTGCGCGTGGACGAGCGGAATGCCGTGCGCATCGTCGGCGCCATCCACATGAGCGTCACCGGCACGGTGACCCAGGACGAGGATGTGATTCCAGCCAAAGTCGAGGTTCTGCCGGGCAAGCACTGGCTGCGCATCCAGCCGCAGCAGACGCTGACCATCGGCGAGTATGCGCTGGTGGAAGTCATCTCCGCCTCGGAGATCAACCAGTCGGTATGGGACTTCCGCTTCGACCCGCAGTTAGGGGACAACGCGGGGTCGATTGGGCCGATATTGAAATGATGGGCGCGTTAAGCGGCCTCTGGCGATTTTGCGCGCGCAAACTTCTGGCGGCGTTTTTCCCACTCGTCGCTGGAGAAGAAGCGCGGGCCCACCTCGATGAGGCGCGGAATCATATTGAAGACTGCTATGCGGCTCCAGGGACGGCCATCTCTCATGCGAAAGCCTTTCTCATTCAGGTCGCTGACGATGCTGGAATAGGAGAAGTCCTGCACCAGCAACTCCATCATGAGCATAAGCGCCTGGTGCTCGGCGGGATGGACCTCCAGCCGGCTGCAGTCGTCTGAGATGCGGAGGCCGTAAGGAATATCTTCGTTGAATGCGCCTTCGGTCGGGGCTTCCTGGTCGGGCAGCTCGCGCCGCCATTCGATGGAAACCATCTGCCATCCGGTTATGGTGCGTTGCCGGATGATGTCGGAGCTAAACGGCCCGGAAATCACATCGCGAACCCGCTCAAAATACGCCATCGGAGGCCTCCGTGCATGGTTCTTCCGGGCATACTATAAGCAATTTAACGGCCAAAGCTGGGGCTTGCCGCAACGCTCTCAAGCGGCTCACTGGCAAGGGGATAGCTACCGATCCCATGCCCCGCTCGGTCCACCGGCTGTCCGGTTTCGCGTTCCTGTGTTCGCATCCGGACAGATGCTACTCCCTCACTCCGATGCCCAGCGCCTTCATCTTGCGATAGAGATGGCTGCGCTCCAGGCCCAGTAATTCCGCTGCGTGGCTGATGTTGTTGCGGGCTTCTTCGATCTTCTTGAAGATGTACTCGCGCTCATAGGCGTCGCGGGCCTGTTGCAGCGTGGAGAATTCTTCCGTCGATCGCGTGCCGGCCTTGTGGGTCAATGGCGGCAGATGCTTGCGCTCGATGCGCAGCGCGCGGGGATTGAGAATGAGCACCCGCTCGATGACGTTTTTCAGTTCGCGCACGTTGCCCGGCCACTGGTACTGGGCCAGAACCGCCAGCGCCTCCTCGCCGATCTCCATGCGCGGACGTCCGTACTGGCGGCCGAACTCGGCCAGAAACTCGCGCGCCAGCAGCGGAATGTCCTGCTTGCGCTCGCGCAGCGGCGGCACAAAGAACGGGACGACATTGAGCCGGTAGAACAGGTCCTCGCGAAAGTTTCCCTTGGCGATCTCCTCTTCCAGGTCCTTGTTGGTGGAGGCGATCAGGCGCACGTCCACGCGCAGGGGCTGCGTGCCGCCCACCGGCGTAAAGAGTTGGTCGTCCAGCGCAGAGAGCACCTTGGCCTGCGTCTTGAGGCTCATGTCGCCCACCTCGTCGAGGAAGAGCGTGCCCCCGTCGGCGCGCTCCAGGGTGCCGCGCTGCTCCGCGGGACCGCCGGGTTGGGCGCTGTAGCGGTAGCCGAAGAGCTCGGCCTCAATGTAGGCCTCGGGGATGGCGGCGCAGTTCAGCTCGACAAAGACACGATCGCGGCGCAGGCTCTCGGCATGAATGGCGCGGGCGATCAATTCCTTGCCGGTGCCCGACTCGCCATAGATGAGCACGCGGCCGTTGGTGGGCGCCATCAGCCGGATCTGCTGGCGCAGCGCCTTCACCGGAACGCTTTCGCCGGTGAGCACCGATCCCACGCTGAACTGGCGCTTGAATTCGATGTTTTCAGTGCGCAGCCGGCGCGCCTCGACGGCATTCTTCACCACGATCAGCGTGCGGTCGAGCGAGAGCGGCTTCTCCAAAAAGTCGTATGCGCCCAGCTTGGTGGCCTTCACGGCGGCCTCGATGGTGCCGTGGCCGCTGATGATCACCACCTCCGGACGCATCTCCACGGCTAACTGGCGCATATCCGCCAGCACGTCGAGCCCGTCGCGGTCGGGAAGCCAGATGTCGAGTAGGACCACGTCATAGGGCGCGTCCTGCAACAGCACCATCGCCTCGGCGGCGCTAGCGGCGCTGGCCACGCCGTAGCCCTCTTCGCTCAGAATCTCTTCCAGCGAGGTGCGAATCTCGGCCTCGTCGTCCACCACCAGAATGTGATTCATGTGTGCAATTCCCCAAGTGGAGCAGCAGCGTTGCCCGGAGCAACGGAGTTGCCGTGCGCGACATCGTTGCCATTGAGCGTGTCCGGAGCCAGCTGTGCGCTGCCGAGATCCATCAGCGGCAGACGCAGCAGGAAGCGCGCGCCCTTGGGGCTATTGGACTCGGCCCGCAGTGAGCCGCCATGCTCCTGCACGATCTTGGCCGCAATGGAGAGGCCGAGCCCGGTGCCGCGATGCTTGGTGGAGTAGAAGGGCAGGAATAGCCGCTCGCGAATTTCATCGGTGAGCCCGTGGCCGGTGTCGGAGACTACGACCTCGACCGCCGCGCCATCTTCGCTCAGCGAACTGTGAATGCCTAGCACGCGTAGCAGACTGCCCTGCATGGCCTCGGCTGCATTGTCGATGAGGTTGGCCAGCGCGCGGCGGATAGCCTCGGGGTCGGCAAGCACCGCTGGCAATCCCGGTTCCAGGTTCCTCTGCACCGTGATGCCGTTGAGCCGGCCGGCAAACAGCGCCAGCGCCTCCTCGGCAACTTTATTCATGTCGCAGGCCCGCGGCTGCGGCGCGGGAAACTCGGCCAGCGCCGAGAACTGGTCCACCAGGGTGCGCAACGTGCCCACGCAGCCCAGGATGACCTCGCTGCACTTGCGGATCACGGCCGGCGAGTCCAACTGGGCACGGTCCAGATGCTTGCCGATCCGCTCGGCGGAGAGGGCGATGGGCGTGAGCGGGTTCTTGATCTCGTGGGCCACCCGCTGCGCCACCTCCTTCCACGCCAACTGCCGCTGCGCGCGCAACAACTCGGTGGTGTCCTCCACCACCAGCACGGTTCCCGGACGGCCGTGAGCCAGTTCAAGCCGCGCGCTGGTAATAGCCAGATGAATCGTGCGGCCCCGGGCATGAAACTCAATCTCAGTGGAAGCCGCGCCCATCCGATGGCTGCGCCGGATTACTCCGGCCAGATCCTCCGCACAATCGGCAGGCAGCAGCGTTTCGATCCGCTCCCCGCTCAGGCCCAGATCCTCGCGCCGTCCCATCAACGCGGCAAAAGCGCGATTGGACTGGAGCACCACGCCTGCGCCATCCAGGGTGACCACGCCCGAGGGAATCGTCTCCACGATAGTTTCTAACTCGCGGCGCCGCTCCTCGATGGCCAGGTTGGCCGCGGTGAGCTGCGCTGACGAGCTCTCGGCCAATTGCCGGCTGGCATCCAGATCCGCCGCCATGCGGTTGAAGGCGCGGACCAGGTCGTCCATCTCCCCGGAGGCGATGAGCGCCACGCGATGGTCGTACTTGCCGGCGGCGATCTCATCCATTGCGTCGGCCAGGGCCTCCACCGGCCGGGTGATCTGCGTGGATAGAAACCGCGCCAGCCAGACGCTGCAGAAGAAGACAACCGCAGTGATCAGCAACAACAGCAGGAAGAATATGGTGCGGATCTGGTTGCGCGCGCGGAAGAGCCGCCAATATTCATCCGCGCCGGAGCGAATGCGCGCCGTCGTCTGGCTCAGACCCCGCGGCATTGGCAGGGCGGTCACCACTGCCTTGCCCGATGCCGTGGCCGATTCACCGAGCGCGTACTCCTGGTCAGCGACCTTGATCACCGGCTCATCGCTGCGTTGCGCGGCCTTGAGCAGGCTGGCTGAGAGCGGCCCCTTCAAGGGGATCGCCGTTCCCTGCTCGCCCGCCTCCAGCCACGGAACCAGTGTCGCCTGGCTCGACTCCGCTGGAGCGTCAAAGCTCGCCAGCACATGCAAATCCTTGCCGTATACGATGGCAAACCCGCCGTCCAGCGTAATCCGGTGAGAGGCCAGAACATCGGCGAGCGTCTGCGGATCTCTATCGGGCGCTCCCGACGCGGCAATCGACTCAGCCTCGCCCCGCGCATTGCTGGTCACGTACTGCGCCAGTTCCAACACTACGCGGGTCGAGTCCTCACGGATCTCCGATGTGGGCTGCGAGAACCAGCGGTCGATGGATCGGTTCATCAGGAAGAAACTGAAAAGGAACATGAAGATGGCGGGGATAAGCGCGATCAATGCCGCGCCCAGCACCATCCGCGTGCGCAGCCGCGCGCCCAGGGCGCTGCTGCTTTGGCTGGCATACAGCTTGAGTATGTTCCTGAGCAGCAGCATTAAGAACGCCATCAAAACCAGAAAGACCAGCACAATGACGCCGGTAAAGGCCAGCGTCTCTCCGGAAGATTCAGGATTGAGGAAACGGATGTTGGAAGTATTGAATGCCTGAAGCACGCCAAACAAGGCAACAAGCAGCAGGAATCCGCCCGCAAGCAGGGCAACCGACCGGCGCCGAGGATCGCCGAGAAACGACATGCCGCGATTATAGAGCGGTTGGCGAAGAGTGGGCAGGGGCCAGGAAACAAGGAGCGGAAAACCTGACCTGGCCCAGCTATTTTTTACCTCCAGACCACAAACTTGAGCCAGCCCTCCCAAACGTCGGCCCACGCATGGACGATGATGTTTGCGCGCAGATTCCTGCGCCACGCAGCCAGCGTTCCAAACAGAACTCCAAGCACGCTGATCACGATCGTGTTCTTCCAGCCCTGGTAGCTGTGTCCCAGGCCAAACACCAATCCCTGCCCCAGTACGGCTGCCACAACGCTTCCGCTCAATGCGTGGAGCTGGCGCTGCAGATAACCGCGAAACGCCATTTCCTCGCAGATGCCCGCGGTGATCGCAGTCGCAATCCAGATCAGGATTTCAAGCAAGCTCTGCGGCAGCAGGCTATCGACGGTTTTCGCGCTGCTTGGTCCAAGCAACCAATGCACGCCGCGGGCCGCTGCCGACCACAACACCCAGAACGGCAGCGCTATGCTCAGGTCCACGGCGACACTCTTCCACGAGGTCCAGCGCCCGCCCGACAGCGTTTCGAGATTGCCGCCACGGCGATGCACGCCGACCCAGCAGTAATAAAGGAGAGCCCAGTCCATGAAGATGGCGATCAGGTAGACGGGAATGGCTTGACTGTGGCTCCCAAGCTGGCCGGCTGCCGCTCCGCCGCCTCCCGTATGAGCATGTTGAGCAAGAAAGCCTAACGCCGCCACGCCAGCCCCAATCAACAGGAAGCCGATAAAATGTCTCCACGAAGCGATCTGCTGCGGCTGTTGGCTTGCACCTGAATTCTCTGTCGTAAGAACCTCATTTGCCTGCATGGCTCTTCCCCTTTCGATTCTCTGTGGGCCTCCGCTGCTTTCTGGCAATCCTGTGCAGTTCTGCCAGCGCCTCTTCCCCCCAGCGCAAATGCGCTTCCAACTCCAACTGCCCAAAGCGCGCCGTCATCAACCAGTAGGGCGTATCGGGATACTGCTCCTGGGCGCTCACCGCCTTGCCGGCCTCGATACACTTCTGGACCAGCGCTCGCTCTTTCTCGACCATCGTTTCCACGTATCCAATCAGGATTTCCGCCGGAACCTGCGCGCCGAAGAACAGCTTCAGCAGCAATTCATTGCGTGGAATCTCCGGCTGCGGCGCGATCGCCAGCCACGCCGCCAGCCGCTCCCGTCCCCTTTTTGTGATCGAGTAAACGTGCCGGTCCGGCTTGCCCTTTTGCCGCTCCGTCTTTGAGATCACCAGCCCCTCGGCGGCCAGGTTTCTCAGGTTGGGATAGATCTGCCCGTAGCTCTCGTTCCAAAAGAAGCCGACCGATGTGCGGATGGCCTGCCCCAGGTCGTAGCCGGACATTGGCCCGATGGTCAGCAGGCCAAGCAGCACGTCCATGCTTGAACTTGAACGTTTTGCCATATTACTAATAGATATATGCCTATCAGAGTGACTATGTCAACAATAATCTTTTGGCCCGCTTTTGCCAGACATCCTGATTCGTTTTCAGCGTGTAGCGGCGGGCGAAACGGAACAGGAAGAAAATGCAAGGCGCGGAGGCCGCATCCGCTCGGGCAGTTGTGGATGCGGCCTCGGAAGACGGTTATGCGATCACGCTGGCCGCCGCCGTCCAGGGCCGGTGCTGGCTCTCGCCCACTCCGCGATGAGTGAGCGTGCCCATCCAGGTATTCAGTCCATCGGCCAGCCCCGCGTCCTGCTTAAGCGCCTCTCGAGCGCCCAGGTTGGCCAGGCGCAGTAGGTAGGGGAAGGTCGAGTTGGTCAAGGCCAGCGTGGAGGTGTGCGGCACCGCGCCGGGCATGTTGGTTACGCAGTAGTGGACCACGCCGTCCACCATGTAGCTAGGGTCGGAGTGCGAGGTGGGCCGCGCCGTCTCCACGCAGCCGCCCTGGTCGATGGCCACATCCACAATCACCGCGCCCTTCTTCATCTGCGCCACCATGGCGCGGGTCACGATCTTAGGCGTGGTAGCGCCTGGAATCAGCACCCCGCCGATGACCAGATCGGCCTCACGGGTGGCCTGGGCCACGTTGTAACTGTTCGAGGCCAATGTATAGAGTCGCCCGCTGAAGATGTCGTCCAGTTCGCGCAGGCGGTTCAGGTTCACGTCCACGAGAGTCACCTTGGCGCCAAAGCCGAGCGCGATCCGGGCCGCATTGGAGCCCACGATCCCTCCGCCGAGGATGCAGACATGCGCCGGCGGCACGCCCGGCACGCCGCCCAGCAGAATGCCCCGTCCGCCGCGCTCCTTTTCCAGATACGCCGCCCCCACCTGCACGCTCATCCGCCCCGCCACTTCGCTCATGGGGGTGAGCAGCGGCAGCGTGCCCTGGCGGTCGCGGACGGTTTCATACGCTATGCCGATGACCCTGGACTCCAGCAGCTTGTCCGTCAGATCCCGCACCGGGGCCAGGTGCAGATAGGTAAACAGCACCAGCCCCTCGCGAAAAAAGACATATTCCCTTTCGATGGGCTCCTTGACCTTGACTACCATCTCGGACTTGCCCCAGATGTAGCCGGCCTCGCCTACAATCTCCGCCCCGGCCTTCTGGTACTCGTCGTCGGGAAAGCCGGACTGCTCGCCGGCCTGGGTTTCCACCAGCACGGTGTGGCCAGCCTCGGTGAGGGCTTTTACGCCCGCCGGCGTCACGCCCACGCGGGCCTCGTGATCCTTAATCTCTTTGGGAACGCCGATGATCATGGTTTGCTCCTGATTGGGTTGGATGCCGGCTGGGGAGGGCTTGACCCGGCGCCTAGCGTGCGTCCACTTCTAACTGGCTACAGCGGAACCAGAGTTGATGGTTCCCGAAAGCAAACCCGCCACCCAGAAAACTCTCTGCAAGAACACGTTTACTCTGGTTCCGCTCTAGAATCCTACGGCGCAAACCGCTTCCAATGTGTGCAAAGTTTGTGGTAGAAGTAACCTATGGGAACGAAACGTGACAAAAATGGCCAACTGGCGCAGGATTCGGGCTCAGACTGGGTTGAAGGCTCGGCGGCAGCCGGGCTGGCTGGCGGCCTCGACGATCTGGACGCGGCCATTCTGCGCCACCTGGAGCGCAATGGGCGGGCCACCAACTACGAGGTAGGCGAAGCAGTGGGATTGTCGGCTTCGGCGGCATCGCGGCGCATCCAGGCGCTGGAGACAGCTGGCGCCATCCGCGGCTACCACGCCGAGATCGACGACCGCCTGCTGGGCAAGCGCATGACCGTCTTCATCCGCGTGACCCTGGAACGCCAATCGGCTCCGGTGCTGGGCGCCTTCGAGACCGCCGTTCGCCGTTGCAAAGGCATCGTAAGCTGCCACCTGATGGCCGGCCAGTACGACTACATGCTGGTGGTCCGCGTGGCGGATATAGACGACTACGGCCGCCTGCACCAGAACGAGCTATCCCGACTGCCGGGAGTGGCGCGCCTGGAAACCAGCTTTGCGCTCAGGGATGTGCTGGAGGTGAAAAGCTAGAGGCGTCTGGCTGCTTCGAGGAAGTTACTGGCGGTCGGCGGTTTCCTGCCTCTGCCAGTGACAGAAGTCGCCAGTTGCGATAAATTAAGGTGTTCTTGGGAAGGCGATGCGTGGTCCAATGTCTTTGATTCCAAAGACCGGGATTGCGGACAGCCGGAAAGAGGGAATGGCTGATGATAGACGAGGACCCGAGATTTCCCAACCGCAGGATGCCAGCTTGGGAGCAACCACGTTTCGGCGACGAACTCGCGGATTCGAAACTGAAAGATCCCAACGGCGAGGAAACAGTAGAGGAACAACTGCCTCTCAGCACCTACGAGATCGTTGGATCGGCCCCGAAGAGTTCCGACGCCAAGCCCGCCGAGGCGGACCTGCACATTCCCATCGTCGTGGACCGCCCCTCACCCACCATTGAGCCTTCAATTCCCCGGCCGACATTCCTTGATGTATGGATTCCCCGAATTCGGAAATTCGCGGAAAGCCCAACAAGAGTCTATGCCACGGCAGGCGTGGGACTCGGGATTCTGTTTGGAATCACAATCGCAGCCATTTCCTGGCATATCAACAACCCCAATGGGCCGTATGATCTGAGATCGGTCACTTCCAGCGCGGCGGGGTTGAAGGGCCATCTGTTTCTCAAATGGGATAAGAAGCTGCAATACCGCCTGACGTTCGAACCCAGCGAGCCCGAGCAGCTTGCGGGGTTTTCGATTGCCGTTACCAGTTCACCGCGCCCTCTTTCCATCAACATCCAGCTGAAGGACGCCCAGGGCTTTGTGTTGTGCGCCAAGGACGTCCTCTTGCAATACGATGCCCGGAAAGCGGCAGCTCTGGCAGCGCCCAATCCTGAGGCCGAGGCCGGGAATACGGATGCGGGCAAAATCTCCAACGACCAGTTGGCGCAAGGGATCTCTATTGCGCAATTGGAAGCTCAGGAACCTGAGCGGGAGCTGGACAAGGACATCTTCAAGAATCAAATCGGGCCGGATGGACAAATTGCCTCCATAAGCGCCCAAGGGGATATCCCATGCCCAGGGAAGGCCTATGAAAACACTTCGTATTGGAGTTTTTCGCCCGGCTTTCCATCCCTTGCCGAGCAGGGTAAATTGCTGAAGCAGCAGGCGGAGATCCGGGCGAATGAAGCGTCCGCAGCTTCTGAAAAACTTGCCTCTCGCAGGAGAATGGCAACGAATGCTGCGCCAAAGCCCCCTCCTTTCTACATCGAAGGAGACGATTCGATCGCCGGATATGACGCATCCACGGGAATGATTGAAACGTACACGTCGAGGCGTTTTCTCATCGACAAGGCAGGCGCGGCAGCCAATACGCTCAAAGGGCTTGACTTTCCCATCGATATCCATTATCGGTGCGACCAGGCTGAAACCTGCATCATCACGCGCGCCGGCGGGGGGGTCCTGCACGCGAAGTTGAAGAAATGAATCAGAACGCTCCCTTGATTACGAAGGCATTTTTTGCTTCAATTGGCCAAACGGGCATGCGGGCCTGCTTTTCCTTCCTCCCAGGGGCCGGTCCCCGCGTTTCCTGCCTGATTTCGACAAGGGAGGGGCCTCCTGCTCCTACCGGTGACGGAAGATGTCCGTGGCGAAAGAGTAAGATATGCTGGGAAGGCAAAGCGTGGTCCAATTTCAATGACTCCAAAACGTGATTTCGGACAATCTGGAAAGGGGGCTGCCTGATGACAGATGCTGACCGGCAAGATCCCAAGGACAAGATAGCGGACGGGAACCAGCAACATCTTGGCGGCGAGATCACAGGTGCGAACCGGCAAGAGCCTCTCGGCGAGAAGCCGGACGCGGACCAGCAACATCTCGGCGGCGAGATTACGGATGCGGACCAGCAAGAGCCCGCCGGCGAGAAGCCGGACGCAGACCAGCAACATCTCGGCGGCGAGATCACGGATGCGGACCAGCAAGAGCCCGCCAGCGTGCAGTCGGATGCGGAGCAGCGAGATTTCCTCGCGAAACTGGATGCGAAGTGGCTAGATCCAATCGGCGCGATGGCGGATGCTGTCCGGCATGAGCCTATCGGCAAGAAGCCGGATGCGGACAAGGAAGAACCCAACCGCGCGATAACGGATGTTGACCGGCAAGAGCTCGTCGGCGTGCAGTTGAATGCGGAGCAGCGAGAATTCCTCGCGAAACTGGATGCGATCCGGCAAGAGCCCCTCGGCGCGAAGCCGGATGCGAACCAGCAAGAGCCTATCGGCGCGAAGCCGGACGCGGACCAGCAAGAGCAAGTCGTTGAATTTCTCCGCGCCATTGAACCTCCAAAGCCCAAAGCGGGCCCGATCCTCCTCATTGCCGCGATAGTTGTGGGAGTCGGTATTCTGTTTGGAATCGCCATCGCATTCATCACCTGGCGTGAGGCCAAGCCAACTCCTCCGCCTGGGCCGATCGTGGCGAAGCAGCAAAGCTTGCCGCGCGAGACGAGGGATTTAGGATCGGTCGTTTCCAGCTCGGTTGGCTTGCAGGGCCATCTCATCACAAAATGGGATAACAAGCTTGAATACAGTCTCGTGATCGAACCCAACAATCCAGCGCGGATCGCAGAGTTTGCGCTTGCGGTAAGCAATCCGCCACGCCCGCTTTCCATCAACGTCGAACTGAAGAATTTCGCCGGCAATGTGTTGTGCCGCCAAAACATCGTGTTGAAATACGATGCCAGGAAAGCGGCGGCTTTTGCCGCGGCCCGTGCGCAAAGCCCTGCCGCGAAGAGCCATGGGCGCAAGGTAATCAGCGAACAGGATAACCAGCCGATCGATTTCGATAAGCTGGATGCTCAGGAGGCTGAGAGGGAGCGAGGCAAGGATATCTTCCAGAATCAAACCGGGCCGAATGGACAAATTGAATCCATACGCTCTCAAGGGGAGATCCCATGTCCGGCGATAGCCTATGGGAGCGTTGCTCACTGGAGCTTTACGTCAAATTTCCCTGATGTTGACGAGCAGAATGAACTGCTACAACGCCGGGCGAATGCCCCAACCCCATCTTCTCAAACTCCTGCTACCGGCAAGGGAACAAAGGCGAACGTCACCAGCCCATCTTCTAAAACTCCTGCTATCGGCAAGGGAGCAAAGGCGAACGCCGCCAGCCCATCTTCTAAACCTCCTGCTACTGGCAAAGGAGTAGAAACGAGCGCTACGGGAAAGCCCGTATATCTCTCCATCGAAGGAGACGATGCAATCGTCGGGTATGACGCGGCGACGGGAGCTATCGAAACAGGCGCGGGAAAGACTTTCCTCATGGACAGAACAAGCGGAGAGGCCGATGCGATCAGAGGGCGTGATTTTCCCATCAATATCCATTACAAGTGCGATCAGACGACTGCAGACTGCACACTCTCACACGCGGGCGAGGTCCTCCTGCACGCGAAGTTGAAGAAATAGACCGGTGCGCTCCCCTGACGGCCCAGTCGAGCGAATCCGTCCCTTTCGCGAATACCCGGAATTGGCGTTATTCCGCGTTGTCGATCTGCGCCCTTTGCAGCTTGTCGGAGCAATCGACATACACAGCCTTCCACCTCGTAAAAAGGGTCGATACCTCCATTGCCTTCGCGGTGGCCGTTGCCGGTGTGTTGGTCGCCGCCCACGGGCGGATGAACCTCCGCGCCGATGTGAACACTTGTTTTTACCGCGCCGGGACGGCCATTTGCGCCGGAGTTGGCGGTTACGGTACAGCCCCGGCCTGCTGGCCGTACAATAAGCCTTGAGGTATAACCAGTCTCCCCATGTCATTGAACGGCTATCCTTCGCGCTCCTCGCGTTCTCACGGCCTGCGCTCGCTCTTCAGCATGTTTTCCAGCGACCTGGCTATCGATCTAGGCACCGCCAACACCCTGGTCTTTGCGGCCGGCAAGGGCATCGTTGTCAACGAGCCCTCCATTGTGGCCATCAACAAGAACACCGGTGAGGTGGAAGCCGTGGGCAAGGAGGCCAAGGAGATGCTGGGCCGCACCCCCGGCAACATCGTGGCCATCAAGCCGATGAAGGATGGCGTCATCGCCGACTTCAAAATCACTGAAAAGATGTTGAACTACTTCATCCAAAAGGCGCACAACCGCAAGATGCTGGTACATCCGCGCATCGTCATCGGCGTGCCTTCGGAGATCACCCAGGTGGAAAAGCGGGCGGTGGAGGACTCGGCCTACCGAGCCAAGGCCAGCGAAGTCTACCTGGTGGAACAGGCCATGGTGGCGGCCATTGGCGCCGGCCTGCCCATTACCGAGCCGGGCGGCAACATGGTGGTGGACATCGGCGGCGGGACCACGGACATCGCCGTCATCTCGCTTTCGGGCATCGTCTACTCGCGCTCGGTGCGCATGGCCGGCAACCAGATGGACGAGGCCATTACCAACTATCTGAAGCGCAAGTACAACCTGCTGATCGGCGAACGAACGGCCGAACACATCAAGATGGAGATCGGGTCGGCTTTTCCGCTGGACAAGCCGCTGAGCATGGAGATTAAGGGGCGCAACCTGATCGAGGGCGTTCCCAAGAGCATCACCGTCGACGACAGCGAGATTCGCGAGGCGCTGGGCGAGTGCATCGCGGTGATTATGAACGCCATCCGCGTGGCCCTGGAGCGCACGCCACCGGAGCTCTCGGCCGACATCAGCGACCGCGGCGTCGTTCTGACCGGCGGCGGCGCTCTGCTCAAGAACCTGGACAAGCGCATCCGCGAAGAAACCGGATTGCCCGTCTCGGTGGCCGACGATCCGCTGGCTTCGGTGGTGCTGGGCACCGGCAAGATGCTCTCCGACTTCCGGCTGCTGCGCAAGATCAAGATCGGCTGAGCAGTTGTCAGTTTTCAGTTGTCAGCGGTTGGGCTGGCGAGATGTTTGCGGTTTCCCAGGTCTGAAGAAGCGAGACCCTTCGGCAAGCTCAAGGCAGGCTCTGGGGCGCCCGGCTGATTTTGCTTCTGCCGCTCATCGAGTCCTTTTCCCCAGCCCGAGCTTTGGCCATGGAATCGTTTTTCGTCCGCTATCGGAATCTCGTGGTGCTGCTGGCCATCCTGTTGGCGCAGATCATCGGGTTGGCCGTGCAGGTGCGCCGGACCGGCTCCGGCCGCAACACCCTCGATCCGCAGGACGCGCCGGGCGTGCGGCTGATCCGCCTGTGGGCCGATGCTGTGGTGTCGCCTCCTGAGCGGCTGATTCACTCCTCCAAACTGGGCATGATATATCTGTGGCAAAACTATTTCGACCTCCGCCATACCCGCGAACAGAACCAGGAGCTGCAGAAGACCATCGACCGGCTGCGGCTGGAGCAGGCCGCGCTTCTTGAGGATGCCCGCCAGGGCCAGCGCCTGCAGGCGCTCATGGACTTCCAGCGGAAGTACATCTACAAGACCCTGGCCGCGCAGGCCATCGGCTCCAGCGGCAGCGATCAGTCGCGGGTCTTCTATCTGGACAAGGGCTCCGCGGACGGGCTGGAACGGGACATGGCGGTGATAACGGCGGACGGCATCGTCGGCAAGATCCGCGAGGTCTTTCCGCACTCTGCGCAGGTGCTGCCCATCAATGATCCAACCAGCGGCGCTGGAGTGATCCTGGAGAGCACGCGGATTCGCGGCATCCTGCGCGGCAACGCAGCCGGCCAGCCGCAGATCGTGGGCATCCTCGCCGACCAGCGCATCCAAAAAGGCGAAAAAGTGCTTACCGCCGGGGGCGACCTGATCTTTCCGTTAGGGCTGCCCGTGGGCGTGGTGGAAAAAGTGGCGCCGGACCCGGAGCGCGACTCATTCATTGACGTGATTGTGCAGCCCGCGGCGCATCTTGACCGTCTGGATGAGGTCCTGGTCATCACATCGACCCAGCCGCGCTTCTCGCCGGAAGAGCAGCAGGACATGGCTACCAGCGAGGCGCTGAAGGGCCCGGAGGCAGAGGCCATCAAGGAACGGAAGAAGGCATCGGAGGTGATGGCCGAGCGGCTCCCCGGGCTGACCGACCCCAATGCGCCTGCATCCAATCCGGCGCCAAACGCGGCTCCGGCCACGGGTTCCGGCACGCCGGAACAGGGACAAAACCAGGCCAAGCCAGCGTCGCCCGCGGCGCCGCCGATGGTGCTGCGCCCTGCGCATCCTGACCGCTTCTCGCCGGGAGCGGTGCCGCAGGCCGCGGCAGACCAGCCCGTTCCCGGGACAGAGGCCAAGCCAGCCCAGCAAACCGAGCCGCGGAGGAATCCCTAGCCATGTCCAAACTGGGCGCAGACTCCCGCCGCGATCTTGAGATTCGCCGCTATCCGCTGCTGGTCTACGTGTTGGCGCCGCTGGCGGCGCTGGTGCTGCAGGCCTGGCTCCCGAGCGTGCTCAGGGGCTATGTCTTGTTCGACCTGCCGCTGGTGGTCACGGTCTACTTCGCTCTGGGCCGGCGCAGTCCGATTCAGGGCACGCTGATGGGCGCGGCAATGGGCCTCTTCGAGGATGCGCTTACCCACCACGCCATCGGCGTCAACGGCATTGCCAAAACTGTGGTTGGCTTCCTGGCGGCCTCGGTAGGCATTCGCATCGACGTGGAGAACCACACCATCCGCCTGGTGCTCAGTTTTCTGCTCTCCCTGCTGTCCAGCACCATCTATGTCTTCATCTACCGCGTCCTGTTGGGACTGAATCAGGAATGGAGCTGGCTCACCGAGCTCTTCAAGGCGGTTGGCAACTCGCTTATCGCCGTGGTGCTGTTTCCGCTGCTGGACAGGATGCAGATCAAGGATTGAGGGAACAGGAAATACCTATTCCCTAACCTCTGTTCCCTGCTTCCACCCACCGCTCCAGAAACCCCAACAACTCCCCCGGCGGGCGCAACCAAACCTCCGCCGCGGTCTCTCTCCATTCCCGCCGCACCAGCACGCTCAGCCCACGCGGACCAACCCTGTTGATGGCGCGAAACGCCGCCTCGTCGCTCAAATCGTCGCCCAGAAAAGCCACCGGCCCGCCAGCCCCGGTCTCCGCGAGAATCGCCTCGACCGCTCCGCCCTTGTTCCGTCCCACGCGCAGCTCCAGCCCGGCATCAAACTCCAGCAGCCCCAGCCCCTCCATCCGCGCCAGCGGCTCAAACAGCGCCCGCGTTCGCTGCTCGATCAGCTTTGCCTTCCGCGGCGAAGCCCCGCACCAATGCATCACCACCCCATTGGCCTTGTCCTCGAAGAGCCCGCCGAGGCTGTCGCGCCGCAGATGCTCGCGCAGCTCTTCGAGCTTCTCCTGGGTCGCAGCCGGAGCCTGCTCCAGCTCTCGCCGCCCATCCGGGTAGAGTCGCTCCGCTCCATGCAGTCCCCAAACCTCCAGCGGCGGTTCGAGGGCCGGGGCCCCCATCGACAGGTCCTTGTCGATGGAGTGGAGCATCAGCATCGGCGCAATCTCTGCGGCGGGCCGTCCGGTAATCACCGCCATCCGAGTCTCCAATCCCGCCCTGCCCTGCCGTTGAATCCGCCTGAGCAGCTCCCGCACCCCCGCCCAGGGCCGTGCCTGGAACCGATCCACGCGAAACGGAGCCAGCGTCCCGTCGTAATCCAGCAGTAGGAGCGGGCGTCCACCCCCGTCAAAGGTTCGAAAAAACTTGTCCAGCTTATCTGCCGCCTCGGGGGTCACCATGGCTCGCTTTCCTTGCCAGTTTACGATGCCCCCACCCTCTGCCAGCCTTGCGCGCCGCTTGCCTCCGCCTCATGCGCTATCCTGTCCAGGGGAGCGCGCAAGCTCCTGCACCCGAAGTCAGGCAAACCCGATGGCGTTAGACCCGATCGAAAAAGCCGCCAAGAATATTGTGCTTACCGTGCAGGATTACTCCCTGTTCGCATATCGCGCTTTCCTCAACCTCTGGCGTCCCCCCATCTACTGGCCGGAGTTCCTGGTTCAGGCGGACATCATAGGCGTCGGCTCCTTGTCCATCGTTGTGCTCTCCGGGCTCTCCACCGGCGGTGTGCTGGCGCTGCAATCGGCGGCCACGCTCTCGGCCTTCGGCGCCACCGCCGTCACCGGCCAGTTTGTGAGCCTCACCATGATCCGCGAACTGGGCCCGGTGCTTACCGGAGTGATGGTCTCCGGCCGCAACGCCAGCTCGATGGCCAGCGAACTGGGCTCCATGGTGGTCACCGAACAGATCGACGCCATGCGCGCCCTGGGCGTGGACCCCATGCGCAAGCTGGTCACCCCGCGCATCTTCTCCTCGATTGTCATGCTTTTCTTTCTCACCATCGTGGCCGACGCCTGCGGCATCCTCGGCGGCGCCTTCGTCACCGTCTTCATGAACCATCAGAACGGCACCCAGTACCTGGACATGGCCTGGGAGCACCTCCACTATCCCGACATCGTCCAGGGACTGGTCAAGCCGCTCTTCTTTGGCTATATCCTCAGCTCCATCGGCTGCTTCTATGGCATGAGAACCTCGGGCGGCACCGAAGGCGTGGGCCGTGCCACCATTCAGGCCGTCGTCTCCGCATCGGTGCTCATCATCTTCGTCGATTTCCTCCTCACCCAGGTGCTGCTCAGACTCTTGCCATGAATGCGTCCCCCATTTCCCAGCCGCAAAGCCCGGCTCCGGCCGCGGATGCCGGCCCGGTCGTCGCCTTTCGCAACGTCTCCATCGCCTTTGACGGCCCGCCGGTGCTTCAGGACGTCAGCTTCTCCATTGCGCCGGGAGAGACACGCGTGCTTCTCGGCCCGGCCGGGGTGGGCAAGAGCGTCCTGCTCAAGCTCATCAACGGCCTGTTCCGCCCCGACCGCGGCAGCATCCAACTCTTCGGCGAAGAAATCTCCCACATGCCCGAGGAGATGCTCTTTCCCCTCCGCACCCGCACCGGCATGGTCTTCCAGGAGGGCGCGCTCTTCGATTCGCTCACTGTCCGCGACAACGTGGCCTACCAACTGATCCAGGAGCGGGTTCCCGACGACGAAATCGACAGCCGTGTCCGCGATGCTCTGCGCTTTGTCGAGTTGGAGGAGACCTTCGACCTTTATCCGGCCAGCCTTTCCGGCGGAATGCGCCGCCGCGTGGCCATCGCCCGCGCCTTCATCCACCAGCCCGAACTGCTGCTCTACGACTCGCCCACCGGCGGCCTTGACCCCGTCACTTCCACCACCATCATCGAGCTCATCGTCAAGGAGCGCGACGTCTACCACACCCCCTCGCTGATGGTCACCCATCGCCTTCAGGACGCCTTCATCCTCTGCAACCACCGCTTCGACCCCGAACTCGGCCGCATGGTCCTTCTCCCCAAAGGCGAAACCGATCCCAACACCACCTTCCTCATGCTCGAAGAAGGCCGCCTCATCTTCGACGGCTCGCTGCACGAACTGGTCAAGAGCCAGAACAAGTTCGTCCGCGAGTTCCTGCAATAGATCGCCTGCTCCTTGTCTTCAGGCCGCTGCCACACCAGAGCCGATTTGCTTCCTCTGCATGGGTCGTTGGTCAATTCACATTCGGCTAACGGCTTGCGACTATAATTGCGTCGGGATTGTGCCCGGCGCATCGAGGGCGGAATCTCAGGGGGACGGTAGCTCGTGCACGGGACGCGGTCTCTCGAAAGGATCGAGGCCAAAGATGAGTTCATTCCCGGCCAGTTCATTCACTCTCCCTCTGGATAGCCCGGATGCGGCGCTCGAACGAGTCGGCGGCAAGGGCGCATCGCTGGCGCGCATGGTGGCTGCTGGCCTGCCCGTGCCTCCCGGCTTTCATGTCACCACCGAAGCCTACCGCCGCTTTGTGGAAGAGAACCATCTCCGCGACGGAATTTTGGCTGCCGTGGCACAGGCGCAAGCCAACGACCCCGCCACCCTGGAGCGCGCCTCGGAGCAGATCCAATCCCTCTTCGCACAAGGGACAATGCCGGTCGAGATCGCCGGCGCCATCCGGCAACGGTATCGCGAGCTGGGCGCCGATCTTGCCGTGGCGGTACGCTCGTCGGCAACGGCGGAAGACCTGCCGGATGCGTCGTTCGCGGGCCAATTGGAGACCTACCTGAACGTGCGCGGCCCCGATGCGGTACTCGATGCCGTCAAGCGGTGCTGGGCGTCGTTGTGGACGGGGCGCGCCATCGGCTATCGCCAGCGGCAAGGGATCCGGCCGGAAGACGTCAGCATCGCGGTCGTCGTGCAGCGGCTGGTTGCGGCCCAGGCCGCCGGCGTCGCCTTCACCGCGAACCCGGTGACGGGCGCGCGCGATGAACTGATGATCAACGCGGCCTGGGGCCTGGGCGAGGCTGTCGTCAGCAGCCAGGTTACGCCAGACACCATCGTCGTCAACAAGCAAACCGGCGCAATCGCATCCCGGGAAATCGCCAGCAAAGAGGTGATGACGGTGCGCCTGGAGACGGGCACGCGCGAGGAGCCGGTCCCGGCCGGCAGGCGCAGGCAGGCCGCGCTGGAGCCGGCGCAGGTCGCGGAACTGGCTCGGCTGGGCGTACAGATTGAGCAGCTCTACGGCCAGCCAATGGACATCGAATGGGCCATGTGCGACGGGCGCATCTTTATTGTGCAGGCGCGGCCCATAACCGCGCTGCCCGAAGCGCGCGCGGCGTTCGAATGGAAGGTCCCGCAAGCAGGGGCCAGATACTTCCGGCAAAGCGTAGCCGAATTGCTGCCTGAGCCGCTCTCACCGTTGTTCGCAACGCTGGCCTTGCCGGTGTGGAGCGAGGCGACACAGCAGATCATGGCGCAGACGATGGATCTCCAGGGCGACTCGATTGCGCTCCTGACCGTCCATGGGTACGTATATTACGAGATGAGGTTGACTGCGTGGCAAACGGCGCGGCTGCTCTTCACCATGATTGTCCGGTGGCGCAGGTTGGTCAGGATGCTGCGCACAGCGCCGGCGCAGTGGGCCGATGAAGCACGCCCGCATTATGCGAACGCGACCAGTGTGTGGACCGGGCGCGATCTGGCAGCGACCCCTTCCCCTGAACTGCTGGCCGGCGCGCACCGCATCGTGGAGGCGGCGGCAAGCTACTATGTGAGCGTCCAACTCGTCCTCGGAGTTGTGAATCTCAGCGAAGCCGCTTTTACAAATGCGTATAACCACCTCATCAAGCGCAAGAGCGACCCGCCCGCGCTAACTTTCCTGCTGGGTTTCGACAGCACGCCGATCCGCGCGGAGAAGTCGCTCTACGATCTGGCCATGTGGGCGCGCGGCCAGGCCGGGCTTACCAATTATCTTGCGCGGGCCAGCAGCAAAGAGATTGCAGCGGCATACGAAGCGCAAGCGTCGCCTATCGCAGACGGAGAAAGCTGGCGTGAATTCTCCGCGAGCCTGGCGGAGCATCTGAACCGTTTTGGCCACGCCGTCTACGACCTGGATTTCGCCAAGACCCTCCCCGCCGAGGCCCCGGCGTCCCTGCTCGAAACGCTCAAATACTTTATTGCCGGACAAGGTCGCAGCCCCTACGAGCGGCAGGCGGCAGCCGTGGCCGCGCGGGAGCAGGCCGCCGCATCGCAGTTGGCGCGGCTGCGCGGGCTACGCCTGCGCTTGTTCAGGAGCGTGCTGGGCTGGGCGCAGCGTGTGGCGCCTATGCGCGAGGACGCGCTGGCCAGCGTTGGCCTGGGTTGGCCGGTGCTGCGCCGCATCCTGCGCGAGTTGGGACGCCGGATGGCTGCCGCGGGCGCAATTGCGGAACCCGACGAGGTGTTTTGGCTGAAGTGGGATGAGGTCGAGGCCGCGGCGCGCTCGCTCGACGACGGCCAGCCCGCGGGAGACTATCATCGCGCGATAGCGGAGCGGCGCCAGACCTGGCAGCGGGAACTCAGTGTTATGCCGCCTGTCGTGTTGCCTGTTAAAGGGGGCGCTCGCTTCTTCGGCCTGGACCTCAGCCGCTGGATGCCCGCGCGCAGCAGCCAGGCGGCCGGCAACATCATGAAGGGAATTGGCGCCAGCCCAGGGAGGGTGACCGGCCCAGCCTGTGTGATTCACGGTCCCGAAGAATTCGACCAGATGAAGCCGGGAGATATTCTGGTGGCCAAAATCACCACGCCGGCGTGGACGCCCCTGTTCGCCCTGGCGTCAGGCATCGTTACGGATGTGGGCGGCCCGCTGAGTCACAGCTCAATTGTGGCGCGCGAATACGGCGTGCCTGCGGTGCTGGGAACCGGCGTGGCTACCGATCGAATCCACAGCGGACAGCGCATCACGGTGGATGGCGATAGCGGCGTGGTGACATTGGATGAATGAGGCAGGCTGCTGCCAGATGCCAGGTCAACGGCCCATCGGCAGCTCCCCTTGCCTGTGCGCGCAATCGTCCGAGCCGTCCGCAAATCACCCATCGACAAGCCGAATTCGATGCGGCATAGTGGTAGCCATGCCGAATTTCTCTGTGCGCCCTCGTCTTTTGCGCTGGGCATTTCTGTTGGCCCTCAGCGCAGCCCTGCCTCTTGCGGCCGTTGCACCCGCCCAGCAACCGGCCCCCGCGCCCATCGTTCTTCACGCCGCCCGCCTGCTGCAGATCGACACCGGCGCCCTGCTCCAACCCGGCGAAGTTCTCGTCGAGGGCGATCGCATTCGCGCCGTAGGCGTCTCCGTTGACCATCCGAAGGGCGCCAGGATCATCGACCTCGGCGACGCCACGCTCCTTCCCGGCCTCATCGACGCTCACGTCCATCTCTTCCTGCATCCCGGCGCCGAAGACCTGCAAACCGTCGAGGAGTCGGTTCCCTGGCGCACCATCCTCGCCGCCCAAGCCGCCAAAGCCGACCTGCTGGCCGGATTCACCGCTGAGCGCGACATGGGCACCGAAGGCGCCGGCTCCGCCGACACGGCCGTCCGCGACGCCATCGACCAGGGCCTCATTCCCGGTCCGCGCCTGCGCATCAGTGGCAACGCCATCGATATTTTGGGAGGCCACGAAGACGCCATCCACTACAACCCAGCCCAACGTGTGCTCTCCAACGCCGACTACGCCAACTCCATCGATCAGCTCGTCGCGGTCATCCGCGCACAGCACAAGGAAGGCTCGGACTTCGTCAAGATATACGAGACCGGACCGGACCACATGGTCGATGGCGTCCTGCACACCCCCTACCAATACACTGAGGCGCAACTGGCCGCTGCGGTTGACGAAGCCCGCCGTATGGGCACGCGCGTCGCCGTCCACGCCATGGGCGAGCCTGGCACTCTCTATGCCGCGCAGGCAGGCGTCGCTTCCATCGATCACGCCACCCAGCTCAGCGACGAAACCATGCGGCTAATGATTGAGAAGAATATCCCCGCCGTCCCCACCTTCGCTATCTTCGACTATTTTGCGCACCACACGGAATCGCCCGCCCAAGCCGCGCGCGAAGCAGCCCTGCTCGACTACAAAATTCGCGAGTTCAAGCGCCAGGTCGCCGCCGGCATCCCCTTCGCTGTCGGCTCCGACGTCGGACCCTTTCCGCACGGAACGCAGGCCGTCGAGCTGGAGCTGATGGTCCGCTACGGCATGAAGCCGCTGGCCGTGCTGCAAGCCGATTTGATCGAAGGCGCAAAACTGCTCGGCTGGGAGGGCCAGATCGGCGAACTCAAGCCCGGCTACTTTGCCGACATCGTCGCCGTCCCCGGCAACCCGCTCGAAGACATCTCAGTGGTGGAGCGCGTAAGTTTTGTGATGAAAGGCGGAGCGGTCGTGCGGCAGTAGTCGCCGCATCACTTCGGCGCGGACGCAGCCTTCTTGGCTCGCCGGGCCTGGACTCTCTCAAACACCTCCGTGAACCGCTTCGGCTTTACCGGTTTGAGAGAATCCTTGATCGCCTTGCGGTAGCCGGCCAGGTAGATGGAATACAGGATCGCGAGCGAGCACCCGATTCCCCACACGAATCCCCAGCAAAATCCAACCACGGCTTTCCAACCAAAATCTTCCATTGCGCTCGCCCCTTTCCAACTTCGTCTTATACGGCGACAACAAAACTGTCCTCAGTCCGCGTCACTGCAGAATACAACGTATCGCGCTCCACCGGAACCCGCCCGGCCTCGGTAATCAGCCGGCAAAGTTCCTTGCGCGTCATGCCCTGCGGCGTCGTCGCGCCGGCATCGTGGTAAATCTTCTCTTCGACGACCGTGCCGTCCAGATCATCGGCGCCAAAGCGCAGCGCAATCTGCGCAATCTTCGGCGTCAGCATCTGCCAGTAGGCCTTGATGTGCGCAAAGTTGTCCAGCAGCAGCCGGCTCACCGCGATCTGGCGAATGTCCGTCAGCCCCGTGGTCACCGGCAAATGATCGAGAGACGTGTTTTCCGGGTGAAAGGCCAGCGGGATGAAGGTCTGAAATCCGCCCGTCTCGTCCTGTAGAGCGCGTAGCTTCAGCAAGTGGTCCACGCGGTCCTCGTCGTTCTCAATGTGGCCGTAGAGCATGGTCGCATTGGACCTGAAGCCCAGCTTGTGCGCCAGCCGAGCCGTCTGGAGCCACTCCTCGCCGTCGATCTTATGGTCGCAGATGATCGATCGCACCCTCGCAGCGAAAATCTCCGCTCCGCCGCCGGGCATCGAGTCCACGCCCGCATCGCGCAACTTCACCAATGTATCTTCAATGCTCAGCTTGGCCCGCCGCCCCAGATAGGCCACTTCCACCATCGTGAAAGCCTTGATGTGTACCTTGGGAAATCGCTCCTTCAGCCCCCGCACCAGATCGAGATAATATTCAAACGGCAGGTCCGGGTGCAGTCCGCCCACGATGTGAAACTCGGTCACCGCCTCCGAATAGCCCGAGGCCGCCGTCTCCCACGCCTCTTCCAGCGCCATCGTGTAACCCGCCGGGTCGCCCTTCTTGCGCCCGAAGGCGCACAGCTTGCAAGCCGCCACGCACACGTTGGTGGGGTTGATGTGGCGATTCACGTTGAAGTAAGTCACGTCGCCGTGCATCCGCTCACGCACATGGTTGGCCAGCCAGCCCACCGCAAGCACATCCGAGGAGCCGTAAAGCGCAAGGCCGTCGTTGAAGTCCAGCCGCTCTTGGGCCAGCACCTTGGCCGCAATCGGCTCCAGGCGAGGGTCGTGGCTTCGAAAGGCGTGGCTTCCACTCTGTCCGCGGAGATCCGCTGTTTCAGCGCGCATAGACTAATGATACAGAAATAAATCTTTTCCCCGCGAAAACTGTTTTCTATTTCCTTCGGCCGTTCACCGTTGTCCGGTTTCCACTTCGGCAGCCTGCGGCTCAACCAGCACCCCATCATACAGAGAAGCTGCCACCAGACGCTTTCCCGCCGCGCGGATCAGCCCGATGCGGTAACCGGTCTGCCACCACTTCCAGTCCAGCGTCTTGGGGTCGATTGCGTACACCTGGTCGTTGCTCCGCGAGCTCGCCAGCACCTTGCCCAGCGCTGCCTCATAGGTTAGATCGTCCACGTCGCGGAACGGCAGCCGCTCCATCCACAGCCACGTCTTGCCCAGGTCGCGAGTAAAATAGACGCCTTCGCGCGCCCCTAGCCACAACGTCCCATCCGCTGAAAAAGCCACGCGATGGATGCGCGTGAGCATCGTTGGAATGCCCATCGGCGTCCAGGTCAAGCCGGCATCGGTGGAGAGAACCACTCCATCCGCCCGGGCCGCGGCCATCGTTGCTCCATGCGCGGTCACCGATAAGTATTCGCCCGAGCCCATCACCGGGCCGCCCTGCCAGCTTGCGCCCTGGTCCCTGCTGGTCAGCAGGCCGATGCCGGTCGAGGCCACCCAGACATCTCCCGATAGATCGAAGGCATTCACGCGGCTATCCAATTCGTAGACCGTGGCCTTCACCCGCTTCTCCACGTTGACGCGCTTTCCATAGTGGGTTTCCGTGGCCGTTTTCACCAGCGTGTTCTGAATCGTGTTGCGCGGGCTCCAACGCGCGCCCGGAGCATCCGCTGTGCCCGCCTCCAGCGCAAAAATGCCGTGACTGGTCCCGGCCAGCACGGTTCCGTCCTGCGCCTGCGCCAGGGCAAAGACATCGCGCCCCTCCAGCCCCTCGGAGATCTGTTCCCAATGCGCGCCGCCATCGCTGGAAACAAAAACCCCGCCATAGGACTTGTCATTCACCACCCCGGCAAAGATTCGCGCCGCAGGCGCAGTTGGCCCCACCGCAGGTGGCACCAGCAACGCCTCCACCTTGCGTCCCGAAAAACCCTCATTCGAAGGATCAAAACTCGTCCCCCCGTCTTTGCTTGCAAGCACCCCGCCGCGATCCGTCGCCAGCAGCACGCGATTCGAATCCTGCGGGTCCACATACACGCCGTTCACGATCACGTCCGGCCCGGTCATGCGCCGGAAGGTCTTCCCCCCGTCCACCGTCTTGTACAGGCCCTCGGTAGTTCCGGCATACACCACCTCCCGATGCGCCGGGTCCTGCATCAGAACCCGCGTGCGCTGCGCCGTCTTGGGAATCCCCTGGATCTTTTGGAACAGCTCGCCCGCGTTCTCGCTCTTGTAGATCCCGCTGCACGCGCTCAGGAAGACCGTCTGCGGGCTTTCCGGGTCGATGATGATCGAAAACACGTCGGAGTCGTCGATCAGCCCGTCTTTGATGCTTTTCCAGCTATTGCCGCCGTCGTATGTTTTCCAGGGCAGGTGCCACGTGCCCGCGTAGACGATATTGGGGTCCACGGGGTCCACCGCCAGCGATTCCACCTCGTGAATCTCCTCGCTGCCCTGTGGACTGATGGATTTCCAGGTTGCGCCCGCATCCGTGCTGCGATACACCCCCTCCCATGTCCCGGCGTACAAGATCTTCGCATCGGACGGCGCTTGCGCCAGGGAAAAAACCGACTGGCCGCGCAAACCTTCCACCGCGTCCCAGTGTCTGCCCCCATCGCGGCTCACCCACATCCCGCCATCGCGCTGGTCGGCCTTCCATCCGCTCGCATAGACAACTGCAGGATTTGCCGAATCCACAAGGATGCTGTCTACAACCAGGTCTTCCCAGGGATCCAGCTTCGCAAGCCGATGCCACGAAGCCCCTTCATCGACGGACTCGAAGATCCAACTGTTGGTGCTGCCGAGATATAGATGATGGGGCTGGCCGGGAACCGCGGCAAAGACGCGTGCATCGCCACCGGCCGGACCAACCGCGCTCCAAAGCGACTGCGCCGGCAATCTCTGCCCGGCAATCGCAAACAATAAAGCCAGAGCGCCCGGTGCGAGACCGCCGCGCCAATATGGAAAATCAAGACAAATTTGCAAGCGGCTCATTGAAGAAAGGAACTCCCGGGTTTCAAAGAGAAGTGTAAATAAAAGAGGGCGCTCAAAAGAAGGTGCACAAAACTAAAGAGGCCGGCCGGCTTGCCGGTCAGCCTCAAAAAATTGCAGGAGGAATCGCTCAGCCCTGCGTTCGTCAAGCCTTCCATGATTGCGGGAAGGCTTGACGAACCGGTTCATTGCCTGTGCAGGCCAGGTGGCCTATCGCGCCGATGTCGGCTTGGCCGGCTTCTTGTGGTGCGCCGGCTTCTCGCCCAGGGGCTTGCGCACCTCCGGCTTCACCATGGTCTCATCCACCGGGGTAGTTCCTTGCACATCGGCTGTGAAGGTCGCACCCGCGGGCACCAGATAGTTTTCCACCTTCTGGTCGTCCGCCGTGCCGGTCGCGACACTGATGCGGGATGCGTCAATGCCCTTCTCCGTCACCAGGTACTCCTTGACGTTGACGGCGCGCTCGGCGGCCAGGTCCTCAACCTTGAGGTGCTTGTGCTTCAGCGCGGCCTTTTGCTCCTTCGCGGTCTTCTCCTTCTCCTTGGCATCCGCTTCGCCCACAACCACCAGCTTCGCATCCGGCTGCTTCTGTGCCTCGAGGGCTATTTCGTCCAGAATCGCCTTGGCTTCGTTGTCCACCCGCGTCGGGCGCTTCTTGTCGGTCGCGAAGCTGATCGAAGAAAGAGCCTGCGTATGCGGAACCGGAGGCACATATGGCGCCAGAATGTTCACGCTGGTGCTGGCTGTTGCCGTATGTTCCTTGTCGTCGCTCACGTTGCAGGTGATCCCCACCGTGCCCGTTGGCGCGCCCGTCGAATTGAAAGTCGCCGTCGTTCCGTTGCCCGTCACCGTGCCGGCCGAGGCCGAGTAGCTATAGGTCAACGGGCGGTTCTGCGGGCTCAGGCCCACTGCCGTCACAGCGCTGGTCTCGCCCGGCTTGATGGTGCCGGGGTTGGCCGAACAGCTGATTGTCGGCGGCTCAAACGGCTTCACTGTATAGCTCGCCGAGGCTTCTGCCGACTGACCCGGCTTCAGGCCTTCCTTGCCCGGCTTGCCTTCCTTCACTTCCGCCTTCACCGCATAGCTGCCCGGCGCAAGCGTTGCAGTGGCTACCGTGGCCGTCGTTCCGTTGCCCGTCACGCCGGTTCCCGACCAGCTGTAAATCACATTGTTCTTCTTGTTGGTATCCACCGATCCGGCGGCCGCGCTCACTGTGACCGGCTCACCGGGGAAGACCGCGGGCGGATTGGCCTGGGCCGTCAGCGTTATAGGCGGAGCCTTTTTGCACCCCATCGGTAAGAGGGCAAAACTCGCCGCAGCCAGAACCAAACAAACAGACTTCAGATTTCTCAAATCCATGTGATTCTCCTTCCAATCATGCTGAACAACCAGGGACATTTCTTCCTCTGGAGGGAGCCTTGTGCGCCCCCTCCCCACCTTATTTCACCTTCTTGACTTGCTCCTTGGCCGCCAGGGCTTGCACGTCTGTGCGGCTTTACCTTGGTCTCATCGACCGGGGTGGATTACTTCTTTGTGGCCGCGGCCTTCTTTCTGGGCGTCGTAGACTTCTCCTGAATAAGCGTCAGCGAATCGGCGGCGTTGAACGGGTACAGGCGCACCGATTCTTGGCCCGTGGTGCTCAGGGTAACGTCTACACGGCGGTTTTGAGCCAGGACAATGACGTTCAGGTCATGGAGAACCTTCGCCCGCTCCGCATCGCTCAGGTCGGGATTCTGTTCCACCAGCTCTTTCACCTGGTCCGCGGTGAGCTCTTGGTCCTTGCCAAGGCCGCGCGTTTCAATCTTGGCTTCGGGTACACCCTGTTCAACAAGGAACTGTTTTGTGCGAGCGACACGGCGTTCGGAAAGCGCCTGGTTGTACTCCACTGATCCGCGCACATCGCAATGTCCGCTTAGAGTCAGGTGAGCATCCGGTTTGAATGTGAGGTAGCTCTTGAAGTCCGTCGCCAGGGTGGCCAGGGTTGCCAGCTGGCTGGCCAACAGGCCGCCATTGGGAAGTTCGGCCCTGGGCTGAGCGGTCGGGAAAAAGACGCTGTGCAACGCCAGGCGAGCCTCGAGCCGCACTTGCTCCGCGGGAGGGGCCGGAGGAGGCGGAGGAGGCGCAATCGTCACGCTGGTGTTCGCGGTTGCCGTCTGACCCTTGTCGTCCGATACATTGCAGATGATGGCTACGGAGCCGGTCGGCGCACCCGTCGAATCGAACACCACCGAGGCGCCAGTTCCGCTGATGGTCCCTGACGCAGCCGAGTAGCTGTAAGTCAGCGGGCGGTTCTGCGGGCTCAGGCCCGCAGCGGTGACTACGCTCTTGTCGCCTGGATTGAGGGTGGTGGGGCTGGCCGCGCAACTGATCGTCGGCGGCTCAAAGGCCTTCACCGTGAAGCTGGCCGATGCGTCGGCAGATTCCCACGGCTGGAGGCCTTCCTTGCCGGGCTTGCCTTCCTTCACTCCACACTTCGCCGTGTAGGAACCGGCCGCCAGCGAACCTGTGGCTGCCGAGTCCAACGAAGCTGTCGTTCCATTGCCTTTCAAGCCCGGCACTCCCGTCCAGGAATAAACCGCATTCAGCTTGGGATCCAGGTTGCCTGCCATCGCGGTCAACGTGACCGGGTCGCCGGGGAAGATCGTAGTCGGGCTGGCCGAGCACGCCAGCGTCACCGGCAGAGGGGGCGCGATGGAGCCAATGTGGTACACGAGGCCGGCGCTCAAGCGCGCTGCGTTGATGTTGGCGCGGCCACCTGTGAAGTCTACCGGGCCGAAATCTTCGTGGGTGTACTGGTAATCCGCCTGGAACACCCGAATCGCCAAGTGACGGTGGAGAAACGGAGTGATGTAGTCCATGCCTCCGCCCGCGGTCAACACCGGTCCCCATCTGTCAGGCTGCCAGTGAGGGCCGCCTACGCGCTCACCGCCCACCAAGCCGTGAACGAAGGGCGTGATGTTGGTGGTCGGAAACCGGAAAATCAAGCCGGCCGACGCGCCACTCATATCATCCTTTGAGGTCGACCAAACTCCACCGGGCTGCGACTCGTTCTCAAGATGTGCATCGCCCACGACCTCGGCACCTGCATACCTGTTAAAGTAGCGGGCTACACTCCCGATACCGCCACTGGTGATTGCCGTGTAGGCGACTGGAAGATTTGTGCCTTGCATCGGAGACTCTATCGTTCCATGGGGCGCGATGTAACTGTAGCCCCCAAAGATGTCCCACTTCGATAGGGAATCGTCCGCAGCGGGTTTCCCGGCAGACGTGGTTGTTCCCTGGGCAGCCAGGGCAACGGGTATCAACGCCACAAGAGCCAGCGCGAGAACCCGGCTTACAGACTTTGAAACACGGACGTACATGCGTTTTTCCTCCGCAATTAAACTGACTGAACAGATAGTTGGGGCTGTTTCGAGTACAGATTCCGGCTCGGGCCGACGCTCGGGCTGACGAGGATCCGCACAATGATCGGACCGCAAAATTTCCCTACAGCAATACTAAACTTACCATGGGACGATTCCGCAGAGTACATTTTTTTCAACGAGTTGCCCTTCCTCATCTCGTTCAACGTCACAGGCAAAAATTGGTTACTTCGGTAACTTGCGCCCGAGTACTGGCTTTTCACACTGCCTATTATCCGGCGTTCAGCGTCTTCAACAGGCTCCGAGGCTCACGTTGTATCTTCTCTTGTAGAAGCGTTATCGCATACAAGAGTTGCTCGGGACGTGGTGGACACCCCGGAACATACACGTCCACTGGAATCACCTGATTCACTCCCTGCACCAGGGCATAGTTGTTGAAAACCCCGCCTGAGGTCGCGCAGGCGCCCATCGAGATGACCCATTTCGGCTCCGGCATCTGGTCATACAGCCTGCGAATCACCGGCGCCATCTTCCACGAAACCCGCCCGGCAACCACCATCAGGTCCGACTGCCGCGGCGAGGGCCGGAAGACCTCGGCGCCAAACCGCGCGATATCGAAGCGCGCCGCGCCCATCGACATCATTTCAATGGCGCAGCAGGCCAGGCCAAAGGTCATGGGCCATATGGAGCTCTTCCGGATCCAGTTCACCGCAAAATCCAGCGAGGTCAGCAGGACGCCTTCCGGCTGTTCGTAGCCGTAGCTCACCTCCCGGAGCTTGGCGCGGTTCTTCCCGCTGCTCTCCAATGCTCCAAAAAGATAGTGGTCCCGCTCTGCTGTGGCCGCCATATTGTCAATATAGAACTTCTTGCGTCAAGAAGGCATGGTCAGGATTGCTCTCTTTTCGGGAATGGCTCTT
Organism: Occallatibacter sp.; assembly: GCA_035315085.1. Classification (GTDB taxonomy): domain Bacteria; phylum Acidobacteriota; class Terriglobia; order Terriglobales; family Acidobacteriaceae; genus Telmatobacter. Next base: position 30,817 of record DATFYK010000015.1, read on the forward strand.
GTGCGGCCCACCCGCTCTGGCAAACACCGCAATCCCCTGTTCCCTTATTTCCTCATCCCCCCGCTTCCTTTCGCATTGCATCTCCCTCGTCCGCCTCGTCCCCAAGATATCGGAAAATGGGCAATAATCACAAAAATTCGCCTGCCTTCACAAAACCCTTTTCAAATCATTACGAAAACTTTATAAAGGATGCACCGATCAAATCGGATCTTTGACCCTCTGTTCTTCTGCTCGCCGGTCGCTGCCCGCAGGAGTTTTTTGCCTGTTCATTCATCCATTCGCACCCACCCTTTCGGAGCGGAATCGCATGCATTGTTATCGTGGAATCAAGCTGTTCCTTGTCTCTGCCATGCTGGGACTCCCAGCCATGGCGTTTGCCGTGGCCCCCGCCCTGGGTCCCTCGCCTCCAGCCACCCAGGCCCAAATCGCCGCCCTCCAACAAGCCGTCCGCGACGCCCAGACCGCCGGCGACAACGCCTGGGTGTTGATCTCTGCGGCCCTGGTCCTGCTGATGACCGCGCCCGGCCTGACGCTCTTCTATGGCGGGCTTGTTCGCCGCAAGAACATCCTGGGTACCATGATGCAGAGCTTCGCCATGATGGGGCTCATCACCGTTCTGTGGGCGCTGGTCGGCTACTCGCTGGCTTTCGGGGCCGGCAACGGCATCATCGGCGGCTTTGAGCACGCCTTTCTGCGCGGCGTCTCGCTCGCGCCCAACCCCAACTACGGCGGAACCATCCCCGAGCAGACCTTCATGATTTACCAGCTCATGTTCGCCATCATCACTCCGGCGCTGATTACCGGAGCCTTTGCCGAGCGCGTCAAGTTCAGCTCCATGGCCGTCTTTCTGTCGCTCTGGTCGCTGGTCGTCTACTGCCCCCTGGCCCACATGATCTGGGGCGTGGGCGGAATCCTCAACGTTACGGGCGGTTACTGGCCGGTCTTCGACTTCGCCGGCGGCACGGTGGTGCACATCAGCAGCGGCGTCTCCGCGCTGGTCTGCGCTCTTTATCTGGGCAAGCGCGCCGGTTACCCTCAGCAGGATATGCCACCCCACGCGATGGTGCTCAGCTTCATCGGTGCCGCTATGCTGTGGGTAGGCTGGTTCGGCTTCAACGCCGGCAGTGCGCTCAGTGCCGGTCCGCTGGCCACAAGCGCCTTTATCAACACTCAGTTCGCCGCCGCCGCCGGAGCCATCGGCTGGGTGGTCGCCGAGTGGATTCAGAATGGCAAGCCCACCGCCCTGGGCGCCATCTCCGGCGCGGTTGCCGGCCTGGCCACCATCACCCAGGCCTCCGGCTTTGTCCAACCCATGTCTGCCCTGCTCATCGGCCTCATCGCCGGCGTCGTCTGCTCCTTCATGGTCTTCAAAGTCAAGAAATTCTTTGGCTACGACGACTCCCTCGACGCCTTTGGCGTCCACGGCATCGGAGGAACCATGGGCGCGCTGCTCACCGGCCTGCTTGCCTCCGGGGCCATCAATGCCGCCTACGGCAAGGACGCCGCCGGCCATCCCGTCGCCACCGGCGCCATCGACGGCAACTGGCATCAGGTCCTCAACCAGGCCGTCGGCGTAGGCATCGGATGGGCTCTGGCCATCGTGGGCACTCTTGTGTTGCTGTTCCTGGTTGACAAGACGATGGGCCTGCGCGTCTCCGCAGCCGACGAAGCCGCCGGTCTTGACCTCTCCCAGCACGGCGAGGAAGGCTACGACCTGAACTCGTGATTCAACCCGGCGGAGCCATGCCCGCGGCGCGGCTCCGCCGTTTAAGCTCTCAAGCGAGGAATCCGCCCATGCTCAAGATTGAAGCGGTGATCCAGCCCGCCAAGCTGGATGCAGTCAAGGAAGCCCTGATCGAAGCCGGCATCGAGGGCATTACCATCCTGGAAGCCCGCGGACACGGCCGCCAGAAGGGCCACACCGAGTTTTATCGCGGCCGCGAATACACCATCGACCTGCTGCCCAAGATCAAGCTCGAAATCGTCGTCGGCGACGCGCTCAAGGAGAAGGCCGTGCAGGCCATCCTCGGCGCCGCCCGCACCGGCCACATCGGCGACGGAAAGATCTTCATCAGCCGCGTCGACGAGGCCATCCGCATCCGTAACGATGAACGCGGCGAAACCGCGATCTAACCGCAGGATGTAGCCGTCTTTGAACCGGCGCGGATCAAATCCGCATTCAGCGAGAGGACCTTTCCTTCAAGAAGGGCATCTCGATGAATACATCTGTGCCTGGCGCTCGGAGAGTGCCATGTAGCGCAGAATCGATGAGATTACCATTGCGATTTGTCCACTCTTCCGCATTTTTGGCAGCAATTCCGGGAATTCTTCATGGATTCCTTATGCGGAGAACCCTAGACTTCTGTCAGATTCATCTGAGAGTTGAGCTGATTCTGGCCCTCCACCGGGCTGGATCAGCCATGTCCGGCAGTTCCTAAGCGAAATTCCTGTTCCGGCAGCGGCTTTGATCCGTGCAGGCTCACGCCGCCGGTGTGTCCTTCCTTGCTTCTTCCGGATTGGCGGCCGGAATCCCGCCACATCGCATGCTTTCGAGCGACTGCATGCTTTGGGGGAGTGAAAACCTTATGTGTTGTCGCGCAATCAAACTGCTGCTTCTAGCTGCCGTCCTGGGTATACCGGCCTTGGTGATGGCACAGGCGCCCGCCTCAACCCCAGCCGCCCCGGCTCCTGACACCCAGGCCCAGATAGCCGCCCTTCAACAAGCCATCCAAGCCAATCAGACCGCTACCGCCAACGCCCAGTCCGCGGGCGATAACGCCTGGATGCTCACCTCCGCCGCCCTGGTCCTGCTGATGACCGGTCCCGGACTGGCTCTCTTCTACGGCGGCCTGGTCCGCAGAAAGAACATTCTCGGCACCATGATGCAGAGCTTCGCCATGATGTGCCTGGTCACCGTCCTCTGGGCCATCGTCGGCTACTCGCTGGCCTTCGGCCCCGGCAACGCCTTTGTCGGCGGCTTCCATAACCTCTTCCTGCGCGGCGTGGGCCTGGCGCCCAACCTCAACTACGCCGCCACCATCCCCGAGCAGACCATCATGGTCTATCAGCTCATGTTCGCCATCATCACCCCGGCGCTCATCTGCGGCGCCTTTGCCGAGCGCATGAAGTTCAGCGCCATGGCTCTCTTCCTCTCCCTGTGGTCGCTTCTGGTCTATTGCCCCATGGCCCACATGGTCTGGGGCGTCGGCGGATTGCTCAACTCCTCCAATATTCACGCCCCCTTCCCCAGCTTCGACTTCGCCGGCGGAACCGTGGTCCACATCACCAGCGGCGTCTCCGCTCTGATCTGCTGCCTTTACATGGGCAAGCGCATCGGCTATCCGCAGACCAAGATGCAGCCTCACTCGATGGTGCTCAGCTTCGTCGGGGCTTGTCTCCTGTGGGTGGGCTGGTTCGGTTTCAACGCCGGCAGCGCGCTGGCCGCCAGCCCGCTGGCCACCAGCGCCTTCGTCAACACCCACTTTGCCACCGCCGCTGCGGCCATCGGCTGGTCCATCGCCGAGTGGATTCACAACGGCAAGCCCACCGCCCTGGGCGCCATCTCCGGCGCGGTTGCCGGACTGGTGGCCATCACCCCCGCCTCCGGATTTGTCCACCCCATGAGCGCCTTGGTCATCGGCCTCGTCGCCGGCGTCGTCTGCTTCTCCATGGTCTTCATGGTGAAAAGCTTCTTTGGCTACGACGACTCCCTGGACGCCTTTGGCGTGCATGGAGCCGGCGGAACCGTCGGCGCATTGCTCACCGGCATCTTCGCCGCCAGCGTCATCAACCCGGTCTTCAAGGACGCGGCCGGCAACCCGCTCCCCTCCGGCGCCATCGACGGCCACTGGGGCCAGTTGCTCAATCAGTCAGCCGGCGTCGCCATTGCCTGGGGCATCTCCATCGTCGGCACGCTGGTGCTGCTCTTCGTCGTGGACAAGCTCGTCGGCCTCCGTGTCTCCGCAGAAGACGAAGCCGCCGGACTCGACCTCTCGCAGCACAACGAGGAAGGATACGACCTCAACACGTAAGGTTTTTGTTCAGATGCTTTTCATCAAAATACCGGGGGGACTGGCCCAACCAGCCCCCCCGCCTGTTACCCTGTCAAACGAGGCATTTTGCGTATGATCAAAATCGAAGCCATTCTCCAGCCCTCCAAGCTGGATGCAGTCAAGGATGCCCTGCTCGAAGCCGGCATCGAAGGCATGACCATTCTGGAAGCCCGCGGCCACGGCCGCCAGAAGGGCCACACTGAGTTCTATCGCGGCCGCGAGTACACGGTCGACCTTCTGCCCAAGGTCAAGATCGAGTTGGTCGTCACCGACGAGATGAAGGAGAAGGCCATCCAGGCCATCATCGGCGCCGCCCGCACCGGCCGCATCGGCGACGGAAAAATCTTCGTCAGCCCCATCGCGGAAGCCATCCGCATCCGCAACGACGAACGCGGCGAAACGGCGCTCTAACTTCCGCCCGCAAACCTGGGTGCCCCACCTTCGCCGCGCACGATGCGGCTAAGGTGGGATATCCATATCTAGAGCCTTTTATTAGGTTTTCCGTTCCGCGTGGCTTGACCAGCAATAGGCGCTGTGACAGACTGGCTGGCATGGAAATCAACAAAGCGCTCCATTCCGCTGAGAACGCCGATCGCAAAAGACTCATCCTGTCTCTTGCCGGAGCCGCCCTCATCTCGGCCGTTGGTTTTGGGATAATCTTGCTTCTCGCTGCCTGGCTGATTCCTCCCTGGATGATGTGGCAGAACAAGCATCACCTTAGCGCGGACATCGCGGCATTCTTGATGTACGTTCTTTCGTTATTTGCGATGATTCGGGCGGCGCGCAAGAGGCGCTCTGCCCGTAAAAATCGTTTCAATCCCAAGCAGACAATTCTGCCGCTCTAAAAACCTAGGGAATAGCTGTAGTGCCGCGCTCACGGCCCGGAAGAAGCGTTTCCAGCGGCCAATCGCACCACCCGCCCGTCTCCGTTTTTCGAGACCCGCCGAACCAAAAATCCCCCATCCACCCCAACTTCGCTTATTCTGTTAACAATTCCTTACTTGCTTCGGCGAGCCACGCACAACACTCATGAATCCAGTCGCTTTTGCGGTTGACGATCTTCGGGAGCAGTATACGCGGGAGATGGCGCTTGTCCGCCAGACCTGCGAGCGCACCGGCGACGGCACCGCCGCCATTCGCCGCCGCTCCGCCGTCGTGGACCGTATCCTCATTGAAATGTGGCGCCGCGCCTTTGCCGGCCACCCCTCGCAGAACATCTCCCTGCTCGCCCTCGGCGGCTACGGCCGCAAAGATCTCTTCCCCTACTCCGACATCGACGTCCTCTTCGCCTTTGCCGACGAAAAAATTGAGGTCCAATCCAAGGAGGCCGTCCGCGCCATCATTCAGGGCATGTGGGACATCGGCCTGCGCGCCAGCCCTAGCTCCCGCACCGTCAAGGAAGCCGGCCGCTTCGACCCCGACAACCTCGAGTTCACCCTCGCCACCCTTGATCGCCGCTTCCTCGCCGGCCAGTTTCCCCTCTACCAGCAGCTCCACCAGGTCACCTTCCCCGGCCTCGTGCTCAGCGAGTGGAACGCCATCACCCAGAAGCTGGGCGAGATCGCCCGCGCCCGCCACACCAAGTACGGCAACACCATCTTTCATCTCGAGCCCAATCTCAAGGAGTGTCCCGGCGGCCTGCGCGACTACCACCTCGCCGTCTGGTTCGCCCTGCTCTTCCACCTCAAGGAGACCAAGGAGTGGCCCCGCCAGCGCGGCGGCGTCTTCCAGAGCGCCCGCGGCGACGCCGAAGCCGCCTTCGACTTCCTCGCCGCCGCTCGCTGTTTTCTCCACTTCCGCCATGGCCGCGACGACAATATCCTCGACTGGCAGTCCCAGGACGAGGCCGCCGCCAACTCCATCGGCCTTGAAACCCGCGGCACCGCCGATCCCGCCTACTGGATGCGGACCTACTATCGCCACGCCCGCATCATCTACCGCCGCGCCGCCTTGCTTATGGAGCACCTGCCCGCCCCGGTCAGCTTTTACAAGCAGTTCCGCCGCCGCCGCACCCCCATCGCGGGCACCGACTTCCTCCTCGACCAGGGCCGCATCGACATCGTTCCCGGCGCCCAGTTCAACGACACGAGCGCCATCCTGCGCATCTTCTCCCTCATGGCCACCCACGGCTATGCGCTCTCGCAGGCCGCTGAGGACCGCATCACCGACGCTCTGCCCGCCCTGGCCATCCACATTCCCGAGGGGCCCTATCTCTGGAACGCCCTGCGCGAAGTCCTGCTCGGACCCCACGCCGCCCACGCCCTCCGCACCATGCACGCCCTCGGCGTTCTGGAAATGCTCATTCCCGAGTTCCACGGCATCGACGCCCTGGTCATCCGCGACAGCTATCACCGTTACACCGTCGACGAGCACACCTTCCTTACCATCGACAACGTTCACGGACTCCGCCAGCCCGCCAACCCCTACGAACAGAGCCTGGCCCAACTACTGCCCGAGATCGACCGCCTCGACCTCTTTCTGCTCACCCTGCTGCTTCACGACACCGGCAAGGCCCGCCGCACCGGTGAGCACGTCGGCCCCAGCATTGAGTTGGCAGACGCCCTCCTCGCCCGCCTGGAATTCGATGCCGAAGAGCGCGAGGCCGTCCTCGATCTCATCCGTCTCCATCTCGAAATGTCCAACGCCCTGCGCCGCGACATCTTCGACCTCGAAAACGTCCGCGGCTTCGCCGAGAAAATCGGCAGCCCACAGATGCTCAAGATGCTCACCTTGTTGACCTTCGCCGACATCAAGGCCGTCAATCTCGATGCCCTCACTCCTTGGAAGGCCGAGAATCTCTGGCAGCTCTACATGACCACCGCCAACTTCATGGATCGCTCCGTCGACGAGGTCCGCTATCACGCCGCCATCGACCCTACCCTGCTCAACCGCCTCCGCGCCATGGTGCCCGCCGCACAGCACGACGCACTCAAGCAATTCCTCGAGGGGCTGCCACAGCGCTACCTGCAAACCCGCCTTCCCGAGCAGATCCGCAACCACTTCCAGATGGCCGCTAAACTCGACGAGGACTCAGTCCAGCTCGACCTCCGCCCCCAGCGCCAACTCTTCGACCTCACCGTCATTACCCGCGACCGCAGCCGCCTCTTTGCCGACGTGGCCGGAGCCCTCGCCGCCTGGGGCATGAACATCGTCAAGGCCGGCGCCTACTCCAACGAGGCCGGCGTGATCGTCGACAGCTTCCACTTCACTGACATCTTCCATACCCTCGAGCTCAACCCCAGCGAGAAGGACCGCTTCCTCGCCAATCTCCACGACGTGGTCGCGCAGAAGATCCCCATCGATCAGTTGCTGGGGGCACGCCGCCACAGGAACCGCCCCGCCAACGCCAAAGTCGATGTGTCGACCCGCCTCGAGTTCGACTCCGAGGCCTCCACCCACTCCACGCTGTTGCAAGTGATCGCCCAGGACGTGCCGGGCCTGCTGCGCCAGATCGCCCTCACCCTAAGCACCCACCAGTGCGACATCAAGGTTGCCCTCATCGACACCGAAGGCGAAACCGCCATCGACGTCTTCTATCTCACCAGCTGCAACGAAAAGCTGACTCAGGAAGCCCAGCAATCCCTCTCCAAAGACCTCACCGCCGCCCTCGGCGCCTTGCGCAGTCCGAACGCCACATAGCCCACCCACCCAATTTGAAAGATCGTGTACGCGGCGAAGCCGCGCTCAGGTCCTCATCGCGCAGCCGCATGCTTCCCATAAGCCGACTTGTGGGGACCCATCCCACCGCGGCGTGAATAAGACAGTTTCCAAAACGCTCGATGAGTGCATCGGGCTGAAGTCAACAGTTGACCTGCGAGCGCCGCAAATGGCAGTACACTTGCCCACTTCCGGGTAGTGATCTGTGTCGGTGAGCGACTCGGCTCTTACTTCTTCCAGTATGGAACCAGCAGTACCGCGCTGACCACCACAACCCCCTCGACACCCTCGGCCGCGTCCGCGGTGCCAGTCACAGTCAGCGCACCGATTGCCGGTCTGGCAAGCGGAACCACGTACTACTATCAGGTGGTGGTCACCACAAATGGTGGCGCAGAACGGACGCGATACTGGACTTCACCGTCAACTGAACTGCGCGTTTATCGGTGTGAGTAGATGCAACCAGGCCCGTGGTTCACACAGCGCTCACGCTAGTTGGGCACAACGAAGAGGGTGATCGACTGCGCTGGGAAAGTGTAGTTGGTGATGGTGCTGGTCGTGCCCCCCGATGCGGGCGGTGTCACGGTTACGCTGGACGGCCCAACGATTGCGTTCAGTTTGGCGTTGCTGTACAGGTACGCCTGGGCCATGGCGCTCGAACCCGTCAGGTTGGCCAGCGACAGGGTTGACGTCAGATCGCCGTATGTCTTGTTGATCACCACTACGGTTACTGTGCCATTCGCGGAGCCCGCGGTGTGGATCGCGCCGTAAACCGAGAGCTGGCCTTGATTGGCGCTGGTCGAGGCCAGGGCCGTATCCCCAAACCGAGAGTTTGCGCCGTCGTAGTTGCGGTAGATTGCAAAAGCGAAATTAACTGGGCCCTGCGTGGAGGAGTCGGTCTGTTGGTTTGTCCCGGTTGGGAACATGGTCCCCAGATCGAGCCCCTCGCGCCCGAAGATGCCCAGGATATCGGCCTGCGCCAGCGCACCGTTAATCGCTTCCACGCCTCCCCAGTTGTACTCCGTGATGGCCAGTTTGGTGCCGGGATAGTCGGCGGCAGCCCAGTTGCGCATCATCGGAATCAGCTGCGGAGCCTGCAACGGCGTCGAACAGCTTGCGGAATAGTTCGAATCGGTGATGTAGTTCGGTTGCGAGTAATTGGGATCGTTATAAGTCGAATCCCAGAAGACACGCGTCGAGTTCAACCTCGCCTGCTGTGTGCCCGTATCTCCGGCAGTGGTGAAGGCAACCGAATCGCTGCCATCGGTGGGGTTGGGATAGTCGGCCGCGAAATACGTGTGAATGTCCACGTAATCCAGCAGGCGCTTTCCGTACGTGGTCTCCGCCTTACTGAATTGCTGAAGGTAGTACTCGACGAAGGGAACGCCGCCGTGCGCCTCGCGATCGACTGGGTTGCTCCACGGCTGCCCGCAGGGGCTGCCGTTACTCCACCCGTTCTCAATGTCTTTCTTGGAGTAAAAGTAATTCCACCAAAAGGCAACCACCGGCCCGCTGACCTCGGCGCTTGGATCGGCAGTCTTGATGGCCAGTGCCGAGCCGATGCCGGCATCGATCACCTCGTCATAGGTGGAGGCCACTGGATGCACGTCGCGGTGCTGGTAGTCCCACCAATCAGGTTCATTGTCCAGCTCGTATATGGCGACTCCTGTTCCACTGCCCGCGGTGCCGAACTTGCCTACCAGGTAATCCACCCAGCCGCCGGCCCAAGTGCCTTGGGCCCACGCTCTAGTTGCCGCGCTGGCGGCGGGTGGGACGGGCGGAGGCTCAGGGATGCTGGTAATTCCGTCAAACGCCAACGTCCCTGGACCAAATAAGTCGCACCCCTCCTTGTTACTACAGCCATTGGTTCCATCGGGATATACGCCATTGCCGCAACTACCGTTGTACGACTGCTGGCCCGGGTACGACGTTTGGGTGAAGCTGCAGGCGGCCGGATTGCTGTTGGCCACATACCCTTGTACCGGCACCGTGCCCAGGGTCTTGATGCCGTACTGATTGGCGGCCGCGACCAGATCGTTGAAGTTGCCGTCGGGCCACTGGCCGACGGAGCCGCTCGAATTCTCAAAGTACCAGTCGGCGCCGGAGTTGGAGGTATTGGTCTGGTAGTTGTAGCGTGAAGTATTGTCGCCGCCCCAGCGGGTTACGGTGAGGTCGGTGCTCGTGACCGTCGCGGCGTCCAGCAAATAATCGTTCATGCCGTAAATGTAGGGACTGATCGCGTGTGTCTGGTTGCCCACATCCACGGTCAGGGCCGGCCCGGCGGCCGCGGCAGGAGCCGTGAGAGTCACGGTTACGATGCCTCTCTTGCTAGGGTCCTGGGTGCTGGTGGCCGTTACCGTGACGGTTGCCGGAGCCGGATACGGTGTTGTGTAGAGGCCGCTCGAGGTGAGCGTCCCTGGGCTCAGGGAGCTGCCCGGAGGCCCGGCCAGCGACCACGTCACTGCACCACTATAGATGCCCGTTCCGGCTACGTTAGTCATGAACTGCACCTGGGTTCCTATGGTTGCTGTGGCGGGGTTCGGCGTTACCGTCACCGAAGTGATGCTGGAGCGAGTGCTGCCGCCGCAAGCCGTCATCAGCAGACTCAGCGCGCTGCCAATCCAGACCACCGCCTTCCAATCCCGTCGCCTCACGGCCATGCTCCCCAACCACTTCAGATTCACACTTCTGCTGGATACTCTCTGCCGACAGAAGTGTAATTCATAAAGCGTCTGTACATAGAGAACGAATGGGATCGGCGTTTGTGTGACAGGACATTTCGTAAGTGACTGCGGTCACACCCGAATCGGCGCAAGGGGCCCGTTGGGCGATCAGCCGTTCGGTTATTGATCCTGTAAGTGGCTGCCATTTCCGGAGCAGGACAACCTCTCCCGCATGGTGCCGGGCGTTGTTGTGCGATCCTGAGCGGCACGTGAGACGGCAACCTAGGCCATGCGGCTGTTGAGCAGGTCCTTTGCGCCAAGGTCGGTGTTCACGTAGATCAGCAGACGGTCTGCTGTCTGGCCCTGGCCCGCCCATCCATCGTTTCGGCAAACGGACGAGTCAAAGCGAAGTAGTTTCTCTACGGCATCGAGATTGGGTCCGATTCGGGGCCATTGGACGTTGACTCTAAATCGCCGGTCACAGGTCAAATCACTCATCCACCGCGACTTGGGCACGCCTGATCGGATCGGTAACGACAATCGCCGTTCGGTCTTGCGATCTGCTGCGGGTTGTCAGTGAGCGCATAATCGCCGAGTATCAAATTGAGGGCTCCGAATAGCGAGCAAAGATGCATCAAGCTGGCGGAACGACCGGATCGGTCCCGGCAAACGCCCTTCCATTGACTGATTCGATGACGCTCCGGAGCAGCCCAACCCGGAAACCGGAGCCCCGGACAGAACGGCAATCTGTACACGAAATATGTGAAAATTGGACCGCAAAATACGCGCAAAAAGGGGCCAAAATGCACCTAAAAACGCCTTATTTTTCCTTCTTTTGCCCGTTTATGGAGACTTCCAGGGCGGCTTTCACGGTTGTTATGAAGATCTGCAACAGGACTTTCTTGCAAATTGGTAATCAATCAGGCTCTTTGTGGGCTTGCAGACCGACAAATGTGTGGGCTTGCAGGCCGACTTTCAACTTCCATCTGTTCACTGTTCACTGTTCACTGTTCTCCGCCCCCCCTGCTTCCGCCGAATCAACCGGACCTTAACAATCCCCGCCCCGTCCGCCCGCTATCATGGACACAGGGCGTTCCGCGTGTGCGTCCGGGAAAGCCTTCGCTTCAAAACCGGCAATGCACTCATTCCCAATGACTTCACTTCAGATAGGCATGCACCAGATCGATCAGGTCTTCGGCCAGCTCCGGGGCAATCTGCTCTTTGGACCCCTCGGTGAGATGAAACCGGATGTGATCCTCCAGCACCTCGCCCATCAGCCCGTTCACGCCGCCGCGCACCGCGGCCAGCAGCATCAGTTGCCCGCCGCAGTCCTCATCGGCAGACAGAGCGCGCTCGACTGCATCCAACTGTCCGCGCAGCTTGCGCACGCGCTGCAGCAACTTCACTTTCTCCCGCTCATGCCGGGGCATCGCATTTCTCCTCTTGACAATACCCACCCCCGGTATGGTATCAACCCAGTGGGGGTATAGTTGCGCTTCCATTCTATCCCTGCTGCCCTAAGCTTCGCATCTGACCACAAAGGCTTTCCCATGTTCCGGTTTTCCGGCCGCTCGAATCCGCTCCGCCCCGCTCGCGCACTCGCCTTTGCCTTGCCCCTCGCTGGCCTGACCCTCGCGCTGGCCCTGGCTGCCGGCGCCGCAGCCGCGCAGGCGCCCGCCGCGAGCGCAGGTCCACCGGCCGGCGACGCTTCCAAACCCAGCGATACCGGAACGCTCTTTCCCCATACTGAGACCGGCCGCTATTGGATTTCGGGCCAGGCAAACGTCATCATGCAGTGGCATCCGGCATTCGCGGCGCAATACTCCGGGCCCAACAGCCTGACCACATGGGCGCAGAGCGCTACTACGCACGTTCTGACGCTTTACACCGGCCTCGAACTCACGCATGCGACGGAAGTCTTCGCCGATATGGAAGACGCCACGGGCAGCGGCATCGGGAACGCCAATGGCCTGGCCGGCTACACCAACTTGGACTCCGTGCGCCTGGCGAATGGCATATCGCTTTCAAAGTCGCCCTATCTGGCGCGGTTCATGTTGCGGCAGATCATCCCTCTGACTCAGGAGCGCGCTGAAGCGGACCGCGACGAGCTTCATCTGGCAACCTCCCTGCCCGCGCGCCGCATCGAATTTCGCCTGGGCAAGTTCGACCTGGTCGATTTCTTCGATCTGAACACCTGGGGCTCCGACACCCACCTCCAATTCCTCAACACGACGGTGGACTCCAACGGCGCGTACGACTACGCCGCCAACACGCGCGGCTACACCGATGGCCTGCTCCTCGAATACGACGATCATGGGTGGACGGCGCGCTTTGCCGAAGCGCTGATGCCGAAAGTGGCGAATGGAATCAACCTGGACGCCGATATCGCGCGTGCGCGGGCGGAGAACCTCGAGTTCGAAGCCCGCGGAAAGCGGATTGCGCATCGGGCGGGCGTGGTGCGGCTGCTGAGCTATCTCAACCACGCCAACATGGGAAATTACGAAGAAGCGATTGCGGACTTCCTCGATCATGAAACCCCCACGCCGGACATTGTCGCCACGCGGCGGCAGGGACGCCACAAATACGGTTTCGGCTTGAACTTCGAGCAGGAGATCACGCCGCAAGTGGGCGTCTTCGGCCGCCTGGGCTGGAGCGACGGCCGGAACGAGTCTTTCGCCTACACTGAAGACGACCGCACGGGCGAGATCGGCGGCTTTGCGGCGGGCAGTCTATGGCATCGGCACAACGATCGCGCCGGAGCCGCTTTCGTTGCCAACGGAATTGTGGCCGCGCATCAGCAGTATCTTGCTCTGGGCGGACTCGGCTTCCAGCTCGGCGACGGCGGCCTCGCCTACGGTCACGAAAAAATCTTCGAGTGCTTCTACACCGCGCACCTCTGGCGCGGCTTCTTCGCCTCCTACGACTTTCAGCACATCGACAATCCGGGTTATAACCACGCCCGAGGCCCCGTTTCCGTCTCATCTGTCCGCTTCCACACCGACTTTTGACCATCCGCAGCGGGTTGTGCGCGCTGGAGATCCACGCCGGCCGGCGAGGCAACAACGGCGGATTCGCCGCCGGCCGGCCGCGTGAAAAAGCCAGCACGCTGGGCTCGGCCTTGGCCGGTTGGCCCGGAGATGCTTTGCTACATGCTCTCTCACGAAGCCCACCATCGCGGGCAGGTGTGCATGCTCGCGCATCAGCTCGGATTTCCCTTGCCGGTCAAGGTGACGTCTGGGATCTGGAATTGGGAAAAGCTGTGGAAAGACTACGGGTGGCCTGGTGGTCCCGGTGACGATGCTTGAGGAAGGGCACAGACTACTTCACTGCCCGGCGGTCATTGCACTGACCACCAGGCACTGATTACTTGCCCCGCTTACTTGCCCTCGCCGGCCGCCTGCGTCTGCGCAGGCAGCGTGTAGATCACTTCGCCCGGCTTGGCGTAGTGCAGTTTTTCCCGCGCTTCGCGCTCAATCGCATCCGGGTCGGACTTGAGCCGCTCAATGCGCTCGCGCAACCGCGCGTTCTCCTGTTCCAGGTCCTTGATCTCCCTCTGCAACTGCCGGTCTTCGGCGCGCTTCTGCTGCCACACTTGCAGCCCGTGCTTGCCGTTGATCACGTGCCAGGTGAGCAGTAAAGCCAGCCCCACGGCTACCACGGTGCCCGCCGGACGCCACACCCGCAGCATCCACGCCAGCGCCCGCTTGCGCGCCGGGCCTGGCCCAGATCTGGACCCTGCCCCGCTCCCAGCCGCGCTCTTCTCCGCTTGCATCTTCTCGTCCGGCATTCAATCTCGATGTGCTGTTACGACAGCACGAACTTCTCCGCGGCCGCCTTCAGCGCTTCCATGTCCTGTTCGCTGCGCGCTTCCGTGTAGGCCCGCACCACCGGTTCGGTCCCCGATAGCCGGTAGCACACCCAGGACCCATCCTCCAAAATCAGCTTCAGCCCGTCGGTCCGCACCACTCCAGTAACCTTGCGCCCGCTCAACTCCGTTGGATCGGCCTTCAACTTCTCAGTGAACGCGGCCATCGCCTCCGGGGTCAAGCGGAAGTTCTCCCTAACCGGATAGAAGGAACCAACCTTGCCAAACAGCTCCTTCAGTTGCGCACTCAGGCTCTTGCCGCGGGTGGCTGCCATCTCCGCCACCAGCAGCCCCGCCAGCACGCCGTCTTTCTCCGGAACGTGCCCGCGGATGGTCAGCCCCGCCGACTCCTCGCCGCCGATCGCGATCTTGTCCTCGATAATCAGCTCGCCAATGTACTTGAACCCCACCGGCGTCTCGTACAGTGGAACCTTATGGTACGCGGCCAGTGCGTTGATCAAGTTGGTCGTCGCTACGCTCTTGGCCACGCCGTTCTTCCAGCCACGCGTCTCCACCAGGTAGTCGAACAGCAACGCAATGATGTAGTTGGGCTGAATAAATGTCCCGTCCCGGTCCACAATGCCGAAGCGGTCCGCATCCCCGTCGGTCGCAATGCCCAGGTCCGCGCCCATCTCCCGCATCTTCGCCTTGGCGTCGCCCAGCAACTCGTCGGAAGGCTCGGGCGCATGGCCGCCGAAGAGAACGTCGCGATAATCGTGAACCGTCTCCACTGCCACGCCCGCCTCGCGCAGCAGATCGGAGCTGTAGCCGCGCCCCGCGCCCCAGAACGGATCGTAGACCACCTTGATCCCTGACTTGGCGATGGCCTTCAGGTCCACCAGTTCGGCCAGCCTCTTCACGAATGAGGGTTTCACGTCGGCGGTCTCGAATCCGCCCGATGGCGCGTTCGCGCTCGGAATAATATCGCCTTTACCGCTGGCCAGGATCGCCGCTATCGCTGCCTCAATCTGCTTGGTCACCTCAGGCAGCGCCGGCGCCCCGTCGTGCGTTGAAAACTTGATGCCGTTGTACTCCGGCGGATTGTGCGAGGCGGTAAAGTTGATGGCCCCGGAGGTCTTCAGTTCGCGGACCGCGTAGGCAATGGCCGGCGTCGGCGCGGCCTCGGGAATCACAATCGGCGTGACGCCAGCCCCAGCCAGCACCCTGGCCGCGATGTCCACAAACGTCTCGCCCAGAAAGCGCGGATCGCGGCCTACCAGCACGCGGTGCGGCTCCGGTTGCGTCTTCACGTAGGCGGCAATCCCCGCCACCGCCAGCCGGATATTGGCCACGGTAAACTCGTCGGCCACAATCGCCCGCCAACCCGAAGTGCCAAATCTGATCGCTGTCATCGTCTCGTTCTCCACGCGTCCCCCGCGGCGGACTTTAACTTCATACTGCCTGAGCCGACCACTTCGGGCAAGTTTCGAGCCTTGTGTTCGACACCCCCTGTTCCCTCCGGAATCTTTGATCAAGTACTGGGAGGCCAGCCCGCGCACCTGTCACAAAGAATGCGCCCCCCCCCCGTCTTTCGCACCTTTTATGGTGCATGAACACGGGAGCCAAAATTTTTTCGCAAATCAGCTTGACAAGCAGCGAACAATGGGAGAAGATTCTTGCAATGTTGTTTGTATCACAGACTAGTTTGCGAGGAGAGATATGAACGAGATTTCGCGTCACATGACTGATGAAGATCCGAATGTAATCGCCAACCGCCTCATCAATAAGGCGGAGTACCGCGATGGATTGCGAGAGATCGTGATCGGGGTATTGATTCTGATGTTTGCGAGCCTGACCGGCTCGGAGGTGATATTCAAGCCAGGATCGTTCGGCTCCAAGGCAACGTTTTGGGGAATGATGCTGCTTCTTTCAATGCTGGGTTTTGGATCACAGTGGGCGATCAAGAAGGTGCGCAAGCGGTTCTTGATCGGGAAGATGGGTTACGTAAAACTGAAGCCGGTCAATCGGAAGCGGCTCGGCATCAGGCTTGGCATCATATTGGGCCTTTCGTTTGTCATTGCAGCCCTGGCGGCGTTCGCGATGTTCAAGGTGGTGATCGCGCCTCACAGGGGAGGGGGCGGGGTCATCTGGGGCTTCTTCCCGCCAGCCGGTTGGGCGTTTGTGGGAACCGGGATCATCGGCGGAGCAGTCATGGTTTTCCGCGTCCGCTTGCTCCGATATGCAATCGGCGGCGTGATTATGGCGGTCATGGGCATTCTGCTTGCTTTCAACAGAGTCTCGCTCCCTGTGGGCCTTACGACTCTCTACGGCTTTGCGGGCCTTCTCGCTCTCCTTTCAGGGTGCGTCGTATTTCTCCTCTTCCTGCGCCAACCGACCGGGACGGGTGAATAAAATGAGTGCGAAGATTCAGCGACTCGCTGAGATCGACCGGGTAATCCACGAGCCAGCACGGCTGATGATCGTCGCGCTGCTGGCCGCCGTCGAGGAGGCGGATTTCCAATACCTGCGCCAGACGACAGGACTCACCCAAGGCAATCTCTCCGCTCATTTGTCCAAGCTGGAGGAGGCGGGCTACGTGGCCATTGAAAAGACTTTTCGCGGGAAATATCCGCTCACCATCTGTCGGCTGTCGAAACGCGGCAGAGAAGTGCTCGACAACTACCGGAAAGTAATCAGAGCCGCGCTTTGATCGATTCCTGGATCTCTTCGACTCCCCTTCTACACTGTCCGCGGAAGCCAACCCATGTCCGGCGCCAGCCCTGCATCGTCCTCACCACCGCAGCCACTCCTGAGGAGGCCAACGGCCTCGCTCCCCGCATTACAGGAAGCGGGGCCGTCCATGATGACGCCTTTCATCTCAATTCCATGGAACGATTGAATGGGCCGGTCCGGCGATCACTGGGGTAACTGAACGGTCTTCTGTTCGCCCTGGTATGAAATCACCTGGTCAGGATTGTTTGTAACTTCCACCCCCGTGCCATGACCCTTTCCTACAATCACGGCCTGGAAAATCCGCGTCTTCAACATGCCGGGGAATTCTCCCTTTCTGGCATCGATTGTGAGTTGGCGTCTTGCGTCGTTCCAATAAAACCCAATCGTTGAATAGACGCCCTTTTCGTAGTTGTAGTTGTCGTTCTCGTCCTCGTACAGGGTGAAGCTGCCGTTGGCTCCGGGATAGATGCGTAGCTCGATGGGGTCGGCGGGTTTCTCCGTGGAGTATTGAATAAACGGCCCCATCGGCAAAATGGATCCGGCCTTGATCATGAGCGGAATCTTCTCGATGGGAGCATCCGCGGCCACGCTCCTGCCGCCTTCCAGCTTCTCTCCCGTCCAGAAATCGATCCATGAACTCCCGGCCGGCAGATAAACGCTTCTAGTCTTCTCCCTGGGCTCGACGACTGCTTCCCTGGCGTGAATCGCAGGAGTCTTCCAGTAGACCTTGGCCCTGAAGGCGCCCAGCGCGCTATTCGCCGTCTCGAACTTGAAGTCATATTCCTTTCCTGCCGCCAGCGCCACGGGCACGGTCCAGGACTCCATCGATTCGTAGTTGTGCGGAACTTCCTTTCCGTCCAGATACACCCGCCTCGATCCGAAGCTTTTCAAGTTGAAGCGATAATTCCCGGTTTCCGATGGAATCAGCTTGCCTTCCCAGCGCACGGAAAATTTCGGGCCGGTAATAAAACTTGCCCAGCCCGTGTACCAATCCAGATTCACATCCGGTTCCACATCCTCATGGCACGCGTTCTTGAACTCGTCATCGCAATAGTAGGTTGCGTTCAGGCCTGGTTTGCCGTCCTTCGTCCTGAAGTTTTCAGGCGCAACCAGAATGCCATCTTCCGGCGGACGGTGGTACATATACTCCGTCACCGGCGAGACCATGATCGCCGGGCCGAACATATACTGATCGTCGATCGAATACGTCTTATGGTCGCTGGTAAAATCCATCGCTAGGCCGCGCATGATCGTGTAACCGTTGTGCGTAACCTGCCAGCCCAGCGAATAGATGTAGGGCAGCAGACGGTAGCGCAGATTATCGAACTTCTCCAGCACGGGAGTGTATTCGCCAAACTCCCATATCTCACGCGGAGTTTCAGAACCGTGCGCCCGGAAGATGGGAGAGAACGCGCCTAACTGGAACATGCGCGTGTAAAACTCCTGGTAAGCCGGGTCCTTGCCGCCGTTCATGAAAACGCCGCCCTGGCATCCGAGCGAATAGGCACCGATGTCAAAGGTCCAATAGGGAATGCCGGACATGCTGTGGTTGACTCCGGCAGCAATCTGATTCCTGTACACTTCCCAACTGGCGCCGATGTCGCCGGACCATGTGGTTGCCGCGGCCCTCTGTTGGCCGGCGAAGGTGGAGCGGGTGAGAATGTAAACACGCTTCAGGTCCGTCTCTTTTCGCTGATTCTTATAGATGGCCTCGGTATCGAACAGTGAGTAAGTATTGAGATATCTGGCGAAGGTGCCGAGATAATTGTCCTGCACTCTCTTCATCTCATACTCCTCTGCCTCCTGCGTCAGCGCGTTGACCATGTCCGGTTCGGTCGAATCCATCCACCACCCGTCGACGCCCTTGGAGAAAAGTCCCTCGTTCGCGTACTCCCAGTACAGATCCGTGGCGCCGGGGTTGTACACGTCGAAGTACTTGAATCCGGCCCAGCCCACGGTCGGAAACAGATAGCCGTGCTTGTCCATGTCCTTGTAAATCTCTGCAGACGGCCCCAGCCCGGCCCAGATCGAAATCATGAGGTGGAAGTTCTGCCGGTGCAACTCGTCGATCATTTCCTTGGGACGCGGATACTTCTTCTCATCGAAGATCATTCCTCCCCAGTTATCGTTATTGCCCCAGTAATTCCAGTCCTGCACGATGTTATCGATCGGAATTTTCCGTTTGCGATACTCCTGCGCGATGCCCAGCAGTTCGTCGCGCGTGGCGTAATGTTCCTTGCTCTGCCAGTAGCCGTAGGCCCACTTGCCGTACATCGGCGCCTGGCCCGTGAGCTGCCTGTATCCAGCGATCTCCTGATCGATGGTGGGACCGTAGAAAAAGTAGTAATCGATGTTGTCGGCGACTTCGGACCAAAAAGAGGTTTTGTCCCCGCTGTCGTCGAAGATCGTCTTGGAATAGTTATCCCAGAAGATTCCATATCCTGCGGTTGAAACCAGGACGGGCGTTACAGCCCATTTGTTTGCCTGCACGATCTTCACCGTCCGCCCGCGATAGTTCATGACGCCTAACTGCTGTTGTCCCAGGCCATATACGCCTTCATCCGCGCTCAGCGTAAAGTTCTGCTGAATGCTGAAGGCTGACTTTTCGCGCTCGATCTGCGCCGGCGTGAAGCTGGGCCGTCCCAGCTCTTTGAGAACCGTTCGGTTAGCTTTGTCGAGGTATTGAATAGATCCATCGTTCTTGCTCACGAGAAGTTTGACCTGACCGGAACTCAGCGTGACTTCCGCTTTGTTCTCGCCGAATTGAACGTCCAGATTAGACAGATCTTTCTGGATAACGGAGAGGCTGACTTTTTCGCTCGTGCCGCCGACCGGCCATTTCACGACGCGGACGATGCTCTCCGAATAGAACTGCACCTTCACGTTCAGATCGCCGGTTCTGAGTTGAATTCCGTTCTGGATGCGTTGAACTCCCAGCTGCGTCGGAGTTGCCTGCGCATCCTTCGCTGCCGGAGAGTTATGCTGGCAAACCGCCGGCAAAACGCTTAGGCAAAGCACCGGACACAGTGCCGCAAGCCGCAAAGCAGAAGTGAGGAATTTCATTTTTCGTGTTCCTTTCTTGTTCCACCCGGTGTTGACAGGTCTCGGGTTATTCACCAATAAGAGCGCAAAAAACATTATGTCACGAGGCCCGTTTCGCCAGGGATCAAGAAGCGCCGCGGGTGCCCCAGAGCCTGCCCTGAAGTTGCCGAAAGCTTGCCCTGAGCGAAGTCGAAGGGGACCTGCTTCAAGCCTTTCTGTAGCAAGGGTGGAAAACCACAAAAACAGACCTGAATTCTTCCCCTCTGAAAAAATCCTCCCGCGGTTCGCGCCCCCCCCTCGTACACTGACCCTGGAACCACCCCATGCCCGAAGCCAACTCGCAACCCCGCATCGTCCTCACCACCGCAGCCACTCCTGAGGAGGCCGGCCGCCTGGGCCGCACTCTGGTTGAGGAGCGCCTGGCCGCCTGCGCCACGTTGATCCCAGCGGTCCAGTCCATCTACCACTGGCAGGGCCAGGTCGAGTCCGCGACGGAAACCATGCTGCTGCTCAAGACTGGCAACGATCAACTAGCCGCTCTCGAAGCACGCCTTCACGAGTTGCACAGCTACCAGACCCCGGAGTTCCTGGTTCTGCGCGTCGAGGCTGCCAGTCAGCCCTACCTCGACTGGTTGCAGGCCAGTCTTCGCCAGCCTTGAGCATTCAAGGAATTTCATGAGCCGTCTCAAGACTTATCTCGCGGTCACGTTTCTCATCACCTGGACCTGCTGGTGGACCTTGGTGCTGCTGGTTCGCCCAGGAATGATGGTGTACGGCCACCTGCTATTCGTGCTTCTTTTTGCGCTCGGCGGTCTGGGACCCACCATTGCCGCCTATGCCGCCGTGCTTGCTACCCCGAACCAATCGCCCCTCAGAGAGTTCAATTTACGACTCTTTCGCTGGCGGGTTGTCTGGTGGTGGTACGTCATTGCTTTGGTGCTTCCTTTTGCCCTTGCCCTGGCCCCGTTGGGTCTTGCCGCTCTGATCGGTCCCGGTTTGACGGCAAGTTTGGTTCTTCGGCCGTGGTACATGTTCTTTCCCCTGTTTCTCGTCATGATCCTTGGCGGCGGCCTGGAAGAACTCGGCTGGCGCGGGGTTGCACAGCCGGAGATGGAGCAGGGCATCGGCCGTCCGGCAGCGGCCGTGCTGGTCGGCCTCATCTGGGCCCTCTGGCATCTTCCGTTGTTCTTCCTGCCGGGCGTTGGTCAATACGGAACCAACTTCCTTAGCTTTCTGATTGGAGTTGTCGGCAACGCCCTGATCCTGGCTTGGCTCTATGGCCGTACCCAGAGCATTCTGCTCTGTATCCTTTTCCATGCTGGCTTGAACACCGTTGCAGCCCTTGGGTTGGCTATTCCATCCGGTCGAAGCAGTCCAGCACTGCTTGAGGCGTGTTTCAAGGTGCTCATTGGCGCACTCCTGCTGTTCGCCTTCCAGGATGTGTGCGAGAAATCTTTACAGCCCAAGCCGTCCAGCAGAACGCTGGGGCGCCCGGGCTGATGCGCAACTCGTTGAAGACTCCGCGGGCGCAGTCCGTGCCTCTCGGCCGGTTCTCCCGGAGGACAGACTACGCGAAAGAGAACTCACAATCCCGAGCTCTGGTTCTACGGCCGGG
The DNA here is from genome assembly GCA_035315085.1 of Occallatibacter sp. Lineage (GTDB taxonomy): Bacteria > Acidobacteriota > Terriglobia > Terriglobales > Acidobacteriaceae > Telmatobacter. The sequence continues at coordinate 52,381 of DATFYK010000015.1, forward strand.
TCTGAGGCTGTCTGGTATTCTGATCTTCAGCGGTTTTCCAATTCCTTTTGACCGGGCAATACATCGGCAGGGCCGCATCAATTGGAAAACCGCTTTTTGCTGCGATGCGCTGGTTAATGATGGTTTTTCTCGTTTCGCTCGGAGTGCTGCTGTTTGCGGCTGCGGGCGTGGCGCATCACATCTGGCACCAGCGCGCGAAGCTCCGCCGCAAGCCGCCTGCGGGCGCCGGTCCGGCCCTTGATCCTGCACGCGACCCGGCCGAGGAAACCGACCAGGAACTGGAACCCTGAGAGAATCCGTGTGAACAAAGAACTCTCGGCACAATCGGCCTCCATGCCGGCCTCAATCTCCGCCTCGATGGCCGTCCCCGCTGCAACCGCCTCCGGCTTCCAACGCATGCGCATCAAAACCAGCTAGCCTCATACAATCACCATTGCTGTTTGTCGTCGAAAGGACCTTAGTTCCCTGTGAGCAACCTGATTTCCGAAGCCGCCAGCCCAGCCACCACGCTCGACATCTCCATCGCCCATAGTCCCGACTCCGATGACGCCTTTATGTTCTATGGCCTAGCCACCAACAAGGTCCGCGTTCCCGGCTATCGCTTCACCCACACCCTCTCTGACATCGAGACACTCAACCGCCGCGCCCGTGAAGAAGCCTTCTACGACGTCACCGCCATCAGCTTCCACGCCTACCCCTATCTCCAGCAGAATTACACGCTGATGGGCTGCGGCGGCAGCGTGGGCGAGGGCTACGGCCCCATGGTCGTCTCCGGCAAACCTCTGACGCCCGGGGCCCTGGACCGCATAAAGATTGCCGTTCCCGGTGCCCTCACTACCGCCTATCTGGCCCTCAAGATATTCAATCCGGCCATTCAAACCGAGACCGTGCCATTTGATCGGATCATCCCCGAAATGCTGGCCGGAAACATCGACGCCGGCCTCATCATCCACGAAGGCCAGCTCACCTACGCCGCCAGCGGCCTCCACAAGGTTCTCGATCTCGGCGTCTGGTGGCGCGAGACCACCGGCCTCGTCCTGCCCTTGGGCGGCAACGCCATTCGCCGTTCCCTGGGCGCCGAATCCATTCGCATCATCACCAAAGCCGTTCGCGACAGCATTCAGCACGCCCTCGACCACCGCGAACAGGCCCTCGAATACGCCATGCAGTTTGCCCGCGACCTCGACTCCCGGCTGGCCAACCGCTTCGTCAGCATGTACGTCAACGACCGCACCCTGGACTACGGCCTCGACGGCCGCCAA
>DATFYK010000016.1:0-2354 GCA_035315085.1 Occallatibacter sp.
CGCACCACCACGCTGCGCCTGATCAAGAACGCGCTCAAGAACAAGGCCATCGAGAAGCGCGCCGCGCTCACCCCGGCCGAGGAGCAGCAAGCCCTGGCCACCATGATCAAGCAGCGCCGCGACTCCATCGAACAGTTCACCAGGGGCAACCGGCCCGAACTGGCCGCCAAGGAAGCCGCCGAGATTGTGGTCATCGAGGAATTTTTGCCCAAGGCCCTGGACGAAGCCAGCATTCGCGCGCTGGTGGCCGAAGCCATCGCCGAGTTAACCGCCGCATCCGGCCAAAAGCCCGCGCCCAGAGAGATCGGCATAGTCATCAAAGCCGTCCAGGCCAAACTCCAGGCCAGCGGCCTGCGCGCCGAAGGCCGCGTGGTCAGCGAGCTGGTAAAGCAGGAACTGGCCGGCTGAGGCAGAGATTCCCAGGCCTCGTCCGCCGCGGCGGAGAAACCTGGGAATCCCAGTTATCGGTGATAGATTATGCGGAGTCGAATAACCCGCCCTAATCTACGGGCAAATGCAGCGCCCCCAGGCCAATCGGCCTGCCAGCGTCCCTTTTGACTACTTGGGGGTTGACGCACCCGCGGCGCCTGCGCTTGCTTCCTTCTTGTTCTCCCGCACCAGCAGCACCCGGCTCGCGGTGTCGATGAAGTCCTGCGAGTTTGGGCGCGCGGCATCGTTGCCGGAGTGGAAATCGAAGATAGTGACGGACCCCGGTTTGTCGCTGTGCTCTTGCGAGGTCCATATACGGGTGCAGGAAAGGTGGATCAGATCCGTTATATGGACTTCGTTCGCAGCCTGGCCGAGTTCGTCAACGGCGGCCGGGCAATAAGCCTTGGCCGTTTTGGCCTTATCGCACAACCCCGCCAATTCGCCCAGGGCCGGCAGCCGCCAATCCGCGTAGCCGCCCCCGCGATAACTCCCCGCATAAGACTTCGCGCCCGGCCAGCTTAGAGCAGCTCCGTTGTCCCTCGCCGCCCACATCAGGTTGGTCTTCGTATCCAATACTGTGCCGTCATCGTAGGCGATGAACTGGCCGTCCTTTCCAGTCTTCCTGGGCGGAGTCTTTTCGGCGCCCGGCGCGGAAGGGGGCGTTGCAGGCTTCCTCGGAGCGGGAAGGTCCTGGCCGCCCTGCTGGCGCAACAATTCCTGAATGTCTTTGTGGTCCCACACGACTGCCGAGTGCAAAGGCGACCAGCCGTCATTGTCCACGGCGTTGACATCGGCTTTACCGGCCAGCAGCAATTCCACCATGTCCTTGTTGCCTTTAGCCGCCGCCAGATGCAGGGGCGTCGATCCATTGTTGGCTTTGGCGTTGACATCCGCCTTGTTCGCCAGCAGCAGTTCCGCTACGTCTTTACGGTCGTTGAATGCCGCCACGTGCAAGGGGGTCTGGCCGTATTTATCGTCCTTGCTTGAAACCAGATTCGGATCGGCTTTGAGCAACGACTTGACCTTTGCCAGGTCGCCATCCCGGGCCGCATCGTGAATCGGACCGCAGAAACCGGGGGAGCCGGAAGCCAGCGCGGCCACTAGGACCAGCGCAACGGCGGCGCGGCGGGTTAGGGCGAGTTGAAGGAGTTGAAACAGACAGCCATGAAGAGTGTTCATATGAAGAGAAATCTCCCTTTGAGCGTTGATTCGGCAACATTTTACCACCTGCCAAGGCTGCGCAAAACCGGCGCGGGAGGCCCCGGCGCAACTTCTCGCGGGAGTTGCCGGGGCCTTCATTTTCCGGTCTGTATATTCACCAGCGCCGGCGCCTCAGCCCTCTGCCCGCCCGGCGAAACCGTCCGCGTCTGCGGCGCCCGCCAATGGTCGATGTGGCTGATCCTGTGCACGCAGCCGATGGTGCAGCTGGGCGCGCAACTCTTGGCCGTCAAAAACTCCCGCTTCACGTCCGCCGTGGTGTACCCGGCCAGCGGCACGCCCGGATACCCTCTCTGCTGCGAGCAGTAGTGCACCAGCCCATCCTCGCAGATATACAGGTACCGCGACCCCGCCCTGCACCGCCAGTCGTTCGGCTTCCCTTGCGCAATCGCCTCCTGAAACCGGTCGAACTGCGCGTAGTTGGTCTTCTTCCTGTGCGTCATCGCAAAGTAGACCTTCGCCTCGTCCTCATTCAGCGGCTTCAGTTGCCCGCTCCCGTCGTGGATAATCCCGATCGTCGACTCAAACCCCAGCTCCAGCGCCCGCCTGCCAATCACCAGCGCGTCATTCGGATCCTTGAACCCTCCGCCCACCACCGAGTTGATGTTCACGTGGAACTCCGCATACTCAGCCAGCATCTCCAGCTTCTTGTCCAGCACCTTCAGGCTCTTTTTTGAAATCTCATCCGGCTCCAGGTTATCGATGCT
>DATFYK010000017.1:0-23609 GCA_035315085.1 Occallatibacter sp.
CACGCACACGCCCATCAGCCAACTGGCGCAGGTCTCCGCGCCTGAGCCGCAACTGATCGTGATCGCGCCCTGGGACCCCGGCATCATCAAGGAGATCGAGAAGGCCCTGCGCACCGCCGACCTGGGCTTCAATCCCATATCGGACGGCAAGCTGCTGCGCGTGCCCGTTCCGCCCATGACCGAGGAGCGCCGCCGCGAGGTCTGCAAGCACCTGAACAAGGTGCTCGAAGAGCACCGCACCGCAGTCCGCAATGTCCGCCGCGACGGCAACGAGGCCCTCAAGAAAATGGCCAAGGACAAGAAGATCAGCGAGGACGAGGAGAAGCGCGCTCTCGAAGAGGTCCAGAAGATGACCGACGAGGAGATCCGCCGCATGGAAGAGCTTTCCCACAAGAAGGAAGCGGAAGTCATGCAGGTGTGACGAAGCCGGCCCGATGGCTACAGATCCTACAATTGCGAACTGTTAAAATCAGAATCCTGCAGGCCCGTCGGAACCAACAAGACATTCGCCGCAGTGGAAAGGGCGTGTATGTCCCAAGAATCCAAAGTGCCAACTTATGATGAACTGATGTGGCCCGCCTTGGTTGCTATGAAAGCATTGGGTGGATCTGCAACGCATGAGGAGCTTCTGGAAAAAGCAATTGAGCTAGGGAATATCCCCGAAAGTGTGCAGAATATAATGCACACGGAACGGCAAACTAAGATTAGTTACAACCTAGCTTGGGCAAAGACCTACCTTGGAAAAGCTGGTGCCCTTGAGAACCCCTCTCACGGCGTCTGGGCCATTACTCAGAAGGGCAAAGCGCTCACTGAAGAGGAGGTCAGCCAGATTCCGGCTGAGGTTCGGAAGCAGTACAAACTTGAGAAAGAGAAGAAGCCTAAAGATCACAAAGAAGAGCCGTATCTCCAGCCTGAAACGAAGACCTGGAAAGACGAATTGTTGACTATTTTGACTAATCAGATTAAGCCGGATGCATTCGAGCGCCTCGCACAGCGCATACTTCGAGAATCCGGATTCGTCAAGGTCGAAGTTACAGGCCGCAGCGGAGATGGGGGTATAGATGGAGTTGGAGTGTTGCGTCTCGCGCTTCTATCATTTCAGGTCTACTTCCAGTGTAAGAAATACAAGGGTAGTGTTTCCGCAGGAGCCATCCGTGATTTCCGGGGGGCGATGGTGGGCCGTACAGACAAGGGGCTGTTCATCACCACTGGAACTTTCACGGCAGAAGCAAAAAAGGAAGCTACACGGGATGGTGCACCTGCAATAGACCTGATCGACGGAGACCTCCTCTGCGATCTCCTCAAAAACCTCAAGCTCGGTGTCGCAACTCGAATAGTAGAAGAGATTAGTATTGACTCCGAGTGGTTCAGCAATATCTAAGCGCTGGTTTGGAGATTGAGGCAAAGACCGCAGCCGAACGGCCTTTTCGATCACCTACTTCTTCACCCGCTTATAAAACGGCACCGGCACCTGCTTCGCCCTCACCTGATTTGCTCTGACCTGCACCAGCACATCCTGTCCGCTGGCGGCCACACCCGCGGGGAGCAGCGCGAAGGCGATGTTGGTCTTCAAGAACGGCGCCGGCGAGCCGGAAGTCACCGCGCCGATCTGTTTTCCGTCCAAATCCAGCACGGAGTACCCGTCGCGGGCGATGCCGCGCTCCACCATTTCCAGGCCCACGATCCTGCGCTTGGGACCGCCGGCGCCTTGCACGGCCAGCAAGGCATCCCGTCCAATAAAAGAACCCTTGTCGAGCTTGAGCCAGCGCTCCAGGCCGCCCTCGAACACATTGATCTCTTCGGAGATTTCGTGCCCGTAGAGGCTCATGCCGGCCTCCAGGCGCAGGGTGTTGCGCGCGCCCAGGCCGCAGGGGCGTATGCCGAACTCCTGGCCCGCGTCCATCAGCGCTTGCCACATCTTTTCCGAAGTGGCCACGTCGCCGGGAATGTAGACCTCGAACCCGTCCTCGCCTGTATACCCGGTGCGCGCGATGAGCACGCCGGGCACGCCGGCCACATCGCCCCAGGCGAACCAATAGTTTCTGATCGCCGCCAGATCGGTCCCGGTGAGCTTTTGCAAGGTTTCCAGCGCTCTTGGCCCCTGCACGGCCAGTTGCGAGTAGTCGGCTGAGTCGTCGCTGATGTGCACCGTGGGCCACGCGCCTACCTGACGGCGAATCCAGGCGTAGTCTTTGTCCTTGGTGCCGGCGTTGACCACCAGCAGGTAGTCGTTCTCACTGAGCCGGTGGACCAGAATGTCGTCTACGAATGTGCCTTCCGGGGTGAGCAGCGCGGAGTAGTGGGCCTGGCCGTCCTTCAGGCGCGAGGCGTCGTTCATGGTGATGTGCTGGATGGCGGCGAGCGCGCCGGAGCCGCGGAACCGGATTTCGCCCATGTGGCTCACGTCGAACAGGCCCACGCCGGTGCGCACTGCCAAATGCTCGGCGATGACGCCGCCGCCGGGGCCCCCGGCGACGTGTTCCGCCGCCGTGGATCGCTGGGGCGTGAAGCCAGGGTACTCGACCGGCATCTCCCACCCGCCAAAGTCCACCATTCTGGCTTTGAGGGCGCGATGGGTGGCGTTGAGAGCGGTTTTCTTGAGCACAGGGGTGATGGGCGCGGCGGGGGTGGACATGGGCATGCCTTTCAGCAACTTTTGCTCTACCCTACTCACGATAGGGATTGGGCGGCGGCGGGGTCAAACCGGGGGATAGCGGTTAGGATGATGAGGACTGGCGGGGCGGGAAGGAAAGAAGCATGAATCATTTTCGAGGGATCGTGATGCTGGCGGCGGCGGGGATTGCGCTGTGGCGGGGATGGAAGATTCACGCCGGCCCGTATGCCTGGATGGCGTATGGGTTGGGGGTGGTGGCGCTGGGGCTGGCGGTGTGGCACCTGACGCGGCGGGCGGACCGGCGGGTGTGAACGGAAGGCTCAAATGACACTCGCGCCTGATCGGCGAAAGCTAGAAGTTGACGGAGGGCGGCTCACCTGCGCCGCGCCCGCCAGAACGAGCTGACGCTCAGGTAGAGAAAGACCGCCATGACCGCGGCGGTGACCAGGAAGGTTCTGTGGTCGGGACCGTGAGCGTAGCTGGCCCTGGTTCGCCAGAGGGTCGGGGCAAAGACCAGCACGAACAGCAAGAAGAAGACGCCTGTGACTTCAAGCCACAGGATGCCGCCTATGCGGCGAAAGGGGCGCAAAAAGCCGCCTACGCCGCGCGCGACTCCCCTGGTTGCCTGGCCAGCGGCCTGACCGGCGGCCCGGTTTTGGGCGGCAGTGCCGGCAGCCGGGCGGGCGGGCAGGTTGGCCGCGGACACACCCGCAGCGGCGCGCTGGCCGGCGATGCGCCCGGCAACCCGCAGGCCGATGCCCAAAGCGCGGCCGATGGAGTGAGGCTTCATTCCGTTTATGATGGTAGCAGCGGCGCTCACCGAGGCATTTTTTCACCGTTTGTGGACGCTTCCCTGTTGCCGCTGAACGGCGATGGAAGTAAGGTAGAGGAATCCTGCGCCGCAACCCGCGCCCATTTCCTGCGCTGGCCGCCGCCTCTGGAGGTATCCATGACATCCCGTCTGCGCGAACTGATTCAGCAACTGGGCGAGGCCATCCACGAGTCGGTCATCGAGAGCGAGCAGATCGCCGGGGTGGTGCAGGATATTCGCAAGTACGGTTTCGACGTGCTGCTGATGCTGGAGGCCACGATCGGCCTCAACGAGGTCCCCGCCAAGCAAGCCAAGGAGGCTGGGGACGATGCGGCTGGCGCGGAGCCGGGCGGCGAGGCCGCGTCCTTTACCCAGAACGATCTCCACTTTCTCCACTCGTTGCGCATCTCCGTCGAGGGCGAAGCGGAAAATGCGGCGGAGTCGGACACGGAGTAGTCGGGCTGGCCGGTTTGCCACCGCCTCGCATCGCAGCTACAAAAAACTTCAGCTCTTGAGCGCCACCCGTATGTGCAGTTCCTTCAACTGTTGCTCGGTGACGGTGGTGGGAGCTTCGGCCATCAGGTCGATGGCTTTGGCGGATTTGGGAAAGGCGATGACCTCGCGCAGGCTCGATGCGCCGGTGAGCAGCATGACGATGCGGTCCAGGCCGAGGGCGATGCCGCCATGCGGCGGAGTGCCGTATTCGAGCGCGTCCAGGAAAAAGCCGAAGCGGGCGCGGGCCTCTTCGTCGCTGATTCCGAGCGACTCGAAGATCTGCTGCTGCACGTCTTTGCGATGGATACGGATGGAGCCTGAGCCGAGTTCGATGCCGTTCAGAGCCAGGTCGTAGCAGTTGGCGCGAACACTGGCTGGATCGGTGAGCAGGTTGGCCATGTCGGCCTCGTGGGGCGAAGTGAAGGGGTGGTGCGCGGGCATCCACTTGGCTGTCGCGACGTCGTACTCGAACATGGGGAAGTCGACGATCCAGATGGGGTGGAAAGCGGCAGCGCCGTCCACGGCTTTCCCGCCACTGTGTGGTTCCGCGTTTTGGACTGTCTCCTCTGTAATGCGGAAGGCTCCGTGGCGCTCGGCGTACTTCTTGGCCAGCTCGGTGCGGAAGTTGCCGGCGGCCGAGTAGACGTTGATCTCGCGCTCGGAGAGGCGGCCTTCAAACTTGGTGTCGCTGGCTTTGACGGGGTGGGCGGGGTCGCCGGCGACGATGATGACGAAGTCGGCCTCCGCCGCGCCGGCCAGCGAGCGGACTTTGACGGCGGCTTCCGGGAAGCCCTTGGCCAGGCGCTTGAAATCGTCAATGAACTTGGCGCCCTTCTTCAAATCGAAGAGGGGGTGGTTGTCTTCGCGCTCCTTGCGGCTCAGCTCGCCCACGCTGGGGATGCGCAGCGCCACCACGGGCAGCGCGGGATCGATTTGCAGCGTGGCCAGGTCCGCATCGGTGAAGGCCGGGCGCACATCGGTAAGTCCGGGCAGGCGCAGGTCAGGCTTGTCCGAGCCGAAGCGGCGCATGGACTCGTCATAGGTAATGCGCGGAAAGGGCGTGGGCAGCGTGATGCCGGCCGCGGCAAAAGCCGCAGTCATAAACTGCTCGACGACGGCAAAGACGGTCTCCTGGTGGGGAAAGCTCATCTCCAGGTCCACCTGGGTGAATTCGAGCTGGCGGTCGGCGCGCAGGTCCTCGTCGCGGAAGCAGCGGGCGATCTGGAAGTAGCGGTCGAAGCCGGAGATCATCAGAATCTGCTTGAAGATCTGCGGCGACTGCGGCAGCGCGTAGAACTCGCCTGGATGCACGCGGCTGGGGACGAGAAAATCGCGCGCGCCCTCGGGGGTGGATTTGGTGAGGATGGGCGTTTCGATCTCCAGAAAGCCCTGCTGGCTCAGGTTGTCGCGAATGGCCAGCGTGATCTCGTGGCGCAGCCTGAAGTTGCGCTGCATCTCCGGGCGGCGCAGGTCCACGTAGCGGTACTTGAGCCTGACCTCTTCGTTCTGAATGGCGTCCTCGGAAGGCGAGAACGGCGCCAGGCGCGCGTCGTTGAGGACGAGCAACTGGGTGGCTTCGATCTCGATTTCGCCGGTGGGCATCTTGGGGTTGATGGCGTCGGCGTCGCGCAGGCGCACCTTGCCCACAGCGGCAACGACGTACTCAGGGCGCACATGCTCGCCTTTCAGGTGGCCTTCGGGGGTCAGCTCCTTGTCCAGCACAATCTGGGCGATGCCGGAGCGGTCGCGGAGATCGAGAAAGATGAGGTTGCCGTGATCGCGCCGCCGGTTCACCCAGCCCATCAGAACCACTTGCTGGCCGGCGTTGGCGGCGCGCAATTCGCCGCAGAGATGCGTCCGTTCGAGGCTTCCTAGAAAATCGAGCACTCCCTGTGTCCTTTATCCTTTTGCGGGCTCGGCGAGAAAGGCAGCCAACTCCGCGCGAGGAACCTTTGTCTGTATGCCGGTGGCAAAGGTCTTCACCGTCAGAATACCGGATTGGAGTTCGTCTTCGCCCAGGATGACGATCTGGCGGGCGGTCTTTTCGGCGGCGTCGAAGGATTTTTTCAGGCGAAAGCTGTCGTCGCCCAGCTCGATCCGCAACCCGGCGCGGCGCAGTTCGCGGGCCAGCGTCAGCGCTGCGGCGTTCAATCCCTCGCCCAGCGGCGCAATAAACGCATCAGCCACCTGCGGTGTAGCCGACTCTTGCGCCAACAGGGTCAGAACCAGCCTGTCCTCGCCCATGGCAAAGCCGATCCCCGGCGCCCTTGGGCCTCCCAGCATCTCGCTCAGGCCGTCGTAGCGGCCTCCGCCCAGCAGTGCATTCTGCGCGCCTAACCCTCCATGCGTGAACTCGAATGTCGTCCGCGTGTAGTAGTCCAGGCCCCGCACCAGCCGGTGGTTGAGCTTGTACGGCACGCCGGCGGCATCCAGGGCCGCGGTGACTGCGGCAAAGTGGGCGCGCGAATCCTCGTCCAGCGAGTCGGCGATCACCGGCAGCGTGTCGATGATGGGCTGATCGGCGGGAACCTTGCAGTCGAGGACGCGCAGCGGATTGGTGACGGCGCGCCGCTGGCAGTCTACGCACATCTGCGAGACCACGGGAACCAGAGCCGCCCGCAGCGCCTCGTTGTAACGTTCGCGGTCCGCGGAGGACCCGACGGAGTTCAGCTCCAGCGTCCAGCCGGTGATGCCCAGCTCGTCCAGCAGCGTGGCCAGCATTTCCAGCACTTCCGCATCCCGCAACGGCGACTCGCTCCCCGCCGAAGGCGGCCCGACCACCTCCGCGCCGATCTGCGAAAACTGCCGGTAGCGCCCCTTCTGCGGCCTCTCGCGCCGGAACTGCGGCCCGATGTAGTAGAGCTTCTGCAACTGCCCGCTCTCGAAGAGATTGTGCTCGATGGCTGCGCGGACGACGCCGGCGGTGTTCTCCGGGCGTAAGGTGAGGGTCTGTGTCTTCTCCGACTGCGCGCGGGCGCGGTCCTCCCAGGTGTACATCTCCTTCGAAACGATGTCGGTCTCCTCGCCCACGCTGCGGGCAAAGAGCGCCGTATCTTCAAAGACGGGCGTGCGAATCTCACCGAAGTTGTAGCGCGCAAGAACGTCTCGTGCAGTAGCCTCGATGCGGTTCCAAAGCGCCGTCTCCGGCGGCAACAAATCCCGTGTCCCGCGAACGGCTTTCAGTGTGCTCATAGCCCCTCTAGTCTAAATGGCGGTGGAGTTGAATGTTCGACCCGCCACCTGCCATTACCGGAAAGTGACCTCGTAGATGCGTGGCGCGCCGGCCTCATCCACAAAAACTACCTCGCGTAATGGAGAGTTTTCAGGGAACTTGATGACCATCCCCGGCGGCGCCTTTTCCCAGATTCTAATATTCGTTTCAGCGCCTTTCATCTCCGGGCCAAGAGCCCATATGGCGTCGGCAGCCTTCGCCAGACATACCGATATTGGGCTTGCCTCGTCTTCGAGAATCTTTCGCGCATTCCCTCCCTGAATGCCAAAAGCCTCCTTTTGCGAGCACTCGATCTCCCCGGAGGCCAAAGATAGAATCGTGTTCATGTCACGGTCTTTCGTTGCTCGGGCAAATGTATGTACCTGGTCAGTTCCACCGGACGGCGATTCTGCACCTCCCGGCTCATCCTCGATTTGAATGCTATAGAGCTTATGTGAAGGGGTGAATTCCAATGAGTAATTCTCATGCGGGTAATCCCACAGATCGACATTCACATCGTCTTCGTGGCTGATTGTTGCAGGTTTACCGAGGATTGACTCGACTTCCTCCGCTGTATCTCCCAATGCCAGTCCGAAAAAACCCGTGGGACCGGATGGCTCAGGACCAGTCAGCTCCATCTGAACAATTTTGTCGTTGTAAATGGATTTTTTGTCTTCAATGAGGAAAGCCACCAGATAGTTATTATTGAATCCATGCAAGTGATATGCGTAGGCTGTGATATTATCTGACCGCTTCTCTTGATGAAATGGTTTACCCAGCGCGGCTTCAATGGCCTTGCGGTCCTGCCGCAACAGAAAACCACTCAGCTCATGGGCGTGGGAGTGCGCTTGACGAGCGGCCTCGGCCTTCTTATTGGCCTGCTGCCCAGGCAAAGCAATGGACGAGCCGGCCAATGCGGCACAGCAAAGAACAAGAGCCAATCTCGGAGGATTCATGCAGCCAGTCTAACGTTGAGGTCCGCGCTTGTCAGTAGGAAATATGGGCGCTTCGAATCTTGGTTCTCGATTAAACTGAGGATGGTTGCAGGCAGGTGATCGGTATGGGCCTTAAGGTCGTTTTGACGAAAGACGAAGACGGCTGGATTGTCGCCGAGTGCCCTGCCTTGCCCGGCTGCATGAGCCAGGGCAAGAACAAAGCAGAGGCTCTGGCGAACATCCGTGAGGCAAGGTCCGGATGGCGCTGGGCGGAAGAGCAAAAGGCCAAAGACCGCGAGCTTGAACGCTGACCGCCGAGCCAACTCGCCAGGCGCTCCTCCCGCCGCCAATCTCCTCGCGGTTCTCATACAGCCAGTTGGCCTCCTCGGCCTCGTTTTCAAACTTCGGAACCGTCAGCATCTTCCGATTGCCGCCCCGTTACGGTCGTCATCGATCCCTGGTAAGAGGTGATAGGCGTCACAGCGGCCTCTGACGGATAAGCCTAGCCTAATTCGGGCTTTGGGAGAGTATTTGCTGTTATCGAAAAGCGATGTTTTATGAGGCCGGGAGCAGAGCGGAGACGTCCATTGGCAGTGAACGGCGGAGGCGACGGAGTGGTCGTGCAAGGAAGGCGCGGCCGCGCACACGGAGGCAACGGGAGATGAATTGGCGCGAGGAGTACCAGAAAAAGTGCATGGATGGCGCCCAGGCGCTCAAATTGGTTCGCTCCGGCGAGCGCGTATGGGTCCAGTCCGGGTGCGGCACGCCTTCCGTGCTGCTGGACGCGCTGGTCGAGCGGGCTCCCGAGTTGCGCAATGTCGAAATCGTTCACTTGAAAACGCTGGGCGAGGCCGCGTATACCAGGCCGGAGTACGAAGGAATCTTTCGTCATCGCGCATTGTTTTTGGGAGACAATGTGCGCGAGGCGGCCGCCGCCGGACGCGCCGACTACACTCCCATCTTCCTGAGCGAGATTGAAGGCTTGTTTTCCAGCGGCGCTCTGCCGCTGAATGTTACGCTGATGCAGGTTTCGCCCCCGGATGAGCACGGATTCGTGACCCTGGGAACGACGGTGGATTGCACGTTGAATGCGGCCCGGGCCTCGAAGACGGTGATTGCCGAAGTGAATGAGCGGATGCCGCGCACGCATGGAGACACGTCCTTTCATGTGAGTCACCTGTCGGCGATTGTGGAGACATCGCGGCCGCTGCTGGAGTCGCATCCGGAGCCATCCACCGAGATCCAGCGCCGGGTGGGAGCGAATGTGGCTTCGCTGATCCCCGACGGAGCTACGATTCAGACCGGGATCGGCGGAATTCCGGACGCGGTGCTTTCTTGCCTGGGAGACAGGCGCGATCTGGGAGTTCATACCGAGATGGTCCCGGATGGCGTGATCGACCTGATGGAAACGGGCGTGCTGACCGGAGAACGAAAATCACTGCACCGCGGCAAGGTGGTGCTCTCGTTCGTGCTGGGATCGCAGCCGCTCTTCGATTACATCAACCACAATCCGAGCTTTGAATTTCAGCCGATCAGCTATACGAACAACCCGTTCGTCGTGGCGAAAAACGACAATATGGTGGCCATCAACTCGGCGTTGCAGGTGGACCTGACGGGGCAGATCTGCGCGGATTCGCTGGGAACCAAGCCCTACAGCGGCTTTGGCGGGCAGGTGGATTTCATACGCGGGGCGGCGCGGTCGAAGGGCGGAGTGCCGATCATCGCGCTGCCTGCGACGGCGCTGGGTGGCGGCGTTTCGCGGATTGTGACGGTGCTGGAGCCGGGCGCGGGAGTGGTGACGTCGCGCGCGGATGTGCATTACGTGGTGACCGAGCACGGAATCGCGTACCTGCACGGGAAAACGCTGCGCGAACGCGCCGAGGCGTTGATCGCGATTGCCGATCCGCAGTTCCAGCCAGAGTTGGAGGATTTCGCGGTGCGCTCGCACTATCTGGAGCGCAAAACGGCAACGGCCGCGTGTGCCTGAGGGGCGGCCGCGCGCCGGAGAGGAGAACGGGATGATGGATGCGGAGAAGCGGGACCGGGGCTTGCTGCGGGTCGATGTGGACGAATGCAAGGGTTGCGGCTTATGCGTGGAAGCGTGTCCGCCGAAGGTGATCGCGCTGAGCGAGCGGCTGAATCACTACGGCTATCGCACTGCAACATATGCAGGCGCGGGCTGCACGGGATGCGGAATCTGCTTTATGGTGTGTCCCGAGCCGGGGGCGATTACGGTGATGAGAATCGTGCATCGCAAGGCCGAAGAAGAACATGGCGTCGAACCAGCCATTGTGGGAGCGGGCGAATGCGCAAGCAACTGATGAAGGGAAACGAAGCCATTGTGAGGAGCGCGATTCTCGCCGGATGCCGCGCGTTCTATGGCTATCCGATCACGCCGGCCAGCGAGATTGCGGAGGCGGCGGCGCTCTATGTGCCGCGGGCCGGCGGAGTGTTCCTGCAGGCCGAGAGCGAGGTCGCGGCCATGAACATGCTCTACGGCGCGGCGTCGGCGGGCGTGCGCGCCATGACGGCGTCGAGCGGGCCGGGGATCAGCCTGATGCAGGAAGGCATCAGCTACATGGCGGGCGCGGAATTGCCCTGCGTGATCGCGGACATCACCCGCGGCGGGCCGGGGTTGGGAAACATAGCCGCCGAGCAGGGCGACTATCACCAGGTGGTGAAGGGCGGCGGCCACGGAAACTACCGGACCATCGTGCTGGCGCCGCATTCCGTGCAGGAGATGGCGGATTTGACGGCGCTGGCCTTCGAGCTGGCGGACCGCTATCGCAATCCGGTGGTGTTGCTGGCGGACGGATTCATCGGGCAGATGATGGAGCCGGTCGAGTTTCCCCAGACGGCCATCGAGCCGCGGCAGCCCGGCTATGCCGTGACGGGCACGGCCCAGACGCGCGGCAATCTGATTACCTCGCTGCACCTGGATATCGACGAGATGGAGGCGCATCTTCTCCATCTGGAAGCGAAATATCGTCGCGCAGAGGAGTGCGAGGTGCGCGCCGAAGAGTGGCGCACCGAGGATGCGGAGATTGTGCTTGCCGGTTACGGAATTATGGGCCGGATATTGAAGGCCGTGGCAGCGGAGGCGCGCGCCAGTGGGCTTAAGGTCGGAGTGCTGCGTCCCATCACGCTCTACCCATTTCCGAAATTGCATTTCCAGCGGCTGGCCGAGAGAGCGCGGGTCTTCATTGTCGTCGAGATGAGCAACGGCCAGATGCTGGAAGACGTCCGGCTGGCGCTCAACGGCGTGCGGCCGGTGAAATTTCTGAGCCGCGTGGGCGGCAATGTGCCGTCGCACGAAGAGGTGCTCGGGTTTGTGCGGGAGCAGGCGCTGCGAACCCTGCCGGCCATGGAGCCGGAGGAAGGGCGGATGGCAAATGTCTAGCGAGATGGCTTCTGAATACGAGGTGTCGCACGGAAAGGCGAAGGCGTTCTACAAGCGCTATGAGCGCAAGGAAGAGTTGCAGCATCAGACGCACTTTTGCCCAGGGTGCGGGCACGGCCAGGTGCACAAGATGCTGGCGCGGGCCATCGATGAGCTGGGCATCCAGGACAGAACGGTTCTGGTCGGCCCGGTGGGCTGCGGAGTCTTTACGTACAACTACTTCGACGTGGGCAACATATCGGCGGCGCACGGGCGCGCGCCGGCGGTGGCCACGGGGGTCAAGCGGAGCAGGCCGGATAGCATCGTGATCGGCTACCAGGGCGATGGGGATCTGGCGGCCATCGGGTTGTCGGAGATTCTGCACGCGGCCAATCGCGGCGAGCACATCACGGTGATCTTCGTCAATAACGCCATCTACAGCATGACCGGCGGACAGTATGCGCCCACGACCTTGATCGGGCAGAAGAGCGCGACCACTCCGGAGGGACGAAACGCGGCCAACGAAGGCTATCCGCTGCACATCAGCGAACTGCTGGCCACGCTCGAGGCTCCGGTCTTCATCGAGCGGGTGGGCCTGGGAGACAACAAGCAGATTGCGCAGGCCGCGCGCTCCATCAAGCGGGCAGTCGAAAACCAGGTGCGCGGGCTGGGCTTCTCGCTGGTCGAGGTACTCTCCCCGTGCCCAACGCTGTTCAAGATGACTCCGGTCGAGGCGCAGCACTGGGTGCGCGATGTGATGGAGAAGACCTTTCCGCTGGGGGTGTTTTGCGACCGCGCCAAAGAGGCGCAGCCACGCCCGTTGCCTGAGGCGGGGCCGGCGCTCACGGAGATTCCGAAGATTCTTGGCGTTGACGTTGAGAGTTTGCCTGCAGGCAACGCGCACGTCCTGGGGCATGAGGCGGAAGAGATGGATCTTCGCGTGCGGGTGGCGGGCTTTGGCGGGCAGGGAGTCCTGCTGCTGGGCGAAGTGCTGGCCGAGGCCGGACTCGATGCCGGACTCGAGGTCTCCTGGCTCCCGTCCTATGGGCCGGAGATGCGCTCGGGAACCTCCAATTGCCATGTGCGCCTGGCCAGGCACGTTATCGATTCGCCCATGGTGACCAATCCAAATGTGCTGGTGGCGATGAATGAACCATCACTCAGAAAATTTGTGAAGAGCGTGCCCGCGGGAGGATGGATTCTCTACAACGGCGAGGGGTTCCCGGCCGATTGCGCGCAGCAAGGCGTGCATGTGCTGGCGTGCCCCTTTACGGAGATCGCCAATAAGCTGGGCGATGCTCGCGCGGGCAACATGGTGATGCTGGGCGCGCTGCTGGAGATCACAGGGGTGTTGCCGGAGGCCAGCATCGGCGCCGCGCTGCGGCGGCTGGTCAAGAGCCCGAAATGGGTGGCGCTGGACGAGCGCGCGCTGGCGCGCGGACGGGAGTTGTACAGGGAGTCGCTGCAAGAGGTGGCCCATGAAGGCTGAAGCCGATCCGAACCTGACGGTGTATTTCGGCGGGCAGTATATGCCGCTCGGCCAGGCGCGCGTGGGGATTTTGACCCATGCCCTGCATTACGGGACGGGAGTGTTTGAGGGGATTCGCGCGCACTGGGACGAGACCCAGCAGGAGTTGTTTGTGCTGCGCCCCCTGGACCACTATGAGCGCTGGAAGCGGAACTGCGGCATTCTGCGCATCTCCGTTCCGCTCTCGCCGGAGGAGTTGTGCGGGATCACTCTGGAATTGATGCGGAGGAATGCCTTTCGGACCGATGTATATGTCCGGCCGCTGGCTTACAAGAGCGCGGAGCGAATCGGAGTGAGCATCGACGATCAGGATGCCTTTGCGGTGATCGCGCTGCCCTTTGGCGATTACCTGCACGCCGAGAAGGGATTGCATGCGGGCGTGAGCTCATGGCGGCGGATCGAGGACAATGCGATTCCGGCGCGGGCCAAGATCTGCGGAGCCTACGTGAACAGCGCGCTGGCCAGCGACGAGGCGCGCCATTGCGGATTCGACGAGGCAATCCTGCTGAACGAGAGCGGCCATGTTGCCGAGGGCGCCACGTGCAACATTTTCATGGTGCGCAAGGGGGAGCTGATCACGCCGCCGGTGACGGAGAACGCCCTGGAGGGTATCACGCGCGGCTCGGTGATGGAACTGGCGCACCGGGAACTCGGTTTGCAGGTTGTGGAACGGGTGATTGACCGCAGCGAATTGTACGTATGCGACGAGTTGTTCTTCACCGGGACGGCGGTGGGCATTGCGCCGGTGGTGCGAGTTGATCACCGGCCGGTGAAAGATGGGACGATAGGCGCGATTACGCGCGGAGTGCAACAGTTGTACTCCGATGCGGCGCACGGACGCATGCAGACTTACTTGAAGTGGCTGTTGCCAGTCTACCGGTCGCGAAACACGCGCCAACAGGACGCGATCGAGCACATGGAGACGAATGCGGGTTGAGCGGATTCCGATGTGCGATGCGCGCGGCGGGCTGGTTCGGAAATGGAGGGTAGAAAGATGTCTACGACAACAATGGCGGCGAACGCGTATCACGACGCGCTGGAGAACTTCGATACGGCAGCGGACGCATTGCAGCTCGACAACGATACGCGGGAGATGATCAAGTATCCTGAGCGTGTGCTGACGGTGACAGTGCCGGTGCGCATGGACGACGGGCACATTCACCGCTTCGAGGGCTACCGCGTGCAACACAGCATGGTGCGCGGGCCCGCCAAGGGCGGCATCCGCTATCACCCTCAGGTAACGCTGGATGAGGTAAAGGCGCTGGCCACCTGGATGACATGGAAGTGCGCGGTGGTGAATATTCCGTTTGGGGGCGCCAAGGGGGGAATTACGTGCGATCCCAAGCGCATGTCCCAAAACGAACTGCAGCGCATGACGCGGCGCTACACCAGCGCGATTCTTCCCTTGATTGGGCCGGAGCAGGACATTCCCGCGCCGGATGTGTACACGAATCCGCAAACCATGGCCTGGATTATGGACACCTACAGCATGACCATGGGGTATCCGATTCCCGGCGTGGTGACAGGAAAGCCAATCAGCCTGGGCGGATCGCTGGGACGCAACGAAGCCACCGGCCGCGGCGTGTTCTACACCATCCAGAGCGCCTGCGAGCATCTGCAGCGGCCCTTGAAGGGCGCCACAATAGCGGTGCAGGGCTTTGGCAACGCCGGCTCCATTGCAGCGCAACTGCTGCATGAGGCGGGAGCAAAAGTAATCGCAGTAAGCGATTCGGCCGGCTGCGTTTACAACCGGAACGGACTGAATATCCCAGAGCTGATTCTTCTCAAGGCCCTCAGCGGGCACGTGGAAGGATTTCCGGAAAGCGAGGCCATCGAGCCGCGCGAGTTGCTAGCCCTGGAATGCGACATCCTGGTGCCGGCGGCGCTGGAGAACGCGATCCACGCGGAGAACGCATCCGCGGTGCGCGCGGCGATCATCGCCGAAGCTGCCAACGGACCTCTGACCCCGGCGGCAGACAGGATTCTGCAGAGTAAGGAAGTGTTCGTGATTCCGGATATCCTGTGCAACGCCGGCGGAGTGACGGTCTCTTATTTTGAGTGGGTGCAGGATGAGCAGCACCTGTTCTGGGAGGCGCAGGATGTCTACAACCGCCTGGAACACGTGATGAAGACTGCTTTTCGGGATGTGCTGAAGATCCATCTGGAGAGTAAGGTCCCGATGCGCATTGCCGCCAACATGCTTGGGATAGGGCGCGTGGCGGAGGCTGTGCAGATCCGCGGCATTTATCCCTAGGAACCATGCTTCTGACCCGGAGCACCCGCAAAAAATGGGCGGCAAGGGTTATGCCCCTGCCGCCGCCCGTCCCTGGGTTGTCTTGAAATTACTGCAATTCTTCTCTTACTGCAAAAGCTTGGTCACTTCCTGTTGCACGCTGTTAGCCTGCGCCAGCGCGGCGATGCCGGTCTGGCTGAGAATCTCATACTTGGACATGTTGGAGGTCGCGGAGGCATAATCGGTGGCCTGGATGGCGTTCTGCGCCGATATCACATTCTCCTGCTGAGTGCTCATCACCTGGCTGAGGGAGTTGAGCGTATTGATCTGGGCGCCGATGTATCCGTCCATCGCGGCCACATCGTTTATGGCCACATTGAGATCGTTCAGTGCGGCCTGCGCATCGGATTGGCTCAACAGGTCGGTGCTGCTGAGTGACACGCCTGCACTGTCAGAGTAGCTCATCGTCGCGATCCCGCCCGTGCCGGTTGGGTCCGTCGTAAAGGTCGAGGAAGCCGCTTGCGCGGTTGCGAGATCCGCGATTCCATTAGCTCCGATGGCAGGCGTTGAAACCCCAACGGTGTAGAAAGCGGCCGCCGCGGTGTAGGTCGGTACGTCAGCTGGGGTGGTGGTGTCGCCCAGAGTTGCAGCGGTGATACCCGCCTTCGAGCTTGCCGACGTAAACGTATCGGTCCCGGACCCAGCGGCGGCGTAGGTAGCCGTGATTCCCCAGCCTTGTGCGTTGATCGTACCGGCAATGTTTGCCAGGGTGTCCCAGCCAGCTCCGCCGAGGGCTTGTGTGTGGGTGTGGCCGGTACTGTCCGTGATGGTGAGGGTGCCGGAGAGAGCGTCCGTATTGACTCCCGTTCCCGCCAATGCGCCCACAGCGCCGGGAGTGGTGCCGCTCCCTACACCCGAGCCCGGCCCGGTGATCAGAATACCGGTGTCGGCGGCGTGGCCCGCGGCGACAGCCTGCTTTCCGGCCTGTGCCGCCGTGGTGAAGCTGGCGGTAATGCCCAGGTTCGCAGCGTTGATGGCGTTGATCATTCCCTGGGCCGTGTCGGCGAAGCCGGTGGCGCCGCCAGCTGAAATGGTTGCGGTTTGCTGAGAAACAGTCCCGCCCGCCCCCGTCGCCATGTAATTGACGGTCAACGAGGAGGTGGGGTTGTGCAAGGCATCGCCCGCTGTCGCATTCGTGCCGCCACTCGACAGGTCGATGAACACATTGCCTTCTCCGCTGCTGTAACTCATCGCGCCGTTGGTGTCGCCCACGCTGCCCGAACTCAGAGTGCGAATATTCAGATCGTCAACCGAAGAACCTGACGCCGAAGAGTCGCCGGTGTAGATGGCGGTCGTATTACCGGCAAAAACTTGCTCCTGGTTGTACGTGGTCGTCGATCCGATGTTGTTGATCTCGGCCAGAATTGACTGGTACTCCTGATTGGCGGCGCCCTCCTGAATGGAGTTGAGGGTGCCGTTGGAGGCTTCCGTAGCCAGCGTAATGGCACGGTCCAGCAGACTCGTCACTTGCGAAAGGGCGCCATCGGCCACCTGCAGCAGCCCCACGCCTTCCGTGGCGTTGGTTTTCGACTGGGTCAAGGCAGCCGAGTTGGCCCCCAGGCCATTCACAAGCGAAAGACCCGCCGCGTCATCCGCGCCGGAGTTGATCCTCGAACCAGACGACAACTGCTGCAAAACCGTCTGCAAGCTGCTGTTTGTGTTGTTCAGGTTGTTCTCTGCATATATCGCTGACAGGTTGTTCAAAACACCGAGGGCCATGGGGATTCAACTCCTTCTCGGATGCTTTCTTTGCGCCCTTGCCCGCCGGTGCTTCTTTCCGTCCGTCAGGCCCGCCATAACTTCCGCTTGGGCTTCTTTGCATCCACCCCCTTCATCGGTAATGGCGAAAATAACTTTAGTCATTATTTACCGGGTCGTTCCCGCACACCGCTGTCGCGCTCCGATTCAAGCTGTCCCGGTTCCCTTCAAACCCTGTCCCGAAGCGATTCAGCGCCTGTCCTGTTGCGCTCCACCTGTTTGTATCGCTTCGCGACAGAAGAGACTGGTCCATAGCACTTGCAGAGGCTTCCGCAGCCGCTCTCCACCGTGCTGCGCGGCCCTTTTCCGCCCGTTTCCCGCGCACAAAAAAACGGCGGCAAGAGGATCGCCCCTTGCCGCCACCGGTCTGAACAACAACCGCAGTTGCTCTCTGCCGTAAAGCCCCGTTACTGCTCGGCGCCCGCTCCCGGCGCCCCCAGCCCATCCGGACCGGCGCCTTCGTCAACCATGCTTTGTGGTCCCGCGCCCTGTGGAGCCGCGCCTTGTGGTTCTGTGCCCTGCGGAGCCGGAGGAGGAGGAGGAGGCACTTGCCGGTGGTACTGGCCGCCCGGTCCCTGGCCGCCGTGTCCCCAGCCGCGCTCCGGCCCACGATTGGCGCGGTCGGTTTGCAACTGCTTCCACTGCTCCGGCGTCAGTTTGCCGCGAATTG
Organism: Occallatibacter sp.; assembly: GCA_035315085.1. Classification (GTDB taxonomy): domain Bacteria; phylum Acidobacteriota; class Terriglobia; order Terriglobales; family Acidobacteriaceae; genus Telmatobacter. Next base: position 17,695 of record DATFYK010000017.1, read on the forward strand.
CCAGCAGGAAGCGCGCATTCGCCTTTTCCAGCTCGGCCCGGGCCTGCGCCACCTTGTCGATCTGCGCCAGAATGTTGGCCTCGTTTGGCTGATCATCGCGGATCAGCGGCTCCATTGCCAGTTCCGCCTTTTGCAGGCTGGCCCGCAGGTCAATCAGCTTTTCCCGATGCTCCAGTAGAATCCCGTCCATCGCCTTGCGCTGCTCGTCGGTGAGCTTCAAACGCTCCACCATCTTGGGATTGTTCCACCAGCGTCCATGGTCGCCCCGCAGCCCGAACGCCCTCTCCATCGGAGGCCGATGCTCCCCAAATCCCGGCCCCGGTCCGGCGTTCAACTCGCCGCCCGGCCCCTGCGCCAGCGCTGAACCCGCCAGCAAAACTCCCGCCATCGCCATTCCCAACCGTGCTGCAATAATTCCCTTCATCGTGTTCTCCTCCCCCTCTTTGCGAAGGGTTTGTTCCTGTCTTGTGAATTCGCTCTTACCCGCAATGTTTACCTGGCCTCGTCCTCGGCCATCAGTTGAGCCAGCGGCTCCATGGCGCTCGGCACTTCCCGCGATACGTCGCTGTCCACTTTGGCCAGCAAATCCTCTTCTTCTTCGCGAACCCGCTGCTCGGCAACCAGCCGTTGCTGCTCGGCCGCGCGCGCCGCCGCCGCCATCCTCGCCAACTCCTGCCGGTGATGGCGCTCGTGAACCCCTCCCGAAACGCCTCCAGCCACCAATGCGCACCCCAGCGCCCATCCGGCCGCCAGTCGCCAACTCCTCTGCCGCACCGTCTTCACCGCCGTCCGGGGCCGGCTATACGCAGCCTCGCTCCAGGCCAGTACGCTCGCGCGGAAGTTCTTCAGCACCTGAGCCAACTCCGGGGCTCCCAGCGACAGGTTTTCGTCGATGGGGTAGAGCACCGGGGCCATCTCATCGCCGACCATTTCTGCGCGCTCGGCCAATTTGTCCGGCTCCTCTCCGAATTGATCCTTGAAACTCATCGTCTTCCTCCCAGTTCGGCGCGCACTCTCGCAACCGCCCGCGAAAGGTGCGCCTTCACCGTGCCCTCGCTCAACCCGGTGGCTCGCGCAATCTCGCTCAACTCCATCTCTTCCACGTAGCGCAGCAGAAACACCGTCCGCTGGCGCTCGCTCAACCCTTCCACGGCCTTCCACACCCGGCCCACCTGTTCCCGCGCCAGCAATTGCTGCTCCGCCGATCGCTCGCCGCTCGGCAGCCATTCGCTGGCTTCGTCCAGGTCCACTGAATTCATCCGCGCCTGCCGCCAGAACTGCATGCGGCGATTCCGCCAGTGGTCCTTCTGCAAGTTGATGGCGATCCGCATCAGCCAGGTCATCGCGCTCGACTCGCCGCGAAAGCTACCCCAGTTCCGGTGCGCCTTCAGGAAACACTCCTGCGTCAGCGTCTCCGCCAAATCCGGGTCGCGCGTCGACGCCAGCAGAAACCGGAAGATTTGCGGCCGGTGGCTCTCCACCACGCGCGAGAACCCCTGCGCGGCAATCTCTTCCGCCGTGGCCATGGTCATCGTTTCCAATGCTGTGCCGGCAGCCATCACTCAGGTAGACGCCCGCACCGCAAGCAAGTTTACAGCCCCAGGGGGCATTTCTCATCTATATCGGAAGCGGGACGAACAGGGGCGCCCCATGTCTCGGGGCCCCCGGCGACTCGGGTCCCGCGCGAGTGGTTTTTGCTGGCTCAGGTGAAGGGACAGGTCTTCATCCCCGGGGCGAGGATTTGCTTATGAGACCTGTGAATTTGGCCCCGCTTAACCTTCTTACTGCGGCGCGGGTTGCTGTTGTGTGGTTTGCTGCGGCGCGGTCTGCTGCGGCGCGCTCGCCCCAGTTCCAGCCGCCCCCGCCGGTGCGGGAGCAGCCGCCACCGGCATATTCTTCCCGTGCTCCGGATCGTACTGGTGCTTTTCCATCCATTGCTTGAACACCGCCGCCGGCTCTTCGTCCAGTAACCCGCCATGCTTGAAGTAAGCGGTGTCCTTCATATCCACCTGCATCTCACAGGAATCGAATGCCCCTGGCTTGCCGAACTCGGGCAGCAGAATCTCAAGTGTCCTGCCCGGCTTCTTCCAACGCGCCATGTAGGTCTCGTAGCCCGGCGATGCCCTCAGCCGTTCTCCGCAGCGATAGCTGAAGTCGAAGCCGCGCGGCTCGCTGTTTTCATAGAGGTTCGCCCGGCCCTCTCCGTCCACCACATCCAGGGACGTTATCCCGCCGTATCCGCCCCCACGGTAGTAATGCGAATGGGAATTGAACTGAAAGATGTGTACCCGCAATGGATAGTCGGCAGCACTATGCCCACCGGCCAGCACCGCCGTTGAGAGCAGCAAGCAACCCGCCAACCCGCTCAGGACGAAAAAGAAAACACGGCGCATAAAACACCCCCATGAAAGTTGGATACTTGAATTTCCACCCATCCTAATTCCACCCCCCCCCCATCGCAACGGCAGAACCGGGATTTCACATTGCAGGCGCTTAGCCCCTATCCAGGGAGGTAATGGGGATCAGGGAGTCTGACGGTTCACTTCTCAGCAGCAGGATTCCGCACGGAGTCAGGCCGGAATGCAATTCTCTCCGAACTCGGTCCGCTGATAGACTGTGATCGATACACGCCTGCCGTTCTACCTGTGCTGACAAGGAACCCGCCATGCTGCTTGCCTCACTCCGCGAAGAAGTCCTCCACGCCAACCGCGAAATCGCCCGCCTCGGCCTGGCCCCGCACACCTTTGGCAACGCCAGCGGCATCGACCGCTCCGGCCCCGAGCCGCGCATCGTCATCAAACCCAGCGGCGTGGACTACGCCACGCTTACCGCCGCCGATCTGGTCATCACGGATCTCGACGGCAGAATCGTCGAGGGTTCCCTGCGCCCCTCAAGTGACCTGGATACACACACTTGCCTCTATCGCGAGTTCCCCCTGATCGGTGGCATCGTCCACACCCACTCCGAGTTCGCAACCTCCTGGGCTCAGGCCGGCCGTCCCATTCCCTGCCTCGGCACCACCCACGCCGACTACTTTTACGGCCCTGTTCCCGTCGCCGGGCCCCTCACTGCCGAAGAGGTCGCCGAGGCCTATGTCCGCAATACCGGCGCCGTCATCGTCCGCCGCTTCCGTTCCGGCGGCCTTGACCCGCTCGCCGTCCCTGGCGTCCTGGTAGCCGGTCACGCCCCGTTCGCCTGGGGCAAAACCCCCGCCCAGGCCGTCGAGCACGCCGATGTCCTTGAATACATTGCACGTCTCGCCTTCCGCAGCGTCCTGCTCGGAGCGCCCGAGGCGGGAATTCCACCCTACGTAAGCGAACACCACTACCAGCGCAAACACGGTCCCAAAGCCACCTATGGCCAGCTCTGACGGCAGGGATTCCGCAATAACCCGCCTCCCCTCAGAGAGCTACTTATTTCCATAGACCAATCCCTTTCGGCGTATACCCCCTACCATTTCCTGCATTGTTTCAGATAATTCTGGAGACTCCGGTTGACGTTTCGCGGAACTTTGCGTCTCTATCTCGCGTATTCTCAACCGATTGCCGTCATTATTGAGGCAACCAGCGCATTTCGCCAACATGGCAACCGACGTGCAACAATTGAGTAGTGAGCAGCAGATTCAGATGATGTAAGAGCGTCCTCCCATGGAAACCAGCCTCCTCAACCGCTTGCAGGCGACTCTGCTGGGCATAGCCACGCTCAGCCTGTTTCTGCTTGCGGTCTTGAATCTTCGCCAGGAGAGCCATTTCCAGCAACCCGACGACGGGGTCTGGTGGCGCGAGGCGGCGGGCGGGCTGGTAGCGGAAAAGGTGCTGCCGGATATGCCCGGCCAGCGCGCCGGCATTCAGGAGCATGACCTGCTCACAGGAGTCGAGGTACAGCCGGTCAGTCCTGGACGGCGGGCCGGCATCCAGACGCATAACATTCTCACCGGAAACAAAGTGCAGCCGGAAAATCTTCCCCCGCGCGTGGGCATCCAGGCGCCTGGCCTGGCGGGCGAAGTCAACTACACTCCCACCGCGCAACTGGCCGATCTGGAGCGCGCTCTCGATCGCGCCGGGGTTTACGGAGAGGCGTACTACGTAATCACCCGCGACGGCATTCCGCTGGACACGCCGGTGGCGGTCTACCCCGAACCATCGGACAGAAGCCTGGCGCTGGGCTTGCGCGTCATCGGGCTCATCTACCTGATCATCGGTTTCTATGTCCTGTTCCGCCGCTGGGGGGCGCCCCGCGCCACTCACTTCTACCTGTTCTGCCTGGTTTCGTTCGCGCTCTACGCGCTCAAGTACACCGGCGCGCTGAGCAATAACAATTGGCAAGGCCATCTGGACTGGGCCGTCTTCTGGTCCAATGTGCTGGCCGAGTCGCTGCAGCCGGCGCTGTTTCTGCATTTTGCCCTCAGTTTCCCCGAGGAGCGGCTCAAGAAGCTCCGCCGCCGCTGGCTGTTGCCGCTGGTTTACGCGCCGGGAGCCGCACTGCTCGGGCTCTGGCTGATAGCCATCACGCGCTGGCAGGCAACCGGACTACTCAAGCACCGTCTGGACCAGACCGGCACCGCCTACGATGCCGTTTTCTACGTCCTGGCCGCCGTCCTCTTCCTGCGCAGCTATAGCCAGGCCGGCACACCCCTGCTGCGCCAGCAGTTGAAGTGGCTCACGCGCGGCGCGCTGCTGGCCATCGTCCCCTTTACGCTCTTTTACGCCGTTCCCTTCCTCTTCGACTGGCACTGGCCCAGGCTGCTCACCAATCTGGCCGGCCTGTCGCTGGTCTTTCTACCTCTCACCTTCAGTTGGGCCATCGTCCGCTACCGGCTGATGGACACCGATCTGATCTTCAAGCGCGGCGTGGCCTACACGCTGGCCACCGCCCTGCTGCTTGGCGCTTACTTTGGCGTCATCGCGCTGATCTCCGTCATGGTTCACAATGTCATGCCGGAAGCGGTGCGGGAGTGGGGCCTGGTCATCGCCATCCTGGTAACGGCCGCCATATTCGACCCCCTCAAGCGCAGAATTCAGGGTTGGGTTGACAAGGCCTTCGACCGCCATCGCTACGACTACCGCAAGGCGCTGGTTGAATTCGGCCGCGGCCTGAGTTCGGAGACCGATCTCGATGCCCTGCTCGAATCCATCGTCGAGCGCCTTCCGCGCACGATGCTGGTGGCCCGCGTGGCGGTTTTCCTGGCCCGGGATTCCGGCCGCCTGCGCCTCGCCGCGGCCCACGGGCTGCCCGCCTACGCCGAGGCAAGCGCCGCACAGGACAGCCTCGCGCTCGGCTTTCTCGACTTCGACCGCGCCACAGACCACTCGCACATCTTCCTGGAAAACGCGCAAGCTGCCCTGCATCTGCCCGAGGACCAGCAGCGCACTGCCGCGTTGCTCGACCTCAACTACTATCTCCCCTGCCGCGTACAGGACGGGTCCGCCCAGCGCACCATTGCCGTCATCGGCCTGGGCCGCACCATCGGCGGCGACTTCCTCTCCAGCGAAGACGTCGAACTGCTCGAGTCCCTGGCCAGCTACATCGGCATCGCCCTCCAGAACGCCAGCCTCTACGCCCGCCTCCAGGAGAAGATCAGCGAATTCGAGCGGCTCAAGGAATTCAACGAGAACATCGTCGAGTCCATCAATGTGGGCATTCTGGCCCTCGATCTGGACGACCGCATCGAGAGTTGGAACGCGCAGATGGAGGCCATGTACGCCCTCAGCCGCGCCGAGGCGCTGGGCCAGCCGCTCGCCGACGTCTTCCCTCCCGAGTTCATCGAGGCCCTGGAAGGCTTCCGCAACGAGCAAGGCGTGCATCACCTCTACAAATTCCGCCTCACCACCCGCGCCGGCGAACAGCGGATCGCCAACATCGCCATCGCCCCCCTGCTGTCGCGGGACTTCGTCTCCGTGGGCCGCATCATCCTG
>DATFYK010000018.1:0-6023 GCA_035315085.1 Occallatibacter sp.
GCCGCCGCGGGCGGTCGGGGATGGTGGAGCGGACCAGGAAGCCCAGCCGGGTCAGCTGCAGCAGCACCAGCAGCACGGCGGCGACCAGGGTGGCAAACGCCAGCAACAACAGCGCTCCGGTTTTGGGCATACCTTATTGAACCATTGCCGCGCCGTGTTGAACAAGGAAATGCATGGAGGCCGGTTCTTCGCGGATCGTGAGCGCGGTTACGATTCCTCTTTACAGCGGTGGGGTACACTGGTTAAGGCGTCAGGACCGGCGATTTCTCTGTCTTGAACCCAGACGATCAGGGACACGTTCCCGGCCCGGCTCATCCAGCCGCGCAAAAGACCACAACCAGGAGATTTTTACGATGCGAGTTGCTTTGTTGACCGGCGGCGGCGACTGCCCCGGACTGAATGCGGTGATCTACGCGGCTGTGAAAAAGGGCATCAACCATTATGGCGATGAGTTCATCGGTTTCTTGAACGGCTGGCGCGGCGTGCTGGACAACAACTTTATTCCCCTCACGCTGGAAAGCACCGACGGCATCCAGTTGAAGGGCGGCACGATACTTCACTCTTCGCGGACCAACGTGAAGAAGGTTCCCGGCGGCATCGAGAAGGTGCAGGAGGTTCTGAAGATCAACAAGATCGACGCGCTGATCGCGCTGGGCGGCGACGACACGCAGTCGGTGACGCTGTTCCTGAGCGAGCACGGCGTGCCCAGCGTGGGCGTTCCCAAGACCATCGACAACGACATCAGCGGCACGGACCAGACCTTCGGCTTCGACACAGCCGTCTCCATCGCCACCGAAGCCGTGGATCGCATCCGCACCACCGCCGACTCGCACAACCGCGTGATCGTTATCGAGGTGATGGGCCGCGATGCCGGTTGGATCGCCTATGCCTCCGGCGTGGCCGGCGGAGCTGACGTGACTCTGGTTCCGGAGAAGGAAATCGATATCGACCACGTCTGCGCGCTGCTCAAGCACAACTACGATCATGGCAAGCACTACGGCATTGTGGTGGCGGCCGAGGGCGCCAAACTGCCCAATGTGGGCCAGGTGATTAATGAGAAGGCCAAGCTGGATTCCTTCGGCCATGTGCGCCTCTCCGGCATTGGCGAGGCTTTGGCCGAACTGATCGAGGAGAAGACCGGCTACGAAACCCGCTCAGTCAATCTGGGCCACACCCAGCGCGGGGGCGTTCCCACGGCCTATGACCGCCTGCTCGGGCAGCGCTATGGCCTGCACGCCATCGACATGGTTCACCAGAAGAAGTGGGGCCGGATCGCCGTTTTGAAGGGCCTGGACATCACCGACATCACCATCAAGGAAGCCATCGCCACCAATCGCCGCCTGGATAAGCGCTTCTTCGACGTGATCGCGGATCTGGAAGCGAAGGTCTAGGTTTCAGGCCATACCACGGCAGGCGGAAGGCCATCCTCATTGCGAGGGTGGCTTTTTGCTTTGTGAAGGCAGTACGAAACGACCGAAACTGCGTTAAAGTGGGGCTGTGCAATATCGTCTCTACACGCCGGAGGACTTTGACGAACTGTATGCGATCGAGGAGGTCTGCTTCCGGTCGCCTTTTCGCTTTGGCCGGGGGTATCTGCACCAACTCATCCATCGTCCCAATGCGGCCACCTGGATCGCAGAGGAGGAGGGGCAGATATGCGGCTTTGGCATCGTTGAGTGGACGCGGGAGGCGGGCGGAGTGATGGCGTATATTCAAACCCTTGAAGTTGTCCCGGAACAGCGCGGGCAGGGCGTAGGGGGCGAACTGCTGCGCCTAATCGAGGGCTCCGCGCGGGCTGCGGGCGCGCAACTGATCTGGTTTCACGTGAATGCGGAGAATGCCGACGCGATCCGCCTCTACGCGGGGCACGGCTACCTGTGCGAGGGTACGGAAGAAAACTACTACGCAAAGGGCCGTGCGGCGCTGATCTATCGAAAGCCGCTGGAGTCAGAGACGGCGGATTGAAGGCTTTGGCCCAGGAAGTCAATACCGCCAACTGGTCAGGTCCGCTCCCTGGGGGGCTGTTTTCTGGATGCGGTCGAGAATCTTGGGCAGGTATTGGGTGTTGTAATGCAGGCGCGAGTAGGCGTTGGGCAAAGTGGGATCGCCGTTCCAGCAGTGCTCGGCGCGCGGGCCATAGGTTACTTCGCCGCCGTAGGGCGGGTTGGCGGTGGAGTTGAGAAAGTCTTCCATGCGATAGACGGCGTCGTTGAGGAAGTACGTGTCGTCGGAACCCACGTAGATGTGAATCTTGCCGGCCAGCTCTGGGCCTAACCGCGCCCAATCCCGCTCCAGAATCGCTTCCAGATCGTAGTGTTTGCGCCAATACTCGGCTACTTTGTGGTCGATGTCGCCGGTGACCTTATCGAAGATGGGCTGCGGATAGCCGTCCGCGCCCACCGGCCCGTAGACCGCCTGCCAGATGTCGTACTGCTCGCCGCTGCGGCCGTGGTCGCCCAGGGCCAATTCGTAGGCGTTGATCTCCTGGCTGGTGATGAGGGTGTGGCCCAGGTAGTCGCGCATGGCCGGCTGTGCCTCGCGCTTGTGCGCGCCTTCGAGAAAGAAGGCGTTCTTGTCGCCGTAGAGGTCGATATTCGTGTAGGCGTGGAAGTCGATGGGATCGGGGCAGGCGGCGAATGCGCCGTTGTAGTGGCCGGGATAGAAGACCTGCACGGCCAGCGCCTCCCATCCGCCGGTCGAGCCGCCGTAGACAAAGCGCGCCCAGCCCTGGCCAATGGCGCGAAACTGCTTCTCAATGGCCGGAATAAGCTCGTTCTCGATGGCGTCGCCGTAGGGTCCGACGTTGGCCGAGTTCACGGCGTAGGAGTCGTCATAGTAGGGGTTGGCGTGCTGGATTTTGACGACGAGCACGCGCGGAAAACCGGGCGAGATCCACTGCTGGTAGAACTTGTAAGCTTCCTGCTGCTGGATGCGGTTGTAACCGGCCAGGTGAAACCGTTCGCTGTAGTCGGGCTTCAGGTTGGGGTCCGGCGGGGTGGTGCGGAAGCCGGTGAAGTCGTCCACAAAATGGTCGTGGAAGATCATCAGCGGGAAGCGGGCGTTGGGGTGCTCGTCGAAGCCCTCGGGGACCAGCACGATGGCGCTCAGGAACATGGGCCGGCCCCAGAATTTGGTCAGCAATGCGCTCTGGATGCGGATGTGGCGAATGTACCTGGTGTCGGCCGGCGTGGGGATGGGCGGAATCACCTCGGTCAGTGAAATGGAGATCGCGCCGCCGGGCTTGACGGTGACCTTCGCGGGCTTGGAGTAGAGGTTGCCGGGTGAGATGTTCCAGTGCTGGCCCTCGCCCTGGTCCATGTGCAACTTGACCGTCTTTCCGTCGCCGCGGTGGAAGGTCTCGTACTTGTTGAGCACGGCCTGGACGATGTACTCGCCGGCGGGAACGTCCTTGAGGCTGCGGATGGGGTAGCCCCAGGCGTTTGCGTCCACCACCGCGGGCTGGCCGGGCTGCCAGCCATCGACCGTGAGGCCGAAGACGATCTGCGAGCGCATAGTGTCGTCGATCTGGTTGCGCGGCTCATCGTTGGGGTCCGTGGAGAGGACCAGCAAGAGGCGGCCATCGAGGGGCTGCGCGCTTACATCCTTTGGATAAGTGATGGTGAAGGACTGAGCGGCAGCAGCAACGGGAAAGAGCAGGACTAGGGCAAAGGCTATGCGCTTCATGGGGGCTAGTTTACAGCGCTCAGTGGGGTGTATGGCATCCTGACGGGCAGGATGCCATACGCTGTCTCCTATTTGTTATCCGCCTGGGTGCTCCTGATGAAGGCGGCGACGCGGTCGTGGAGTTGCTTGAGGCTCTCGTCGCTGACGTAAACCATGTGCCCGGACTCGTACCAGTCGTACTCGATGTTTTTGGCCAGCGATTGCGGAATGGGCAGGTGCTTGTCCTCGTACTGAGCCGCGAAAAACGGCGTGGCCAGATCGTAGTAGCCGCCATTGACCATGATCCTGAGGCGGGGATTGGTCTTGAGGGCATCGGCCAGATCATTGGCGACGTTGAGACTGATGGGGTTGCCGCGATGCACGAGATCCCAATGGTTGCCGCCGAAGAGCGCTGAGGACAGATAAGTCTGGCCCTCGCCGTACTTCAGGTCGCGGCGCACGTAGTCGTTGAAGAGCGCGACGTAGGCCGAGGAGATGGCCGAGCTTTGCGGGTCGTATTCAGCGTACTCGCTCAGGGGGTTGATGGTAGGTCCTGAAAAGCGCGTATCGAGGCGGCCGGTGGTGAGGTCCTGGTCTTCCTGGAGGGTTTTCTCGAATTCGCCGCCACTGACGCGCAGATTGGCCTTGAGCAGGTAGGCCACGGGCAGGCCGGTGTATTCGTGGAGCTTCCCGGCGACGGACTGCTTCTCCGCGGCGGTCAGGTCGGTTCCCAGCGCCAGGGCGTGGGAGTAGGGACCCATGGCGAAATCCTCCACATCCTTGAGAAAGGGTTCGAGAGCGGCCGGCTGCTGGGGCAGCTTCTTGTGATACCAGGCCGTGGCGGCATAGGTCGGCAGGGCCAGCACATAGGGCAGATCCACGCCAGGGTTGCCGCTGGGGCCGTCGATGTCGGAGGTGAAGTTGAAGATCTGGGAGAGCAAAATGACGCCGTTCAGGTCAATATGTTTCCGGTTCTCGAGGATGTCGGCCAGGACGGCGGAACGGGTGGTGCCGTAACTTTCGCCGAAGATGTACTTGGGCGAGTTCCAACGATTGTATTTGGTGATAAAGCGGGCGATGAAACGGGCGAATGCGGCGGCGTCCTCATCGACTCCCCAGAAGGCCTTTTCGGGATCCTTGCCGATGAGGCGGCCAAAGCCGGCGCCAGGCATGTCGATGAAGACCAGATCGCTGACGTCGAGCAGGGAGTAGGCGTTGTCGACCAGCTTGTAGGGCGCGGCGGGCAGGTGCTGGTCGCCGCTGGTAACTACGTGTTTGGGACCGAGCGAACCCATGTGCAGCCAGACGGTGGAGCTGCCGGGACCGCCGTTATAGAAAAAGGTGAGGGGGCGGTCTTCAGCTTTGGCATCCTTCTTCTGCCCCGGCGACGAAGACCCGTCGCCGGGGACCCCTTTAAAGTAGGCCACGTAAAACATACGCGCGACAGGGCTTGCGTCCTTGGGTTCCTTGGGCTCGGCGAGGGCGAGTTGGCTGCCGGGCTGGGGCTTGCCGTCGGGACCGAGTTGCGCGTCCTGTGAGTCGGTGGCGCCCACGGTGAGCGTGCCGGCGACGGCGGTGTAGGCGATGTGCTGGCCGCCAACATCGACTGCGCCCTGGGTGGTGACTTCGGCGGGCGGGGTCTTTTCGGTGGTCTTGTCGGCAGCTTTTTCCGTGACGGCGGATTTGGCGGCAGGCGTCTCCTCCTGGGCATGAGCCAGGGCGGGCAGGATGAGACAGGCGGCCGCAAGCAGGGCGGCGGGGAGCGGGTTGGGAAGGCGCATCTGGAGTCTCCAGGGGTGGAAATCGGGCGAAAGGCCAGTATAGAGGTTGAGGCGCGGAAGCCGGCTGCAGGGACGGCGGCAAGGTTGGTGCTGAAAAGGCAGCTACTTCTGAACTTTGTCGAACGGCTGCTTATCGGTGATTCGGGGGCGGTTTTCGGCCTGGAGTTCCTTGGCCACCTGCTCGACTTCGCGGAAAACGCGGAGCAGGTTGCCTCCCAGAATCTTGCGGCAGTCTTCGGCCGAGTAACCGCGGGCCATCAGCGCTTCGGTGATCTTGGGCAGGTCGGCGGCGGAGTCCAGCCCCTGAGGAGTCTGGCCTGCTATTCCGTCGAAGTCCGAGCCCAGGCCCACATGGTCAACGCCGGCCACCTTGGCGATGTGGTCAATGTGGTCGATGAGGACGGAGAGCGGCGGACGGGGGATGCGGTCGGCAAATTGGCGCTGGATTTTCGCGATTTCGGCGTAGGGGAGTTCTTTGCCTTCGGCTTTGGCCTTGTCCTTGAGGGCCTGGATGGCCTTCTCCGCTTCCGGCTCGATGGCTTTCTGGGCGTCGCGCCAGGACTGCGACAGGAAACCGGA
>DATFYK010000019.1:0-3819 GCA_035315085.1 Occallatibacter sp.
TCTCAGCCTGCTGCCGCCCGAAAACGCCACCGGGAATTTCGTCAAAGTCGTGCAGCGGATTCCCGTGAAGATCCTCGTCGATGGCCCCGGAGACCTCATTCTCCGCCCTGGCATGAACGTGGACGCCACCATCTTCACGAGATAAGCTTTCAGCGATCAGCGATCAGCTTTCAGCTAAAACCAACGCCGGCGCTGTTCTTAGTTGAAAGCTGATAGCTGAAAGCTGAGAGCTACTGTGCTACAGTTCAGGGTAATATGGCATCTCGAAGCGTCAACAAAGTTATCCTGCTTGGGCACCTCGGCAAAGACGCCGAGACCAAGTTCAGTCCGAGTGGCGTGGCCCGCTCCACTTTCACCGTGGCGACCAACCGCCGCTGGAAAGACCGGCAATCCGGCGAGTGGAAGGAAGAAACCGACTGGCACAATATCGTGCTGTGGGAATCCGAAAACGTGGCGAACTTCCTACTGAAGGGCAAACAAGTCTATATCGAAGGCCGCCTGCAAAGCCGCAGTTGGGAAGACAAAGAGGGGCAGAAGAAATACATCACGGAAGTGGTCTGCCAGGAGCTCATCCTGCTGGGTGGCCGCGGCGACACCGCCGGAGCGCCCGCCGGAACCGCTGGCGAGTTCGCGCCGCCGGTCTCCATGCCGCGCTCCGCTCCGCGTCCTCAAGCCGCCGCGCCCGAACCTCCGGATGACCTGAATCAGGGCATCACGGATGATGACGTTCCATTTTAGCCGCCTGCTTGCCGGCTAACTGGTTGGCGCGCTCCTGCGGCGCTGGGACCAGCCTCGGCGGTCTGCCCCGCCGCCGGCTTCCCTGCTGCAACCGTTCGAGAGTAGCTATGGCTGCGCTCAAGTTGTCCAACTCCTCGTGGAGATAGGCCAGCACTTTCCCGAGATCCATGACGTTCTAAGTCTAAGAATAGTGCTTTCTTGCGCCGATTCATACCAAGAGAATTCCGACCCGTGGCTATCGGAATAATGCTCGGCCCTATGCCAAGCCTTCGGAGCACGGAATGGGAATGAATTGGGGCTTATACTGTTGGACGCCGGGCCGCGGATTCCCTCGACAGCTCCGCCGGGTCCGTATAGGTCTGTAGAGAATCGAGCGACTCCAGCACGCGCTCCAGCAGGCCGTCGGTCTGCGTCACAGTGGTCTTCAGAGCTTCTATGGAATGCGCTTGAGTGGTGAGGCGCTCGTCCAATGAGGTCATGGTCTTCGAGAGCAGTTGCTCCATGGCGGCCACAATCTGCGTAGTGGAGGGGACATCCGCCAGCTTGGCGGCATGTTCATCCAAGCGCGTCTCCACCTGAGCGAAGCGCGTGGCGTCGGCCGATTCATGCGCCTCCAGCCGGCTCTCCAGATCGGCGATCGAACGCTTCAAGTCCTGTTCCGACGCAAGAGGGATCCGACCGCGGTCGCGCCGGGAACTCGTCAATACGCCGGCCAGAATTCCGGCCCCGAAAATAGCCAGGCGGGGAACGTAGCTGATCACTCGCGACATGCGGCCTCTTTAAAATTATACTTTTCCGGAACTCCATGCAAGTACTACATTTAGTAACCATAGTACTGGGTACGTACCGCCATTGAAAGCCAGCCGTAAAACTGGCATTCTGTCTAGGATACTTCCTCTGCCATAGGAGACGTCTGGTTGAGCGACGGCTCGGAATCCGGGTCCACTGGACGGGTAGATGCCCGTATGCCTGCCGCCGTGTCCGCCGGGTTGCTCCACGTGGAGAACAGCCTGCTGCGCCATTGTCTCCGGCTGCAACGTGCCGAGAGCCATCTTTCCAACTTCGCCCGCAACCGGCGCCGCGGCTCGGGGCCCAGCGCCGTGCGCCAACTCGATCTCGAACGGCAGCGCCTGGGCCGGGAATTGCACACAGGCGTGGGACAAATGCTGGCCGCCATCCGCTTGCAACTCGAGATCGTCAACGCGCTTTTACCCGGCCCGCCGGCGCCGGTGCAACAAGCCCTGAACCGCATCTCCACTCTGGCTGACGACGCCCTGGAGCAGGTGCGCTCCGTCTCCGCGCACCTGCACCCGCCCGAGTGGCAGCGGCTCACGCTCGCCGACGCGCTCCAACAACTGTGGGACCTCAGCGGCATTCCCCAGAGGTTCGAAGCCTCTCTCCGCATCCAACCGCTGCCCCACGAACCCGATCTGGAACTCAAGGTGTTGATCTACCGGGCCGCGCAGGAGGCCCTTTCCAACGTTGCGCGCCACGCCCGCGCCACCCGCGTCGATGCGGCCCTCGAGACCCGCGGCGATTTCGCCGTCCTGACCATTCGGGATGACGGCGTGGGGTTCGACGTCGCCGGACTGTTTCGACGGCCCCCCAGCGTGGCATCCGGCATTGGCCTGCGCTCTATCCGCGAACAAGCCGCCGCGCTGGGCGGAGAACTGGAGATTCAAAGCGGCCCGGCCGGCACTAAACTGGTAGTCTCGGTGCCGTTTTCTTGAGGGACCCGTTCCCTAACAGGAGAAGTATGCAGGAATCGCGAGAGACCACGGTCGTTCTGGTCGACGATCACGCTATCGTGCGCGAAGGAATCGCCGCCCTCTGCTCCAACAGCGGAATGTCCATCCTCGGCCAGTGTTCCGATGGCGCCGCGGCCGTGGAAATGATCGCCACGCTCAAACCCGATTTTGCCATCCTCGATCTGAATATGCCCGGCATCTCCGGCATCGAGGTGATTCGCCGTCTCCGCGCCTCCGGTTGCCAGGCCAAACTGATGATCCTCTCCATCAGCCGCGAAGAGGCCACCGTCATGGAGGCGTTGCGGGCCGGCGCCGATGCCTACCTGCTCAAGGACGGGCCCTCGCGCCACCTGCTGGACGCCATCGGCTTCGTCCGTGACGGCGGCGTTTACGTCTCTCCGCTGCTGCGCGGCGCGGGCCTCTTTACCAGGGCCGAAAACACCCCGGCCGAAGATCCGCTGGCCTCACTCAGCCCTCGCGAAACGGAGGTCTTTTCCTACCTCGTGAATGGGTTGCGCGCCAAGGACATCGCCGACCTTTTGAACATCAGTCCCAAGACCGTGGACACTTACCGCGCCAGCCTGATGCGCAAGCTCAACGTCCACGACCTGGTCGGTTTGGTCAAGTTCGCAATCGAGCGGAATCTCACGAGCACTTCGACACAGCGCTGATATCGATGCACGCGGCGCGAGCTTTGTGGCACTGTTCGTAACCTTCTAGGGACCGGATTAGGTCTTCCACGGCGTCCCGGCGTTCGTAGAGACGTTCCAGCGCTCGTCTACGGATGGCGTCCGAGTTGGAAACCCGGATGCGTTCGGCAGAGGAAGAAGCAAGAAGGGTGATCGGCATTTTCTTCCTAGTACGTTTAAGAAGTTTTTTTGGACAGAATCTAGAATAGTCGATCTCTATATCTCAAATCAAGATAAATCTGATGAAACTTTAGGATTTCCCTGTAATCGAGGCTACACCCACTCCTACCCAGTCAAACGAGTGAGAGCAGCCCGCGTTAGCGGCTTTTCACCCACTGAATGGGTCCTTTTCACCCATTTTTCGACGCCAGGGAAATCCCTGATTGTGGTGAGGCTTTTTTCGTCACAATGATAATAAAGGGCTTGAGGAACTCTTCCTCCTGCTTCCGGTTTGGATGGGCAGGTGCTACATTGTGCCTGCTTGGTAGCTTCGGGATGGTGCGCCCGCACGGAAGTGGTGTCTCTGTTCCGGCGTTCTTGGCAGATCCGGTTTCTTGAATTGGAGATGAATATGCGGATTCCTTCTTCGGCTTTGGCAGTAGGCCGGTATATAACCGCGGCGTTAGTGGTCGTAGGCGCTTGTG
>DATFYK010000020.1:0-52418 GCA_035315085.1 Occallatibacter sp.
GGTGAACTGTTCGATGGAGTCGCGGCGCTGCTTGATCATGGTGGCCAGGGCTTGCTGCTCCTCGGCCGGGGTGAGCGCGGCGCGCTTCTCGATGGCCTTGTTCTTGAGCGCGTTCTTGATCAGGCGCAGCGTGGTGGTGCGCACCGCGTCATGGGCCTTCATCGCGAGAATGACCTGCTGGTTGACCTGGGCTTCGAGAGAGAGTCCTTCGCTCATATCCTTCATTTTAACTCTGATAGATTCCCGGCGCTGCGCCACCCGTTGAGGTTCATGGTTTCCCAGGTCCCCGAATCGGGACCTGGGAAACCCGGCGATCTGGCGATTACCAGCTTTTTAGCACAGTGGTTGGATCGAGTCTGGCTCGGGAAGTTGTAACAGATTTCCATAGACTGTTTGCAGTGTTGGCAACAACGGTTGCAGTTTCGCGGAAATCTTGTGATTCAAGGCTGGATGAGCCTGTATGAGCACCACTATTTCGGATGGTTCTAAGGTAGTGAAGTAATGCCTTGGTGTCACGCGGGATTAGAGGTCTGCCTGTGGTCTTCCACCGGACCCTTGACATTGTCTCGATGAGGTCAAAAAAATCGATCTCCGCTACAGGCGAACTCTTTCCTTTTATCTCTAACTCGATCCGTCTGTTTCGCGCAATTTCGCGAAGAACGCCTTCAAGACCCCGACCAGCTACCAACAAACCGATTTCATCGAATCCAACAGAAAATAGATCTCGTGAGAGACGGAAATCACGCTCAAGAGAGTTCGGCAGTTCGATTTTTCCGATGATTAACTTTTCATCTTCGCGCGACATTTGGCTATAGCGATCGAGTAGTTCAATGACATCTATTATCAATTGTTGAATATGAAATGAGATTCGGTCGGTTGCTACGTAACGATCCCAGTGCTCTAGCAGATCATTCTGGTGCAGAAAACCATACGATACTTCAGACAATGTAAGTCGCTTGTGGTACAACAGGAGTTCTTCACCTGCGCGAATAGTCTGGGCGACAATCGCGGAAACCTCACCGACATTGTACTTTAAATCTGAGGAGCTCTTGCGATTATCGCCGAATCCAAGTTTATGCAGTTGGACCGACAGATTGTTCAGACTGTTTACTGCACTCAGAAGACTTTGCTCCGCCTCAAGTTTGGTTTCCCGTTTACTTTCCTTGAAGTGTCCAATTTGAACTTCCGATGGATGCACCCACTGTACGTATTCTTCCCATGAGTTCCATAGCCAAGCCATTTGCCACCTACCTGAGTGCAAAACGACGCCGGTATATTCAGTTCAACCGATAAGCAATACCTTATCAGAGTAAACATGGAGGACGATCAAGTTTTCTTTTTTGCCAAATCGCCAATGCACTCGGTGAGTGAGTTGGAGTATCGCACTGGCCCTCCGGGATGGTTGAGGCGGTGTGGACTCGTTTCCCAGGGCTACGCTTCGCTCCGGCCTCCACCCTAACACACAAAGACCGTGTGCCGGGGACCCCGGCCTGGGCTATTTTCGTCCTCTCCCTCCGGGAGGATGGAGATCGGGGGCCCAAAATGACGCGCCGGTAGATTTCCACAAAAATAAATAACCACAAAAACCACAAATATGTGTATTCTGTGATTGACGGATGGCCGTGGGGATACTGAGCCGCTCCGATGTTGCGAAGAACCTGTCCAACTTCGGTTCCAGTATCCCCTTGAGGCCACGGCGAGAAACGAGGAGAAAACCATGATTCGCAAGACGCGCTTGTACACGCCCGGCCCGACGCCGCTGCTTCCCGCGGCCCAGTTTGCCATGGCGGCGGCGGACATTCACCACCGCACGCCGGAGTTTCGCGCCCTCTTTCAGAAGGTGCTCGCCCAGTTGAAGGTCTTTGTCGGCACCAACAACGATGTGCTGCTGCTGGCGTGTTCGGGGACGGGAGCGATGGAGGCTTCGGTCTCGAATCTGACCTCGCCGGGCGACCGGGTGCTGGTGCTCACGGCCGGCAAGTTCGGCGAGCGTTGGGCCGACCTGACCAAGGCCTTCGGCTGCCAGGTGGACCTGGTGAAGGCTCCTTACGGCCAGACCTTCGACCTGGAAGAGGTGCGCAAGGCGCTGAAGCCGGACACCAGGGCCGTCTACATGCAGGCCTCGGAGACTTCGACCGGGGCGAGCCATGACGTGGAAGGCGTGGCCGCGCTGGTGAAAGGCACGGAGACGCTGCTGATTGTGGACGGCATCACCGGGCTGGGCACGCAGACCTTCGACGTGGACGGCTGGGGCGTGGATATTGTGATCGGCGGCTCGCAGAAGGCGGTCATGATTCCTCCCGGCCTGGCTTACCTGAGCGTGAGCGAGAAGGCGTGGAAGGCGATGGAGGGGGCGAAGAATCCGCGCTACTACTTCGACCTGCGCAAGGAGCGGAAAAATCAGGTCAAGGGCGAGACTGCATATACGCCTGCGGTGGCGCTGGTTGCCGGGCTGGGCGCGGCGCTGGATTACATTGCCGGGCAGGCGGGCGGGGATCTTGAAAAAGGCCGCATTGCGCTGGTGAACAATGCGCAGGTGAACGCGGCGGCGACGCGGGCGGGCCTGGTGGCGTTGGGCTTCACGCTCTTTGCGCCGGCGTCTCCATCGGCCGCGGCGACGGCGGTGGCGGTGCCGGAGGGGATGGACTCGGGCACGGTGGTGAAGGCGTTGAAGTCCAAGTTCAGCCTGGTGACGGCCAACGGACAGGGCACAATGCAGGGCAAGATCTTCCGCGTGGCGCATCTGGGCTTCTTCGACTTCCTGGACACGATTGCGTTCATGGGCGCGATGGAGCACATTGCCAAGGATGTGCTGGGTCTGCCGGTGACGTTCGGGCAGGGCGTGGCGGCGGCGCAGGAGGTCTTTGCGAAGGCGGCGAAGAGCTAGCTATTAGCTTTTAGCTGTTAGCCGTTAGCTTGATTTCCGCTGGTTGAGATGCATGGTATCCCAGGTCCGAAAATCCGGACCTGGGACACCCAAAGGTTGTGGCTGATAAGGGATGGCTGGGCTTTTAGCTAAAAGCTAAGAGCTAAAAGCTAGGAGCTGTTTTTCATGTCTGAATTAACTTTTGGGGAGAAGCTGCTGATCGCACGCAAGCAGCTTGACCTCTATCAATACGAAATGGCCGAGCGGCTGGGCGTGCATCCCAACTCGATCTGCAAGTACGAGCGGGGCGAGGGCAAGCCGCATGCGGCGGTGCTGCGGATCTTCGATCTGCTGTGCGAAAAGCACGAAATCCGCTTTGACGAGTATGAATCCGCGCAAAAGGGCAAGGGAGACACAATGAAGATCGTTCTGGCAGAGAAGGTTTCTCCGGCAACGCTGGCCGTGTTTGCGGCCGAGCCGGGATGGGTAGTTCTGACGCACGACCAGTTGCCGGACGGGTTGCCGGCGGCTTTGGCCGATGCAGACGCGCTGGTGGTGCGCAGCGCCGTGCAGGCGGACGACGCGCTGATGGCGCATGCGCCCAAGCTGCGGGTGATTGGCCGGGCAGGCGTGGGCGTTGACAACATCGACGCCGATGCGGCCACGCGGCGGGGCATTGTGGTGATGAACACGCCGGGCGCGAACGCGGTGGCGGTGGCCGAGTTGACCATCGCGCTGATGCTGGCGCTGGCCCGCAAGCTGCCCTTCGCTAATTCGACCATGCACGCCGGCCGGTGGGAAAAGAAGATTCTGCAAGGCGCGGAACTGCGCGGCAAGACGCTGGGCATTCTGGGGCTGGGGCGCATCGGCCTGGAAGTGGCTCGGCGGGCCAAGGGCTTCGGGCTGGAGATTATCGGCAGCGATCCGTTTGTGTCAGCCGCCGTGGCGCGCGAAAACGGCATCAAGCTCGTGACGCTGGAGGAGCTGATTGCCGGATCGGATTACATCTCGCTGCACGTGGGGCTGACGCCGCAGACGACCGGAGTGATCAACGCCAAGACGCTGGCGGCGATGAAGAAGGGCGTGCGCATCATCAACTGCGCGCGCGGCGAGCTGATCGACGACGCGGCGCTGGTGGAGGCGCTCAAGAGCGGCCAGGTGGCCGGCGCGGCGCTGGACGTGTTTGCCAAAGAGCCGGCCAAGGAGACGCCGTATGCGGAGTTCGATCAGGTGATTCTTACTCCGCACATCGCCGGCTCGACGAGCGAGGCGCAGGAGGCGGTAGGCATCCAGATTGCGTGTCAGGTGCGCGATTATCTGAAACTGGGCGTAGTGCAGAATGCGGTGAACCTGCCTTCGCTGAGCCACGAGGAGTACGTAATGCTGTCGCCCTACATCGACCTGGCCGGGCGGCTGGGCTCGTTTATGGCACAGGCGGGCAAGGGCGGCATTGAGGCCATTGATCTGGTCTACAGCGGCACGCTGGCCGAGGCCAAAATCGACCTGGTGCGCAATGCGGCCATCGCCGGATTGCTGGAAGGCTCGGAGAATGTGAACCGCATCAACGCGGCAACCGTAGCCGGGGAGCGCGGCATCCGCATTCACGAAGAGAAGGAGGAGAGCCCCCGCGGCGGCGCGGCCACGGTGCTGGCCATCAAGCTGCACACAGCGAATGGCGAGAGCCGCGCCACAGGCACGGTGATTCACGGCGAACAGCCGCGGCTGCTGGAGTTCGACTCCATCGACATCGAGACGCCGCTCGAGGGCAACCTGCTGGTCTGCCGCAACCTGGACGTGCCGGGCGTGATCGGCAAGATCGGCACCATCCTGGGCGAGCACGGCGTGAACATCGCCAACTTCGCGCTGGGCCGCGAGCGCGCCGGAGCCAAGCCGGTAAAGGCGCTCTCCGTGGTTCAGGTGGACGCGCCTGTTTCCGGCAAAGTGTTGGAGGCGCTGGGAACCATCGAAGCGCTGCTCGAGGCCAAGCTGGTCAGGCTGCCTGAGGCGGGAGTGTAACGAGTTCACTGCAGCCGCAATGAAAGAGAGAGGCCACCACAAACCAGCGGTGGCCTCTTCACTTTGAGCAGTACGTGTCTAGCCGAAGAGGCCGGAGTGGCCGAGCCAGCTTCGGAGATAGGCAACCTGGCCCAGGTGATAGGTCTCATGCCAGGCCAGTACGCAGATGAAGCCGCTGACCTTTCCGTCCGGGCTGGGCGGTCCGGGAGGTGCAGGAGCGGCCAGCGCCTCAGGTGTTAGATCGCTCAAGGCGGCGTCCAGTGCGGCGGCGGAGTCGCGCCACAAGGCCAGCAGCGCCTCGGGGGATGGGTAGCTGGCGCTCTCGCCGATCTTGGTGGAGCGGGCGAAGGCCTCGATGCCGGGGCAGGACCAGTTGCCTCCCACGCGGTTGATGATTGCATGGCGGGCCCAGATTACGTGGCCAACGATCCAGGTGATGTGATTCGAATGATCGCCGGGACGGCCGAGCCATTGCTCGGGCGTGAGATCGGCGACAGCCCTTTGCAGGAAGCCGGTGTTTTGGGCGAACTCGCCGGCGGCGACGGCGATTGCGGCAGGAACGGGCATGAAGGAGCCTCCGAGGGGAATTGGGTGTTCAAAATACGTTTAGACAGGGATACACGATGGGACAGGGAGAGGTCAAACGGGGAACGCCTGCTTGCAGCGGCCAGCTTTAAGCTTGTCTATAACGAGTCGAAAGGAAGCGATGCAAAAGGTACAGGCGCCAGGATCGGGACGCCTGTGCGGAGGATTCCGCCAAACACCGCAACTTACGCCCTGCTGAGGTAAGCGCCTTCGCTGGTGTCGACGCGGATTTTTTCGCCTTCGTTGATGAAGGCGGGCACCTGGACCACGAGGCCGGTTTCGGTCCGGGCGGGCTTGCTGACGCTGGAGGCTGTGGCCGACTTCAGGCCCGGCTCGGTCTCTACGACGGTGAGCTCAACCGCCGCGGGCAGATCGATGCCCACGGCCTGGCCGTCGTGGTAGCTGACCTTGATTTGCAGGTTGGGCGTCAGGTACTCGATGGCGTCGCCCAGCGTGGAGCCCTTGAGCACGGTCTGCTCGTAGTCCACGGGATTCATGAAGTAGTAGTCGTCGCCGTCGTTGTAGAGGAAATTCATGGCGACCTCGTCCACCACCACTTTCTCAATGGCGTCGGCGGAGCGGAAGCGGTGCTCGAACATGGCCCCGGACTTGAGGTTGCGCAGCTTGGCCTGGATGAAGGCGCGCAGGTTGCCCGGCGTGCGGTGCTCCACTTTGAAGACCAGGTGCAGTTGCTCGTTGTGCTTGATGATCATGCCGGGACGCAGTTGAGTGGCGGGAATCGCCATGGAAGTTGAAGCTCCTTGCTCTTGTTGCGGACGTACCGCGGAAGATTTTGGCCTTGGCCTGTCTATTCATTGTAGCGTAGCGGCGGTACGCTTACCTCTGGCTCGCCTCGCCGGCAGCTACTCTGCGATTGAACTCGGCAGACTTGTTTCGCGGCACGCTGAGCGACTGCCACTGGCCGCATGCGAAGTGTTTTGCAAGCAGAACGATCTGGCCCACATGATGTGAGTACTTTGCTGTTGTTCCACCTCCATCTCATCGGCTACCATTGCCCTCGAATTGCTGGCGGGATTTCGCCCGCCTTTGGAGCCCATCGATGCGCCGTTCCCGTTTCGTTGTTTCCATTTCGTTCTTCGTTGTCTTGCTCAGCGCTGCCACGCTTGATTCCACCGGCCTGCAGGCTCAAAACGCCGTACAGACCGCCGCTGCCGTGCCGGCCAATGCGCCCTACAAAGATGCGAGCCTGCCGGCAGAGAAGCGCGTTGCAGACCTGCTGAGCCGCATGACGCTTGAGGAGAAGGCGGCCATGCTGTCGGGTTCGGGGTGGATGGAGTCGGCTCCCATTGAGAGGCTTGGGATTCCGGCCATCAAGATGGCGGACGGGCCGATGGGGGTGCGGTCGTGGGCGGGCAGCTCGGCCATCACGAGCCTTCCCGGCGCGCCGCCCAAAGTGCTGGCGACGTCGTTTCCCGCGGGCGTGGCCACGGCCGCTACCTGGGACACCGATCTCGTCCAGCGGGAGGGCCAGGCCATTGGTCAGGAGGTAAAGGCGCTGGGCCGGGACATGATTCTGGGCCCCACGGTGAACATCAACCGCGTGCCTTTGTGGGGGCGCAACTTTGAGGGCTACGGCGAGGACCCGTACCTGGCCGCGCAGCTGGGCGTGGCCTACATTCGCGGAGTGCAGGGCGAGGGCGTCATTCCTGCGATCAAGCACTTTGACGCAAATAATGAGGAGTTCGAGCGACACCGCATCGACGAGCAGATCGACGAACGGACGCTGCACGAGATCTATCTGCCCGCTTTCAAGGCCGCGGTGCAGGACGCCGGCGTGTGGAGCGTGATGTCGGCTTACAACAAGGTCAACGGCGTCCATTGCGCCGAGAGTGTGCCGCTGCTGCGCGACATTTTGCAAAAAGAGTTCGGCTTCAAGGGCTTTGTCGTCTCCGACTGGGGCAGCACCTACTCGACGGCTGCGACGGTGAACGCGGGGATGGACCTGGAGATGCCGGGCGGGCCGCCGATGCGGGCCTGGCTGGCCAACCCTCGCATGCAGAGTTCAGGAAACGGCGCGGGCTGGCTGACGGCGGATAAAGTGCTGGCCGAAGTGAAGGCCGGGCATATCACCGAGGCCACGCTGGACGACAACGTGGGACGGATTCTGCGCGTGATCTTTGTCAGCGGGCTCTTCGACCATCCGCACACGGGCGGCGGCGAAGTAGACACGCCGGCTCAGCGGGCAGTGGCCCTGCAAGGCGCGACGGAGGGGATTGTGCTGCTGAAAAACGCCGCTTCCCTGTTGCCGCTGGATGCCAAAAAGATTCATTCGATCGCCGTGATCGGGTCCAACGCGGCAACGGCCCGCACCGGCGGAGGCGGCAGCTCGCTGGTGCGGCCTGCGTACGCAATCGCGCCCCTGGATGGGATTCGCGAACGGGCCGGGAACGGGATCGCGGTAAAGTTTGCGCTGGGCGTGGGGATGGATGGAGAAGATCCGGCGGTGGACACGCCGGCGGTCCGCGCCGGCCTGCTGAAAGAGGCAACGGACCTGGCCGCCCACGCCGATGTGGCCGTGGTCGTGGTGGGACGCTACCCGAAGCTGGAAGGCGAGGGCTTCGATGTGGCGACGATGGATCTGCCGGCCGGCCAGGATGAGCTGATTCAGGCCGTCGAGCAGGCCAATCCCCGCACCATCGTTGTTTTGAACACCGGCGACCCGGTCACCATGACCAAGTGGATCGGCCAGACGCTGGCGCTTTTGGATATGTGGTACAGCGGCCAGGAAGGCGGCCATGCGCTGGCCTCGATTCTCTTTGGCGACGCCAATCCCTCGGGCAAGCTGCCGGTCTCGTTCCCCAAGAAGTGGGAAGATTCGCCGGCCTACGGCCACTATCCCGGCGAGAATCTCAAGGTGAATTATGCCGAGGGAATTTATGTCGGCTACCGCTACTTCGACACGAAGAATGTTGAGCCGTTGTTTCCGTTTGGCTTCGGGCTGAGTTACACGAAATTCGAGTACAGCGGGCTGACGGTGACGCCTTACATCAGCGCGGGGAAGGCGGGTCTCACCGGAGCCGTGGTCAGCCTCAAGGTGCGCAACGCCGGCTCGCGCGCAGGAGCGGAGGTGGTCGAGCTTTACGTGCACGACGGCCACTCGAAGATCGACCGGCCGGCGCATGAGCTGAAGGGATTCAAGCGCGTCGAGCTGAAGCCGGGCGAGACGCAGACCGTTGCCTTTACGCTGGGCCGCGGGGCGCTCTCGTACTGGAGCCCGGAGAAGAAGGCCTGGACAGCCGATCCCGGCACATTCGAGATTCAGCTGGGAGCTTCCTCGCGCGACATCCGCCTGCGCGCGCCGCTGGCGCTGACGAAGTAATCCTGTTACCGCGCGGGTTCGTAGGGTTCGATGCGCAGCATGTCCGACAGAATTCCCCGCTCCTCGGGGCTGAAGACGCCCTGGTAGCGGGCGGAGTTGAGCACCATCTGGCGCTGATTCAGGGGAACCGAGCGCAGGTCGCGGAAGGCGCTCCCCATCACAGCCCGGCGGTCCGCCGGCAGAGCGTTCAGGCGGCGCGCGGAGAAGTTAACCTGCAACTGTTCCTGGGGCGACAGGCGTTCGATCATCTCGGCGCGGGCCAGCCGGCGCTGCCGCTGCTCCTCGGGCATCTGGTTCACCTGGTGCAGTTGCCGCACCACGCGCTGCTGGTCGGCGGGGTTGAGGTGCTTGAAGCTGGGGTCGTTGCGCAGCATCCGCTCCTGCTCCTGTGCGGGAAGATTGCGGTGCTGATTGAGCCAGTCGCCCAGATGTCCCGGAGGGGAATAACTGGAAGAGGCATTGCCGGGATACGCGGGCCGTTGATAGCCCTGACCCTGATAGGGAGAACCTGGATAAGCGGGACGCGGCGCAACCGTGGGATAGCCGGGCGCCGGACGCGGCGCCGCATTTACTTGCGGCCGGCTCTGGGGTTGCGGAGCAGGCCGGCCCTGGTACTGGGGTCTATTCGGCTGAGGCGGGGCGGACTGAGGCCGGGGTGCGGAAGCGTGTGCGGCCGGCGCGGGCGCGGAATGAGGCGCAGGCGCGCTCGCATGCTGGCCGCGAGCCCAGGCCGTAGGCACGCACAGAACCGCAATAACCGCAGCCAAAGCCGCGTTGCGCATGCGTCCCGGATTGTATCCCCCGCTCACAGTGTCTCCCGGCTCTCGCCTCACCCCAGCGATGAAAACCCCGCGGCGGTGGGCTAGGAACCCCGCCGCCGCACTCCGCCAACAATCTACAGTTAGTCCCCGTTTTCGTCGGTTGTGGACATCGCCTCCAACTGATCGAGCAATTGGGCGTTGTTATCCAGCGTTTGCAAATCGTGCACCACGGCGGCTTGTGGTGCAGTCGTGGCCGACTGGTCCCAGTCGGTGATGCCCAGGTATGCTCCGCCGCCGAGCAGCAACACCACGGTCAGCGCCATGGCCGCCAGCGGACGAACATGCATCGCCGGCCCGTAAGTGAGGCTAGCGCGCAGCCGGGCAACCCAGCTTGCAGGCCAGTTGGCCGGAGCAGCCTCGCGCTCCTCCCGCATACGCGCGTCCAGCCGGCTTAAAAAGTAGGGGCTCGGCTCCGGACCCTCCCAGGTATCCAACAGGGCCATGGTCGCGCGCAGCTCCGCCAGTTCGTTGCGGCAGCGGTCGCACTCCGCCACATGAGCCTGAACTTTGGCAGGCGCCGCGTCCGGATCGAGCAGCAGGTCCGCCAGCTTCGATTCCATTCCCGTGCAATTGTTCTTCACGTGTTCCTTGGGCATCCGTTCCATGGTTACCACCCCACTCCCCGCCGGTCGAATCCGGCGTCTTTCCACTTACACAAAATCCTTCAACCTGTCCCGCAGCGTCTGGTAGGCGCGGAACAGCAGCGACTTGGTCGCCGACTCGCTCAACTTGAGTACCTCCCCGATCTCCCGGTAATCCATCCCCTGGTACTTGTGCATGAGCACCGCCATCCGCTGGCGTTCGGGCAGGGCCATCACGTGTTTGCGTATGGCTGCCATCCGTTCATCGCGCATCAGCCGCTGCTCCGCCGAGGGTTCATCGCCGGCCACGTCCGGCGTGGCGCCGGTTTTCTCATCCGGAGCGTCCAGATAGAGGGTCTGCGTCGCCCGCTCGCGCCGGTTGTCGCGCACGTGGTTCACCGCCAGGTTGGTTGCGATCCGGTAAAGCCAGGTGGTGAACTTGGCCTCGGCCCGATAGCTCTGGCGCGAACGGTAGACGCGCAGAAACACCTCCTGCGCCAACTCTTCGGCAATGGCCTGGTTGCGAACCATGCGGAAGAGAAAGTGAATCATCGGCCAGTGGTATTTTTCCACCAGATAATTGAAGCCGGATTCGTCGCCCGCGGCTACGCGCAGCATGATGGCTGCGTCGCCGGCAGGTTCCTGGCCCGCATGCGAACCCGCATTCGTCTCCGCTCTTGAGTCCGGCCGCGGAGCCGCGCCCGTTCCCAGAACCGGGTTGTCCAGGACAAGGGTCGCCATATCTTCTTGAACCCCATCCCCGCCGGAAGGTTGCGCCCCATGTGCGATTTCACACGCGGTTTCAGGGATGGAATCTCCGCTTGTGCCACCGTCCAGGCGCTCGCCGGGCCGGGAGCCGGAGGGCCGGATCGAGGACTGGGCCAGGGAGGACGGAAAACCCGAGCCGCCGAAGCCTGCGCCGGCCAGGGCCGGACTCGACCGGGCCGGACTGGACAGGGCCGGATTGGACAGACCAAGGTCAAGGCCGAGGCGGCCGAGGCCTGGAACAGGACGCAAAGCCGACTCCCCGCCGGGGGGAAAACCGGTTGCGTGGCGGATCGATCTGGCTCCAAAGCGCATGGGCGGATTCGCGCGGGCTGGACTGGTCCAAAGGCAGCCCCCGAGGGAATGCGAGGGTTGGCCTTGAAAGCGCCGCTGGTGTTACTCTAACCTAGAGTTTGTCATGAATTATAGGGCGGCCCTATAGTTCATGACAGACTCTGTGGTATGCCCCGCTGGCGCGCACTTCGCCAGCCTTCTTTGGGGCGGTTAGCTCAGTCGGTTAGAGCGCCTGCTTCACACGCAGGAGGTCGCAGGTTCGAGTCCCGCACCGCCCACCATAAACCCTTCTAAATCCAATCAATCCACAAGCGTACCCGAGGTCAGTCCTCCGAACGGGTAAAATCCAGAAGTGCAAGATTCGCAAGTTCAAGATCGTGGCGCGGGAGTTGCAAAAAGTGGCGAACGCGGCAACGGCCTGATTCCGGTCTGCAATCGCTTTTCTGGGCATTTGGCCGAAGATTCGAGGCTGTTGCAATGAAGAAACTTACCCTGCTTCTCGCTCTTGCGATGCTGTTGCACGCGGCCTGCGGCGCGTCCGGTGGCGCGCCGAAGAAGACCGTGCGCCTGGCGGTCTGCCAGATTCTGGTCATCGACAGCGACCGGGAGGGCAACTTCCGGCGCATCGAATACGCGCTGGACCAGGCCGAGGCGCAACACACCGATATCGCCCTGTTTCCCGAGTCGTCAATTCTGGGCTGGGAGAATCCCGAGGCGCACCGGCTCGCCGCGCCGATTCCAGGCAAAGACAGCGACCGGATCGCGGAGTTGGCCCGGAAGCACAAGCTGATGATCGCCATCGGCCTCGACGAGAAGGACGGCGACCGGCTCTACGACTCGGCCATCCTTGTGGATAAGTCGGGAAAACTCCTGTGGAAGCACCGCAAGATCAACGTGCTGCCCGAGCTGATGACTCCGCCGTACTCGCAAGGCCGGCCGGAGGACATCGGGGTGGTGGATACGGAGTTTGGCCGCATTGCCGTTTTGATCTGCGCGGATACCTTTACGGATGCTTACCTGGAGCGCCTGAAAGCGCTCAAGCCGGATCTGATGCTGGTGCCTTACGGCTGGGCTGCTCCGAAGGAAGAATGGCCGGGGCATTCCAAGCTGCTTGAAGAGCTGGTGAAGCGGCGGGCGGCGGAGGTGCGCTGCCCGATGGCGGGCGTCGATCTGGTAGGCGAGATGACCCACGGGCCATGGCAGGGACAGACTTATGGCGGGTCGAGCTTTGTGGCCGACGGCAAGGGAAACATCCTGCTGACGGCGCGCGACCGGGATACGGATCTGCGGGTGATCGAGCTTGCGGTGGGGTCAGACGCAAAATAAGAAAACCGCCCTTACCTGCGCCCACGCCGCGACAAGAATTACCCGGCCAGTAGAAAAAACGCTTCTCCCGCGGTGATGCGGACAAGTTCAGTGTGCAGCAGCTTCGGCCCCGCTCTAGCTCCTCCCGCCTGTGCGCCTGGCCGCGTCGATCTGCTTGCCGTAGCGTCCGCGGAAGGCGTTCCAGCGGATGACGGCGATCTCCTCCAGCATCTTCATCCCGTCCCTGAGGTAGCTCATGCGGGTGCGCTCGTCGTGTGCCCAGCTTACCGGCACCTCGACAACGCGGTAGCCGCGCTGGAGGGCGATAAACAAAACCTCCGGGTCGAAGCCCCAGCGCTCGATGGTCTGGAGCCGGAAAACGGTCTGGGCGGCGGCGCGGGTGAAGGCCTTCAGGCCGCACTGGGTATCGGCAAAGGGCAGGCCCATGACGATGCGGGTGACGGCGTTGAAGCATCGGCCGAAAAACTGCCGGTAGAGCGGCTGCCGTTGTGTCTGGCGGCCGCTCTCCAGCCAGCGGGAGCCGATGGCGATGTCCGCGCCCTGGGCAATGGCGGAAAACAGCCGTTCCGCTTCCTCGATGGGCGCCGAGAGGTCGGAGTCGGTGAACATGACCACCTCGCCCAGGGCCTGCAGCATTCCGGAGCGCACGCTGTAGCCCTTGCCGCGGTTGCCGGGATTCTCGATCAGGCGGACCTCGGGCGCATGGCGGGCGAACTCCCGGACCACTTCGGCCGTCGCGTCCCGCGAGCCGTCGTTGACCACGATGACCTCCGCGGCCCAATCGTGCGCGCGGACGCAACTCACCACCGACTGGAGCGTCGCGGGAATGCGGGCGCTCTCGTTGAAGGCCGGAATGACGATGCTGTATTGCGGATGCTGCGTCACGGGAACAACCACCGCCTGCCAGGCTCCGGCATGGGCCGGGTTTGAACGCCGGGCTTGATTCCGGGGCAAAGACTCTGGACATCATAACGCCGCCGGGCGCAGTTGACCCATTCCATCTCCGCCGGGCGGGTTTTACCGCCAACCTGCTGGCGCCAGAAGGCTCAATTCCACAAGAAAGGCTTCTTTTTCACACTCTTATGGGCGGAATCCGGTTATGCTGTGAGTGGAGGCATACAGGATATGACAAAGGCAGACCTGGTGGAAAAGGTGACCCGCTTGGGCGATCTGACTCGCCGCGACGGGGAGGTCATCGTTGAGACCATCTTCGGGTCCGTGATCGGGGCGCTGCAGAGCGGGGACAAAATTGAGATTCGCGGTTTCGGGTCTTTTCGCATCCGCCAGCGCAACCCCCGCATCGGACGCAACCCGAAGACTGGAGCGCGCGTCGAGGTCCCGGCCAAACGCGTGCCCTACTTCAAACCGTCCAAGGAGCTTCGCGACCTGGTGAACCCCGGCGAGGCTGTCAGCGCCTCCTGAGCACGCTCCGTTCAATCGACAATGAAGCATGGCCCTCGCGCCGAAGAGGTTGCGTGGGCCATTTATAGTTCAAGTGCATGAATCTTTCTCCAACGCGGAAGCGCTGGATGCTGTGGATTGCCGCGGGCGTGCTGCTGCGGTTGGTCCTGATCGCGTTTCCCCGTCCATCCGACGATGACACCGGGGTCTACCTGGAGCTGGGACACAACCTGCTGCACCACGGCATCTACGGGATTGCCGATGGAAACGATCTCACTCCAAGTCTCTTTCGCCTGCCTGGGTATCCGCTGTTTCTGGCCACGATTGAACTGTTCTTCGCGGGAATCTTGCCCAACGCCTGGCTGAATGTGGTCTACGTGCTCCAAGCGGCCGCAGACCTGGCTGGAGGACTGCTGCTGGCAGCCTTTGCACGCCGGTTTCTCTCCCACCGCGCGGCAGAGGTGGCGCTGGCGCTGGCCATGCTTTGCCCCTTTACCGCGGCCTACGCGGGCATTGCCATGACCGAGTGCCTGTCGGTCTTTGCGGTTTCGCTAGGCATCTATGCGGCGGGCCGGGCGCTGGCCGCCGCGCAGGCGAGCCGCCGCGATCTCTGGGCTGTGGCGCTGGCCGGGTTCGCCGCGGCGCTGGCCATGTTGCTCAGGCCGGACGGCGCGCTGTTGTTTGCGGCGCTGGCCGCCGGGCTGTTTGCCTATACCGCGCGCAGCCGCACGGCCGGCCATGGAGACTGGCGGGAACTGCGCTGGGGAATCGCGTCTGCCGCGCTCTTCTGCCTTGTGGCTCTCACGCCGCTCGCGCCATGGACCTGGCGCAACTGGACCCGGTTCCACGTCTTTGAGCCGCTGGCTCCCCGCCACGTCAACGATCCCGGCGAACGCGTCAATCTTGGTTTTTACCGCTGGCTGCGCACCTGGTCGGTGGAGTTCGCCTCCACCAGCAACGTCTTCTGGGCTGTGGGCCAGGAGAACATCGATATCGACGACCTGCCGCCGCGCGCCTTCGACTCGCCCCGGCAGCGCGAGCAGACCCGCCTGCTGCTCGATGAGTACAACCGATGGAACGCCATCTCGCCCCAGCTCGACGACCGCTTTGCCGCGCTGGCCGCTGAGCGCATCCGCTCCCATCCGTTGCGCTACTACCTCGTGGTTCCTTTGCTGCGCGTAGCGGATATGTTCCTTCGCCCCAGAACCGAGGCTTTCTATCTTGATGTCTACTGGTGGCGCTGGAGCGAGCATCCGGCCGAGACGCTGGCTGCCGTCTTTCTGGGCCTGATCAATCTTGGCTACGTGGGCCTGGCAGCCTGGGCCTTCCTGCGCGGGCGTGTCCCCTGGCCCTGGATGCTGGGCGGCTACCTGCTGCTCCGCTGCCTGCTGCTGGCCACCCTGGAGAACCCCGAGCCGCGCTATACGCTGGAGTGCTTTCCCATCCTGATTGTGGCCGCCGCGGCAGCTATTGCACCGCGGCAAAGAATTGGCAATGAGTCAGTTTCCGAGTAGGCGACGATACAGAAAGAACCTGCACTCCGGAGTAAAATACGAACCGTATGATCTGGAGAGATTGGCTGCGTATGCTTGCTCTGCTTGTACTTTTTCTTGTCGCTAACATTGGATTGCACGCAGAGGAAGGCTGCTCAACGATCCACGGACGGCTGCACTACTACGGTGGAGACGGCCAATTGCGCATTTGGCATATAGGCACTCACCATGAATTCACACCCGATGAGTCCTCATGGGACATGGTTATAGAGTGGCTGAGAGATGGTGTGAAGCCCTCCGAAAAGGAGGACTACGCTGACTCTGCGATCGCCGTTGACTTGTTCGGCGATTTCTATATCTGTCCGACGGAACCCTTTCGCAAAGGGGCAGTGCAACACGCCAAAGTCATAGCGGTCACCCACCGGCGCTACGCCAAGAACTTCTAGTTTTCAGGTCTGGCCGCGAACGCAGGTGATTCTGGCCGCATCACCGGCAAACCGAAAATTGGCCCAGACTCGGTTCATGAAAAGGGTGTCGAATCGCCCTAACGCGGCCGGATCCCGATGACGCTCAACATGCGTCCGGCGTGGCCGCGTGAGGCGCGATGGGAGAAGAACAGATCCGGCTGGCAGCTTGTGCAACCGCCCACCAATTTGATTGACCGGGGCTTGATGCCCGCCAAGAGCAACTGGCGGCGGTTGGCCTCGATGAGGTCCAGATGCAGGCTGGGTCCGATGGGCGAATGGCCGGGCGCGCGCTGGGTAAGAAACAGCATGGGGTACTTGGTCCGCACCGCGTCCGACGAGTAGACCTCGCGGAAGAGTTCGCGGGCGTAGACAAACTGGGACTCGAACTCCGAGAGCGTCTCTTCGCCCACGGCGTAGCAGCAAGCGCCGATGCCGGGGCCGATGGCGGCGATCAAATCCTCCGGCCGTGAGCCGAATTCGAGCCGCATCCGGCCAATGCCGGACTCCACAATCCGCTTCGCCGTGCCCCGCCAGCCGGCATGGAAGGCGGCCACTGCGCGCCGCTTGCGGTCGGCCACCAGCACCGGAATGCAGTCGGCGGTCTGGATCCCCAGCAGCAGGCCCGGCTCGCCGGTCATCAGGCCGTCGCCCTTGCACCCCAGCGACGACGACCTGTCGCCGGGGACCCCGCCTTTCAATGGTTGTTCGCGATCAGCGTCCGCGGCGCTTGCGAGGACGACCCGGCTGGAATGAATCTGGCGGAGGGTGAGCAGCGGCGTGGCCGGGTCTCCGGTGACCGCCTCGGCCAGAAGCCGGCGGTTCCGGGCCACCGCTTCCCTGCTGTCGGCGGCCGTAAAGCCAAGATTCAACTCGCCCGGCGCACCCTCAGCGCACCAGGCCCGGCTGGAACCGCCTTGGCGCGTGCTGAAACCGTGCCAGAGCCAGTGGTTTTTCTCCCAGCCGGGAACCGCCAGCCACTGTACGCCATTCGGGGCCACGCGTGGAACTGGCGCGGCCTGCGACAACTCTTCCGGTGTCGCGCGCTCAAAGCTCACGCGGCGGGTAACGCCTGCCTTACTACCGCGCAGGCTGCGCGCCAGGCCCGCCTTTTGAAACAGAGCGTCGATGGCCCTGAATTCCGGGCCGGGATGAGGGTTTGGGATGGAAGATCGGGGCATCTGGCTTCAATTCCGGCTCTGATTCCGACTTTGATTCCAACTTGATTTTATCCGGGGGCGGATTCCGGCGGAGGCAAGGCTCAAGATTCGCGCTCCAACGAGCGGATGGGCCTGCCTTCCGGCAGGCCCGCTCGAGAGGCGTTTTTGGGAGGGGGGCCAGGGGGGATTGAGGGAAGAGATCCGTGATGGACCTTCAAAAAGGAATGGCTACCTTTCTTGGAAGGGACGCGTTTCGGGGAAGCCTCTGCTTGTTATATGAATAGATGCAGGAAGTGGAAAAAGGTTGCGTCGCCGGAAGCGGTTGCGGTGGAAATCGATGGCCGGCCCACGATTCCTGCCTAGTAGAGCTTTTCCTGCCCAAGGGAGCCTTCGACTTCCAAAAACACTGGTCAGCAAAATCAACTTCGTTGCACTTGGAACTTGAAGCGCCCTGTCTCCATCCAGGTCTTTTGCGACAAACTGGGTTCCCGCGGCGTTCGTCTGCAAGTCTTCTCAGGCGGAATGCGTTTCAGGCCGCGCTCCCTTCTCGATAAAGTAGGTAATCAGCCCGGCGGGCAGGAAGCGGACGAGCAGAGCGGTGAACTTGCCGCCGAAGTAGGGGATCATGGTCCGTTGGCCGCGAGCCAGGGCGGCGACCCCCAGACGGGCCACCTCTTCGGCTGACTGCGCACTTCCGCCGCGCCTGCGTCCGCGGGAACGGGCCACCTGGGAAAACTCGCTCTCCGTGGGTCCCGGGCAGAGGGCTGTCACCTTGATGCCGAAACGGGCCACCTCCCCGGCCAGCCCCAGCGCGAAGGTGCGGTCGAAGGCCTTGGTGGCCGCGTAGGTCGAGAGGTAGGGCATGGGCACGTAAGCAGCCAGCGACGCCACCACCATCACCCAGCCCCGTCGCCGCTCGACCATGCGCGGGACAAAGAGCCGGGTCAGGCGCGCCACGGCCTCGCAGTTGACGCGGACCTGGCTCATTTCCTGGGCCGTCTCGCTCTCGGCAAAGCTCCCGAACTGACCCAGGCCGGCGTTGTTGACGAGAATGTCTACGGCGATGCCGGCGCCTTCTGTGGAATCGTAAATCCGCTGCGGCGCGGCAGGATCGTTCAGGTCCGCTGGGACGATGCGCACTTCTGTTCCTCTGGCTGTTAGCTCGGCTGCCAGGGCCTCCAGCCGGTCTTTGCGGCGCGCCGTGAGGATAAGTTTGGCGCCGTGCCTTGCAAGCTCCCGCGCCAACGCCGCGCCGATTCCCGCGCTGGCCCCGGTGACCAGCGCCCATTTTCCGCTGAAGTCCTGTGTGTTTGCCATCACGTCCATCATAAGTGAGAGGCGATAAGCGACTGGCAGCCTTTTCCTTGTTCCCTGCTCCCTCGCTTCATCCGGCTAGAAGAATCCATGGGTATTGAAATGCGGTCCATACTTCTTGTCGGAGCCCCGGATGTGCGTGAGCAGCCAATCGCGCAGGAATCTCATCAGCTCCAGGTCGAGCATAACGGCGGGCGCGCTCTTGAAACGCGTTTGCAGGTTCGAGATCCGGCTGACGAAGTTCTCGTGTTCCATCTTGTGCGTGGCCGCGCCCAGGTAGTTGGTCTTCAGGAAAAACTCCTCTTCCCGCGCGAAGTGAAACCTGGTGTACTCCATCAATTGGCCGAGAACGGCTCTGAGTATCTCCCTATCGTGGCCTGCCATGATCCCATAGTGCAGTTGGTTGATGATACCGATCAGCTTCTTGTGATCGTCGTCCATCACCGCGACGCCTACGCTCAAATCGTTTGTCCAGGTCATGAAGTCCATTTGAAGTTCAGCCCTTCCCGAACATCGCTCGCATCTCTGCTAATTATCTCCGTTTGTGCAGCCAGCGACTCCACTGGCGATCGGATGCGCCGCGGAATTCTTTGCAGCCGGCTTCGGGCATGGTTCACACTGCCTGCGCGTCCAGGAACCCGCCTTCAAACTCCTCATTCAACCACAGACTAAACGCTTCAAACTCCTCATCGCGGCCGAGGAAGTCGCGCACCATCTGCCGGCCGGGCTTGGAGCCGCCCTGTTCGAGCACGGTTTTGCGATAGCGGTGGCCAGCGTCGCAGCCGAGAAGGTCGACGGGGTCGAACTGGGCGAAGAAGTCCAGGGCGATAACCTTGTCGAAGGCGTAGGTGTAGTAGTTGGACGAGTAACCGGTGAGATGGCCGAAGCTCGAGTACATGCGGTTGCCTTCGAGCCAGGTCCATGGCTGCAGGCTCTCATAGAGCCGCTTTGTCAAGCTGTCGAGGTCCAGCGCTGCGGGGTCCTGGTCGTGCAGGTCGAGCGAGAGCGTGGTGTAGTAGAGCTGCGAACGAATCCAGTCGGCGCGTCCGAAGGCTCCTGCCAGCTTCATTTTTTTGATGGTTTCGGAGGGCAGCGTCTCGCCCGTCTGGTAGTGCTTGGCGAAGGTCTGGAGCAGCTTTTCGTCGCGGAAGAACTCTTCCAGCATCTGCGAGGGAACCTCGATGAAATCTCCCTCGGTGGCAAAGCCGGAGATCCCGGCCCACTCGGTCTGGCCGCCCAGGATGGCGTGCATCAGGTGGCCGAATTCGTGGAAAAAGGTGACCACGTCGGAGTATTGCAGCAGGCCCGGGTCGCCCTCCTCACCACCGGGAAAGTTGCAGATGAGCGCGGCTTCGGGCAGAACGCGGCCGCGGACGCCGGTGACTACCGGGGCGGCGGAGAACCACTTATCCTTGCCTTCGCGGGGGTGCATGTCGAGATAGAAGCGGCCCACGGCCTGGCCGTCGTCGAAAACCTCGAAGACCGAAACATCCGGATGCCACGCCGGAGCCTCGACGCGGCGGAACTCGATCTTGAACAGCCTGGCCGCTGTCTGGAGCACACCCGCCTCGACCTGCGCATAGGGAAAGTAAGGGCGCACGGACTGCGAGTCGAAGTCGAAGGCCGAGCGGCGGAACTGCTCATACCACCAGGCGCGGCTGGTGATGTCGATGGCCGTGAGACCGGGTTGGCGCCGCCGGGCGAAGTCGAGAATCAGTTCGTGCTCGCGGCGTGCGCCCTCCAGGCTGGCCCCGTTGAGTTTGGCCAGAAACGCGCGCACGTTGGCCGCCGAGCCCATCATCTGGTCGGCGGTCGCCAGATCGGCCCAACTGCGGAAGCCAAGGATGGCGGCGATCTCCTGGCGCGTGGCGAGGAGTTGCTCTAGAATCGTTTTGTTGGCCGGATAGGCGCGTGTGTTGTAGGCCAGAAACATGCGTTCGCGGAGCGCCGCGCTGGCGGCAAAGGTCATCACCGGCTGCATGTCGGGCGGGTCGGTGGATAGTGTGACGCGGCCCTCGGCATTCGGCCCCGCTTCCTGAACCGGATGGCGGGCGAGGTAGTCCCCGGGTAGGCCGTCCAGCTCGGCCGGAGTGGCCTCGACGGTCTTTCCGCCCTCCTGGATATTGCGGCTGAACTCGAGCGAGAGCCGGGTGGCCTTTTCGTGCAGGGCCTGCAGGCGGTCGCGGGTGGCCTGGTCCTTGTCTACGCCGGCCAGGCGGTAGCTGAGCAGAGTGCGCTGGACGAAATGCTTCGTGGCCGGAGTTGCCGATGGACTGGAGCTTTCGAGGTCGATGGCTGCAAGGGCCTCGTAGACCTGGCGGTTCAGGCTCAGCGCGCTGCCTGCCATGGCTACCCGCTGCGCTTCGAGCTGGGCCTGATCGCGAACCGCCTTGTCGGCGGCTACGGAGTTGAGGATGCCGGCCTGCGCGCCGGCCAGGCTGAGCTGCTCGATGGCCGCGTCAAAGAGGCGCAGGGAGTTTTCCGGCGTGCGCGGGCCCTCGACCGCCAGCAGGGCGGCCAGTGTGGTCTTGTGCGCCGCCAGCCGGGCTCCCACCCAGGCGGCCAGAGCCTCGGCGGACGCAGCTCCGCCTGCCTCCCAGGCGTGAAGGTCGCCGGTTGCGGCGGCTGCGGCGGGGTTTTCAGCAGGCATAATGGGCAAATCCCTCCCAACTTCAAGGGTGCCACAGCGGTCCGGGTTTGGGGGGCTGGCCGGTAAGAACGGCGGCACAATCACTCTTCTGTTGCATTCTGAGCGCAACCCCTTTAAGATGCGTCAATTGACGGCTATGACTCCCGCTGCCTTCAGTACGACCGTTTCCACTGCCGCCCCGGCAGCCCCCAGGCTGCGCCTGGACAAGCTGTGCGTGGCCATTCAGGCCGGTTCGGCGGCGGAGATGATGGAGCGGGCCGAGGCGGCGCTGAAGGACTCTAAGTTTCTTGAATTCAGGCTGGATTCGCTGGCCAAGCCGGCGGCGGCGCTTCCCAGGCTGAAGGAGTTTCTGGCCCAGCATCGCGATGTAACCGCCATCGCCACCTGCCGGCGCAAGCAGTTTGGCGGCAACTTCAAGGGTTCGCTTAAGGCCGAGTTGGAGGTGCTGGCCGAGGCGGCCGAGGCCGGCTGCCAGATTGTGGATCTTGAGGTCGAGTCGGCGGAGCAGGCCAAGCCTACGCAACTGGGCAAATTCCGGTTGGGGTTGGGGGCGGCGGGCGCGGCGCTGGTGGTCAGTTCGCACGACTTTGCCAAGACCAGGGGACTGGAACGGGCGGCGGCGCGGATTGAATCCTTTGCGCCTGATTTTGTGAAGGTGGTTTCGACGGCGCGGTCCCTGGCCGACAATCTTGCCGTGCTGCGGCTGATCGAGGACCGCTCGCTGACGGCGCATGTGGTGAGCATCGCCATGGGCGAGGAGGGACTGGTGAGCCGCGTGCTCAGCCCGAGGGCCGGGGCGGCGTTTACATTTGCTTCCTTCTCTGAAGGCGCTGAGACCGCTCCGGGGCAGGTGACGGCGCGAACGATGCTCGACCTCTACCGCGTGGAGCAGCTGGACCAGGCGACGCGCATCTTTGGCGTGGCCGGCAACCCCATCGCCCACTCGCTCTCGCCGCTCATGCACAATACCGCCTTCCGCCGCGAGAACGTGAACGCGGTGCTGCTGCCGCTGAAGGTGCGTAAGCTGGCCGACCTGCTGACCCTGGCGCGCGATCTGCCGCTGGCCGGCGCGGCCGTGACCATGCCTTTCAAACAAGAAGTGCTGCCCTACCTGGCCAACATGGACCCGCTGACGGCCCGCATCGGAGCCTGCAATACGCTGCGCGCCGGAGCCGACGGCAAGCTCTACGGCTTCAATACGGACGTGGCAGGAGTGATCCGCCCGCTGGAAAAACGCCTCAAGCTCAAGGGCGCAAGGATCGCCGTCATCGGCGCAGGCGGAGCGGCGCGGGCCGCCGTCTTCGGCCTCGTGGACCAGGGCGCTGAAGTTTTCGTCGTCAACGTTATCCACGAACAGGCTGTGGCGCTGGCCCGGAAGGCAAAAGCCAAGGTGCTGAAGCATGAACAGTTCGCCAAGAACAGCTTCGATGTGCTCATCAATGCCACCCCCTGCGGCATGGCCGGCATCAAGCAGACTCTGCCCATCGCGGAGAACGAACTGAACGCCGGACTGGTCATGGATATGGTCTATAACCCGCTGGAAACGCCGCTCCTCAAGCTGGCCAAGGAGCGCGGCATTCCGGTGATTAGCGGCATGGAAATGTTTGTCCAGCAGGGCGCGCGCCAGTTCGAGATATGGACTGAGAAGCCCGCCCCCGAGGCGGAGATGCAGCGCGTGGTGGAGCTGGAACTGCGCCGACGCGGGTGAGGCGGAGACTGTCCGAAGTTTGCGGTTACTATCCTCTCGGACGCGAGGACGGGACACGGTTAGCCCCAGGCGAAATATAACCTAATGCCAATCACGAATCGCACGGCAGGCTGTCAGCTTATCTCTCCTGCCGATTTCTCCTTGAGTTTGTTGACTACCCGCTCCAGTTCTTCAACGATCCGATTCCCGCCAGCCGATTTGAACACTTCCAGCAGTTCATCGAAGTACCAGATCTGTTCCTGCCGGCCACGTTTGAATCGCGCCCAAATCAGTGGCCCGATCTCCCGGTAGTCTTCGAGGATCGCTCTTGCGTTGTAAAGCTTATCGGCCGCCGAGATGAGTTGTACGTCAGCCGCTTCTCCTCTAAGCCTCTGGACATAAGCTTGTTTGCGCTCCAACCAGGGCTGCTTGTTGTTGGGGTCGTCCGCAAGACTGTCTGACAGCCCTTCTACCATGCGCGCCACATTCGGGCCGAAATTGTGCTCGATGTCCTTGAGCCGCACCACTCCTCCGTGATCTTCGGCAACGTCATGAAGAAGGGCGGCGATCACCATCTCTTCAGTGACCGGGAACCCGGTGTGCCCAGTCTCACCCATAACCAGGGATGCAACTCCCAGGAGATGCGCCATGTATGGAATATCGGTTCCCTTGCGTCGCTCGATGTGGATGACACGCGCATAGTCGATTGCGCTCGCAAATCTGCCGCTCAGGTGGAGTTGCTCGGTCTCATTGCTATTTGGTTCTTTATTCCCTGCTGCCATCGCGCCTCGATGTGAATATTTCGTTTGAACTGAATCGCCGGGGCCACCCGGTCTTGGCAGTTGGGCTCTGCCTACCTGGCCTTCTTCTTCCCCGGCTTGGCGGACTTGGGCTGGGATTCGGGCAGGTGGCTGACGGGGATGGGCCCCAGGTCGGAGCCGATGCGCCTGGCGCGCGTGTCTTCCATCTCATAAGTGATGGTGCGCGGAGAGACGGGCCGCGTGACGCCGGAGGCCGGATCAGTGGTCATGTTGGGGCCGTTGGCGATCTGAAAACTGAACCTGGGCGCGCCGCCGGCCGATGCAGGCGTGACCAGCACCGGCAGATAGCCCTGGATGGGATGCAGCCGGAAGGCCGTCTCGTAGCGATGATGGCGGAGACTCCAGGTAAAGACGCGCACCTGGTCGAAATCGAAGGGCAGGCCGGATTGGGGCGGGCTGAGTACGGTCACGTACTGCGGAACCTCGTGGTCGGCCGTGGGGGCATGGGAGTCGAGAACCTTGTTGAACACGTAGGCGCCCACGTACCGCTGGCCCTCGGCATAGGCGGCAATCTCGTTCGGTACATCCACATCCATGCGGCCTGCGAGCATCCAGCCGGCGTGGCCCTGGCCGTCGCGGACCAGCCACCAGTCCTCCATGACGACAGGCGGAGCCGCGGGCGGCTTGGGAACCGGCGCCGTGGTTGGCCGAGCCGGTTTTTTTATTGCCTGGGAGAGCTTCGGCGCGGCTGGCGCGAGAGGCGCTCCGATGCCGGGCGTTGATGTTTTGGGAACCGAGGCGCGGACCAGAAGCTGGACTTTGGCGCTGTTGGCCAGAAGATAAAAGTGCTCCGCCTCCCGGCCGGGCAGGATGTGCAGATAAAGGTCGTCGCGGAGGACGCCGGTGGCAACCACCGGATCGTCCTTGTGCTGGCTGGCAAGTTGGTTAAAGGCCTGGAAGGCCTTGGCATCAATCACAGCCCGCTCTTCAATCCAGCCGATCTCGTTCTTTTCTGTTTTCACCTTGAGGAAACGGCGGTCGTGCGCGAGCACTTCGAGCGGCTGGCCGTTGACCACCTCGGCCACGCGATTGGAGACGGCGGCCACACGGTCATGGAGGTACATCTGGCGGGCGGAGACGTAGACCGTGTCGTGCTGTTCCTGGCGAAATCGGCTGCATCCGGAAGCGAACGCAAGAAAACACAGCATGAGCAGCGAAAGGACGGAGGGGCCGAAGCGCCTGACAGAAGGGACGAATGGGATTGGAGATTGCGTGAGCACAGCCACTCGCGGTCCTCTTGAGGATAGCACTGAACGGCAGTGATCAGTGGTCAGTGGTCAGAGGGCAGGGAATAAGAAATAGAGGTCAATGCCGGACTGCCTGGCCGAATCCGCATGCCGCTGAACACTGACAACTGTTTTTCTTACGGCGCCGCCGCGATGGCGATGGCTCCGACGGGGTCGGTTCCAGTGGGGTCGGTGAGCACGGAGGTAAGTGTGCCCGAACTCATGGTGTAGGCCTCGAGATCGGGGCTCCCGGCAAAGTCCACCGCCAGCAGGAAACTGCCGGTTGAGTCTTCCGCCAGGCTTAGATGGCCGCTTGCTCCGGCCTTAGCGGTGCCGATCGAGGTCAGCGATGTGGCTGAGACCGAAAAGCCGGCGATGTTGCCGGTCGAGCTGCTTCTGACCGATCCGTTGGCGACATAGACGTAGTTGCCATCCGATGTAGGCAGGATGGCAGAGGGTCCGGTTCCTCCAACGGCGTACGGGGAGCCGGCGCTGGTGAGTTCGGTGACTCCATTGCCTGCGATGGCGAAGACGCGCAGCCCGCCGGATTGGGTGCTGGAGGGGAGGGCGTCGGACTCGCCTACATAGAGCAGCCGGTTGCTGGGGTCCACGGCAACTGCAATATCGCCGCCGGAGTATTTCACATTGAAATGACTGACGGTTCCGAAGGGAGAGGCATTGCCTGGGTTAAATGGAACCACCGCCGTTCCGCTTGAGCCCATGCCGACGAAAACATAACAGCTAGTGCAGGAGCTGGAGTCATTGGGGGAGATGGCCAACTGCGTCGGGGTGGAAGCGGGCAGAGCGATAGATTGCTCACTCTCGCCGGCGGTGGCAAGCAAGCCGCTGCTGGAATTGATGGCAATGGCGTTGAGCTGGGCCACGCCGGAAACAGTCTCGACCAGCCAGGAGTTAGTGGCGTCAACCTGCATGGTATAGGCCGGATCAGTGCTGATGGCTGTGCCGTTGTTTCCCAGGGTTAGCGAGCCGTCCGATCCGATGGCATAGAGGTAGATGCCGGTGGCCGTGCTTACATACAGGAACAGGCCGTTGGGGGCCACGGCGATGGCCTGCGGCTGGGGGGAGGGCAGGGTTACGGCGCCGATCGGAGTCAGTTGGCCGGAGGAGATGCTCATGGCAACCACCTGGTCCGTCGTCTGGTTCAGCACGTAGAAGACTCCGCTTGTGCCGGCCTTGGAGTTGCAATTGCCTGTGGGTGATGTCGTTACGTCGACGCAAACAGCAGTGGTCTCGGTAACACTGCCCGAAACGCCGCTAACTGTAACCTGGTAAGCTCCGGTGGTCGTCGAGGACGTTGTGTCAGCCGTCAGCGTGGAGGTTTGCGCCGTCGTGCCGCTGATCGTAACTGAAGTTGGATTAAGGTTGCACGTCGGAAGATTGGTAGCGCCCGAAGGCGACGTGGTAATCGCGCAAGAAAGTGTAACCGTCCCAGTAAACGAATTCGATGGCGTCACGGAAATGGTCGAGGTGTTGCCGGTGGTCGCGCCCGGGTTTACGGTAATGGCGCCGCTGTTGGTAAGTGTGAAGCTGGTGCTGCCGCCGCCGCCCGGCGCCTGCCAGAAATCTCCGC
This sequence comes from Occallatibacter sp., assembly GCA_035315085.1. Classification (GTDB taxonomy): domain Bacteria; phylum Acidobacteriota; class Terriglobia; order Terriglobales; family Acidobacteriaceae; genus Telmatobacter. The sequence continues at coordinate 26,402 of DATFYK010000020.1, forward strand.
AACCCGTCAGAAAACAAACCAGGGTTGGCGCCGCCGCCAGCAACAGCAACCGTGCCCACATTCCCATCTTCATTGCCGCTCCTTCATTGGCGCTCACCGGGCTAAGCCGCTCCCGAGGTTCCCATCTAAAGGGTAACGCTTCCAAGGGCGTTGTGTCTGTTCGCTGCGGTGGGCGCACGCGGGCGTTCAGAGGCCTAAATGTAGAGACGCGCGCGCCGGGAATTCGCTCATTGCGGACTGCGTGTTCGGCTATATACACAGGCTTGAGTGATGAAAAGTCAGGTGAGCCCCCGGCGCCTCAGTTGGGACGGCCGCCGGATGTGGAGCGGCGGTGGAAGCGCTCGTCCACGGCCTGCCGGCCCTGAAAGCCTTGCTCGACGGTGTGCCAGTGCTCAATGGCCGGCTCGCCCATGCGCCAGCAGAGCAGCACCACCTGGTCGTCGAGGCGGCAGGGAAAATCGAGCAGCCCGGCTTCAAGGTCTTTAACCTGCACGCCAATGGAGTCGATCTCGGCGATGCTCTCGCGGACGCGCTGCAGGTGGCTCTCCATTTCCGCGCGGAGCTTGATCACCTTGCCCACATCCACCCTCATGCCGCCGGAGAGGTAGACGCGCCGGGCCATCTCGGTGAGACCGGATTCAACCTCCTCCGCGGACTGCTTGCCTTCAATGGCGCGCTTGAGCAGCGATTCCAGCACCGGGAGCAGAGACTGCGCTTCTTCGAGTGTGAAGGTCTTCATGGGGCGGTGCCCTCGGATATAGGATACGACGAAACAGCCTCTAGCTTCTAGCCAAAAGCCCGGAGCACCTTGAAGAGGGCAGTTGTGTGTTGCGAACAAAGCACGCGCCGCCACTAAAAAGCTAGAAGCTAGAGGCTAGCAGCTAGAAGCTGTCGTTTCCAGCATCCGGTTCAGCGCAACTTTCGCCCAGTGCTTGACGCTGGCACGGACCTGGATGCGGTTGACCACGCGGCCTTCAACCAGGTTTTCCAGAGCCCAGGCCAGATGCTGCGGACTGATGCGGTACATGGTGGTGCAGAGGCAGCCGGTGTCGTCGAGAGTAATCACCCGTTTGCCCTCGGCGGCAAAGCGGCGGGCCATGCGGTTGACCAGGTGAATTTCAGTGCCGACGGCGAACATTGTGCCGGCAGGAGCCTGTTCGACGCGGGCAATGAGCTGCTCCGTCGAGCCGAGCGCGTCGGCCTTTTGGCAGACCTCCCAGCGGCACTCGGGGTGAACAATGACCTGGATGCCGGGGTACTTGGCGCGGACCTGATCGACGTGGCCGGGCAGGAAGCGCAGATGGACCGCGCAGTGGCCCTTCCAGAGAATGACGCGGCTGGAGGCCAGCTTTTCTTTCGTTTGGCCGCCCTGAATCGCCCACGGATCCCAGACCGCCATCTCATCCAGCGGAATGCCCATGGCAAACCCGGTGTTGCGGCCCAGGTGCTGATCGGGGAGGAAAAGAATTCGCTTACTTCGCGCAAAGGCCCACTCGAAGGCGGCGCGGGCGTTCGATGAGGTGCAGACCAGCCCGCCGTGCTCGCCGCAGAAGGCCTTGATGGCTGCGGTGGAGTTCATGTACGTCAGCGGAATCGTCTCGTTCGCGAGGCCCAGGCGCTCAAGCGCTTCCCAGCAGGCTTCCACCTGGGAGATTTCCGCCATGTCGGCCATGGAGCAGCCGGCGTTGAGGTCGGGCAGAATGACCTGCTGGCCCGCGTGGCCGAGCACGTCGGCGCTTTCGGCCATGAAGTGCACGCCGCAGAAGACGATGTACTTCGCGCCGGCTTCGGAGGCGATTCTGGAGAGTTTGTAGCTGTCTCCGGTAAAGTCGGCGAAGCGGATCACCTCGTCGCGCTGGTAGTGGTGGCCGAGCAGGATGGTGGTCGAGCCCAGCCGGGCGCGCGCGGCGGCGATGCGCGCATCCATCGTGTGGTCGGGGAGGGCCAGGTAGTTTTCGAGGCTACAGGTGCTTTCAGTCGCCGCGGCGACCGCCGTTGGATCGTCGAGAACCAGGTTCACCGTATTCCGCCTTCAGTCCAGCTCGCCCTCGATATTTCTGGCGGGGCAGCGGACGGGGATGTTGAAAGCTAACGCAGCTTGCAGTGGATGCGCTGACCTGCCTGAGGTTACCGGCGATGCCGCCAGACTCTTCAGGCCGCCCTCACCCACGGGGTTGTTGCAAGCCTTTCACAATTTGGATGCGGGCCCGAGCCGGCGGATTCGAGGGAAAACCGCTCCGGCAAAAGCCGCTCCCACTGCCTATCAGTGTAACAAAAACTTAACAGTGGACTCAAATGAAGGGGAACTATGCACTTGACTCCCTTCCAGTTAGGCTTCTCGGAGCGGGAAATTGATTGACCTGAATGTGCGGATGTTTTTCCCAACCCATTCCCATTGAAACCCCACTCCCTTCTTTCGGTTTGCCGGATGGGGAACGGCAAGACACCAAACCAGGGTTCCATCTGACAGCTTATACGCCTGTACATCATCGCAGAGGTGCGGGCCTGTGCAGCCCGGCATATGGCGGTTCCACATCGTTTTGCCGGTGACGATGACTTTCAACGGGCGAATCTTCTCGATGAGTGACATAAAATGAGGCCCAGCCTCTTGCCACTGCTTATCGGTAGGCCGACTCTTCGCCCCCAAGCCAACCGTGCCTTGCACGAAAATGGTGTAGGCGTATTCATCCCACGCTCTCTCCAGTTCATCGCGGGAAGGGATCTTCTTTCCGCAAAGTGCCCGGCCCATTGCCATGTAGTATCCCGGCTTGTCGAAATGGTCGATCCCCCAGTAGCGAAGGTTTTCTGTCGGATGTGATGGCGATGGGTTGACTACTTTTCCGTCTTTGTCGCGCCAGCTATACGCACTCTCGCTGAGGATCAATACTCTTGTTGTGTCGTACTTCCTACCAAATCTAGGTTCAAAGTATGCTCCAGCCACGCCTCAACCTCCTCCGACCGCGCAGATTAGATTAAGTGAATAAGTTAAGGGAGTCAAATCTATAGTTCCCAAATGAAGCGGGTTTGGCACGGGGCCGTCGGGCAGCGCGCCGGACCGCAGCGGCACCCCGGCGCCGCGCCTGTTTGTTCGCGCATTGGTTGCGCAGGTATCATTGCTCTCGATGGGAACTCCGCCGCCAATTGAAGTCGCCAACCTGGGCATGTGGGATTCGCTGATCCTGATGGTGCTGGCGCTGGTGGTCTTCGGGCCGCGGCGGCTGCCGCAGATCGGCCGCCAGATCGGCAAGCTGATGTACGAGTTCCGCAAGGCCTCCAACGACTTCAAATTCCAGATGGAAGAGGAGTTGCGCTTGGCCGAGGACTCCGACCGCCGCAAGAAGGAAGAGGAACGGCTGCGCGCGCTGGCGCCGCAGGCACAGGCGCCCGCAGAGACCATAGGCGCGCCCTCTGTGGCATCCGCTGCCGAAAACCCCTACCCGGATGAGGTCATTTACCCTCCCGTGATCGCAGCCGCTCCCGAAGCTCCCGCCGAAGAGCCCTATCCCCGCATTCAGCCGCCCGCGACCGGCGAGCCGGTTCCGGCGGCGCTCCCGGGCAGCCGGGCGGCGCAGGTCGAGGTCCAGCCCGAGGCGGCGGAAGAGAAAACTCCCGAGGCCGGCCCTGAAGCTGGTTTCAATGCCAATCCGGGGGCCAATGCAGCGACTGGCCCAACTGCCGGCGCTGTTCCGGAAGAAGCGCGCGCCGGACAAACCAGCCCGGTGACGGAGCAGGCCCTCCATGGTTGATCCCGCGGAGGCCATCGGCAAGGCGCGGGCTGCCGTGACCCAGCGCGCGGAACTCCCCGGCATGAGCCTGATGGAGCACCTGGAGGAGTTGCGCAAACGCATCGTCCGCTCGGCCATTTTTCTGGGCCTGGGCTTCATTGCGGCCTGGTTTTTTCATGACCGCTTCGTCGGTTTTATCCAGGCGCCGCTCAACCACATCGGCAAGTCGCTGGTCTTCACACACCCCATGGACCCCTTGAACCTGGACCTGCAGGTTTCGCTGGTCGGCGGAGCGATTCTGGCCTCGCCCTTCATCCTCTACCAGGTCTGGTTGTTCATCGCGCCGGGGCTCTACCAGAAAGAAAAGCGGTTTGTGGTTCCCTTCATGGCCGCCACGGTGGGACTGTTTCTGGCCGGCGCGGCCTTCGGCTACTTCTGGGTTCTGCCCGGCGCGCTGAAGATTCTGATCGTGAATTTCGGCCACAATTTCACCTCCATGGTCACCATCGAGGAGTACACCGGTTTCTTTCTGTCCATCATCCTCGGCCTGGGCATCAGCTTTGAGTTGCCGATACTCATCTTCTTCCTGGCCATGTTCGGCATTGTCAGCCCGCGCTTCCTGTGGAAGAACATGCGCTATGCGGTTCTGGCGGTCTTCATCGTGGCGGCCATCATCTGCCCCAGCCCCGACCCCTGGACCATGTGCATCTACGCCATTCCCATGCTGGCGCTTTATCTGGTGGGTATCGGCGTGGCCTGGTGGGTACACCCTTCGCGCCGCTCCTCGCGGCCAGCCAAGGAGACCGCAAAATGAGTTTTCACTTGTCCTGGAAGAGGGTTGTGGTGGGGCTGGTTCTGCTGGCTCCTTTGGCCGCTCCCCTGGCTAATGATGCGCAACCCCACTTCAACGGCGCTAAGGCTTTGGAGTACGCCCGCCAGTTTGTGGCCATCGGCCCGCGCTGGCCCACCAGCCAGGGGCACGCTCAGGCCGAAGCCTTCCTGCGCAGCCAGTTCCTGCACGACCAACTCGAAGAGGATGCGTTCATCGCCGACACGCCCATCGGTTCGGTCGCCATGCGCAACTTCATCGTGCGCTTCCCCGGCAAGAAAGACGGCGTGATCGTGCTGGCCACGCATTACGAGACCAACTACCCGCTGCGCAACATCAATTACGTCGGCGCCAACGACGGCGGCTCGACGACCGGACTGCTGCTGGCCATCGCCGACCAGTTGCGCTTGGAGACAGCCGGCGGCAAGAAGCTCGACGGCTACTCGGTCTGGCTGCTCTTCGACGACGGCGAAGAAGCGATTCAAAGCTGGACTGACTCCGATTCGACCTACGGCACCAAGCATTTAGCCGCCAAATGGGCGCGCGACGGCACGCTGGGAAAGATCAAAGCTTTCATTCTGGCCGACATGATCGGCGACAAAGACCTCGACATTCAGCGCGATACCAACTCCACGGACTGGCTGGTGGCCGTGGTCCGCCAGGCGGCCAAGAAGTTCGGCTATCAGCGCTATTTTTTCCACAAGGAAGAACCAATTCAGGACGACCACCTGCCGTTTGTCGAGCGCGGCGTGCCTTCCATCGACATCATCGACCTGGACTACGGACCCAACAACAGCTACCACCACACCGACAAAGACACCATGGACAAGATTAGCGCCCACAGCCTCACCATCGACGGGGACGTGTTTCTGGAGACGATCCGGCTGATTGGGCAAAGGTGAGGAAGGCTGATAGCGATTGCTATAGAATGTGAAGCAATGAAGAACTATCGTTCCTCGATTCCGAAAGCAGCACAAGAGAGGGTAGTCGCCACATACGTGACGGGTCCGCAGAAATATAAGTCGGAATACATAATGAACGAAGAGATCGTCGGAGTTCGTTTCTTTGAAAAGAACGGCGAATTAATGTCTGAAACCCCGCTCAAGAATGGCTTGACGCACGGAACGCAGTACTTTTTCGATAGTGGAAGACTGGATTTTTCCGAGCACTTTAACAACGGCCTTGCGAACGGTACCGCCAAACAATGGTCTGAGGACGGCGAACTTATCGGCACCTATACGATGAGGCATGGCACAGGCCTTGACCTTTGGCGCTGCAAACGCCATTGGGGACATGGGCCTGTACAGCTCTCCGAAGCCCGCTATTTCAAGGACGGAATGTTCCATGGGTTTGAGTGGTGGCTGAATGATGATCGGAAGAGCGTGCATCACGAATCCCATTTCTGGATGGATCAAAAGCATGGCATCGAGCGAATTTGGAATAGCGAAGGTCGCTTGAAGCGAGGCTATCCGAAGTACTGGGTCAAGGACATGCAAGTTGCGAAGCGCGAATACTTAAAGGAGTGTGCAAAAGACGCGAGTCTTCCCCGCTTCAGCGCGAAGGACAATCTGCCTGGTAGGAAATTTCCAGAAGAGGTCGCTATGCACTGCAAGTAAACAATGGGATTGCACACCGTATTTCTTTTAGCATTCAAACTATGATTGCGGGCGTTTCGTGGGTCTGGTGGATGGGGTTTCATGCGGTGGTGGCTCGCCGCCCGCTGGATCGAAGTGCCTATCACGCTCTTTCTGGCGGTGATGGGAGCGACTCTGGCGCTCTGCGCGGTGGTTCCCTGTCTCACCATGCTTCGAAAACAACCTGCCCCTCACCGCCCTTGCGATTGAAGATCGAGTGCTTCATGAAGTTCTCGTCGTCGCGGTGCGGGTAGTCGTTGCGGAAGTGTGCGCCGCGGCTCTCGGTGCGGGCCAGCGCCGAAACCAGGATGGCGTGGGCCACGCGGCTCATGGCCTGCGCTTCGGCTAGTCGGCGGCCTCCCTTCCCTTGCCCGGCCAACTGCGCCAGACCGGCTGCGCAGGCCTGCTGCGCGGCCAGACCCTGCCGTAGCGTGGATTCCTGGCGGAGCAGGCCGGCGTACGCCCACATGGATGCTTGCAGGTTGGCGATGAGCTCTTCGACGAGGGCCTCTTCGCTGGCGGATAAGGGTTTGGGGTTCGCGGCGGGCGCGTCGGCGGCCACCAGCGGCAGGCTGTCGGCCAGCATGGATTGGGCGGCGCGCGCTCCGAAGACAAGGCCTTCGAGCAGGGAGTTGGAGGCCAGGCGGTTGGCGCCGTGGACTCCGGTGCAGGCGGCCTCGCCTGCGGCGTAGAGACCCTGCAAACTGGTGCGGCCGTTCAAATCCGTCCGGATGCCGCCCATCAGATAATGCGCCGCCGGGCGGACGGGGATCAGGTCGCGGGCCAGCTCCAGGCCGTACTGGGCCAGGAATGCGCTGATGCCGGGGAAACGCTCGCGAATGTTCAGGTTACTGAGGTGGCGCATGTCCAGATGGACGACCCGTGAGCCGGCAGACGGCGAGCCGGAAGCCGAGTCCGGAGCTGCGCCCATGCCTTCGCGGGCGATGGCGCGGGCTACCACATCGCGGGGGGCCAGCTCCAGCAGCGGGTGATAGCGCTCCATGAAGCGCTCGCCGCGGTCGTTGCGCAGGTAGGCGCCCTCGCCGCGCAGGGCCTCGGAGATGAGGAAGCGCGGGACGCCGGGGAGCGAGAGAGCTGTGGGATGAAACTGGTAGAACTCCATGTCGGCCAGCTCGGCTTCCGCATGCGCGGCCAGGGCGATGCCGTCGCCGGTGGCTACGGCGGGGTTGGTGGTGTCGGAGTAGACCTGGCCCGCGCCGCCGGCGGCGATGAGCACGGAGCGGGTGTTGATTCGATGAGGCTCAGGATCGTCCGCGAGGGGACCTGCGGGGGCCAGGTCGGCGGCAATGACGCGGCCATCGGCGACGACCAGCCCAGTGACCATGGTCCACTCGGCGAAGCGGACGCGCTTGTGGACGCGGGCGAATGCGGCCAGGGAACGGCTGATTTCGGCGCCGGTGGCGTCGCCGTTGGCGTGCAGGATGCGGGGCAAAGAATGAGCGCCTTCGCGGGTGCGGAGGAACTCGCCGGCCTCGCGGTCGAAGCTCGCGCCCCACTCGATCAGCTCGGCTACGCGGAGCGGGCCCTCGGATACGAGCGCCTCGGCCGCGGGGCGGTAAACGATTCCATCGCCGGCGTTTACGGTGTCTTCGAGATGGAGCGCGACGTCCTCGTCGCCCTCCATGGCGACGGCGATTCCGCCCTGGGCGTAGTGGGTGTTGGACTCGGCCACGGACTCCTTGGTGACTACCAGGACCTCGTCGTGGCGGGCCAGCTCCACCGCTGCGCGCAGCCCGGCTACGCCCGCCCCCATCACCAGAAAATCCACCTGAGACGGCCTTGTCATAAACTATGAGGCTATCATCGCGGGGTCAGAGAACAGGGACAAGGGAGCCGTGACACAGTGTAAGCTGTGTAGCAGATTACTCTGAGATCGGCTGATGGGTGACTGTCATCGTGCCGGTTGCACCAGGTCCAGCTCACACTGCCAGGACGATGGCCCGTCAGGGTGAACAGGCCTTGAAGTCCAAAACCCCGCCGAGATCCTGCGCGGAAGAGACTATTCGGAGGTTCGACTCGAATGCAGATATACCAGCATCTACCGCCAGAAGCCGTGCAAATTGTTCTGGTTCTGTTCCTGTCGTTCCTCATAGGGCTGGAGCGGGAAGAGCGCAAGGCGGCAGGAGGGCCTTACTCATTCGGAGGAGTTCGCACCTTTCCGCTGATTGGCCTGATCGGCTATTCCGCCGCTATGATTTCAGGCCCGCAAATGCTGCCTCTGGCGATCGGCTTTCTGGTCGTCGCCGGGTTTCTGCTGGTGTCTTACTGGCATAAGATTTCCACGGCCGAGGCCGCCGGAGTCACCACCGAAATGTCCGGCCTGGCGACGTTTCTGGTGGGTGCGCTCGTCTGTTACGACCACCTATGGATTGCCACCACGCTGGGCGTAGCCAGCCTGCTGCTGCTCGATCTGAAGGCCGCTCTTGAGAAGCTCGCCGCGCGCATCGCTCCCAACGAGATTCTCACCTTCGCCAAGTTTCTGTTTTTGAGCGGAGTGATTCTGCCCATCCTGCCGAATCAGGAATTCAGCCAATTCCACATCAATCCTTTCAAGACCTGGCTTGTTGTGGTCGCGATCAGCGCCATCTCGTACGCCAGTTATGTCTTGCAGAAGCTGACCAAGGGACAGGGCGGGGTGGTGCTGGCGGCGTTGCTGGGCGGCGCTTATTCCTCGACAGTCACCACGGTCGTGATGGCGCGGCGGGCCAAGCTCGAGCAGCGTCCGCATCTCTTTGCCGGCGGCATCCTGATGGCGTGCGGCGTGATGTACGTGCGGCTGGTCATCCTTCTGGCGCTCTTCAACCGGCAACTTATGGCTCTGCTATACATCCCGTTTCTCGCAGTGGCCGCCCTGGCGGTCGGCGGCGGCTGGCTCTGGACACGCCGGCCGGACAAGAATACTCAGGAAGTCAAGCGTGAATTTGAACCCAAGAATCCGCTGGACCTGGTCACGGCGTTTCTCTTTGCCGCGCTGTTTCTGGTCATGCTGATAGCTACACAGTTAGCGGTCACTTATCTGGGCAGAACGGGAGTGAATACGCTGGCCGCGATCATGGGAGTCAGCGACGTGGACCCGTTCATCATGGGCCTGACGCAGGCTGCCGGCAAGCTGACGCCTTTTCCAGTCGCTGCGGCCGCGGTAGCCATCGCCGCATCCAGCAACAACGTCGTGAAAGGGATTTATGCTTTCTGTCTGGCCGACCGCAAGACCGGCGTGCAAAGCCTGGTGTTCCTGACGGCTCTGGCTGCGATAGGTCTCGTTCCCTTGTTTTGGCTGGGATGAGGAACGGGTCCCTCCCTACGGAGTTGAGGGAGCCGAATGGCGGCTTGCCATCGACGGCCCACCGCCGATGAGTGCATTTAAGATAGAAGTACCGTGCAGACGATACGAGTAGAGACACTTTCGGCAAGATACGACGTGATGGCGGGCAGAGGGCTGATCCAGACGCTGGCGCCGCGCATCGAGCGGGTTGTGGGCGGGTTGCTCCACCGCGGCGGGCTGGCGCGCCGGGTTTTTGTGCTGACCTCGGCGCCGATCTGGGCGCTGTGGGGGCAATCGATGCAGCAGTCCTTTTCGGACGCCCCTGTGGTGCTCTTCCTGCCTCCCGGCGAAGAACACAAAACACTCAGAAGCGCGGAGCGCCTGCTGCGGGAGATGATCCAGGCGGGCGGGGATCGCGGAAGCCTGCTGATTGCCTTCGGCGGCGGAATTGTGGGCGATGTGGGCGGGTTTCTGGCCGCGATTTTCATGCGCGGCATCCCCTGTATTCAGGTGCCGACGACCCTTCTGGCGCAGGTGGACTCGTCCGTGGGCGGCAAGACGGGCGTGAACCTGCCCGAGGGCAAAAACCTGGTGGGCAGCTTTCACCAGCCGCTGGCGGTCTTTGCCGACATCGGCGTGCTGGGCACGCTGCCGGACCGCGAGTTGCGCGCCGGGCTGATGGAGAGCGTGAAGGCGGGCATCATCCGCGACCGGGCGCTGGTGCGCTTTATGGAAGAGCACGCGGACGAGGTGCTGGGGCGCGACCCCAAAGCCCTGGAAAAAGTGATTGCGGCGTCGATCCGGGTGAAGGCCGGGGTAGTGAACCGGGACGAGCGCGAGAGCGGGCTGCGCATGATCCTGAATTTTGGCCACACTGTGGGCCACGCGCTCGAGCAGGCCACCGGCTACAAGACTCTGCTGCACGGCGAGGCGGTCGGGTGGGGCATGGTGGCGGCGCTGTATCTGGCGCGGCAGCGGGGAACGATTTCGCGGGCGCAATTCGAGCGGCTGGAGAGGTTGATTCATCTCTGTGGGCCGCTGCCGCCGCTGAAGCTGCGCGCGGCAAAGGTGGCGGCGGCCACAGGCGTCGATAAAAAGAACGTGGGCGGCGTGAGGCGGTTTGTCCTGCCGCTGGGGATTGGCGACGTGGGCGTGGTGGAGGACGTGACAGCCGCGGAGTTGGAGGCGGCGGTTGGATACATGCTGGCGCGGAGTGCGGAGCGGCACGTTTAGATGACCACCACCGGAGCCAAGCCTGCGGGTGCGCAGGATGAGGCCAGCGCGGCCCAGGCCGTGCGCCAGATGTTCGACGCGATTGCTCCGCGTTACGACCTGCTGAACCACCTGCTCTCGGCCAATGTGGACCGGCTGTGGCGGCGGCGGACGGCGCGGCGCTTCCAGGCGATTCTCGCCGATCCCGATGCAGCCATCCTCGACATCTGCTGCGGCACGGGCGAGATGACGATGGCTCTGCTGAAGCATCGGCCAATGGGTTCGCGGCCCGTCCAGGCGGCGGATTTTGCGCGGGCGATGTTGAGCCGCGCCGCGCAGAGGTTTAAAGCGCGGAAGGCGGCTGGAGCGCCACATGCCGTGGCGCTGGAGGCGGACGCGCTGCATCTGCCGCTGCCGCCCGGATCGCTGGATTTGATCGTGACGGCCTTCGGCTTCCGCAATCTGGCGAATTACGAGGCTGGGCTGCGCGAGTTCCATCGCGTGCTGAAGCCGGGCGGACAGTTGGGAATTCTGGAGTTCAGCGAGCCGGGAGGGCTGGTGGGCAAAGCCTATGCGGTGTATTTCCGGCGCGTGCTGCCGGCGATTGGGCGGCTCGTGTGCGGCAAGGCCGGGGCGTACAGCTACTTGCCGGTTTCGGTGGGGAGTTTTCCGCCGCCTGCCAAGATGCTGGAGCTGATGCGCGGGGCTGGGTATGAAGATTGCGCCTGGCAGCCGTATACGTTTGGGATTGCCGGGTTGTACACGGGCGCGCGGCCGCTTGTAGTCTAAGAACGCGATGACCACAGATGTCTCCAGTCTGGCCGGTTTTTCCGCTGAGAAGCGGCGCGTGGCGCTGCACTCGATGGTGGCCGCGGCGGCGATGACGGTGCTCAAGCTGGCGGCAGGGCTGCTGTCGGGGTCGCTGGGCGTGCTGTCGGACGCGGCGCACTCGGGGCTGGACCTGGTGGCCGTGACGCTGACCTACTTTTCCGTGCGGGTGAGCGACAAGCCGGCCGACGAAGACCACACTTACGGCCACGGCAAGATCGAGAACCTCTCCGCCTTTGGCGAGGCGGGGCTGATGGCCGTCTCCTGCGCGTGGATTATCTGGGAAGCGATGGCGCGGATCTTCCACCACACGGTGGAACTGCGCTACTCAGTGTGGCCGGTGCTGGTGCTGCTGACTTCGATCGGGGTGGACTACTGGCGGTCGCGGCGGCTGCGGGCGGTGGCGGAGCGGACGGGGTCGCCGGCGCTGGCGACGGATGCGTTTCATTTTGCTTCGGACATCTGGTCGACGCTGGCGGTGCTGTGCGGGCTCGGCGCCAGCTGGGTGGGAACGCGGTTCGGGATCGGCTGGCTGCAGTACGCGGACCCGTTTGCGGCGGTAGTGGTTTCGTTGATGATTCTGCGCATGACGCTGCACCTGGGCCGCGAGACGGTGGGCGTGCTGATGGACCAGGTTCCGGTGGAGACGCGGCGGCGGCTGGTGCGGGAGGTGGAGCGGGTGGAAGGCGTGCTGGCGGTGGAGCAGGCGCGGGTCCGGCGCGCCGGAGCCGGCTACTTTGCCGACCTGACGCTGGCGCTGCCGCGAGGGTTTACCTTCGAGCACACCGGGGAGCTGGTGCGGGAGGCCACCGAGGCCGCGCACCGCGCGCTGCCGGAGGCGGACGTGGTGATCCACACAGTGCCGCGCGAGGACAGGACGGAAAGCGTCTTCGACCGGGTGCGGGCGGTAGCCGCGCGCAACAACGTGAGCGTGCACGAGCTGAGCGTGCAGTCGCACCATGGGCGGCTGCGCGTGGAGCAGCATCTGGAACTGGACGAGAAAATGCCGCTCAACGCGGCGCACGAGTTCGTGTGCGCGCTGGAGGCAGAGATTTTGCGCGAGGCGCCGGAGATCGACTCGGTGCTGACGCACATTGAAAGCGAGCCGGCCACCATCGAGCAGCCGGAGGAGAAGGTCGTCGAGGATCGCAAGATCGAGGCCGCCCTGCGGGCAGCGGCCAGCCAGTTCAAGGAGATTGTGGATGTGCATGAAATTATCGTGGGCCGCGCCAGCGAGCACATTCATCTCTCCTGCCATTGCACATTGCCCGACAAACTGACGATGCGGCGCGTACACGAGGTGATCACCGGGCTTGAGGATCGTTTCAAGCTGGAGTGTCCGGAGGTCTACCGGGTGACGATTCACCCCGAGCCGGCGACTGATAATCTGCGATAAGACGCGAGAATGTGGAGAAACAAAGATGATTGCGCACAGCGAATGGAAGGGCGGAAAGATTTTCGAGGGGATTTCGGAGAGCGGGCATTCGGTGTTCTTCGACGCGGACCCCGCGCACGAGCAGGGGCCGAGTCCCATGGAGGCGGTGCTGATGGCGCTGTGCGGATGCACCAGCGTGGACGTGGTTAAGATTCTCGAAAAAAAGCGGCAGCCGCTGCTTGGGCTGCGGGTGACGGCCACGGCGACGCAGGCCCAGACTCCGCCGCAGGTGTTTACGCGCATCAAACTGACCTACGCGGTGAGCGGGCGTTTGAGCCGCAAGGCCGTGGAGGACGCGGTGGCGCTGTCGAAGGACAAATACTGCTCGGTGGGGCAGATGCTGGTGAAGGCGGCGGAGATTGAGCACGAGATTGTGTTTGAGGACGGTGAGCCCGAGGAATGAAGAAGGTTCATTTAGTGAATTTTTTCCAGGTGGCGTCGCTGGTGATGCTGCTGGTGGCGGTGGCGCTGCTGGCGGCCATCACCACCATGCACTTTGCCATTCACGGGGCGGAGGTGCAGGTGCCGGCACTGAAGGGAATGACGGTGGCCGACGCGCGCAGCCAGACGGCGGGGCTGGGGCTGAACCTGGACGTGGACAACCGCTACTACTCGGCAGACGTGGCCGCGGGACACATTCTGTCGCAGTCGCCGGCGGAGGGAACGGTGGTGCGGCGCGAGTGGCGGGTGCGGGTGGCCGAGAGCCTGGGGCCGCAGAAGGTGGAAGTGCCGGACACGGTGGGCAAAGACGAGCGGGTGGCGGCGCTGGAGTTGCGGCGCGTGGGGCTGGAGGTGGGCGTGACCGCGCGGCTGCCCTCGGGCAAGGTGGCGGAGGGAACGGTGCTGGCGCAGGACCCGCCGGCCCACGCGCAGGGGATTGAGCGGCCCACCATCAACCTGCTGGTGGCCGCGCCGGGCGACGACGCGCCTGACGGCTTTGTGATGCCCGGCCTCGTGGGCCTGCCGGTGGTGAGCGCGCAGGTTGAGCTGGCCAAGGTGGGAATCAAGACGGCGACGCCCACGTTTGTGGATGTGCCGGTGGGCTCGGTGGGCAGCGGAGACGCGCCGCCGCGGCCGCCGGTGGCGCCGGGTTCGGTGACGGCGCAACAGCCCTTAGCCGGCAGCCGCGTGGATCAAAGCACGATGGTAAAGCTGACAGTGGCGAAGTAGCGCAACAGTTTTCAGTTGTCAGTTGCCAGCGGTCGGTTCATCGGAGAGTCAGCTCGTTTGTAGGCTGCATCTAAATAGAAACGCATGACGCCGGATACAAAAGAACAAAACGGAGAAGTCAGCCGGGCTGTGCCCGCGGCCGGGGATTTCTCGCACGCCTGGCGGGCGCTGCGGCACAGGAACTTCCGCCTCTTCTTTGGCGGGCAGACCATCTCGCTCATCGGCACGTGGATGACGCGCATCGCCACGTCGTGGCTGGTGTACCGGCTGACAAAATCGCCGCTGCTGCTGGGCACGGTGGGGTTTGCGGGGCAAATTCCCACCTTTCTGCTGGCTCCGCTGGCGGGCGTCGTTGTGGACCGCATCGACCGCCGCACCCTGCTGGTTTGGACGCAGAGCCTGGCCATGGCGCAGTCGCTGGCGCTGGCCTGGCTCACGCTCTCCCATCGCATCACCATCCCCGAAATTCTGGTCCTGAGCGTGATGCAGGGCGTCATCAACGCATTCGACATGCCGGGCCGGCAGTCGTTCATGGTGAAGATGGTGGAGGATAAGGCCGACCTCTCCAACGCCATCGCCATCAACTCGTCGATGGTGAACGTGGCGCGGCTGATCGGCCCCTCGCTGGCGGGGATGCTGATTGCCGTCAGCAATGAAGGCTGGTGTTTCCTGACGGATGGCGTGAGCTACATTGCGGTGATCGCATCGCTCCTGATGATGCGCCTTCCGGCGGCCAACGAGCAGCGCGCGGCAACGACTATGGTGGCGCAACTGCGCGAGGGCTGGTCGTATGTTGCGCACTTCGCGCCCATCCGCACCATATTGATCTTGTTTGCGCTGATCAGCCTCATGGGCTGGCCCTTCATGGTGCTGATGCCGGTCTTTGCCGCGCAGGTGCTGCATGGCGGCCCGCATACGCTGGGCTTCCTGATGGGCGCTGTGGGCGTGGGCTCGCTGACCTGCGCGGTGACCATGGTGATGCGCCGCTCGGTGCGCGGACTCACCAAGATGATTCCCATCGCGGCGTCGGCATTTGGCGTGGGGCTGATCTGCTTTGGACTCTCCAGGGCACTGTGGCTCTCCATGGCCATGATGCTGGTGACGGGCTTCGGCATGATGCAGGGAATGGTGGCCAGCAACACCATTCTCCAGACCCTGGTGGATGAGAAGATGCGCGGGCGGGTGATGAGCTACTACACCATGGCGTTTGTGGGCATGGCGCCTTTTGGCAGCCTGCTCGCCGGGGCGCTGGCGCACGCCATTGGAGCGCAGCGCACGGTGATGGTGAGCGGCGTTGCCTGCATTGCGGGCTCGCTCTGGTTCTGGACGCGGCTGAAAGGGATTCGCAGGCAGATGCGGCCGATTTATGAGCGGCTGGGGATTATGCCGCTGCCCAATATCGCGGACGATGAAGCCGCGGAAGGATAGGGCAAGTCAGCGGGCCGGCGGTTTGACGAACGGGTTGGCGCTGCTTCTTACGCGGTTCTCTCGACAAGCGCAATGAAGAAGCCGTCGGTGTGGAAGGCGCCGGGGAGCAGGCGGAGCGCGCCTTCAGTCGTGAAGCAGCGGTGGAGGCGCTCTGCGCCGGAGGGTGTGAGGATGCCTTCGCGGAGCAGAGCTTCGATGCGGGCTTCGAGCGAAATCGGGCGGGCGTTCGGGATTGCGGCCAGCACCGCGGCGACGACCTGCTCGTTCTCTTCGGGTTCCAAAGAGCAGGTGGAGTAGACGACGCGGCCGCCGGGGCGAACGGCGCGCAGGGCGGATTGAAGGATGGCGCGCTGGCGTTCGGCCTGCCGCGGCAGATCTTCGGGACGCAGGCGGTGGCGAATTTCCGGATTGCGGCCCAGCGTGCCGGTGCCGCTGCAAGGGACGTCGGCCAGAGCCAGGTCGAAGGCTTGATCTTCCGTCAGCGCGGTTGCGTCGGCCAGGCGGCATTCGATGCGCTCACCCAGTCCGCCCAGGCGCGTGCGCAACTGCTCAAGTCTTGGCGGGCTCGTTTCGCAGGCCAGGATGCGGGCCTGCGGGTTGCGCTCGGCGAGGATGAGGGTTTTGCCGCCGGGTGCGGCGCAAGCGTCGAGAATTGAGCGGGCGGGGATTGCGCTTCCATGCTCGACGAGAGAATCGCTGGCAAGCGCAGCCAGCTCGGCCACCAGTTGCGAGCCCTCGTCCTGAAGGCGCACGCGGCCCTCATGAAAGGCCGGGGTGGCCGTTATGTCTCCGGGGATCACCGCGCGCGCGGCGGTGAGCAGTTCGCCGGGTTCGAGCCGGATGCCGGCCTGAGTGAGTTCGGCTTCGACGGCGGGGCTCTCAATGCGAACGGTGAGGGCGGGCTGGCTTTGGCCGTGGCGGCAGATGGCGCGCGTTGATTCAAGACCGTAAAAGTTGGCCCAGCGCTCGACCATCCAGGTTGGATGTGCTTCGGCGAGCGCCAGTTCTCCGGCGCTCTCCTCCAAAAAGTCAAAGCGCGGAGCGCTGGCCAGTTTGCGCAGGACGGCGTTGACCATGCCGGAGGCGTAGCGGTGCCCAGCCTGCTTGGCCAGTTCCACGCTCTCGTCGATGGCGGCGCGGGCGGGGATGCGGTCGAGATGGAGCAACTGGAAGGCGCCGAGGCGGAGGGCGATGAGAATTTCGGGGTCGAGCCTGGCGTTGGGGCGCGTCATCAGGGCTTGCAGTTGGTGGTCGAGGCGAATTTGCCAGCGCAGAACTCCCAGCACCAGGGCTGTGGCCAGATTGCGGTCGGGAGCCGGGAGAGCGTTGACGGATTTGCGGCGAAGCAGATCGTCGGAGTGGGACTGGCCGCGTTCGACGGCCATGAGGAGGTCGAAGGCGGTTTTGCGGGCTGGGGAGATGGTGGGCACGCATTCAACCCAGCCGCGCGCTGGCTGCGAGCGGATTTCCATGGAGGAATTCGGCGGCCGTGAGACGCTTTCTGCCTTCGAGCTGGAGTTCGAGCAGTTCGAGCCAGGTGTTTTCGGCGCAGGCTGCGAAGAGACGATGGTTTTCGATGCGGAGCTGGCCGGGTTCGGCAAGAGCTGATTCGGCGGCGTGCGGCGCTGCGGCGGCTTCCAGGCGGTGGACGATCAGCTTTTTGCCGTCGAGCATGGTGAAGGCGCCGGGCCAGGGTTGAAAGCCGCGCCAACGATTCTTGAGTTCCGTTGCGGTGCGGCCGGCGAAGTCCATGCGGCCGTCTTCGCGGTCGAGGAGCGGGGCGAAGGTGGCGAGAGATTGATTCTGCGGCTGCGGGTGAATGGTCCCGGCGGCGAGGCCGGCCAGGGTTTCCACCATCAGCGGCGCGCCGGCTTGGGCGAGTACGTCAAACATCTCAACGGCTGTCTGCTCGGGAGCGATCTCGACGGTCTGTTGGAGAAGAATGGGACCGGTGTCGAGGCCGTCATCAAGGAGCATGGTGGTGTTGCCGGTGAAGGCGTCGCCCATGGCTACGGCCCACTGGATGGGAGCGGCGCCGCGGTACTTGGGCAGCAGGGACGCGTGGAGATTGATGCAACCGAGGCTGGGGAGGTCCAGCATCCACGAAGGAATGATGCGGCCGTAGGCGACCACCACAATCGCTTCGGGCGCAATGGGCTCAAGTCGGGCGTGGAACTCTGCGTTGGTGCGGATATTTGCAGGCTGCGTGACGGGCAACCCCGCGGCCAGGGCGGCTTGCTTGACGGCAGGAGCGGTGAGCTGCCGGCTGCGGCCTGCGGGTTGGTCGGGCTGCGAAACGACCAGCGTTATTTCGTGGCCCGCCACGAGCAGCGCTTCGAGCGTGGGGACGGCGAAGCTGGGAGTGCCGCAGAATACTAGTTTCACTGGATGCCTCAGTCCCGCAAGCCGGTCTACCACTTGTCCTCGCTCTGCATCTTGCGGATCTTGCGCAGATTCAGGTTGCGCTTGAGGGCGCTCATGCGGAACAGAAACAATATGCCATCTACATGGTCGATCTCATGTTGGAGGCAGCGGGAGAGCAGCTCTTCGCCGTCCATCTCGAACCACTTGCCGTGCTCGTCCTGGGCGCGGACGCGGACTTTGGCGTGGCGCGCCACCTTTTCGCGGATATCGGGGAAGCTCAGGCAGCCCTCCTCCTCGTATTGTTTGTCCGCGCTGTAGATGATTTCGGGATTGACGAGCACCAGCTTGTCTTTGGGCTCCTTGCCCATGCTCAGGTCGATCACGGCGACGCGCTTGGACACGCCCACCTGCGGCGCGGCCAGGCCGATGCCCTGCGAGGCGTAGGTGGTCTCGAACATGTCCGCGACCAGCTTGCGCAGTTCGGCGTCGAATTCGGTCACCGGTTCACCGGGCTGCGAGAGCACCGGCTCGGGATATTTGAGAATCTTGAGAATCATGTCCGCTTGTTAATAGCTCCGTATCTGTTCGATGTACCCGAGAAAATTCCGTTTCATTTCCAGCGCCGAGTCGCCGCCGAACTTTTGCTGGGCGAGCGCGGCGACGGTCAGCGCCACCATGGCCTCGGCCACCACGCCCGCCGCCGGCACGACGCAAATATCGCTCCGCTCGTAACTGGCGCTGGTTGCCTCGCGGGTGTCAAAGCGCACCGATTCCAGCGGCCGGCGCAGCGTGGAGATGGGCTTCAGGTAGCCGCGCACCACGATGTCTTCGCCGTTAGAGACGCCGCCCTCGATGCCGCCGGCGTTGTTCTGCGGGCGGGTGAAGCGGGTGGGGTTGGCGCTCTGTTGCGCGGCGTAGTGGATGGGGTCGTGGACGGCGGAGCCGAAGGACTCGGCGGCCGTGACGCCGCGGCCGATCTCGACCGCCTTCACTGCCGGAATGCTCATCACCGCCCAAGCCAGTTGCCCATCCAGCCGCTCGTCCCAGTTGGCGTACGTGCCCAGGCCGGCCGGGACGCCGTGGACCACCACTTCAAAAACGCCGCCCACGCTGTCGCCGGTACGCGAGACTTCCTCGACCTCTTCTTTCATGCGCGCTTCGGTGGCGGCATCGACGCAATTGAGCAGAATTTCGTCCTTGGCGGCGACGGCGGCGATTTCCTCCCACGCTGCCGTGCGGTCGAGCTCGACGCGGCCTACGCGGATCACGTGGCTGGCGACTTCTATGCCCAGGGTTCGCAGCATCAACTTGGCAAAGGCTCCGGCGGCCACGCGCGCCGTGGACTCGCGGGCCGAGGCGCGCTCCAGCACGTAGCGGGCGTCGGGGAAGTTGTATTTGAGCGCGCCGGCCAGGTCGGCGTGGCCGGGGCGCGGCGAGGCGACCGCCTGATGCTTGGCCGGGTCGCCGGCTTCGACGGGGAGCTTGTCTTCCCAGTTCTTCCAGTCGCGGTTGACGATCTCGATCGCAATGGGCGAGCCGATGGTCTTGCCGTGCCGCACGCCGGAGAGGACGTGGGCCTTGTCGGTCTCGATCTTCATGCGCCCGCCGCGGCCGTAGCCCTGCTGGCGCCGCCATAGCTCGCGGTTCACGAATTCCAGATCGACGGGAACGCCGGCGGGGAGTCCGGAGATGAGGGCGATGAGGGCTTCCCCGTGAGATTCGCCGGCGGTTGAGAAACGGATCATGTTGTCTTGATTGTAACGGTAAGAGGCGGGGAGCAGCGTGCTCCCGCTCCTGAGGCCAGGGCAACCCGCTTAATTCACCCCGCTGGGCGGGCGCCCCAGCTCAGAACTTCTCCCAGTGCAGCACTTCCGCCAGCGGCCGCTTCCGCTTTGGCGGGGATTCGGCCGGGTATCCGAAGGGAACAAGGCTCACAACCTTGTATCCGTCCGGCGCCCCCACTAGCTTCCGAATCGTCTCCGCATACGGCTTCTTATCGCCGGCCACCCAGCACGCGCCGAGTCCATGCGCCGTCGCCGCCAGCAGCATGTTCTGGCTCGCGGCACTTCCGTCTTCGAGATAGTACTTCGTATCTTTGCACAAGACCACCACACAGGCTGCGGCGTCAGCGATGAACTTGCCGTAATCGGCCAGGCCGGCGATTCTTCGCAGCGCCTCGCGTTCCGTTACCACAACAAACTCCCACGGCTGATCGTTCCGGGCCGTCGCTGCCAGGCGAGCGCAGTCGACCATCTCCTCGATGACATTTCGCGCCACAGCTTCGGCTGTGTACGCACGAATACTCCGGCGTGTCTTTAAGGCTTCGATTGCATCCATGATTTCATCTCGTGAATAGAATTATAGAACTTGCGATTTGCAGAGGGACGTTGGTTTGGCAGGTTGCGCCGGCGTATAGTTGGGCTGTTGCTTCCGGCTGAATAGCCGCCACAGAATAATCGTGCAATGGAACCCCTCATTGAGAAGGTATGAGCGTGGGCTGTTGGGAGATAAGACGGAAATTCCGGTTCTTCTCCATGCCGCGTCTTGACTGCGCGAAGAGGGCCATTCCCGGCCTGCTTCTTCTCTTCTGCGCAGTCCTTGCGGACGGGCAGTCGTCAGCCGTTCGCGCACCGGTCACCTTGACGGTCGTGGACGAAAATGGCCTGGCGGTTTCCGGCGCGCAGGTTGCCATTCTTGAGCCCGGACTCGCGGCGATCCCGCTGTGGACCGACTATGCCGGCCATTGCGCCTACATCCCTCGCCAGAACGCGCCTTACCAGATTCGCGTGGAGAAGCCCGGATTTTATCAGGCCGTGGAAAGCGACGTGGACGCGCGCCTGAACAGCGTCCAGGTGGCGCTGAACCACGAACAGATTGTCGTGGAGCAGGTGAACGTAACCGCGTCGGTTCCCGGCATCGATACTGCACAGACCTCCGGCAAGAGCACCATGAACACGCCGGAGATCGTGAACGTTCCTTATCCCACCTCCCGCGACATCCGCAACTTGCTGCCCTTCAATCCCGGCGTGGTGCAGGATGCATCCGGGCAGGTTCATGTGGCCGGAGCCCAGACCTGGGCGACACTGGACTTGATGGACGGATTCGATATTCGCTCTCCGGTGTACGGCACGCTTGATTTGCGGGTCAGCGCCGACGCGGTTCGCTCCATCGATGCGGAGACAACCCGTTATCCGGTGGAATTCGGCAGAACCACCGGAGGCGTGCTGGCGTTTTACACCGGGATGGGCGACAACAAGTTCCGCTTCAATGCCACAAACTTTATTCCTTCCTTCCGCGACAACAACGGGATTCGCTTCGACAATTTCGTCCCCCGCTTCACCTTTTCCGGCCCTCTGGCGCGCAACCGTGCGTGGTTCTTCGACGGCCTGGAGATCGAATACGACAACATCTATATCGCCGAGCTCCCCGCCAATGCCGATACGAACGAGTTGGTGCGAGGCAGCAACCTGGTGAAGGTGCAGGCAAATTTGACCCCCGCCAACATCCTGACCGGCGGCCTGCTGTTCAACGATTACCATTCGCCCAACGAAGGCATCTCGTCGCTGACGCCGCAACAGAGCACCACAAAACGCGATACCATCGCCTGGCTCCCCTATCTGCGCGACCAGTGGAGCTTCCGCTCCGGCGCGCTGCTGGACGTTGGCGCTGGGGCGGCGCGCTTCCGCGACGGCCACGAACCGCATGGAGACATTCCTTACGAAATCACTCCGGAACTTACCCAAGGCAGCTATTTCGAGGACCTGACCGGACGCTCGCAGCGGATCGAAGGAACCGCGGCCCTGTATCTGCCTCCGCTGCACTGGGGCGGACGCCACGACCTGAAACTCGGCATCGATTCAGACCATATCGGCTTTGACGAAAACATCACGCGCGCGCCGGTGAGTTATCTGCGCGAGGACGGAACCCTGTCGCGCCAGAGCGTCTTCCCGCAGACAGCGCCCTTTACGCGCCACAACGCCGAGTTGAGCGCGTACGCCGAGGACCGCTGGCAGACGCGGGCGGGACTGCTGGTCGAACCGGGCCTGCGCCTGGACTGGGACGAGATCGTCCGTCGGCCGCTCCTGTCGCCGCGGATGGCCGCCATTTACTCGCCGCCGGGCAGCAAAGGCGCGACCAAACTGTCGGCCGGCATTGGCCTTTATTACGAGCACACGCAACTGGAATACCTTGCGCGCGCGCTGGCGGGCCTCCGCTTCGACACGTACTACGCGGCGGACGGGGTGACTCCGGCCGGCGCGACGCAGGAAACGGTTTTTTCCGCCAACGATGCCTCCCTGCGCCAGGCCCGGGCCGTCAACTGGAGCTTGGGCGCGGAACAAAAACTTCCCGGCTCCATCTTTGCCGGAGCCAACTTCCTTCAGAAGCGCGCGTCCGATGCCTTCACATACGTGAATCAAAGCGGTCCCGCGGCGCTCTCGGGAAATTATCTGCTGACCAATGCCAGACAGGACCACTACGACTCCGTGGAGTTCGACGCGCGGCGCTTGTTTGCGAACGAATATACGCTGTTCGCTTCGTATACCCATTCCTCGGCGCGCACCAACGCGGCGCTCGACTACCTACCCACCCCATCGCCGCTCGGTCCGCAACAGAGCGGACCTCTGGCCTGGGATGTGCCCAACCGCGTGATTTCCTGGGGCTGGCTGCCCATGCCGCTGCCAAAATTCAAGAAGAACTGGGACTTTGTTTACACGCTCGACTGGCACACCGGCTTTCCTTACACCTCAGTCAACGCAAACCAGCAGGTGGTGGGAGCGGCGGGATCGCAAAGGTTCCCGGATTATCTCAGCTTCAGCCCAGGGCTGGAATGGAAATTTCACTTCCGCGGCGCATATTACGGATTGCGCGGCGTGCTTGAAAATGCTACCGGCAGCCAGAATCCCCTGGTCGTCAACAATGTGGTGGATTCACCCCAGTACGGGAGCTTCAGTGAATTCCATGGGCGAGCCGTCACGGCGCGCATTCGACTGATCGGGACGAAGTAGAAGCGCGGCATTTCGGAGATGGTGTTTTCTGAGCCGTGCTGTGCCGTGCGAAAGTTCAATCGCTCCGGCCGCGACGCATCCGCGGGCCGCGCATTGTGGCAGACAAAGACGTGGCGTTCAAACGCGGGCCAGCGGCAATCCTCCTCCATCCAGGTGCTTCCAGAGTACAGCCCGGCTCACCGTCCTCAGCCATCCAGCCCTGAAGTTTCCACAATCCCAAGCACCCACCCGCCCGCATCTGCGAAAATGAGAACTTGACTATGACCACCGAAAACCTCCTCTCTCTGAAAGACGACATGGTGGCCTTTATCGAGGGCCACGGCCTGCACCGCCTCCCCGGTTACGTCACCGATGACGTTCCCTCCATCGTTTGGGAGGGACAGGGCAACCCCGACTCATGGAAAGATTTCGTGGAGATGGCCAAGCACGTCGGCGCTCCCTTTGTCACCTTCAGCGAGATGTCGCTGAAGCGCGAGGAACTCGACGCGCTCATCGAGGAAGCCGGCGAAATAAACTTCCGCGATGAGGAAGCCACCGAGCTGGTCGAGGCCCAATGGCTGCGCAAGTACGCCGGCAACGTCGGCTACATCCAGCTCGGCTTCGTCTACCAGGGGCTGGTCTTCCTCCACGAGACCACCACCGAATGGTACGAGCGCTTCCAGGCCCTGCTCGAAGACGTTGAAAGCTTTCAGGACATCGTCATTGACGGCCGCGATCGCGACGAAGAGGACGAGTAAGCCGCGTGGGCGCCGTGGAGAACGGCCCAATACCGCAGCCAGCCCCGCCCCGCTCGTTCCCGCGCCAGCGCTGGATGCTCGCCGCGCCGCATCCTGAGCAGGCCGCTACCCTGGCCAAAGCAGCCCGCCTGCCCCAGGTCCTCGCCGAGTTGCTGGTCGCCCGCGGTATCCACCAACCCGCGGAAGCCTACGCTTTCCTGAACCCCGAAATCGCTCATCTCCACGATCCCTTTCTCATGCTGGGCATGATGACGGCCGTCGAGCGCCTGGAGCGAGCCATCGCCGGCCGCGAGCCGGTGCTCCTCTACGGCGACTACGACGTGGACGGCGCCACCGCCGTCGTCCTGCTCAAAACTGCCATTGAGATGCTCGGCGGCACGGCCCGCTTTCACGTCCCCCACCGTCTCCGTGAGGGCTACGGCCTGCAATCGAGCGTTCTTGAAGCTGCCCACGCCGAAGGCGTCCGCCTGGTCATCACGGTCGACACCGGCATGAGAGCCTTTGCCGAGGCTGAGACCGCGCGCCGCCTGGGTCTGGATCTCATCATCACCGACCACCATCTTTGCCAGGCTGACGACGCCGTTCCCGCCGCGCTTGCCATTCTCAATCCCAACCAGCCCGGCTGCTCCTATCCTGAAAAGTCCCTCTGCGGCGCGGCCATCGCGCTCAAGCTCGCCCAGGCCGTTCTCGAGCGCCGCGACCCCATCCGCACCCGCGAGAAAACCCTGCCCAGCTTTTTGAAGATGGCCGCCATCGCCACCATCGCCGACGCCGTACCCCTCTGTGGCGAAAACCGCGCCATCGCCGCCCTCGGCCTCCGCGAGTTGCGCAAGCCCGTAGGCGCAGGCCTGCGCGCCCTCTTCGCCGCCGCCGCCCTCGACCCGGCAGCCAAACAGCTCACCGGCTTCGACGTCGCCTTCCGCCTCGCCCCGCGCATCAACGCCGCCGGCCGCATGGACGTTGCCTCCGACGTCATCGAGCTCTTTTCCACCCGCGATTCCGCCCGCGCCGCCCGGCTGGCCGCCAAGCTCGAGCGCCTCAACCGCGAGCGCCGCTCCACCGAGGCCGCCGCGCTCAGCGAAATCGAAACCCGCCTGGCCGCCGACGCCGAACTCGCTGCCGATCGCCTGCTCGTCATCGATGGTGACGGTTGGCATCGCGGCGTCATCGGCATCCTCGCCTCCCGCGTCGTCGAACGCACCGCCAAGCCCGCTATCGTGGTCAGCGTCGAGGACGGCGTGGCCCACGGCTCCGGCCGCTCCGTCGACGGCTTCCAGCTCCTCGACGCCATCGAATCCTGCGCCGATCTCTTCACCCGCTTCGGCGGCCACGCCTTCGCCGTTGGTTTTGCCCTGCCCGCCGACGCGCTGCCTGAACTCAAGCGCCGCCTGCGCCTCTACGCTGAAGAGCATTTGGCCGCCCGTGACCCCGAGCAACTTCTCCGCATTCACGCCGAGTTGCCCCTTGACCGCATCACCCCCGTGCTTGTCGGCTGGCTGCGCAAGCTCGAGCCGCTCGGCCACGGCAACCCCGAGCCGCTCTTCGTCGCCCGCAAAGCCCGCTTGCTCGCCCCGCCGCGCATCCTGAAAGATCGCCACATACGCCTCGAACTGGCCCAGGAACCCGCTCAAACCTCAGCCCACGAACCAGTCCACGCCGGCTCCAGCTCCGCCGTCCGCGCCGTCGGATGGGACCTGGCCGCCCGCGCCGCCGCTTTTGGGCTGGCTCAAGGTTCGCTCATCGACCTCGCCTACCGCATCCGCGAGAACGACCACCCCGAGTACGGCGGCCTGGAAGTGGAGATCGCCGGCATCGAGCTGGCGCGCGACTGACGCAAAAAGGCCCACGGCTGACCGTGGGCCTTTTGGGAACCGAAGGAATACTCCGAGTGAGCGGCCTTATTGAGGCTTGGGTTCGGGCTTCGGCTCAGCCTTGGGCTCAGTTTTCGGCGCAACAGCCTTGGGTTCTGCCTTAGGCTCAGCCTTTGGTTCAGCCTTAGGCTCAGCTTTGGGTTCAGCCTTCGGCGCAGCCTTGGGTTCAGCCTTCGGCGCAGCAGCCTTGGGTTCAGCCTTAGGCTCAGCCTTTGGTTCTGCCTTAGGCTCAGCCTTCGGCTCAGCCTTGGGCGCAGCTTTCGGCGCAGCTTGCGGCTCAGCCTTAGGTTCAGCCTTTGGCGCAGCAGCCTGTGGTTCAGCCTTGGGTGCTGCCTTCGGTTCAGCTTTCGGCGTAGCTTGCGGCTCAGCCTTGGGTTCTGCCTTCGGTGCAGCTTTCGGCGTAGCTTGCGGCTCAGCCTTGGGTTCTGCCTTAGGCTCAGCCTTCGCCCCAGCCGGTGCAGCGTGCTTTTCCTCGGGTAGCGGCTTGGCCACGGC
>DATFYK010000021.1:0-48784 GCA_035315085.1 Occallatibacter sp.
CCACTGACCACTGAAACGCCTACCGGCTGAAGAGCACATACTTGCGTCCCGCATAGAGCCGGAAGCCGCCGGCCGGGTCGATCACGATCTGCAGCGGCATGGGTCGCTTCATCCCTGCATCCTCGCCCGCGTTCACCGTCAGCACGTCATGCCCGCCCACGTCGGTCACCGCAAACTTGTTGTCCCCAATAAAGCCCACGCCATAGACGCCCGCCGCCAGGTTTTCTCCGCCCACCTTGAGGGGAACCTCGGTGATGAAGTAAGCCTGGTACTTCTCCGCCACGCCGGTCGCGTAGCCGCCGGTGTCCACCTTGGTGGCAAGCACATAGAACCCGTCGGCAAACTTCACGCCCCCGGAGTTCCGCAACTGCGTGTTGGCCGTTTGCCCGCGGTAATACACGCTCGCCGGAAGCAGCTTCTCCATTTCCGCCGGCTTCAACACCGTATCCGATCCGGCTGCCGCCGCGCTGCCCTGCGCCTTCGCCGCCCCCGCCGCCGCCATCATCGCCACGGCCATCATCCCGGCCGCCGCCATCCTCAAAATGCCCTGTTTACGCATCCTGAAACCTCCATAGTTTCTGCCGCGTAACGGAGTATATCGCACCCTCCGCCGCGCTGGCAGGCGTCGAAGAGCGCGCCCCGGGCTTTGCTCCCCCTTCCCCAGCCACGGCGCGTGGTGCGACAATCATCCCGTCGGGGAGTCCTGACCTGAAAAGGGGCTCTCCCGAAGGAGAAACATCACCATGAAGCGTCTCTTAGTCTGTACGAGCCTTCTCATCGCCGCCACCGTATTCGCGCAGCCAGGGCCGCCCAAAAGCCCTCCCGCCACCGAGTCGGCTGTCATCGCCGGCAAGACCATCACCATCACCTACAGCTCGCCCGGAGTCAAAGGCCGCGCCGGCCACATCTTCACCAAGGACGGGCTCATCAGCCACGATCCCACCTATCCGGTCTGGCGCGCCGGCGCCAATTCCGCCACCAAACTCCACACCGACGCCGACCTCAACCTCGACGGTCTCACTGTCCCCAAGGGCGACTACACGCTCTACATCGATCTCTCCGACCCCGCCAACTGGGTGCTCGTCGTCAACAAGCAGACCGGCCAGTGGGGAACGGTATACGACAAGGCAAAGGACCTGGGCCGCGTGAAGATGACCATGGAAAAGCCGCCGGCGCTGGTCGAGAACCTCAAGTACATGCTCAAGGATCTGGGCGGAAACAAGGGTAAGCTCTCGCTGGTCTGGGAGAACCTGTGCGGTTCGGTCTCCATCTCGGTGCAATAAAAGCCGGGACACGAAAGTAAGGGAACGCGGGGCGGCGCGTTTTGCGGCTCCAGCGGTTCTCCCATTGCTCTGCCCTGAAGCCACTGCCGCTGAGTGGCTTCGGGGTACTGCAATTCCGAAACCGCTATAAGACCACTTTGCTCGCCACCGAAAAGGCCAACAGAATTGGATGACCGCTCAATGATCCCCCCAACCGCGCGCAAGCTCTTCGGCACCGACGGCATTCGCGCCCTGGCCGGCGAAGCCCCGCTCGACCCAACCACCGTCTTCGCCTGTGGTCTCGCCCTCGCCCACTCCCTGCGCAGCAAGACCGTCGCCAAGCCCGCCGTCCTCCTCGGCCGCGACACCCGCGAGTCCAGCCCCTGGATCGCCGCCACGCTCGCCGCAGGCCTGCGCAAAGCAGGAGCGCGCGTTGAAAGCGCCGGCATCGTGCCCACGCCGGCCGTCGCCTTTCTCGTCCGCGCGCACGGCTTCCACGCCGGCGTCGTCATCTCCGCCTCCCACAATCCCTGGCAAGACAACGGCATCAAGCTCTTCGGCGCAGACGGCTTCAAGCTCCCCGATGCCGTCGAAGCCGCTATGGAAGAAGAAATCCTCCATCACGCCGCCTCCATCCACGCCGCGCCCGATCCCGGCCGTCTCCCGCCCGTCGAAGACAACTCCGCCCTCCAGGCCGACTACATCCGTTTCCTCATCGACACCGTTCCCGGTCTCTCGCTCGCCGGCGGCCGCATCGTCGTAGACTGCGCCAACGGAGCCGCCGCCGCCGTCGCTCCCGAGCTCTTCCGCCGCCTCAACGCCGATCTTGCCGGCGGCGTCACCCTGCTCAACATCGCCCCTGACGGCCGCAACATCAACTTGAACTGCGGCGCTCTCCATTCCACGTATGTCGCCCAAGAAGTAAAAAGCCGCGGAGCGGTCCTCGGCATTACCTTCGACGGCGACGCCGACCGCTGCATGTTGGCCGGCGCCCATAACAACGTCATCAACGGCGACGCCATTCTCCTCATGGCCGCCCGCGACCTCCAAGCCCGCGGCCTGCTGACTGGTGATTTGGTTGTGGCCACCACCATGTCCAACATGGGTCTTGAAGCCGCCCTCAAGCGCAGCGGCATCCGCATGCTCCGCGCCCCCGTAGGCGACCGCTACGTCCTCGAGCAGATGCAGCGCCACAACGCCGCCCTCGGCGGCGAGCAGTCCGGCCACATCCTCCTGCCCCATCTCGCCACCACCGGCGACGGCCTGCTCACCGCGCTGGTCGTCCTCGACCTCATCGCACGCACCGGCAAATCCATCGACGAACTCACCGCCGATCTCAAAGTCTTCCCCCAGGTCATCGTCAACATCAAGGTCCGCGAAAAGAAGCCCCTCGAATCCATCCCCGCCGTCGCCCAGGCCATCCGCGCCGCCGAAGAAGACTTGAAGGATTCCGGCCGCGTCGTTATTCGTTACAGCGGCACCGAGCCGCTGGCCCGCGTCATGATTGAAGCCGAAAGCGAAGAGGCCATGCGCCTTCACGCCACTGTGATCGCCGAAGCCATCCGCCACGAACTTGGAGCATAGCCGCGCGTCGCGGCAAAATGCTGGGTGCCCCACCCTCGCCGCGTACTTGTTGTTGCGGCTAGGGTGGGATTAGACCCGCCGGTCTAAAATTGAGACAGGGATCGAAGTTTCCCGCATCATACCCCGGCCAGGCCACGGCCCGGATCGGCAATACGGAGAGAACCCAATGGCGATGATGAAGACATCCAATCCAGCACTGAGTGAGAACACTTTTCGCAACCTTTCCGGCGCGGGCTATGGCGGCATCACCGACCTCGCCGGCCGCATGACGCTCAACGGCACCGTCAACAAGACCGGCATTCTGCTCCTCTGCGCCATTGCCACCGCGGCCTGGACCTGGCATCTCTTCCTTCAGTCGCGCGATTTCGCCGACGTGACGCCGCTTATGCTCGTCGGAGTCTTCGGCGGATTGATCTTCGCCATGGTCACCGTCTTCAAGAAGGAGTGGTCTCCGGTCACGGCGCCCATCTACGCGCTGCTCGAAGGCCTGTTTCTCGGAAGCCTTTCGGCGGCCTTCGACCTCCGCTATCCCGGCATTGCCATTCAGGCGGTGAGCCTCACCTTTGGCACGCTCTTCGTTCTGCTCCTGGCCTATCGCTCCGGATTGATCCGAGTCACGCAGAAGTTTCGCCTCGGAATCGTCGCGGCCACCGGCGGCATCTTCCTCTTTTACATGATGCAGATGCTGCTCGGCTTCTTCGGCATCCGCTTCGTCTCCATCAACGGCTCCGGGTTCATCGGCATCGGATTCAGCCTGTTCGTGGTAGCCATCGCCGCCCTCAATCTGGTCCTCGATTTCGACTTCATCGAGAGAGGCGTCGAGTCCGGCGCACCCAAATACATGGAGTGGTACGGCGCCTTCGGCATCATGGTCACCCTGGTCTGGCTCTATCTGGAGATACTGCGGCTGCTTTCCAAAATGCGCAGCAGAAACTAGGGCCTGCCCGCAAAAAGCCCTGCAATCTTTTCCTTTGGCTCTTGACAAATCGCCGCTTCCGCGCTCAAATATGACTGTTGGTCAGATATGGTCAGCGGTCATGCAATCCACTCCGCGAAGCTAGCGGAGGCTCTCGATTCCGCGAACCTGCCCCACCTGCAAGGCATGGGACGACGCCAGCGCCGCGCCGCAGAAACGCGTCTGCGCTTGTTCCGGTGCGCGCTCCAGCTCTTTGCCGAGCGCGGCTTCTCCAACGTCACGGTGGAAGACATCACCGAAGCCGCGGACGTCGGCAAAGGCACCTTTTTCAACTATTTCGAGAGCAAAGACCGGGTGCTGGGCGTGATGGCCGAGATACAGCTCGGCAAGGTGAAACAGGCTTTGGAGCGCGCCGCGTCGGGCGAGCGATCGATCTACTCCGTCCTGCACGATCTCTTCCTCCGCATCTCCGAGGAGCCTGGGCGCAGCCCCGACCTCGCCCGCGCCATGATTTCATCCTTCCTGGCCAGCGAACAGGTTCGCGGCTTCACTGAGCGAAAGATGCGCGAGGGCCGCAAGATGGCCGCCCGGATCGTAGCCGCGGGACAAAAACGCGGAGAAATCGACCCGCGCGTAAAAAAGGAGAAGGTGGCAATTCAACTCCTGCAGACGTTCCTGGGGACACTCCTGCTTTGGTCGTTGCACGGAGAGCCTGCGCTTGCCATCTGGATTGAAAATAGCTTTCAACATTTCTGGAGGGCAATCGCCCTCCCCGTCAAGAAGCAGGAACCATGAGATCCCATATCCGCATTGCCGCTGTTCTATGCCTCGCCAGCCTGGCCGCGTGTGTGCCTGGCGCGGCGCAACAACTCGAGCCTTACCGCCTCACCTTGCAGGATGCGATTCAGAAGGCGCTCCAGGCCAACCTCAACGTGCTGGTTGCCGGCACGCGGGTCGACGAGGCTGAGGGTGCGCGCACGCGCCGCTTGTCGGCCGCGCTGCTTCCGCGCATCAGCACTCAGAGCTACGCCAACGTGCAGAACCGCGACCTGCGCGCCTTTGGAATTTCGGCGCCTGGTTTGCCTGAAGTTGTGGGACCATTCTCGAATTACGATTTCCGCGTCTACGCGCAGCAGAACATTGTCGATCTTGAAAGCTATCGCGGTTTGAAGGCCATCGAGCGCGCGCTCGATGCCGGCAGGATGGATTTGCGCGACGCGCGCGATCTCATCGTGCGCGTGATTGCCGGCCTCTATCTGAACGCGCAGTCCGCCGCGGCCCGCGCTCAGGCCGCGCAGTCGCGAGTGACCGACTCGGCGACGCTTTACAAATTGGCCAAAGACAAGCATGACGCCGGGACGGCGACCGGCGTTGACGTGCTGCGCGCCGAGGTGCAACTGGCGAATGACAGACAGGCGTTGCTAATCGCCGGAAACCAGTACAAGCAGTCGCTGCTGGCTCTGGCGCGCAACCTGGGCATGAACCCCGGCACGCCGTTGGAGTTGGCCGAGCCGCTTTTGTATCGTCCCCTGAGCCAGTCTGAATCCGAAACTCTGGTGCCCTCCGCGCTGGCCGCGCGCGCAGACTATCTGTCGCTTGCCAGTCAGCGCCAGGAGTTGGTGGAGCAGCAGCGCGCCAACCGCGCCCGTTCCTATCCCAGGCTCAGCATCGACGGCAACTTTGGCGGGATTGGCCGCAGCATCGGCGGCGTCCAGGCCACGTACCTGGTTCAAGGCCAGATCGACTTCACCGTTTTCGACCGCGACCGCAACGGCGAGGCCCAGGAGCTTTTGAGCCGCGTGAAACGCATCGACGATCAGATAGCCGACCTGCGGCGCGGCATTGACGAGGATATCCGCGAGGCCCTCCTGAATCTTGACTCTGCGGCCGAGCAGGTGACTGTTGCCGAAGAGGGACAGAGCCTGGCGCGGCGCGAGCTCGAACTGGCGCAGGATCGCTTTCAGTCAGGCACGGCCAACAATGTCGAGGTGGTAACGGCCCAGGACGAACTTGCCCGCGCCGAGGAGAATTACATACTCGCCGTCTCCAGCCACGTGGACGCGAAGTTTGCGCTCGCTCGCGCCCGGGGCGATACGGAGAAAAACATTTTGCAGTACATGGGGAATCCATAAGCTCTGGGTGCCCCACCCTCGCCGCGCTTTTGTTTTTGCGGCTAGGGTGGGAAGCAAATTCCACGATTGAAGGCGGAATCGATGCCGTACCGCAGTTCAGATTCCCGCACACGAGGTTTGAAGCCATGAAACGAGTGATTCCTGTATTGATTGTGCTGGCCGCTGCGATCGCCGCCGGCGTGTACTACTATCCGCGCTTTGCGAAAAAGCCGGAGCCTGTGAACCAACTCACGCTTTCGGGCAACATCGAAGCGCACGAGAGCCTGGTGAGCTTCAAGGTGCCGGGGCGCATCGTCGAGCTGTCCGTCGAAGAAGGTCAGCAGGTTGAGCAAGGCGCTTTGCTGGCGCGCCTGGAAGACGCCGATTACAAACAGAAGGTCCGCATCGACGAGGCCAGTGTTCGCGTGCGCGAATCCAATCTGGCGCTCACGCTGGCCGGAACCCGCGAGCAGGAAGTGAAGGCGGCGCAGCAAACCATGATTGACGCGCAGGCCGATCTCGAAGAGAAGAAGCTCGACAATGACCGCGCCCGGCAGCTCTTCGCCAAGGACGAAGTCTCTGCCCAGGATCGCGACCTGGCAGACACCGCGCTGAAGCGCTCCGAGGCCATCTTCAAAGCGGCGCAGCAACGTTACAACGAGGCCGTCGAAGGCAGCCGCAAAGAAGATGTCGCCATCGCGCAAGCCAATCTCAAAGAGGCCGGCGCCAACCTGGGTCTGTCGCGAGTCAACCTGGACTACACCATCCTGCATGCTCCATCCACCGGCGTCATTACCGTGCGGCAAGCCGAACTCGGTGAGGTGGTGGCGCCCGGAACTCCGGTGGTCACGCTCGCCGACCTCGATCACATCTGGCTGCGCGCGTATATTGCCGAGACCGATTTGGGCAAAATTCATTGGGGCCAGGACGCCGCCGTCACCACCGATACCTATCCCGGCAAGCGGTATCACGGGCGCATCTCATTCATCTCCTCAAGCGCCGAGTTCACGCCCAAGAGCGTTCAGACTTACCAGGAGCGCGTCACGCTCGTCTACCGGATCAAAATCGATATCGACAATCCGAATCATGAACTCAAGCCGGGCATGCCCGCCGATGCCCGCCTCGATCTGGTCCCGGCCACGCAGGAAGCGCATCCCCCGGCGGCAGCGCCTGCAAAGCAATGACGGATCAGCCCCAACCCGTGATCGTCGCCGATGGACTTACGAAAAGTTTTCCCGGCGTGCGCGCCGTGGATGCGCTGAGCTTTGATGTGCGCGCCGGAGAGATCTTCGGCCTGGTCGGTCCCGACGGCGCCGGGAAAACCACCACGCTGCGCATGCTGGCGGGCATCATGCCGCCGGATGCTGGCAATGCCACTGTTGCCGGCTTTGATGTGGTGCGCAATCCCGAGGGCGCCAAACACGCCCTCAGTTACATGCCGCAGCGTTTCGGGTTGTATGAAGATCTCACCGTGGATGAAAACATCCGCTTCTACGCGGACCTGTTCGGCGTGAAGAAGGCCGGGCGCGAGCAGCGTTCCTCGCAACTGCTCGAGGCCGCCGGCATGGCGGAGTTTCACGAGCGGCTGGCCGGCAAACTTTCCGGCGGCATGAAGCAAAAGCTCAGCCTGGTCTGCGCGCTCATTCACCGCCCCAAGGTGATTCTTCTCGATGAGCCGACCACCGGCGTCGATCCCGTCTCGCGCCGCGACTTCTGGCGCATCCTTTATGAACTGATCTCGGAGGGCGTGGCGATTCTGACCTCGACCGCGTATCTCGATGAAGCCGAGCGCTGTCATCGCGTCGCCCTCTTGCACCAGGGCAAGCTGCTCTTCTGCGACACGCCCGCGAGCCTGAAGGCCGGGATGGGCAAGGGCGTCTTGTCAGTGACCGGGCCGGAGCCGCGCGCTTTGCGCAGCCAACTCGAGCACGCGGACGGAATCTCCAGCCTGGTGCTCACCGGCGATGGCCTGCATCTCGTGGTTGACGATGCGCCCCGCCGCATTCCTGAGTTCGAGGCGCGCCTCAGAGCCGCGCGCGTGAGCTTCGATGCGATTCAGCTCGTGGCGCCGACCATCGAAGACCTGTTTGTCGATGCGGTTGGAAGTGGGGGCGCAACCCATGGCTGAAATCAAAAATTCAGTCGTGGTGGAGAATCTGTGCAAGCGCTTCGGCGGCTTCGTGGCCGTCGATCGGATCAACCTCGAGATTCCGAAAGGCGAGGTCTTTGGTTTTCTCGGACCGAACGGAGCGGGCAAATCGACCACCATTCGCATGCTGTGCGGCCTGTTGAAGCCTTCGTCGGGGCGCGCATCCGTGGCCGGGCACGACGTAAGCCGCGAGCCCGAAGCGGTGCGTCAGAACATCGGCTACATGTCGCAAAAGTTTTCTCTCTACAACGACCTCAAGGTGATTGAGAACCTGCGCCTGTTCGCCGGCCTCTACAGCGTGCCCTCGAACAAGCTCGGAGAACAGATCGATTGGGCGCTTTCGATGGCGAACCTCAAGGGCCGGGAGAACCTCATCACCGGCACGCTGCCGGGCGGGTGGAAGCAGCGCCTGGCGCTGGGCTGCGCCGTGCTGCACAAGCCGCCCATTCTCTTTCTCGATGAGCCCACGTCAGGGGTCGATCCCATCTCGCGGCGCAAGTTCTGGGATCTGATTCACCACATGGCGGAGGAGGGCGTCACCGTTTTTGTGACCACGCATTACATGCAGGAGGCCGAATACTGCAACCGTCTGGCGTTGATCTTTCGCGGCAGCATAGTCGCCCTCGGCACGCCCTCGGAGCTGAAGCGCGACTCGATGAAGGGTGAACTGCTGCTGGTCGAGTGCGAGCCGCTGGGCGACGCGGTCGAGGCGCTGCAATCGGCCCCCGGCGTCCTGGATGCCGCGGTCTTCGGGAACGCGCTGCACCTCGTGGTGCTGGATGCCGTCGCGGCGATCCCGCAAATCGAGATATACCTGAAGGAGCGCGGCATCGCTGTCGGCGGCATCGAAAAAATTCGCCCCACGTTGGAAGACGTGTTCGTCTCTGTCACCACGGGGCGCGATGCGGCGGGGGAGATGAAACCATGAGCTTCAGTCGCTTGCTGGCAGTGGCTAAAAAAGAGGTCGTCCAGATTCTCCGCGATTCGCGCAGCCTGTTCATTGTCGTCATCATGCCCGTGACCCTGATGCTGCTCTTCGGTTACGGCGTCAATCTCGATCTCAAGGGGCTGCCCGTTTATGTATACGACCGCGACGGCAGCCAGCAAAGTCAGGACCTGCTCAAGCACTTTCAGGCCAGCAAATATTTCAACCTTGTCCGCGCGGTGAACGGCTATCCAGCGCTCACCCAGGCGCTCGACGACGGTCACGCCAAGATGGGGATTGTGATTCCCTGGGATTTTTCCCGGCGGCTGAGCGAAGGCGGGCCGGTCGAGGTTCAGGCGCTCGTCGACGCCACCGACGACAATACCGCCAATGTTCTCATCGGCTACACCCAGGCCGTCGTCCAGGGCTATTCCTCCGAGATTCAAATCAATTGGCTTCGCCAGCGCGGCCAGCCCATCCAGCCCGCCGCGGTCAGCGTGGAAACCCGCACCTGGTATAACGAGAATCTCGAAAGCAGCGCCTTCATCATTCCCGGCGTGCTGGCCCTGGTCATGTCGGTCATCGGCGCATTCCTTACCTCGCTCACCATTGCGCGCGAATGGGAGCGCGGAACCATGGAGCAGTTGATTTCAACTCCGGTGAGCGCTATGGAGATCATGCTGGGCAAGCTGGCGCCGTATTTTGTCCTCGGCATGTTCGACGTGATGGTCTGCGCCGTGATCGCGATCTATTGGTTCCACGTCCCTTTTCGCGGCTCTTACGTCACGCTGCTCGTCTGCTCCGCCATGTTCCTGGTGGTGGTGCTGTCGCTTGGATTTTTTATCTCCGTGCTGGCCAAGAGCCAGTTTGCCGCATGCCAGATCGCGCTGCTGGTCACCTTCCTTCCGGCTTTCCTGCTCTCCGGTTTCCTGTTTTCCATCGAGCAGATGCCCGTTGCCCTGCAGTGGATCACGCGCATTGTGCCGGCGCGCTATTACGTCTCGGTGCTGAAGAAGATATTCCTCAAAGGCACGCCCACCGCCTTGCTTGCCGCCGACCTGGTTCCGCTGGCCGTCTTCGCGTTCGTGCTGGCGCTGCTGGCCACCCGCTCATTCCACAAGAGGCTCACGTAAAGGAGAACCTATGCTGGGGCGCCTGAAGCAGATGTTGATCAAGGAGTTCATCCAGGTCTTCCGCGACAAGCGGACGCGCTTTCTGCTCTTCGGGCCGCCCATCATTCAGATGATGATCTTTGGATACGCGGCCACCTACGAGATCCGCCACGTCCCTACGGTGGTGCTCGATCTGGATCACTCGCAGGAGAGCCGTGAGCTGATCTCGCTCTTCACTTCCAGCCCCTACTTCGATGTGCAGCGCCAACTCACCGCCTCCCGCCAGATCGGCGATCTCATCGAGCAGGGAAAGACTACGGTGGGCCTGGAGATCGACGCCGGCTTTGCGCAAAAGTTGCGCCAGGGGCAGACCGCGCCGCTGCAAGTGATCGTCGATGCGACCAACTCCAACACCGCGCTGATTGCCTCCGGCTACATCGCGCAGATCGCGCTTGGCTTTGCCCGCAACTACCAGCAGGACCGCATCAACCGCATCGCGCCGCAACTGGTCGAGGCCATCCCCTCGGTCGAGCTTGAGCCCCGCCCCTGGTATAACCCCGGATTGAGCAGCCGCTGGTTTTTTGTGCCGGGAGTCATCGGCAGCCTGACCCTGGTGCTGGTCATCACCGTGACGGCCTTCGGGGTGGTTCGCGAGCGCGAGATCGGCACTCTCGAGCAGATCATGGTCACACCCATCCGCCCGGCCGAGTTTATCCTCGGCAAGACGCTGCCCGCCTTTCTGATTGGCATGTTCGATGTCGCGCTGATCGCGGCAGTCGGGACATTCTGGTTTCAGATCCCGTTCCGCGGTCATATCTCGGTATTGTTGACGGGCTCCATTCTTTTCATCCTGTGCATGTTGGGCGTAGGCCTGCTCATTTCAACCGTCTCCTCCACGCAGCAGCAGGCCATGGTGACCGCCTTCTTCTTTATCATGCCCGCCGTGGCCTTCTCCGGCTTCGGATTTCCCATCAGCACCATGCCGCAATGGATGCAATATTTCACCTATGCCGTGCCGCTGCGCTATTTCCTGGTCGTGCTTCGCGGCGCTTATCTGAAAGGAGTGGGCTTTGAGGTTCTCTGGCCCCAGATGGCGGCCATGGCCGGCCTGGGATTCAGCCTGCTCACCATCGCCATCCTCCGCTTCCACAAGGCGCTCGACTGAGCCTCTGTTTTTCGAGCCCTTGCTTTTCAAAGACAACTGGATTCTAATTCCCTTCTGGTGGAATCGCCCCTACAGCCCGTCAACACGCGCGGCGCGCTAACGCCGGCCTCTGCCGTAAGAGCGGCTCTGGCGCTGATCGGCTTCAGCGCGGTCATCGCGCAGATCGTTCTCATGCGCGAGCTGATCGTCGTTTTCAACGGCAACGAGATGTCGCTGGGAATCATGTTGGCCACCTGGCTCTTCTGGACCGCTGGCGGCAGCAGCCTGTGCGCCGGTTTTACGCTGGGCGGAAACAACGCGCGCCGGGCGGTCGCCGCGCTCGAATGCCTGCTCGCGGTCAGCCTGCCGCCCACCATATGGGCGTTGCGCGCCTCCAAATCCATCTTTCAGACGGTGCCGGGCGAGCTGGTTGGGCCGCTGCCGATGCTGCTTACAACCCTGGCATGTCTCAGCCTGGTCTGCGTTGTCTCAGGAGCGCTTTTCGTGGCCGCGGCCCGGATGTACGAGCGGGAGTGCGCCGTCTCCGCCCGCCTCGCCGCCGGCTCGGCTTACCTGCTTGAGGCCGCGGGCTCCGCCTTCGGGGGGATCGTGGCCGGCATCGTGTTGCTGCGCTTCTTTGAATCCTTCCAGATCGCGGCCATCGTCTCCCTCCTCAATCTGTCGATGGCAGTTGTCCTGTCGTTCCGGATGAGCCGCAGGCGGCTTGGTGCGTTAACGGTGACAGCAGCGCTTCTCGCCGTTCCTCTTCTGATGTTTGTTGCGCCGCCGTTGGACAGCTCCGCGCGGGCGCGCCTCTGGCGGGGCTTTCGCCTGGTCGGATCGCGCGACTCCATCTATGGCAACCTGGCGGTCACCGAAACCGGCAATATTCGCAGCATCTATGACAATGGCGTAATCCTCGCCAATGCGCCGGACGAGGCTGCCGCAGAAGAGGCGGTTCACTACGCTCTGTTGGAGCACCCGGCGCCCAGGCACGTCCTCCTCATCGGCGGCGGCGTAAA
The DNA here is from genome assembly GCA_035315085.1 of Occallatibacter sp. Taxonomy (GTDB): domain Bacteria; phylum Acidobacteriota; class Terriglobia; order Terriglobales; family Acidobacteriaceae; genus Telmatobacter. Next base: position 12,226 of record DATFYK010000021.1, read on the forward strand.
CGGCGGCATCGCCCAGGCCCTCCAGCATCCCACCGTCGAGCGCATCGACTACGTCGAACTGGATCCCGCTCTCATCGGCATGGCGCGGCAGTTCTTTCCCGCGCAGTCCTCTGCTTTATCTGACCCTCGCGTTCATACCCACTACGCGGATGGCCGGCGCTATCTCAAGACGACGGACGGCACATTCGACGTGATCGTTCTGAATGTCCCCGATCCGCAGACCGCGCAGTTGAATCGCTTCTACACCGCCGAGTTCTTTCGTTCCGCCCGCGATCGTCTGGCGCCCGGCGGGCTGCTCGCCCTCGAGTTGCGCTCGTCGGAGGAAACCATCAGTCCAGACCTGGCCGGGTTCCTGCGCTGCATTCAGCGCACTCTCAGTGAAGTCTTCCCCTACGTTTCCGCCATCCCCGGCGACACCATCCACTTCTTCGCCGCCGTCCAACCCGATGTTCTGACGGACAACCCTCAGACTTTGATTTCGAGGTTGCGGGAGCGCAAGCTGAAGACTCAGTATGTCCGGGAATACTTCATCCCCTACCGCATGATGCCCGATCGCATGGCGCAGGTTAGTGAGCAACTGCGGCCTCTGGCGTCCACGCCGGTCAATCGCGATTTCGCGCCCATCGCCTATTACTTCGACATTGTGCTGTGGAGCGCGCAGTTCAAGTCGGGCTACTCCAACTGGTTCCGCGCGGCGGCGCGCATCCGCTTCTCCGCCGTCATCGGCGCAACCCTGATCGTCCTGTTGCTTGCGGCGGCGATTCTGGCGTTTTTGCCCGCTCGCGAGCGGCGCGCCCGCTCCGCCGCGGCGTTCTGCGCGGCCGCAACCGGCTTCACTCAGATCACTCTGCAGATTCTCCTGCTCCTGGCCTTCCAGTCCATCTATGGCTACGTGTACCACCAGCTTACGATCCTCATCGGCATGTGCATGGCTGGCCTTGCCCTGGGAAGTTGGCTCGCGCTACGCCGCATTCGTTTCAGCGATTCTCCGCCCTGCCGCGCCCTTGCAGCCAACCAGTTCCTGCTCGCCCTCTCCGCCCCTGCGCTCATCTTCGCGGTCAGCCTGCTGGCGAAGCTCTCCGGCATGGCGGCAACGGGTTTGGCGGCGCAGCTTGCATTCCCCGCTTTGGCTGCTCTCTCGGGAATGTTGGGAGGCTATCAATTCCCCATCGCGGCCCGGATATACCTTCAGGCCAACAGCGGCCGGACAAAGCTGGGCACGCTCTATGCCGTAGATCTGCTGGGCGGATGCGCGGGCGCGCTCCTGCTGGCCGCCTACCTCATCCCGGTCTTTGGATTCTGGAAAACCGCAGGTCTCAGCGCGGCCATCAACCTGGCCCCGGCTCTGCTCGCCGCGCGGGTAAGCCTGGAAGCGAAGCCTATGAGGAGATAGCGGAAGCTCGGTTGTGGCACAGTTTCCGGTTTGCCGGTGATTCGTCCGCAATCCAGGTCCGGGAGAGACTACCTGGTCAGTCCAACCGTCCGAAATCGCACAATCCGAGCCGCAAACGGTCACTTCAGCGCAAGAATTCAATCTCGCGCTCAATGTAAGTGATTTGTTTTCAAAGGAATGCTTTGATAGTGATTTGGCACGGTAAGTGCTTACTCTCTGATCGATGGATCTCGCACGCCCATCTGCATGGTCACCCACGATCCACGCTTAGCCGGCCACGCTCTAAGTCGCGCGCATTTGAGGAGATAGAACGATGAATACGCTGTTGCTCGACATTCGCTACGCGCTGCGCCAGTTGCGCAAGTCGCCGGGATTCTCGGCCGTTGCAATCGTCGTGCTGGCTCTCGCCATTGGCGGGAACACCGCCATCTTCACCGTGGTACGGGAGCTGGTTTTCAGCCCGCGCCCTTATCCCAATGAGGCACAGGTTGTCCAACTCTACACACAGGGCCGGAAAGACCGAAATAGCTTTCGCATGTTTTCATACCCGACCTACCGGGACATTTGTGAACAAAACAAGGTTTTCAGCGGTGTCCTTGCTCATGGCGTGACTATGGTGGGAGTCGGGGAGGGCGATGGCTCTCGCCGTACCTTTGCCGCCATCATCAGCTCGAATTACTTCAGCACGCTGGGCGTGCCACTGGCGCAGGGCCGCGCCTTTCTTCCTGCGGAGGAGAAACCCGGCAGTGTCGCGCCCGTTGTCATTGCCAGTCACCTCTACTGGGAGAAAACCGGCAGAGACCCACAGCTCGTGGGTAAAACGATCCGCGTCAACGAGCGCCAGTTCACCGTCGTCGGCATCGCGCCAAAGCATTTCGCAGGTACGACGATGCTCTTCGGCCCCGAACTCTACTTCCCACTGGGCGATTTCGACCTGCTCAGGAACAGCTCTCAGGCGGCGGACCAACGCAGTCTGGATCGCCGCGATGCCTATAATCTTTTTGTCGTCGGACGCCTCAAGCCCGGCATGACGGCGGTGACCGCCCAGGTCGCCTTAAGCGCCCTTGCCAGCAATCTTGAAAAAGCCTACCCAGTCGAGCAGAAGGATCAGACGTTCATCACGCGCCCCCTGCCCCGCATGACCATTAGCACCAGCCCCTCCCGCGAACAAGGCGATTCGAAGCTCCTCGGCACGTTGCTGTTCGGCATGGCTGGCGTAGTACTGCTCGTCGCTTGCCTCAACCTCGCCAATATGTTCCTCGCCCGCAGCTTGGCGCGGCGCAAGGAAATCGCCCTCCGCCTTGCCCTGGGCTGCGGTCGCGTCCGCATCATCCGGCTAATCCTGACCGAGGGCGTCGTGCTTTCTCTTGCGGGCGGCGCCGGGGGCTTCCTGCTCGGTCTCATTTCCTCCGATCTGCTGATGGCATCGCTGGGCGCACACATGCCGGTGGCGATATTTTTCCACGGCGGCGCCAATCCCGCTGTGTTTGCGGCCACTCTTGGATTCTGCGTTCTCGCGACGCTGTGCTTTGCGCTGTGGCCCGCGATCAAGCTCACGCGCACCGACGTGCTCACCGATCTGAAGGAACATGCGGGCGAGGATGCTGCCCCGCGGCGCTACCGTTGGCTCCCGCGCAACTCGCTGGTCGTGGCGCAAATCGCGCTGTCGCTGGGGCTGCTCGCCGCCGCCGGACTCTTCGTCCGAGGCGCGCTCAAAGCTGGCAGCGTCGAAACCGGCTTCCAGACTGACCCCACCATCCTCGTCGAGGTGGACGCCAGCTTGGGCGGCTACGACCAGTCCCGCAGTCTTCAGCTCTTTCGCGCCGCGAGCGACCGTCTTGCCGCGCTGCCAGGGGTACAGTCTGCCAGTATCGCTTCCATCGTGCCCTTCGGCGTTCTATCCGTTAACCGCCCCGTGCAGCGCGCCGGCGTGAAGCCCGCGCCCGACGCTCATTCCAAGACCGCCGCCGACGGCCTGGCCTTCAATGTCCGTTGGAACAGCGTTGGCGCCGACTACTGGACGACCATGGGTCTGCCGCTGCTGCGCGGTCGAGCCTTCACCAAGAATGAGGCGGAGAATCCCGATTCCTTGCCGGTCGCAATCATCGACGACGTGCTGGCGAGAAAACTCTGGCCTGACAGCGATGCCCTGGGCCGGCACATCCAATGGGCCGCGAGGGACAGCCCGACTGCCGGCGGTGGTGGAGGTAACATGGGGGGCGTCAGCAACGATCTTCCCAAACAAGCCGGTGATGCTCAGTCGCTGGAGATCGTCGGCATCGTGCCCGCAACGCGCTGGGAGTTGTTCCAGTCTGAAATCGGCGGCCACATCTATGTGCCCTTTGCGCAGGGCTTCCAGAGCAACGTGTTCTTTCTAGTGCGCACCGCTCCGCGGGTTCCAGGAACCGACACCACGTTGTTTGATGTCATCCGCCGTGAAGTCCGCGCGACTGCGCCCGGCTTGCCGGTCCTCTCGGTCCAATCATTCCACCAGCATCTTGACAGCAACGTACAACTCTGGATGGTTCGCGCCGCGGCCGCGATGCTCTCAATCTTTGGCGGTCTCGCCCTGACTCTCGCCACCGTCGGCGTCTACGGCGTCAAGGCTTATTCTGTGGCCCGGCGCACGCGCGAGATCGGCATTCGCATGGCGCTCGGCGCGAAGCCGGGCGAGGTGGTGCGCATGATCCTGCGCGAGGGCCTGGTGATGACGCTCAGCGGGGTGGCGTTGGGATTCCTGCTCGCGCTCGGTATCGGCCGCGCGTTCAGCAGCATGCTTTACCAGGTCAGTCCGGTGGATCCCGTTGTCTTCACTCTTGCTCCCTGCGTGCTTCTTTCCGCTGCGCTCCTGGCCTGCTGGATTCCCGCCCGCCGCGCCGCTTCCATTGAACCCATGCAGGCGCTACGCGCCGAGTGATTCTTTGTTGAGGAGATAGAACGATGAACACGCTGTTGCTCGACCTTCGCTTCGCATTTCGTAAGTTGCGCATGACTCCCGGCTTCACGGGGGTGGCCATCATCACACTGGCGCTGGGGCTGACCGTCAACGCCACCATCTTCTTTTTGATTAACGACCTGTTTCTGCGGCCACTGCCGGCAGCGGACCCGGGACGGCTGGTGATGATCGTGCAGAAGACCACTCAGATGCCGATGATGCTTCCATTTTCCTATCCGGATTTTCTGGATTTTCAGCGCTCTGCCGAGGGAGGCAGCCGTGATTTTCCAGAGATGGCGAAGGCTTTTTCCGGCATCATGGCCTACCTGGAATCGGCAGTCCAGATGAGCCGCCAGGGCGAGGCCGCCGAAAGAGCCTATGTGCACGTGGTCAGCGGCAACTACTTTGTTGTGCTGGGCGCGCAGCCGATGATGGGGCGGCTCTTCCTGCCCAATGAGGGCCGCACGGCAGGCGCGGATGCCATCATCGTTCTCACCTACGATACATGGAAGAACCGCTTTGCCGCCGACCCGCATATCATCGGCCAACTGGTGAAGATCAACGGCCTGCCGTTTACCGTGGTGGGCGTGACGCAGCCCAAGTTTGTGGGCGCGTCCTGGGGCACGGCACTGAACGGATTCGTGCCGATTTCGATGCTGCCGTTGATGAATCCCGGAGGCAACGAAGTCTTCACCAATCGAGGCTACACATCGATCTTCATGATGGGCCGCTTGCAGCAGGGCGCCAGCCTTGCGCAAGCCCGTGCCGCGGCGAACCTCGTGATGGCGCGACTGATGAAGGATTACGGCGTGTATCACCCGCAGGGCGCCTCGGCTGCTGTTCTGCGCGAATCGATGAGCCGGCCCACGCCCTTCGTGGCCAACTTCCTGCCGCTGGTTGCCGGCGCTCTGATGATTTTGGCGCTGCTGGTGCTGGCGATTACGGTGGCGAATATAGCCAATCTGCTCTATGCGCGCGCCGCCGATCGCGAGCGGGAAGTGGCGATTCGCGGCGCTCTGGGCGCCTCGCGCTGGCGTCTGCTGCGCCAGTTGCTCGCCGAGAGCACACTGCTCGCCCTCGCCGCCGGCGCAATCGGCGCGATAACCGCCATCACCGTCACTCCCCTGCTCGGCAAGATGGTTACTCCAGGCGACTTTGCGCCCCCGGCCAACACCGGCACTGACTGGCGCTTGTTTGTCTTTACGTTTGTTGCGTCGCTGGCTGCCGGCGTACTTGCCGGACTGCTGCCCGCATGGAAGGCGACCCGGCTGGAGATTTTGCCGTTGCTGAAGAACGCTTTGACTATCGCCTCCAATCGCCATCGGCTGCGCAGCCTGCTGGTCATCGGCCAGGTGGCCATCTCGTGCTTAGTGCTGATCTGCGCCGGGCTGGCCGCGCGCAGCGTACAAAAACTCGCGCAGATCAATCTCGGCTTTCGCCCGGACCACATCTTTCTCGCCTCGGTCGATCCTTCGCTGCAGCGCTACAGCGATGAGCGCAGCCGGCTGTTTCAAGCGCAGTTGCTCGATAAGCTCCGCGCCCTGCCCGGCGTCACCAGCGCCAGCCTCGCCTCGCATCTGCCCTTCGATACTGGGGGCGGTTGGCGCGCCGGCGTTTGGCCCGAGGGTCAAACGCCAACCGAGATCCAGAAGTTTCTGCAAGTTCCTTGCATGTCAGTCGATCATGCCTATCTTCAAACCCTGGGCACGCGGGTTGTTGCGGGCCGCGATTTTACCGCGCACGACGATGAGGCCGCGCCGCGCGTGGTCATTATCAATCGAACGCTTGCCCAGCAGTTGTGGCCCAACGGCGATGCTGTCGGCAAACGGCTCTCGCTGCAGGGAGACGCGATGCAGGTCGTCGGCGTGGTCGATGAGATGCGCTACTATGCGATGACCGATACGAATCGGCCGCTGATCTTTTACCCGCTGGCGCAGCATTTCCAGCAAATCGCTACCATCGTTGTGCGCACCGGAATGGACCCGATGCAAATCACCGCCTCCGTCAAGCAAGCCGTCGCCCAACTCGACCCCGATATGCCGGTCTACAACATTCGCACTCTCGACCAGCAGATCGTCAGCAGTCCAATGGGCATGGCTCCGATGCGCATGGGCACCATCATCGCGGGCACACAAGGTATCATTGCTCTCTTCCTCGCCACCCTCGGCCTCTACGGATTGATTTCTCACTCAGTGAAGCAGCGCACCCATGAGATTGGCATTCGCATCGCGCTCGGCGCAACCCGCGTCAAGGTTCTTCGCATTCTCATCGAGCAGGGTTTGCGGCTGGTTCTCATCGGTCTCGGCCTGGGATTGGCGGCCGCCTTCGCGGTGACGCGCGTGCTCTCCAGTGTGCTCTATGGCGTCAAGGCCACTGACCTGCTCACCTTTGGCGGTGTCTCGCTGCTGCTGGTTGGCGTGGCTGTTCTGGCCAGTTACATCCCCGCCCGCCGCGCCGCTTCCATTGACCCCATGCAGGCGCTGCGCGACGAATAACCCCGCAGGGGCCTGTAGCGAATGAGCCCCTGCGTGCAAACAGCAGGCTTATCAGAAATTGGGTCTGTCAAGGAATCCTCGACTCTTGGGATCTTTTGTTCGAGATCCTCGTTCCGGGTGGTTTGTCGCCAACCCGGAAACTGCGCCATTACAGGCCCCCTACGGCTTGTGCTGGCCGCGCGGGTAAGCCTGGAAGCGAAGAGGTTAGTGACATAGCATGTTGTGGATGTGACAGAGGGCAGAAACGGAGCTTTATTTCAAGACTAATCAGGCTTGTTTGCGATCTCAATTTCTCTGAGGCATCGAAGTGCGACCTCGCCTCCGATCGCTCTAAGCTTCTTCCGCGCCTGCGCCAAACCTTCTGCTCCCAAACCCGCGCCGTCGGTTCCCCCGGCGAAGCGGCAGGCCTTCTTCTGAGTTGGCGCCGGAAACGTGATGACAGCCTCGAGAAACTTTTCTGGGGACTTCTCAACCAGGTCTCCAAAGTATGCACCTAACATTTCCGATCCCGCTGCACTGTAATTGCCAATGCTGGTCTTCAGCAGCGGCGCAAGGATTTCTTCGTGGCTGTGCTCATAGAGCTGTATCAAGTAGTAGCCCGTGGATTCGTCACAGTCGTACCGAATCTCGGGATAATTGCAGCCCGATAGCACATGGAACAGGTAGTCGCGATTGCGGTCGTACTCCACATCCAGCGCCGCTAGCAGGAAAGCCACCTGTTGGGCTCGCTGTGCGCGTGCAGTGCCCTGCGCCACCTTCAGTTTCTTGATGATGGAATCCCGCTGGCTAGGCTTGACGGGCAAATCCATCGGCCATCCTCCGTTCGGCATAAGCTTCTCCACGATGTCCTGCTGAGACTTTGCTTGACCGGACTGAGCAAGGACCGACAGCGCGGATATCAGTACTACAGCGATAACCAGCGCCGCGGTCTTGAATCGAGTGCCCATGTGATCAGGAATCTCCTTTTAGCTGTTTACTTCGCTCCTTTCCCGCAGCCAGCATAAGCTCCTACGGCTTGTGCTCGCCGAATACCACCGCTGTAAACATGAAGATGTCTGTATCCTCATCCTTCCAGCAGCCCGAGCCCATGCCCGCCTTGGCGCAGGTCTGCTCCAGGAACGTCTGCCGGTCCCATTTCTCTTCCACCGGCACCTGCGGCAGCAGCAGGCCCTCGTAGTCGCCGTTCTTCATCAGCAAGCCGTGCTCGCCAACCTTGATCTGCTGAATGTCCGTCACGCGCCGCAGGGGCGAAAGCACTGAGATTTCATAGTCGAGCTGCGGCAGTTCCGACGCGTCCACCGGCTGAAACCGTGGATCGCGCAGGGCGGCCAGCGTGGCCGTGTCCCGCACGGTCATGTAGAGGGGTTTAACCGCCGAGGTGTAGCCGATGCATCCCCGCAATGCGCCGAACTCCTTCAGAGTCACAAACGCGCCGCGCTCCTGGTTCAGCGCCGCGCTCGCGCTCGCCAGCGGCTCATACGGGTTCTTTTCCTTCACCATATACTCCACCGACTTGCGCGCCAGCTTGAGCAACTCGCTCTTCTCCTGCTCGCTCAGCGAGAACGGAGTCTCCGCCGCCGCGCCGCTCGGAGCCTTCACAAAAACATCCGCGCTGTATCCGACCACGCGCGAGTGATCGCCTGTGGTGTCGCCTGAATTTGCGTACTTGAGCACCCACGCCTGGTTCGCTCCCATGCGCTCGGCGTAAATCATTGCGGCCACGATGGGCGCGCCGCCGCAGGCTTCCCATACCCGCGTCTGAAAGTTCCGCGACATGCTCAGGTAGTCCCACGCCTCAAGCGCGCTCAGCGTCTTATGGTCGATCGTCTCGGCCTCGTCGTAAGGGTGGTAGTGGGACAAATCGGAGCTGGCCAGAACCAGCGTTTCGCTGCCCTTGCTGTCGCTCTTGATCAGCTTTTCCAGCGCCACTCCCAGCGCGCGGCTGCTCTCGTAGCTCTGGTCTCCCATGACGATGGGCACGATTTCAAAATTGCCCAGCACCTTTTGCAACCACGGCAACTGCACCTCGACCGCATGTTCCGCGCCTGCCGGCGTGGCAACGTGTCCCTGGCTTGAAAGCTGCATGGTCGGGCTCATCTTCGCCAACTGCCGCGCAAAGGCCTTGTCCACCTGCACGTTTCCCAGCGGCGTAGCGTAAGCATCGCCCTCATAAACTGAAGTGAAGTCGAAGGATTCGTAATGCGACGGCGCAATCACCACCACGCGCGTAAATTTTCGCCCCTTCAGCTCCGCGTAGGTGTAGGCAGCCACGGGGCCGGAGTACTGATAACCGGCGTGCGGCGCAACCACAGCCAGGAGCTGGTCCTTGATGGGCGGCGGCGCGGCCTTGGCCAGCATCTCGTCCATCATTGCCGAAAGTTCTTTCGGATCGGCCGGATAGAAACTGCCCGCTACTCCAGCTTGTCTCACCTTCGCCCCCTCCTGTGCCGCTTTCTCCGCGTTGACCTTCTCTTGTCCCGCCTTTTCCTGTCCGTCGGCGCGCGTGTCCTTGAGTGGCGCAAACACCAGCAGCGCGATCGCTGCAACCGCCAGCCAGCACCATCTGAAACTTCTCTTGCCGTTCATTAGCCAAGCCTCCTCCGCGCGCTCATACGTGCCAGACGCCCGGGATGGGGTGATGGCAGAATGGGCAAGCGCCCTTTTCGATCAGCATCTGGCTCGCCGTAAATCCCACCCGTTCCACCAGCAGGCGTTTGCACTGCGGGCAGTAGGTGTTCTGCGAGGGATGTCCCGGCACATTGCCGATGTACACGTAGTGCAGCCCCTCGGCGTCGGCAATCGCCTTGGCGCGTTCCAGCGTCTCGACCGGCGTGATGGGCAGGTTCTTCAACAGGTATTCCGGATGGTATTGCGTGAAGTGCAGCGGCACATCCCCGCCCAGGTTCGTCTTGATCCATTGCGCCAGCCCGCGGAATTCCTGGTCGCCGTCGTTGAGAGTGGGCACCACAAGGTAAACAATCTCTGTCCACTTGCCCATTTTCTTGAGCGTGACCAGCGAATCCAGCACCGGCTTCAACTGGCCGCTGACCACATTCCTGTAATACGGCTCGGTGAACGACTTCAGGTCGATCTTGACCGCGTCCATCTTTCCGTACGCCGTCCTCAGCGCCTCCTCCTGCATGTAGCCGTTCGAAACCACCACACTGCGGATTCCCGCTTCGTGTCCGGCATCGGCCGCGTCCATCAGAAATTCGCTGAAGACCACCGGTTCGCTGTAGGTGTAGGCAATCGTCGGGCAACTGTATTGTTTGGCCAGCTCCGCAATCCGCGCCGGCGGAACATATTCGGCGGGGATCTGCTCCGGGCGCACCTGGGAGATGTCCCAGTTCTGGCAGAATTTGCAGTTGACGTTGCAGCCCGCCGTGGCCAGCGAGAAGGCTGTCGTTCCCGGCAGGTAGTGGAACAGCGGCTTCTTCTCGATGGGATCCACGTGCGCCGCGCACACCCGCGAATGCACCAGCGTGTAATAGGTTCCTCCGCGATTCTCTCGCACTCCGCAGTAGCCGCGTTCCTTATCGCCCACCGTGCATTCGCGCGGACAGAGCTTGCACTTGATCTTCCGGTTCTGAAGTTTCTGGTAGAACTTCGCTTCCACCACAAAGTGCGAATCGTCCTGCTTCTCCTGCCCGGCCTCCGAGGGAATCCCGGCTGCGGGTTGCGCCGCCTCGCCCAGCCCCAGAGCCGCTCCCGAAGCCAGCGCGCACTTCAGGAACGAACGGCGATCGAGCGAACGCCAGCACAGGCTTCGCTCACTGCAGCTATCGAAACTCTTGCCCTCTTGCGCATCCAGTTCACGGAACATTTTGAACCTCCCCATCCCGTACCCCGGCTATGCCTCGACCGTCGTGATTCGCTTCGGATCGTTCGTGCCCAGCCGGTGTTCCTGGTCGGCCGCGGTCGCAATGTAGCGCGGCGCTCTCTCCTCGGCCTCCAGCGTCTTCAATCCCTTTTCCGCCCGCTTGTGCTCGATGATCTGCCAGCCAGTGTAATCCAGCGCAACCGGATCCTGCGAAACGATCAGCGCATTGTTTTTCCAACTGTGTTCCGGCTTGTATGCCGGTCCACCCTCATACATGGCTGTGGTCGCATCGCAGATCGTCAATCGCATCCTGCTCCTGATCTCCGGCAGCATGTTCAAATCCGCGATGTACGGATCGCAGCCGTTGGGGTGGTACTTGTTCGGGTTATGAATCACGCCATACATGTTTTTCAGCGCAATCGTCACGCCCGCGCCGTCATGGTCTTTCAGCACCGGCACGTTGATCAGCACGTTCGAGCGCTGGGTCAGAATCTTCGACAAGCGGCTGCCCACGCTGCCGTGCTCCACCAGTTCCTGCTCGTAATCCACCCGGTCGGTGCCGAAGCATAGAACTCCGTTGCCACTCGTCGAGATATGGAATCCGGCGCGTTCCAGTTCCTCCGTCTCGCGGTCCCACACCACGATCTCGCCGGCCTTGATTCCCGCCTCCTGCAACCGTTCGCAAATGGCTTCCACGAGCTGCGGGTTGGTTGAGATTCCGCGTCCCCCCAGAGTGTTCACCTTCAGCCCCACCAAATCGCCCGGACGCACCAGCTTCTTCCACGCTTCTATCGGACGATCCCGGTCGAACAATGCCTGCATGGCGCGATCCAGCAGCGCCAGCATCCGGCGCTCGTCCACGCTGGAGCCTGGCGTGGAACCGGCGCCGCGCAGCAGGGCATCGTGGGCGATCGCAACCCTGGATTTCGCCCCCGCCGGGCTTTGTTCCGCCGCCGCCAGCAATCCCGTCCCGCCGCCTGCGCCTAGAACCGCGGCCCCACTGAGAGCCTTCTTCAGAAAATCCCGTCGGCTGGCGATGTGCATCGTGTTCATCATGGCTTTTCTCTGCACCCACTCCCCCGCTGTCAGGATCGGTTTCAGCCAGGGTGCGTCTTTAGCCGCGCCGTAAATGCCGCATAATCAACGCGGGCTTTAGCCCCCGAGGGAACGATGGCGCGCCTTAGAACTGAATCAGAGCTTCCCTGGGTTGTACCGCCTCAAACTACGCCACAAACAACATCTACGGCAACCCGCGCGGCTTTTCAGTGATCTGGAACACTTTTCTTCACCCTCACCCGGCTGCCACCGCTCCAGAGCACGAACCCGCGCCAACGATCCGCCCGTCCATCGTTCGCCGGGTGCCCCATTCTCGCCGCTGTCATCCTGAGCGAGCGCAGCGAGTCGAAGGACCCGCTTTTTGCAATTTTGCGGCTTCGGGGTCCCCAACGACAGGTTTTCGTCGTTGGGGTGATCTAGGGTGGGATACCCATATGTATAGCCCGCGATACGGAAACAATCCAGCACCTCTGGGATTCCGGGCATCCGATCAATTCCTCCATGCCGGCTTCACGGGATCAAATGCCTCGACGACTAAATCAGGCATGTTGAACGGACTTCAGAGAGCCTCTCTGAAGTTTCCGCAGAGATCGATGGCACTGATGGCTTGTGCTAGGGAGACCCCCAAACGGGACAGAACAAGTGCGCCATCGAAGGCTACAATTAAAGCCGTTCGTCAGAAGAGACATGGTTACGCGCCAAAGTTCCGCGAAATGCAACGGATCGATCGTGCAAGACACTTTGCGCGCTGCTCTCTCCGGAAATCCCATTCTTCTCGAAGCACTGGAATTCCTTTTCTCAAATGCAGCAGAAAGCTTGTCCTTTCAGGGTTTGCGGTTTCAACCTGTCATCGCGGCACATCGCAACCTTGTTAGCATGGAACCTTTCGTGTTGCCTAAGGAACGATTCGGAGGGTCCCGAGACGTTGCGTTGGTATCATTGGTCCGCCATGTTGTAGATGAGACTCTTCGTGGTTACGCGCATGGGATCCCACACCTTTTGGAATATGTGGGGAAAACGCCAGTTTCCCCATACGGAAGCATCGGCCTGAGCGTCAGCCGCTGGGGGAGGGTGGATTGGGATTTTATACGCGATCTGGATTGGCGAATCTTTTTGCCTCCTGAGGTCGGCCATCGTTCTGGCTTCAAGTCAGAACTGGAGCGCAACCTGACGCAAGAGCTCCATAAATACGAACTCTATCCGCTGTTGTTCGGAAAGGATGCGCAAGGACTCCCCCAGGTGCAACTCCGCGACAACCAGACTGCCCTCGTCCATGGCTTTCACTTCTTCCTGATCGCTATGAAGCCCGGGTTTGTCCGGGGGAATATTCATCATGATGGCGGCTACTCTCCCCATTTCGCCTATTTTCCTGAAGGCTCCATCGACGAACACCTGGAATCGGCCAATCTGCTGTGGTCTGATGTGATCGCACAGCAGCGGGCGGACTATATCGAGATGTTCAACCAACTGAGCTTCAATATCTTCGGTGAAGGTTCAGAGGAATACCGTCTTTTCAAGACACGCGGGTGGTACCTGCACAAAGCATTCAAGTGGTATGCCGCCCTCGCGCGGGTCCGAGGGCTCGCGGCGCTTGAAGAAGATCTCCTCTATCACTACGAGCATTTTCGAGGAACGGAGGCGGAGCTTTCCTATTTGGCCAGATATCGATACTACGCTCGCATGACTCCCAGCCCGCAACACATCGATGACGTTGATCGTGATCTGGCCCGCGCTGCAAGCATCGCATACGCGCAGGCGAGGAACTCCCGGGACCCCTTGATCGGGGAACATATCAACGCCGATAGCGGCGAAATCATACTTTTGGAAACCGTTCCCGGGAATTTTGCAGTGGCGGCGCAGAAGCTTCTCGAACAGGTTGAATCCTCCTTGCCCGATCAGTTGAGGTCTTCCCCGGTTTCAGGGCGGATTCGTTTCGCTGACAATCTTCCTGCACCTTCCGGCGTGCACCTCGACGGTCACGGGCAGGCCGCCTTGATACCAGCCGAGTGGTCAATGGTCTTTTGTGATTCTTATGTCCGCCAAGTCGCAAAAAAGGCCGCGGAAGAGAAGCTGTCCATCGCTGAGGAGGACATCCGCCAGGCCCTGGTGGTGCGGCTGGCGTCGCTCCTCAGGCAGGCCTCGTAATTCTCATTTGGGTGACTTTCGAGCGAACTGCAAATCAGTGAATCAGTGGGATGGTTCCAAGCTGCTCATGCCCGGTGGTTTACGTGCCAATGGAAGGATTGCTCGCGATAAACGGCGGGTAGCCCATATCTCAAGGACTTGCTCAGCCACGAACTGAGGGTGCCCCAGGTCTCGCTTTTGAGACCTGGGATCGCTGGGTGCCCCATCCTAGCCGCTGTCATTCTGAGCGAGCGCAGCGAGTCGAAGGACCTGCTTTTTGCAATTTTGCGGCTTCGGGGTCCCCAACGATGGGTCTTCGTCGTTGGGGTGATCTAGGGTGGGATATGCCGGGTGCCCCACCTTCGCCACGCTTTTGTCTTTGTGGTTAAGGTGGGATACCCATATCTATGGCCCTTTATTGTCTTTCGCCATTCCATTCGTCCATCGTTCGCCCTCCGCAAAGCCCGCGAAACGGAAAAATCCGGACCCTCTGGGATTCCGGGCATCCGATCAATTCCTCCATGCAGACTTCGCGGTACCGATCCGTTCGGCGCCCATCTGGGTCACTTCCAGATTGCCAACAATCCAAGGGCTGATGCGGGTTTCCTCCCCGGGGTTTCGAGTCCCCGCTCCCCTTATCAGCTGACTGAAATTAGGTGGAAGTGGGGCTTTTCCGGCTATACTTAGGAATCGGAAACGCGATTCACTTCCGGAGGGCGACTAGTAGTGCCTGCAATCAAAGTCAAGTACGCCGATTCGCTGGAAGACTACGTCTCGTTCGTAGAAAAGTCGGCGTCAGCGAAACACAAGCAACTCTGGTTTCGCGGATGCGGAAAAATATCTCACAAGTTAGTACCTACGCTATACAGGCACAAACGATCCAAGGTAATCGATGACTTTTTACTGCTAGAGAAGGATCTTCTCTCCCGCTTTCGGCAGAGAAGCATCCCGTTTCACTCCCGGCCACTTACGGACGAATGGGAGTGGCTTTTTCTGATGCAGCATTTTGGCGTTCCGACAAGACTTCTGGATTGGTCAGAGAGCCCCCTGATGGCGCTATTTTTCGCCGTCACATCGGCTCCTCACAAGATCGGCAAGAGTGGCCGGCCGGTCTTCGGCGGTAACGCGTGCGTCTGGCTCTTGGATCCCGCCCAGTGGAACAAGCACTCCGTCGATCTCAAGAGTTTTCCGGGCACTGTACTGACGACAGATGATCCGAATGCCACGGCCTACAAGCCGGTTGCGAATGTCACTACGATGAAACCATTTCCGATTGCTCTATACGGTTCGCATAACAGCCAGCGCATTGTCGCCCAGAGGGGCGTATTCGTCTGCTTTGGAAAGGACACGCGTTCTATGGAAGCGGCGTATAGTTCGGAGAACTTTCCTGCTGATTGCCTGATGAAAGTTGTTCTAAGGAGGGGAAGGCTGCCGCACATATATGAAGCGATTCGTCGGCAGGGCATTACCGACTCGGTGGTCTTTCCCGACCTGGATGGGTTGGCGCGCGAGATCAAACGTGAGTACGCATTCGAGGTGTAACCATGTTTCAGATTCTAAGGCTTGAGCCAAGACCAGTGATCTGGTGGGCATCTCAACGCTCCAAGATCGACATGTTTCCCATATACCAGAGAGAGGGGCGTCTCTGGTCGCGAGCGGATAAGGCGTTTCTGATCGATTCGATACTGAACGGCTACGACATTCCCAAGATTTATATGACTGATTTCACGGTGGGGGTGGTCAAGCTCAACAGAAAAGGCCTTCCGTATGCCATCATCGATGGCAAGCAGCGTCTCGAAGCAATTTTTGACTTCGCGGACGGTAAGCTGGTTCTCGACGATGAATTCGTTTTTCAGTCCGATCCCAAGCTAAAACTTGCTGGACTCGGCTATCCCGAATTGAGCAAACTCTATCCGGAGGTCGCCAACGTCTTCAGCAACTGGCCTCTTTCGGTAGTTCACGTAGTGACTGACGAACAAGAGAAGATTGAAGAATTATTTGTGAGGCTCAACCGGAGTAAGCCCCTCACTGGCGCTGAGATTCGCAATGCGATGGCGGGTCCTGTGACCGAATTGACTCGACTTCTTATAGGACACGAACTATTCAGATCGTCCATCTCATTTCAGACGAAGCGCGCTCAAAACAAGAACGCTGCCACCAAGCTTCTTCTCTTTGAATTTAACGGCAAGCCAGTGGAGACAAAGAAGGCAAGTCTCAACAAGTTCACCGTACAGGCGAAACAAGCGAAGAAGGAGCACAAGGAAAAAATTGAACTATCCAGCCGGAGAGTCATAGATACGCTGGATCGTATGTCCGAAATATTCCTGCCTCATGACCCGTTGCTTCGATCGGCGGGTGTTTTCCCTGTCTACTACTGGTTTGTACGTGAGAATGACACCAAACAGGACCAGTATGTCAGGGAATTCTTGAACGCCTTCGAGAAGGCAAGGAAGGAAAACCGTGAGATAGCAAGCAACACCACAAGTGCGGCAAATGCGGACACTGAACTTCTAACATTCGATAGACTCAACCGCAGCACGGACGACGAGCGTAGTCACCTGGAGCGGCACAAAATCCTCGCAAAGCGATTCAGAGAGTACTTGGTGAAACGCAAGAAATAGAAAGTCGGGTGCGCGTCTTTGTGACGTTATTCGGTGATGTGTATGTAACTACTGAGGATTTCAAATTCGATCAGATTGGTCCTCATAAACGCCCTTGCATGTACCGATCCGACGACCCTCCAAACCCGCAAATGTGCCCAGGAAATGTGTACAAAAACCACGCAAAAAGGGCGCAAAAAACGCCTAATTTCACCTTATTTCGCCGACTTTTACTCCTATTTGCGGACTTCCAGGCGTCCTTTTTCAGTTTTCTGCCCACCCACAAGGCGTCATTTCCTCCCAGTGGAATGGAATCGGGCTGTTTGCCGCCCTCCAGGTCAACAAATTCAGGAGGAATGTAGGCCTCCAGGTCGGCACATTCGGTACACCTGCAGGTCGCCTTTTCAACTTCCACCGCCCACTGTCCACTGTCCACCGCACACTGCACACTGCACACTGCACACTACACACTGCACACTGCACACTACACACTGCACACTGTCCACTGTCACAGGTCCCTCCAGTTCGCCCCAAACGCCAGGTCGGCCACCAGCGGAACGTCGAGCTTCACAACCCCCTCCATCTCCCTCCGCACCAGCTCTGCAACCTCGGCGGTCTCCTCCATGGGAACCTCGAAGAGCAGCTCGTCGTGTACCTGTAAAACCATGCGTGTCTTGAGCTTGCGCTCGGTCAACTGGCGGTCGATCGCGATCATGGCCAGCTTGATCAGGTCGGCCGCCGTGCCCTGCAGCGGCGTATTGATGGCCGTGCGCTCGGCAAATCCCCTCTGGTTCGGATTGCGGCTCTCGATGTCCGGAATGGGCCGCACCCGCCCGAACATCGTGCGCACGCTTCCATCCCGCCGCGTCTGCTCCAACGTCTTTTCTATGAACCTCTTAACGCCTTCGTACCGCGCAAAATACCGCTCGATATATGCCCGTGCCTCCGCCTGCGGAATCCCCAGTTGCTGTGCCAACCCGAAGGCCGAAATCCCGTAGACGATGCCGAAATTCACCGCCTTGGCGCGGTTGCGCGTCTGTTTATCCATCTGGTCGGCCGGAACGCCGAAGACCTCGCTCGCCGTAAGTGTATGAATATCGTCGCCTTGCGCGTAGGCCCGCACCAGCAGCGGGTCGCCCGAGAAGTGCGCCAGCAGCCGCAGCTCGATCTGCGAGTAATCCGCCGAGAGCAGTTGCGTCCCCGGCGATGCCGTAAACGCCGCCCGAATCTCCCTTCCCAGCTCCGTCCGAATCGGAATGTTCTGCAAATTCGGGTTCACCGACGACAGCCGTCCGGTCGCCGTCGCCGCCGCCATGAACGTCGTGTGCACCCGCGACTCCGCATCGGCCAGCAGCGGTAAAGCGTCTATATAGTTGGACTTGAGCTTTGCCAGGTGCCGGTATTCGAGCACCAGCCTGGGAACCTCATGCTTCTCCGCCAGCGCCTCTAGCACGTCCTGGGCTGTGGAAACAGCCTTGCCTTTGCCCCGGCTGGCTGGCGCAGGCAAGCCCAGGTGAGTAAACAGCACCTCGCCGAGCTGCTTGGGCGAGTTGATGTTGAACCGCCGTCCCGCCAGTTCGAAGACACGCTCACCCACCCGTGCCAACTCCACGCTAAACCGTTTGGAAAGAATGTCCAGCACACCAACATCGATGCGCACCCCGGCCCTCTCCATCCTGAACAGCACCGGCGCCAGCGGCAGGTCGATCTCCTGATAAACCCGTCCCACCCCCGCCTTTTCGACCTCGGCCCGCAGCGCCGGAACCAGCGCATGAATGGCCGCCGCCCCCGCCGCGAGCGAATTCGGCGCAGCCTGCCCGTGCCGCGCTGCCACATCCGCCAGCGACTGCGTAGCGTGGGTGGGATTGAGCGCATAGGAGAGCAGCATGGTGTCGTCCACAGCGCCGCGCAATGGTACCCCAAGCCCGTCAAGCACATGCAGCGCCGACTTCCAATCGTGCGTCTGTTTAGCCACGGCGGCGTCTTCCAGCAGCGCGCGGACCTGCGCGGTCAGCGGGAGTCGCAGAGCTGTTGTCGGAACAGCGCAAAGGCCCACGCCAAAGCTGGCCTGCTTCTCGGCGGCCTCGGCTACATCGAGCAGCGATAGCGCCTGCGGAGCTTCCTCTTCTTCCTCTTGCGGAGCGGGCGCGGCCGCATCGAGCGCAAAAGCAAAGCCGTGCTTGCGCGCGGCGGCGTAGAACGCGGTGGCCTGGCCGGTGGTTGGCTCTTCCACCATCTCGACCAAAGGTCCGCCGGCCGCGGGCGCCAGGTCGCGCAGCATCGACGTAAACTCAAGCTCCGTAAAGAGTTCGCGGCAGGCCTCGATGTCCGGCGGCTGCGTCTCCATGGCGCTCAAATCCAGTTCCAGCGGCACATGGCAATCGATGGTGACCAGTTCCTTCGACAGCAGAACGGCCTCCCGATTCTGCTCCAGCGATTCGCGATAGCTCTTGCGCTTGACCTCCGCGGCCCGGTCGAGAACGGCCTCCACGCTGCCGAACTCCTGGATCAGCTCCACGCTGCCCTTGTCGCCGATCCCCGGCGCGCCGGGGATGTTGTCCACCGCATCGCCCCGCAGGGCCATCACGTCCACCACCTTCTCCGGGGGCACGCCCAGCGTCTCAATCACTTTGGCGGGGTCCAGGATCAGGTTGTCCTTCTGCGGATTCAGGACCTTCACCTGCGGCGTGACCAACTGCATCATGTCCTTGTCGCCGGAGACGATAAAGACCTCATATTCCTGTTTTGCGGCCTTGCGGGCCAACGTTCCGATCACATCGTCGGCCTCGAAGCCCGCAGATTCCAGGATGGGGATGCGCAGCGCCTCCAGCACCCTCCGTATGTACGGCACCTGCCGCCGCAGATCCTCGGGCATGGACGCGCGATTGGCCTTGTAGCCCTCGTAGCTCACCTCGTCGAAGCTCTGCGTCTTCGAGTTCCATTTGCGCAGCGGACCCATAGTGCGGGCGCGCTCGTCGCGGAAGACCTCGCCGCTCACGTCGAAGACGGCGGCAAAGTAGCGCGGCGCAAAATCCTGCCGCAGCTTCTTGATCATGTTCACGAAGACGTAGATAGCCGCTGTCGGCAGGCCGTCGCGGGTGCTCATGGGCCGCGAGCGCTGCATTGCGTGGTAGGCGCGAAAGATGAACGACATGGTGTCGAGCAGAAAAACGGGCGGCTTGGTTTGGTCGGTCACGGTAACGAGTTTAACAGGGGTCAATAGTCAGGATAAAAACATGCAGTCGCCGTAGCTGAAAAAACGGTAGTGTTGCTCAACGGCGTGGCGATAGGCGGCGAGGACTGATACGCGTCCGACGAAGGCCGAGACCAGCATGAGCAGGCTGGAATGGGGCAAGTGAAAGTTGGTGAGCAGGGCGTTGACCAGGCGGAATTGGAAGCCAGGGGAGATGAAGATTTCGGTTTCGCCGGAGTGCTCTTGCAGAGGGCAGCCATTTGCCTGAATTGCACAATGTTCTAAAGTGCGGACGACCGTGGTGCCGACGGCCACGATGCGCCTGCCCTCGCGGACGGCGCGATTGACGGCTTCCGCGGCAGGCGGCGAGATCGTGTAGCGCTCGCGGTGGAGGCGGACTTGATCGACGCGATCCACACGAAGAGGGGCGAAGGTGCCGAGGCCGACGTGGAGGGTGAGGCGGGCGATTTCGACGCCGCGAGCAATGAGTTCATCGAGAATTTGCGGAGTGAAGTGCAGGCCGGCGGTAGGCGCGGCTACGGAGCCTCGTTCGCGGGAGTAGACGGTTTGGTAGCGCTCGCGATCTTCGGCGGCATCGTCGCGGCGAATGTAAGGCGGCAATGGCGTGTGGCCGATGCGGTCCAGCACTGCGAAAAAATCGGCGACCGGGTTGAAACGCAGCAGGCGAGAACCGAAGTAGTTACGCTCGAGGACTTCAGCTTCAAGTTCGATGGTGCCGGAGGGTGAGGGAAAGACGAGAACTTCGCCGACGCCGACCTTTCTGCCGGGATGGACGAGGGCACGCCAGAGATTTTCGCCTGCCGGCTCGGTAAGCAGGACTTCGACGCATCCGGTGGGCTTCTCGCGCTCACGCACGAGGGTGCGACGCGCATAAAGGCGCGCGGGGATTACGCGCGAGTCGTTCAGGACCAGCAGGTCGCCGGGATGAAGCAGCGAGGGAAATTCGGCGAAGCTCGAGTCGCGCAAGGCGCCGGTAGAGCGGTTCATCACCAGCATACGGCTCTGGCCGCGCTCAGCGGGCGGTTGCTGCGCAATCAACTCAGGTGGCAGGTCATAGTCAAAATCAGCGACACGAAGGGCGGTTCCTGCTTCGTCCCCTTCAGGCGGGCCACTCATCTCTGCGCCTTCTTGAAGTAGTCGTAGGAGCGGAGGCGGGCGAATTCGATGGCGGTGTTGAGCTCCTGGCGCTTGGGTTCGAAGTCTTCGGGAGCGAGATCGGAGGGGACGCGCGTCCACGGCCCCCAACTGACGCAGATGCGGGTGAAGGGCTTGGGGACGAGAAAGCGGTCCCAGGCGGCGGAGATGACCCAGGCGTGCTCGGGTTGCAGGTGAAAGGCGCCGATGGGCGCGCCGGTCATTTGCGCCAGCTTGATGGGACCCATCTTGGTTTGATAGATGGGGCCGCGCGGGCCGTCGGCGGTGAAGATGGCGGTGCGGCCGGTTTCGATGACGTTGGCCAGACCAAGCAGCCCCTCACGCGCGCCGCGATTGCTAGAGCCGCGCACGGCATCGAATCCAAAGATTTTAAGAACGCGGGTAACCAGCTCGCCGTCGAAGCTTTGGCTGATGAGGATGACAGCGCGCGAGTAGCGGAAGTAAACCGTGCAGGGCAGCACGCACTGGTGCCAGAAGCAGTAGATATTCGGCGGGGGCTTCTCGCCAAAGACGGTGGGCGTAACGCCTTCCGGGGCGATGACCCGAAAGCGCCAGGTGAAGCCGCAGAGCCAGACAAGGGCCGAGACCACGGGCGGGACGATGGCCAGGATCAGGCGCTGGAGGAGGGTGAATCGGGGATTGAGATCGGCGGCCACGCTTTTGATTTTAGCGGAGTTAGCGGGGTCAGCGGAGCTAAAGGCTAACCCCGCTAACTCTGCTGTTTAGCTGTAACGCAGCCAGCGCACGAGCTCGGGCAGCGTGGCCCGCTTGCCATACATGAGGATGCCCACGCGGTAGAGGCGCGAGGAAAACCAGAGCGTGCCCCAGATGCCCAATATCATGAGGATGACGGAAGCCGCAATCTGCCAGAGCGGCACAGTTTCCAAACCTATGCGCGGAACCATAACAAAAGGCGCGGTAGGCGGGAAGAGCGATAGGGCAATGACCCAGACCGAACTGGGATTGTTGAGCAAGTAGGGAAGGATGCCGAAGCTGAGCCAGACGGGAACTATAGCCAGCGGCATAAACATCTGCAACTCCTGCGCCGACTCGCAGGTGGCTGCCAAGCCGGAAAAGAGCGAACTGAAGAGGAAGAAGCCCAGCACATAGTACACCGGAAAGAGAAGCCCCTCCTCCCAGGAAAAATGAAGAGCGAAATCGCCGCTGAGCAAGGGCGCGGCCAGCGCGGAGCCGGTGAGCAGCGCCGTCGCAACCACCCAGATGGCAATTTGTGTGAGTCCCACGGCGCCCACGCCGAGCAGCTTGCCAGTGAGCAGATCGTCGGGACGGACGACGGCCAGCATGACCTCGAAGATGCGCGAGCTCTTCTCCTCGATGATCGAGCGGGCCATGTCCATGCCGTAGAGCAGGATGGGCATGGTGAGCAGAAAAGCCATGGTTAGGGCCTTGGAAAACGCCGCCATTCCAGTGCTCTTTGCGGCTTTGCCCTCCTTGTTCAGATGGAGGTTCTCGACTGAGACTTCCTTCAACAAGGCATCGGTTTCATCTGGTTTCAACCCCCTGGCGTTCAGGCGCTCATGCAGCAAAGCACGATTCAAGACATACTTCAGCCGGACGGAAGTTCCGTAATCGAGGGCGGATGGCGAGGCGTAGGTGGCGGTGGGCGATCCAGTCGAGGAGTTTTCGATGGTGAGCAGCCCGTCGATGGCCTTGCTCTGGACGAGTTTCAGAAGAGCGTCCCGGTCCTGCTGGGTTGCCGGAGCCACCACGTCCACGGTAAACTTCGCGATCTTGTCTTCGAGCAACTGACGGCGCATTTCGCCGGCCAGCGGCGCGCTATCGGCGGCAATGGCCACATGCTGGCCAGCTGCGGCGTTGCGGCCGGTGAAATACATGGCGCCAAGCATGAGGAGAATCCCCAGCGGCAACAGCACCGTGGAAAACTTGAAGGCCCGCCCGCGAATCTGCTGCAGGTACTCGCGTTTGGCGATGAGAAGGACGTTACGCATCGGTCTTGCCTCCCACGGTCTGGATGAATATCTCTTCAAGCGAGGGCTCGACCAGCTCGAAACGATAAATCGTCGCCACGGCCGCGGCCTCGTTGAGCAGCTTCTGCGCGTTGCCGTGCGGTTTGAGCTTGATCTCCGCGTGGCCGGAGAAGTTTTTGGCCTCGGCGATCTGGTCGCCGTTCAGGAAATCCGGGCTTCCCTCAAACTCGACGATCACGTGGTTGCGCTCATAGCGGCTCTTGATCTGGCGCAAATTGCCGGCCAGCACGGCCACGCCGTTGTCGATCAGGCAAATGGAGTCGCACAGCTTCTCCACCTGATCCATGCGATGGGTGGAAAACAGAATCGCCTTGCCCTGGTCCTTGAGTTCCAGCAGCGTGTCCTGAAGCAGCGTCGTATTCACCGGGTCGAGGCCGGCGAAGGGCTCGTCCATGACGATCAGCACAGGATCGTGCATCAGCGTGGCAATGAATTGGATCTTCTGCTGCATGCCCTTGGAAAGTTCATCGGTCTTCTTGGGCAGCGCATCGGCGATCTCCATGCGGCCGGCCCAGGCCCTGGCGCGCTTTTCGGCCTCGTGAGCGGTCAGCCCGTGCAACTGGCCGAAGAAGACCAGTTGCTCCAGGACTTTCATTTTTTTGTAGAGGCCGCGCTCCTCGGGCAGGTAGCCTACCCGCTCCAGGCTCTTGCGCTCGAAGGACTTACCGAAGAGGCTGATCCGGCCCGAGTCGGGCATGGTGATGCCCATCATCATGCGAATGGAGCTGGTCTTGCCCGCCCCGTTCGGTCCCAGCAGGCCGAACATCTGGCCCGCCTCGATGGACAGGCTCAAGTTGCTGACCGCAACCTTGCTCTGGTAGGCCTTGGTCACTCCCGCGAGTTCGACAACTGGCATGAATTCTCCCGCAGTTCAAATTGCAATCTGGTTCCAGGTAAACCGGGGGAACGGTCTCAGAAGAGTGTAGCAAAGGCGGCTGTAGGCGCACTGCGGTTTGTGCGTGATGCGAAGGCGCACGAGGAAAGGTTTCCGGCGGGATTGTCCCTGCGCGCGTAAGCCATTTAGCATCCAAACTGTGCCCGGCCTCGACACTCCGGTGATGTATGTGAAGGGCGTGGGTCCCAAGGTGGCTGAGATGCTCGCCCTCAAGGGCATCCAGACCGCCGAGGACCTGCTCTACCACCTGCCCTTCCGCTATGAGGATCGCCAGAACCCGCGCAGCCTGGACGAGCTCGTGCCGGGCGAGACGGCCAGCGTGATCGCCGAGGTGCGCGGCTCGGCCCTGCTGCGCACCCGCCGCATGCCCATCTTCGAGTTGACCGTGGGGCAGGGGCGACGGGCCCTGAAGTGCATCTGGTTCAACGCGGCCTATCTGGAGGGCAAATTTCACGCCGGGCAAACGGTGGCCGTCTACGGACGGGTCGAGCCCTCGCGCTCCAGCCAGAATTTCAAGATGATCCAGCCGCAGTTTGAGGTGCTGCCCGACGCGAGCGACGACGCCGAGACGCAGCTGCTGGAGGTAGGTCGCATCACGCCGGTCTATGAGTCACTGGGGGGCTCGCGGCTGGCCTCGCGCTGGCAGCGGAAGACGATCTTTCACCTGCTGGAGGGGGTGCGCGGGGCGGTGCCGGAGTGCCTGCCGCGGGAGATGCTGACCCGGCTCGACCTGCCCGGCCGCGAGACTGCGCTGCGCGAGGTTCATTTTCCGGCCGAAGGAACTAGTTTTGCGCAGTTGCAAGCCTCCGCGACGCCGGCCCACCGGCGGCTGATCTTCGAGGAGCTGTTTTTTCTGGAGCTGGGCCTGGAGTTGAAGCGCCGCCGCATGAGGGAGCGCGCGGGCATCGGCTTCGCCACCGGCGACAAGGTGCGCGAGGCCATCCGCGAGGTGCTGCCCTTTCATCCCACCAAGGCGCAGAAGCGGGCCCTGGGCGAGATTGTGGCCGACATGCGCGCCGCCAGCCCCATGCGCCGCCTGCTGCAAGGCGATGTGGGTTCGGGTAAGACCATCGTGGCCTTGCAGGCCATGCTGGTGGCCATGGAGAACGGCTACCAGGCGGCGCTGATGGTGCCCACCGAGATCCTGGCCACGCAGCATTTTCTGGCCGTGCGCAAACTACTGGAACACTCCTCGCGGCGATACCGGATTGCCCTGCTGACCGGCTCGCTCTCTGAAGACCGCAAGCGCTTGACGCGAGGGCAGATCAACCGCGGCGAGGCGCAGCTGGTGATCGGCACCCATGCGCTGATCGAGGAGAAAGTCGAATTCGACCGGCTGGGGCTGGTGGTGGTCGATGAGCAGCACCGCTTCGGCGTGATGCAACGCTTCAAGCTGATGAAGAAGCCCGACCAGACCGGGGCGAATCAGGCCGAGCCGGACGTGCTGGTGATGACCGCCACGCCGATTCCGCGCACACTGGCCCTCTCGCTCTACGGCGACCTGGACGTGAGCGTGCTGGATGAGTTGCCGCCCGGCCACACGCCCATCGTGACCCGCCGCGTCCCCGGCGAGCGCGCCGAAGAAGTGTGGGATTTCGTCCGCAAACAGGTGGCGCGGGGCAGGCAGGGCTACATCGTCTACCCGGTCATCGAGGGGACCAAGGACGACCAGCCGGAGCTGGATTTCTCCCGCGACGATGCGGAGGCCGGGATTGAGGGGACGTCTTTTACCGCATCCCAGGTCTCAACAGCGAGACACTTTGGCAAGCTCAGTGCAGGCTCTGGGGCACCCAGTCGCAAAGCTGGCCGCAAGGGTAAAATAGCGGAGCTGTTTCCGAAGGTTGCGCAGGAGGCGAATCCGGGAGCGAAATCCGGGTTGAAGTCCGCCGTGGAAATGTACGAAAAGCTGCGCGCCGGCCCGCTTGCCGGCCTGCGGGTGGGGCTGTTGCACGGGCGGCTGGACGCGGACGAGAAGGAGATCGTGATGCGCCGATTCCAGCGCGGCGAGATCGATGTGCTGGTGGCCACCACGGTGATCGAGGTGGGCGTGGATGTTTCCAACGCCACCGTGATGGTGGTGGAGCACGCGGAGCGGTTCGGGCTGGCGCAGTTGCACCAGTTGCGCGGGCGCGTGGGCCGTGGAGCGGCCAAAAGCTATTGCATTCTGATGACCGGCGAACGCGTTTCTCCGCTGGGCGAGGAGCGGCTCAACGCCATGGTCCGCACCCAGGACGGATTCGAACTGGCGGAGCTGGACCTGAACCAGCGCGGCCCCGGCGAGTTCTTCGGCACCCGCCAGGCCGGACTGCCCGACTTTCGCGTGGCCAACCTGCTGCGCGACCGCCAGTTGCTGGAGCTGGCAAAGATGGAGGCGGCGCGCTTTGCCAATGCTCCGGGAACCGGCGTGACTGAAGCCGAACGGGCGCGCGTCTGGGCCCGGCTCAAAGAGGCCTGGCAGCGCCGCTATGGGCTGGTGGAGGCCGGCTGAAGGCGCTGGCCTGCTTTTGGTACCATCAGTGCCGTCCGGCTTCACCCAGAGGTTAAGGAATCCAATGCTGAGAGTCGCTCTTTTCCTGGCCGCATCCGCCGCAATCCTTCCGCTTTCATGGTGGTCGCTCAGGGACTTGCGCACCCACGGCTTTTACCGCTTTTTCGCGTTTGAGCTGCTGCTGGCCCTGATCCTGCTGAACGCGCCGGTGTGGTTTCGCGACCCGCTTTCGGCGCGGCAACTGACTGCATGGTTTCTAGGAGCCGTCTCGATCGGGCTGGCGATAGAAGGCTTCCGGCTGCTGCGGGTGATTGGCCGGCCTCGGCCAACAGCCGAAGCGGGCGCCAAAGAACTGGACGCAAATCTCCCCTTTGAGAACACCACTACTCTGGTTACGGTGGGTGCGTATCGCTGGATCCGGCATCCCTTGTATGCGTCGTTGCTGGCGCTTGCCTGCTGCGCCTGGCTGAAGGACCCGCTCGGGGCCGGCTCGATGGCGCTGGCCGTAGGCTCAGGCGGCTGTCTCCTTGCCACCGCCATCGCCGAGGAAAAGGAGAATCTCCAGCGCTTCGGCGCTGCTTATGCCGAGTACATGAAGTCCACAAGGCGATTCATCCCGTACGTGTTCTGAGGCCGCATCCGGCGAGGCTCCGGTTGGTCCGATTACAGCGGAACCAGAGTAAACGTGTCCTTGCAGTGAGCTTTCCGGGGGGCTCGCCGCGGCGAGCCACTTGGCGGGTCTGCTTTCGGGGTACATCAACTCTGGTTCCGCTCTAGCCGGTCACACCGCCTCGGATGCGTGTGGGCCGTGCACCATCTCCACCGGAAAGGTCTGAATCTCCAGGTCGATGCTGGCGATCTCCGCGCCGCATTCCCGCTGATGGCTACGGGTACACTGGCAGAGCTCGGTAAAGCGGATATGCCCGTTCTGGCTCAGTTCCAGCCCGGCGGCGATCAACACGCTGTAGATGTCCACGCAGGCCTGGCGCTCGAACTCGAAGAGCATGCTCACCGTGCCTGTATCGTTAACGCCGCGGCTCAAAACCCAGCCGCCACAGCCGAGAATTGCGCCTGTAAGAGTCTGAACCAGTCGGGACGGCTCCTCGATGGAGATAGCCTTCATCTGCAGCGCCCAAGGTATGCTCATTGCTTGCCCAGCATCGCGGTCCGGCATTGTCAGCCTCACAACGGTTTCATCGGAGCGGGGCAGGATAGCATAACGATTGTTCAGGAGTCGCACGGCACTTGACCGGCTTTGAAACAATGTGCCTCGCCGGAGCCGGGCAGTCCCTTTCGCTGGTAATTGGAGGCGCGCTTGCGACTCCCTGCGAGGCCGCGAATCCCTGGCGCCATGCGCCCGGAATGTGCGCAAGCACAACAAAAGCAAAATGATTTACTTTCATAGCATGATCATCGGCTCCGGAATCGATCTGGTGGAGATCGGGCGCATCCAGCAATCCATGGATCGTTACGGCCAACGGTTTCTCGACCGCGTCTACACCACCGCGGAGCAGACCTACTGCCTGCGCAAGCGCAAGTCCGCCGAGAGCTTTGCCGCCCGATTTGCCGCCAAGGAAGCGGGAGCCAAGGCCCTGGGAACGGGCATCAGCTACGGCGTGAGCTGGTTGGAGGTCGAGGTCGTCCGCGAGCCGAGCGGAAGACCCACACTCCAGCTTCATGGGCGCGCTGCCGAGATTGCCGCCCGCCTGGGCGTAGCCCGCGCCGCCCTTTCCCTCACCCACACCGCTGGCCTTGCCATGGCCAGCGTGGTGCTCGAAGACGGGCGATAAATCCGCCCCTTCTGCTATCCTCGCGACTGGGGCACGATGCCGGCCCGGGATCCGCCGCGCCGCGTGTCCTTTTCCTGACACCTGGGTCCGGATTGGAAGTTCAATCCCGACCTCGCGAAAGCGAGCGAAGTGGGTATCCGGTTTACGGCCGAGGCCGATTCGGGTAGGCTGGTTGAACTGGAGCACCGCGGCTTCGAGCGCCATGGCGAGGGTTGCGAGAAGTTTCGCGAAATGCTCGACCATCCGGATGCTTGGGCTGGAATGCTGGCTGCCTTTGCCAAGAAGGTGGACGGCGAAATCGGCAAGTAAAAGGGGTTTCAATGAAGCCAGTCGTATTTCTTCGCATCGCATCGGTATTGACCTTCATTCACTCGGTGCTGCACACCATCGGCGGCGTCTTCGGCACACCGGAGCCGGGCGCCGCCGCAACCGCGGCAGAGGCCATGCGGTCCAACCATTTCCTGTTCATGGGAGTTCTGCGGAGTTACTGGGAGTTCCACCGGGGGCTGGGCCTGGCCGTCACGATCTTTCTCACAGCCGAATCCATTGTCTTCTGGCAGCTTGGTTCCCTGGCCAAGGCCGATGCGGCACCTCTGCGGCCGATCCTTGCCACCTTTATGGTGGGATATCTGGCCTTTGCCGTGAATTCATGCATCTATTTCTTCCCGGTTCCGATAGTTTTCGAAGTCCTGATCGCGCTCTGCCTGGGCCTGGCGCTTGCGACAGCGAAGCCTGCCGCGGCTTGAGCGTGGCAAGCAATTTTGCACATAGTTGGTAAGGGCGCTTGAGTTGGAGAACAGCTCCAAGGCCGCCTCTTCTGCTATCCTCAATGCGTCACCACCCAGCTCATTTTAGTAAGAGGAGCGCCGTGCCAAGCCGGAAAGAGATTCAGTGGTCGCAACTGAGAGTAGGCGCATTGGTTCTGGCGGCCATGGCCGTGCTGATCGGGCTCATTATTCTCATGTCCGCCTCCACAGGAGGGCTGTTTGCGCGCAAGCTCGTGCTTCGCTGCTACTTTGAGAATGCCGCGGGGCTGAAAGATGGAGCACCGGTCACGCTTGAAGGTGTCACTATAGGCAATGTGATCCGTATCCGCGTGGTTCCCGAGCGCAACCCCATGCCGGTGGAAGTGACCATGCGGGTGGGCCACGAATACCTGAGCGGCGTACATACCGATTCGACCGCCTCGATTGCCCAGGCCGGCGTCCTCGGCGACAGCTACGTCGATATCAAATCGGCTCACGCCACCGGCCCAGCTCCGGCCAACAACGCCGAGTTGAAGGCCTCCGGCTCGCCCAGCATCCAGGACTTGATCCGCACCAGCGGAGAGTCTATCGTGCAGATTCAGGCGATGTTGCGCAAGGTCGAAACCCTGGTGGATACGCTCAACTCCAGGCGCGGCACCCTGGGCGCGTTGATCAACGACCCCTCGCTCTTTAACAAGCTCTCGCGCATCGCCGACGACCTCCAGGCCATCACCGGCGCCATTGCCGAAAGCAAGGGCTCGCTGGGCAAGCTGGTCAACGACGATACGCTCTATAACCACGCCAACGCGGTCGTCGGCCGGCTGGATCGCATCGCCACCGCCCTCGATGAGGGCAAGGGCAGCGCCGGCAAGCTGCTCAAGGACGACACGCTCTACAACAACCTGAACGCCGCCGCCGCCAATGCCAATCAACTGTTGGCCGAGATCAACGCCGGCAAAGGCGCGCTGGGCAAACTGGCCAAGGACCCCGCCTTCGCGCAGAAACTCGATGACACGCTTACCCACCTCGACAGCGTCTTGAAAGATGTTGACGAGGGCAAGGGCACTCTAGGTCAGCTCGTCCAGAATCGCACACTATACGATAACGCCGACCAGACCCTGGCCCAGGCCAAGCAGTTGGTGAAGAGCATCCGCGAGGATCCGAAGAAGTACTTCGTTATTCATTTGAAGATCTTCTGAGAGCGGGATTCGCGGAGCAACCTTTGCGATCTGCGACGGGCCTGGCACTCCTGCTTGCTAACTTTCCACTTCGCCGGCCTGCTGTCCCCGAAACATCTTCCAAAACTCCTGAAAGCCTTTCAGCCGCACCACATGGAAGTAGTCGCTGGCCACAAGGTAGAAGACTGTTGCCGCCAGCCACAGCACATGTAACGCATCTGGCCCTAACTGGTCGCTGAAGGGCAGAGGCGCTGCCGACAGCACCATGGCCAGCACCATCAGGGCCAGTTTCACGATCCCCATCACCAGGTTGATCTCGACCAGCTTGCCGGTGAAGTTCTTTCCCAGCCTGAGACTCTGACCGAGGGACGAAAGCGCGGAACGCTCTTCAAGCAACATCAGCAGCGGCGCAATCGACAGCGCCCAGCTCAGCAGCGCCCACGCCGTGAAGAAACCTAACGAAAGAAAGATCGCCCAGATGGAGTAGCCCACCAGGTCCGGTTCGCCGGCGGGGGTGATGTGCGTGGCCGCCACCCACGCGATGGAACGGAACCATCCCCAGCAGGTGACGGCAAAAAGAGCCAGCCAGGCGGCCTGCAAGAGGATCATCTCAAGGGGCCGAAAACGGAGCGACGGATCGAGGCGCTTGAGGACCAGGCTGCGGCCCAGAGTGGAGATAACCACCCAAGCCAGCGCGGCAAGCGGCAGCAGCCAGCGCAGAACCTCCATCACGTGGGGCTGGTAGAGCGCCCACGCATTGGCAAGCTGCACCGCCGCCACCCAGGGATTCTGCGGATCGATGCCCGTAAGCCCCGCGGCTTGGGGCGGAAGCACGGTGAGGATTTGCCGCACCTGCATCCAGCAAACAGCCAAAAAGGGAATACCGAAGATCCAGCGCCAACCCACCTCGATTGCGGTGAGCGAGGGCCGCGCGAAGACCCAGCCCATCTGGCCAACCAGCGTCTGGGTTCCGCGTAGCGGCGCAAGCATATTACTCCTCATGAATGCTGCCAGTTGAGGTTCGTGGTTTCCCACCCTAGCCGCAAAGACAAGAAAGCGGCGAGGGTGGGGCACCCGGCCATTTTGTTCCTTATGAACAAGGCGTGTTGAGGTTCATGGATTCCCAGGTCCGAAAATCCGGACCTGGGGCACCCAGCTGTTACTGCTATTTGACTACCAGGTTCACCAGCTTGCCGGGCACCACGATGACCTTTACGACGGTCTTGCCGGCGATGCGCGACTGCACCTTCGCATCGGTCAGCGCAGCCGCCTCGATGGCCTTCGCGTCGGCGTCGGCGGCAACGCACACCACCGTCACCAGCTTGCCGTTGATCTGCACCGGAATCTCCAGCTCTTCTTCCCCGGCCAGTTCGGGGTCGCTCACGGGCCAGGGCGCACGCAGAATTGAGCCCTCTTCGCCCAGTTTCTCCCACAATTCCGCCGCCAGATATGGAGCAAATGGCGCCAGAAGCAGGACCAGCGAGCGCAATAGTTCGCGCACCACCAGCGCGGGAACTTCGCCTGCCGCTAGTTGCGCGTCCACGGCCTGAATCTCATTGACCAGTTCCATGATGGCCGCCACACAGGTGTTGAAGTGCCAGCGGCCTTCAAAGTCCAGAGTGATCTTGGCGATGGTCTGATGGAGTTTGCGGAGCAGCTTGAGCGCGGCTCCGCCGTTTTGTGTTTTGGATTGACTTCCGCGGGCTGATCGCGCCACTGGCGCATACTTCACCACCAGCCGGTAGACGCGGGCCAGGAAGCGGCTCACCCCAGCCACGCCGTCGTCCTGCCACTCGAGGTCGCGATCCGGCGGTGCAGCAAAGAGCGAGTAGACGCGTGTTGCATCGGCGCCGTACTGGTCTGCCATCTCGTCGGGCGAGACGACGTTGCCCTTGGACTTGGACATCTTCGCCCCGTCCTTGATGACCATGCCCTGCGTGAACAGCCGCCGCGCCGGCTCGTCGTTGACCACTAGGCCCAGGTCGCGCATGACCTTGGTCCAGAAGCGCGAGTAGATCAGGTGCAGAATGGCGTGCTCCACGCCGCCAATGTACTGGTCGATGGGGAACCAGTACCGCGCCAACGCCGGATCGAACGGCGCGCGATCGTTCTTGGGGTCAGTGTAGCGGTAAAAGTACCAGCTCGAATCGACGAAGGTGTCCATGGTGTCGGTCTCGCGGCGCGCCGCGCTTCCACACTTTGGACAAGTTGTGTGCAGAAAATCGGGCATGCGGGCCAGCGGCGAGCTGCCCTGCTGTGTGATCTCGATCTTGTCGGGCAGCAGCACCGGCAACTGATCGTCGGGCACGGGAACCAGACCGTCCCACTCGCAATAGACCATGGGAATCGGCGTGCCCCAGGGGCGCTGCCGGCTCACCCCCCAATCCCGCAGACGAAAGATCACCTTGCCTTCGCCAAACGCGCCGCGCTCGGCAGTCTCCTGGAGCGCTTTCTGGGCCTCGGTGCAGCTCATCCCGCTGTACTCCCCGGAGTTCACCAGCACGCCGTCTTCCGAGACGAAGGGGAGCTTCGCTCCGTCCTCGTTTTGGACAGGCTGAATCACCTGTACGATGGGCAGGTTGTACTTGGTCGCGAACTCGAAGTCCCGCTCATCGTGCGCCGGAACGCTCATGATGGCGCCGGTGCCGTATTCGGCCAGGATGTAATTGGCCACCCAGATGGGCACCCGCTCGCCGTTATAGGGATTGATCGCAAAACGGCCGGTGGGAACACCGTGCTTTTCGATTGCCCCTAGGTCGCCGGCCTCGCGCGCCTTCTTCTGCTGTTCCAGCAGCTCGTCCACCTGCGCCTTTAGCTCCCCGCTGGCGGCGGTGAACTCGGCCACCAGCGCGTGCTGCGGCGCCAACTGAACGCTGGTCGCGCCGAAGATCGTATCCACGCGGGTGGTAAAAACGCGAATCCGCGTCGTCTCTGCTCCCGGCCCCCCAGCCCCAAGTCCCTTAGTCCCTAGTCCCTGTTCTTCAAGGAAAAAGTCCACCTCCGCGCCCTCGCTGCGGCCGATCCAGTTGCGCTGCATGGTGCGGACTTTTTCCGGCCAGCCGTCTAGCTTGTCCAAGCCGTCGAGCAATTCCTGAGCGTAGGCGGTGATGCGGAAGAACCACTGCTCCAGGTCGCGCTGTTCCACCAATGTTCCTTCGTGGCGCCAGCAGCAGCCCTCCACCACCTGCTCGTTGGCCAGCACGGTCGAGCACTCCGGGCACCAGTTCACCTTGCTCTTCTTGCGATAGACCAGCCCCCTCTCGTACATGCGCAGGAAGAACCACTGGTTCCAGCGGTAGTAGTCGGGCAGGCAGGTCGTGATCTCCCGTGCCCAGTCGAAGCCCAGGCACAGCCGGTCAAACTGCCGCTTCATGGCGGCGATATTCGCGAGCGTCCACTCGCGCGGCGGGGTATTGTTCTTGACCGCGGCGTTCTCTGCCGGCAGCCCAAAGGCGTCCCAGCCCATGGGATGCAGCACGTTGTAGCCGCGCATCCACATCTGCCGCGCCAGCACGTCGCCAATCATGTAGTTGCGCACGTGGCCCACGTGCAAGACGCCACTGGGATACGGTAGCATTTCGAGCACGTAATACTTGGGCTTGCCGCAGGAGACAGGCTCGGCCGCGTAGAGCGTGGGGTCCGCCGCCCACCGCTGCTGCCATTTGGGCTCAATCGCCGCCGGGTCGTAACGTAGTTCGTTCTCTTCCGCCATAACCCTTTCAGTGTAAACGGGAAGGCAGTTTATGCGAATCGTCGAGCCCGGTTCACGGAGGTCTGCTTAATTTGTCAATCTCCCGCGATCACTTCTTCGGGCGCGACTCCGGGGGCACGAGTCCGGCCACGCGGTAATACACAACCAGCTGCCCGTAATGTTCGCCCGAGTGTTCGATAAAGCCCCATGCGCCATCGGAGAAGCGGGTCTGCTGGTTGGAGAATGGATCGACATACAAGTCGCCGAGTCCGCTGTCGCCTTTGCTCTTGATCAGCGCCGCGCCATCCGCGAAAGACTTCTTCACAAACTCGACCACGGCCGCTTTGGTCTTGTAGTCGGATCGTTTCGCGTCTCCGGATGGCGGCTTTACGCCCTTTACCGGATTGATGAAGAAATAGTTGGCGCCGGCGGCGTGCAAAAGCTGCTCGGCGAACGACCTCTGGGCCGGATTCGGCTTGAAATCGTACTTGTCCTCGGGGAAGTCTTCGGCCATTGCAATCAGTTTCCGGCCAATGTCGTTCCAGGAATCAAGCAGATACTGGGACGGACTTGCAGCAGGCTTTGGGGTGGCGTTTTTAGTTGGCGCTGCCTGGGCGTGCGCTATCTGGATGAGCAGCGCAGCCGCCAGGATGAGAAGAAGATTCTTGCTCAAGGTCTTCATGCGATGATCTCCTTTGAATGAACTCCATGGGTATGAACAATACCGCATTTCTGAAATGCATGGCTACAGGTTTATTTGCGTGAGGGCCTGCGGAACCATCGCGCGTTAGCGGCCCAGCGAATCTAGGCCGATCCAACCAGGCTCAACAGTACCCGCACATTCCGCTCCTCGTCGGCGGACTCGTCCACCGGGGTTTCGGCGATGAAGGCGGCGTGGGCAAAGCGCTCGTCGTTGAGCAGCCGCCGGAACGGCTCGACTCCCATGGTGCCCTGGCCGATGTGCTCATGCCGGTCGAGCTTGGAGCCGCGCGCGGCCTTGGCGTCGTTCATGTGCCAGACGCGCACCGCATCGAAGCCCACCGTCGCGCCGGCCTGCCGCATGGTCTCCGCGTAGCCCTCGGCGCTAATCAGGTCGTAGCCGGCCACATGGGTGTGGCAGGTATCCAGGCACACGCCCACAGGCGCTGTGGCCCTGAGCCGGGTCACAAGCTCCGCTACCTGCTCGAAACTGCCGCCCAGCGAGAACTCCGCCCCCGCCGTGTTTTCGATGAGAATATGAAAGCCTGTTCCGTGCCACGGCAGCCCGTCAATGGCTCGCGTAATCGAGTCCGCCGCCAGCTTGAGACCCTCGTCCCGTGTCAGCCCCTTCCACGAGCCGGGATGCAGCACCAGGTACTCGGCGCCAAACGTCAGCGCGCGCTCGATCTCCCCGCGAAAAGCCGCGACGCTCTTATCGCGAATCTCGTCCGACTGGCTGCACACGTTGATCAGGTAGCCGGTATGAATCACCAGCGGACCCACGTCGAGGGCCGCGCGCAGCTCTTTCATTCGCGCAGCCTGTTTGGGGTCCACTTTCGCCGCGCGCCACATGCGCGGGCTCGACGAAAAAATCTGCAAGGTGTTGGCGCCGATCTCCCGCGCCCGCTCGACGGCGTTGGAAGCCCCGCCCGCCGTGCCCAGATGGATGCCGATGCGCTTGATCATGGTCATGTTTTATTGGATGATGAAATGGCGATTGAGGTGCATGGTTTTCCAGGTCTCAAAAACGAGGCCTGTGGCACCCGGCGGTTCCCAGCGATGCTGAGGCGGATCGCGATGCTGCCGCTTCCGGCAAGCTAATGGCTGGCGGCAGGGACGCAAATCGAATCGCTGAAAATCCGTGAGGAGGGAAAAGTGTTGGAGAAATCGGTAGGAAATGCTGACGATGACGCATCGGAGATCAGAACAACGCAGGATTGCTCCGCTTCTCGACCGCGGATGGGGGTTTGGGATGGCAAAACCGGCCCCGAGCAGTACAATTCAGGCGAATCAGAGCTGAAAAAGGAGATTCCAGTTTGGACGAAGCCGCTCGCGAAATGGCCGCTCAGGCTTGGACGGTTGATCCACCCGGTTGTTTGCGGAAAGATTAGGGTCGATTCCAACTCACAGGCCCGCTTCGAAACTTGCTCGCGAAGGCACAGGACTTGGCTGACAATTTGGGACGCCACATTCAAAAAACTCGCTTTCTGTTAGAACTTTGGCGCATTTCTTTGCGTAAGCAGAACATGATGGAGTTGTCGCGCCCGTTCCATAGGTCCAAACAGCGAAGCTGCTCCGTCAAGAGGCGAGCCGCGAGGAGACCGCCGAGGCTGCGAGCGAGGCAGTTTCGCGAGGAGATTTCATGCGCCGATTTCTTGCTAAGGTTTTGGTAGCAATAATAGGGACTGTTGCTGCCATGCTCGTTATGCTCTTTGTGTGCGCCGCATGGCCGCTCGCAGACAAGTACCCAAGGAATGTCGCACAGACCAAGGCAGGTCCGATTGAATATACACTGCTGGGGCAAGGTCCAGTAGTCCTGAGACTTACTGGCTCGATGGATGACTGCGAATCCTCCGGCGGAAATGAAGCCTTGTTGGCGGCAGGTTTTTCGATCCTCACACCCTCCCGGCCGGGTATGGGAAAACTCCGTTCTCGGTAGGAAGGACCGCACCAGAAGCTGCGGAAGCGATGGCCGCTCTCATGGACAGATTGGGCATTTCGAACGCA
The DNA here is from genome assembly GCA_035315085.1 of Occallatibacter sp. Classification (GTDB taxonomy): domain Bacteria; phylum Acidobacteriota; class Terriglobia; order Terriglobales; family Acidobacteriaceae; genus Telmatobacter. The sequence continues at coordinate 48,521 of DATFYK010000021.1, forward strand.
AACGTGATTGCGGAATCCTCCGGAGGGCCAACGGCGATCTATCTGGCGGCCCGACATCCTGAGCGGATCCACAAATTGGTCCTAGAAGAGGTCGTCTCGAAATACATGAAGGATGTAGATCCCAAAGGCTTTGAAACCCGAAAGAAGTTCTACGATTCGCAATATGGCTACATGAGACATATTTTGAAAATCCTTGCGAGGGTGGCGCCAAGATCCCTGGCGCGTGTCACGATGAGTATCTTCGGAACGCATGATCCGGATGAG
>DATFYK010000022.1:0-11582 GCA_035315085.1 Occallatibacter sp.
GCTGCGCAGTCTCGATCGCTAGCTGCGGCCGGCGCAGACGCATTGCTTGTGGAAACGATGAGCGACATCGAGGAGGCGCGCCTGGCGGTGGAAGCGGCCCGGCGAACGGGATTGCCGGTCATCGTTTCCTTCGCATTCGACTCCGGCAAGAACAAAGACCGCACCATGATGGGCGCGACGCCCGAAGCCGTGGCCGCGGCCATGGCTGAAGCAGGGGCGGATGCGGTCGGCGCAAACTGCGGCGTAGGAGTGGAGAAAGCTGTGTCCATCTGTCAACGGCTGCGCGCGGCCTCCGATCTCCCCATTTGGATCAAGCCGAATGCAGGCTTGCCCACAATAGAGGGATCAGCCATTCGCTATGGCGCCTCAGCGCAGTTCTTCGCTTCGCACTTCGTAGCCCTGCGCGAGGCCGGCGCCTCATTTCTAGGCGGTTGTTGCGGTTCCACGCCGGAGTTCATTCGCGCCCTGGTAAGCGCCCGGCGCGCCGCATTGTGAATCGCTGCGTACGTCTCTTGGCTCCTGAGCCTTTGGTTAAGAATTCGAACTCCTCCAGACCTTCAGTACATGCAACGGACTGTTCGCGCCAACTGAGGCTCAGACTCCTGATTCCTTGTGATTCGCCATCCAGATCGACTTTCACTTGATCGGGCAACTCTCGGTGGTGAATCATTCGCATTTTCGCAACCATCCAGACAAACCTTTAACCATCGAACGGCGCCTCCTGGGCCGCCATTTTCTTGATCCGTTTACAATCCCAGTAACCGGGGAGTTACCCCAGCCGATGACCGCCAAGAGCAACGAACAACCCTATGCGGTCCCGCCGCAGCCCGCCAAAAACGGTTTCTCGCTCATCTCCAGCGAAAAGCTGCTCCAGCTTTACTCCACCATGCTCAAGTGCCGCATGATAGAGGATAGAACCCGTATCCTATTCAATAATAACGACTTCACAGCCAACTACGACTCTGCCGCCGGCCGGGAGGCCGTAGCAGTGGGCGTGTCCATCGACCTGTTCCCCGAAGACACCATCGTCCCCTCGCACGGCGACCTCATCCCGTTCTTTATCAATGGCTTGCCGCTCGAAACGCTGTTAGGTGGCCTCTTCCACCCCATCGCCCCTTCGTCCGGTACCGCCGCCCGGCTCAACCTCGCCACCGATGCAGCCATGGCCAATAAGCTAAATAAAAACAACAGGATAGCCGTAGTCATCTCCGCAAGCGAACCCGCCTCCCTCGGCCCCTGGCAGGAAGCATTGTGCTTTGCCGGCCTCCATGGCCTGCCCATGATCTTTGTGTCCTGGATTCTGAGTATCCCCTTGAAAACAGATGCCTACGCCTTCCCCGCTATCACCGTGGACGGCAACGACGTAGTGGCCGTCTATCGCGTAGCCTCCGAAGCTATCGCCCATGCCCGCAAGGGCAACGGACCCACTCTGATCGAGTGTCAGACCGGCCGCTCGGACGGCTACTCCGAGATCGGCTCCGGCAGGTTTCACGACCCTGTCGAAGTCGAGTGCTGGAAGGCCGGCGACCCCATCCTGAGAATGGAGAAGTACCTCATCCGCAAAGGTTTATTCAGCGAGGAGTTCAAAAAGCAGATCGCCGGTGAGTTTAGTAAAGAGCTGAACGCCGCCATAGAATCGGCGGACAAGTTGTCCCTTCAGCCGAAACAGCTTAAGAATTTGCGGGCACTCTGCTGATAAAGTGAGGGAATGAACGTGAGCAGACGTTTAGTCGTGTCTCCTGTTATCCCATGCGCAACGTTGTTGGCGGGACTTCTCGTGGTGACCGCCAATCCACTCCCCGCCCAGCAGCCCGGCGCGCCTCCGGACGCCGGGCAGGCGGGCCGCGACGCCGGCCATCCCGTGCCCGTCTGCGAACCTTCCGTGCTCGGTTCGCCTTATATCCCGGTCGATAGCTGGGTCTATCCTGCGGTGCTGCGGCTCTACTCGCTGGGCTATGTGGACGATGTCTTCCTCGGCATGCGCCCGTGGACCCGCTTGAGCGTGAGTCACATGCTGGAGCAGGCCGGCGCCCGCATCGAGGATGCGGATGCCGGGCCGGCCACCGAAGAGGCGCAGGCGATCTACGACGCGCTGATGCACGAACTGCGCGACGACATCCAGGGCCCCTGCCTGACGCACCGGGGCAACTCCCGCATCGAGTCGACTTACACCGTGGTCCGCGGCATCAGCGGCACGCCCCTGCGCGACAGCTACCATCTCGGCTCGACCATCATCAACGACTACGGCCGTCCTTACGAAAACGGATTCAACAACTACACCGGCGCCAGCGGTTATGCCGCCGCCGGCCGGTTCGTGCTCTATGTGCGCGGCGAGTTTGAGGCGGCGCCCTCGGCTGCCGGCTACTCCCAGGCACTGGCCCAGGCGCTCAGCACGGTAGACGACACGACCTTCCTCAACCCCGCCGGCATCCCATATCACCAGGACACCATTCCCATGGGACCGATCGCCACCGCCACCGACGGGCGGGTGCTCGAGGCCTTCGTCTCCGCCCACTATCTCAACCATGAGATATCCCTGGGCAAGCAGGATGTATGGCTCGGCCCCGGCCAGGGCGGCGCCTTTGCCTACTCCAACAACGCTGAAAACATCTATTCCTTCCGCATCAACCGCATCGAGCCGCTGTACGTTCCGCTGCTTTCCCGGCTCACCGGACCCTTCCGCCACGATTTTCTGGTCGGAGGGCTCAGAGGCCACACCTATATGCCCAATCCGGCCAATCCCGGCGGCTCCAATCCGAATCTGGCCAACGTGATCAACCCCGGCGACCCCTGGGTGTACGTCGAGAAGATCAGCTTCCGGCCCACGGAAAACCTCGAATTCGGCTTCGAGCGCACCGCGATCTGGGGCGGCGAGGGCCACGCGCCCATCACCATTAATAGCTTCCTGAGGAGCTTCTTCAGCGTCACCGCTGGCGTCGGTAGTGTCAACAAGTTCGGCCGCAACGACCCGGGCGCGCGCTTTGGCGCCTTTGACTTCTCCTACCGGCTGCCCTTCGTCCGCAAATGGCTCACGCTCTACACGGACTCCGAGGTCCACGACGATGTCTCCCCCATCGACGCTCCCCACCGCGCCGCCTACCGGCCCGGCCTCTATCTCTCCCATGTGCCCGGCATGCCCAAGCTGGACATCCGCGCCGAAGCCGCCTCCACCGACCCCTCCCACTCAGATAACCCATTCAGGGGCAGCTACCCAAGCCTCTACGGCCATTTCATGTACTACGAAACCATCCAACGGCAGGGCTACACCAACAAGGGCCAACTCTTCGGCGACTGGATCGGACGCGAAGACAAGGGCGGCCAGGCCTGGATTACTTACCATCTGAGCGGCAACGAATGGATCCAGGTGGGCGTGCGCAATCAAAAAGCAACCAAATACTTCATCCCCGGCTCAACCACCCAGACCATCCCTGCCGGGAGCCCCGGATGCCCCCTCTCGACCCCTTGCCTGGCCCCCGGCGGCACCACGCTGAACGACATCAACTTCCAGGTGGTCAAGCGCATCGGCAAGGACTTCGAGGTGAACGGCTCCTTTGCCTACGAGCGCTGGAAGGCTCCCATCTACCTTCCCGGCCTGCAGACCGTCACCACAACCACCATCCAACTCACTTGGTTCCCGAATCGCAAGATCAGCTTTTAGGGTGGTTAAGAGATGAGATTTGACGAATTGATGCAGGCACGCCGGAGCGTCAGGAAATATCAGCAGAAGATGGTGGAACCGGAAAAGCTGCTGGCGCTCATTGAAGCCGTGCGCATGGCGCCATCGGCTAGCAATGCGCAGCCCTGGAAACTCATCCTCGTCGATGATCCGGTGATAAAAAATCAAGTCGCCATGGCGACATTCAGCAAAACCTTTCCTTTCAATAAATTTGCGGCGGAAGCGCCGGTGATCGCTGTCCTGGCCGTCGAAAAACATTCGATCCTCACACAAGTCGCTGGTTGGCTGAAGGACCGTCCGTTTTATTTGATTGATATCGGCATTGCCGCCGCGCATTTCTGCCTGCAAGCAACGGAACTTGGCTTGGGAACGTGCATGTTGGGCTGGTTTGACGAATCGCAAATCAAGAAAATCCTGAACATTCCGCGCGCCACCCGCATCGGTCTTGTCATCACACTTGGGTACGCTGCAGAGGATCGCCCACCGCACTCCAAGACGCGGAAGGCTGCAGAAGTTATGAGCAGCAGGAACAAATACTAGGGGAAAAACCGCTGGCTCTTGCTCCGGCGCCCTTACCGCGCCCGCGGATGCGTCCTGTCGTAGACCTGCGTCAACTGCGCCGTGGTGAGCTGCGTATAACGCTGCGTCGTCGAGAGCCGTTCGTGGCCCAGCAGTTCCTGGATAGCCCGCAGGTCGGCGCCCTCCTCCAGCAAATGCGTGCCGAAAGCGTGGCGCAGCGTGTGCGGATGCACCTCGGCGGAGAGGCCGCGCAGAATGGCGATGCGCTTGACGATGCGGCCCACGCTGCGCGTCGTCAGCCGTGCCTGGCCGCCTGGCTTGCTCAGGCCGCGCAACTGAAGATTGACAAACAACGCCGGCGTCGCGGCTCCCTTCCCGTTGCCGGCTGCGGCCAACCGAGCCGACCGCTCCGCCAGATAGGCCCTTAGCGCCTGTGCTGTCGCGTCGCCCAACGGCACGTAACGTTGCTTCTGTCCCTTGCCGCGCACCAGGATCGCCTCATTGGCCCAGTGAATGTCGTCCAGGTTCAGCCCCGTCAACTCGGCGTTGCGGATCCCGCATCCATACAGCATCTCTAGGATGGCCTTGTCACGCGCTGGCCAGCTCGCGGCATCTTCGCCCACCGAGTCCACAACCCGGTTCATCTGCTCGATGGAGGGCACGCGTGGCAAGTGTTTCGGCAGCCGCGGCGTGGCCACCAGCGAGGCCGCATTCTGCTCCACGTGGCCGGTGCGCGCCAGCCATTTGAACCAGCTGCGAATCGCCGCCAGCGTCCGCGCCGCCGAGGCCTTGGAGAGCCCGCGGTCATACAGCGTGCCCAGATAGGCGCGGATGTGCGTGTGCTCAATGCGCTCCACGCCCTGGTCGTTGCCCCAGCGCTCGGCAACAAAGCCTGCAAAGCCGTTTAATTCGCGTTGGTAAGCGCGCAAGGTGTGCGCTGAGGCGCCGCGCTCATTGGCCAGCACGCGCAGATAGTCGGCCACGAGCAAATCCAGCGGCCGGGCAATCGCGGGGGCGGCCGATGCGCTCATGTCGTCTCCTCTTTCGGATGAACGCGCGGAACAAGGCATAGCCCCCGATGGGAATCTCGATGCGCATCTCCAAGTGGCTCTGAGAACGCCTCAACCTCCGCGCCACGCCTCGCCGCCCGCGGGTGGTGCAGGCGATGCACGGCCTTCAGCCGGCCCAGCGCCAGGTGCGTGTAGACCTGAGTGGTGGAAATGTCGGCGTGGCCCAGAATCAGCTGCACGCTGCGTAGGTCCGCGCCGTGCTCCACCATGTGTGTGGCGCAACTGTGGCGCAGCCGGTGCGGGCTGGCCGCGCCGTTCGCCATCTTCACCACGTGCCAGACCCATTGGCGGGTTAGCGGCATGCCGCGCAAGGAAAGAAACAGGCGGGTAGCATCCTGTCGCGCCGCATTGGCCTTGCGCGCTGAGCTTATGCGCGCCAGATGCGGCCTGCCTTCCCGTAGATACTCCTCCAAAGCAAGAACTGCGGTGCGCCCCAGCGGCACGATGCGTTCCTTGTCGCCCTTGCCGCGCACCTGCACGCGTCCCGCGTCCAGCGCCAGGTCGCCCGTGGAGAGCGCCGTAACCTCGGAGACGCGCAGCCCGCCCGCGTAGAGAAGCTCCAGAATCGCGCGGTCGCGCAGTGCCCTGCCCCGCGCCTGCGGATGCGATGCGGCTATGCCGGCTCGCTCCAGCATCTCCACCACCTCCGGCTCGGCCAGCGACTTGGGCAGCACCTTCCACGCCTTGGGCGATTCGATATTCACGGTAGGATCGTGGTGAATGCGGCGGTCCAGCAGCAGCCATTTGTAGAAGCCCCGCAGGCAGCTCAGCTTGCGCGCCGCCGAGCGCGAGTCGATGCCGTGGCCGCGCAGATGCTCAAGAAAGGCCGCCACATCCTGCTGCGCCGCCGTCAACAGTATGCCGTGACGGCCCTCGATGAACTCGGCAAACGTCTTCAAGTCGCTGTCATAGGCCTCGCAGGTGAGCGGGCGCAGCCCCTTCTCCACGCGCAGATACGCCTGGTAGTCCTTCAGGAGCGGAAGATTGCGCCCTATATCCACACTCCCGATTATCGGCGCTTGAACCCATCTCCACCGGCCGCGAACAGGCAACCGTACCTCGTTCATCAAGGTATCTACTTCATTACCCCGCGCCGGGAACCTATCCGCTGGATTGCTCCATTGGGTCTTCTTCAAACCTTCACGTGCAAAGCGGCCCCGTTTGAGAGAGAATAGAGTTGGAAGAATTCTCGATCAGGATTGAGGTGCGCTTGACACCTGCGCAGATAGAAATCCCCAAGTGGACCGCCCGGGAGTTCGAACGGCTGGTTCTCGATAGCAGTCCAAAAGTTGCGGTCTTCGATTGTGATGGAACGCTGTGGGGCGGCGACGCCGGCTATGGCTTCATGGCCTGGTCTCTCGAACAGGGCCTGGTCTCGCGCTCCACCAGCGACTGGATCGATACCCGTTACCGTGCCTACCTGTCCGGCCAGGTGAGCGAACTGGAGATCTGCGGCGAGATGGTGCAGATTTACGCCGGCCTCCGCGAGCAGGAGTTGCGCGCCGCCGCCGCCCAGTATGTTGGGGAGTTTGTGCGCCCCCGCGTATTTCCTGAAATGGCCTCGCTGTTGGCCACTCTGCGCCAGGCAGGCGTCGAGCTTTGGGCCGTCAGTTCCACCAACAAGTGGGTGGTCGTCGAAGGCGTGCGCGATTTTCAAATTCCAGAGGAGCGCGTGCTGGCCGCAGAGGTCCGCGTCGACGACGGCCTCATCTCCAGCGAAATTGTGGATGTGCCCACCGACGAGGGCAAAGCCGCCACGCTCGCCCGGGTGGGGCTCGCGCCTCCCGATGCGGCCTTCGGCAACTCCATCCACGACCTGGCCTTGCTTGAGATTGCGCGCCACCCCTTCCCGGTCAACCCGTCTCCTGCCCTGCTTGCGGCGGCGGCAAAGAACGGCTGGGGCTACTTCCGGCCCCAGGCCGCCGAGGGCGTCGAAGCGGCGGTCGCCGGAGAACAAAGCAAGGCCTGAGGGATAACTCCTTGAGGCGCGCTTCCGAATGCTTTTTCATCGCAACGGAGCACGCGAACCCATTCCAGTTCTGCATCCCTTTTAGTGCGTTTACACTAAAGGGGTGGAAGAAGCCCAGCCGAATTCCAATGCTCGCCCTGCCGGTCCCGCCCTACGCTTCGTGGCGGCGGCCCTGATCGTGCGCGGCGGCGAAGTCCTCATCTGTCAACGCCGTCCGGGGCAGCCGATGGCCTTGCTATGGGAGTTTCCCGGAGGCAAGATCGAGGCCGGCGAGAGCCCCGAGCAGGCGCTGGCCCGCGAACTGGAGGAGGAACTCGGCATTCGCGCCGTCATCGGCCCCCGCGTCACCCGCATCCGCCACAACTACCGTCATGGCGGCGCCGTCGACCTGCAGTTCTTTGCCGTCCACGAGTTCGCCGCGGAACTCGATAACCGCATCTTCCAGCAGATGCGCTGGGTCAAGCTCGAAGACCTGCCCAGCTACGACTTCCTGGCCGCCGACCGGGAACTGATACGCGATCTGGCCGCCGGCAAGCTGCTGTAGGTTGGCGTTCTGACAGGGCTCGAAAAGGCCGTTTTCTTGCGCAAAAACCGGTACAGACCGGTCACATCACAGTCAGCTCTCAGGAACCGCTGGCCTCCGGATTTGTAGCGCCGGTCTCCAGACCAGCTGTCGCGCGGGCGTCCCCGCCCGCGCACCACTCTCTCCGAGCTGGTCAACGGCAGGCGCGGCATCTCGCCGGAGATGGCCATACGGCTCTCCCAGGTCTTTGGCGGCAGCGGAAAGCTGGATTACGCAGCAGGCTCATTACGATCTTGCGCGGATTCCCGCTGGGCGGATTCAGCTCAAACGATTGGCCGTGGCGTGAAGATCAGCTATGATTCTTCCCAGGTCCGAGAATCCGGAGCTGGGGCGCCCTGCACAAGGAGGGGAGCATAATTGTAGTGAGGAGGGATAATCGTGACCGTGAAAACGGGCGGGGAATTGCTCTTTGAAAAATACCTCAACGCCCACTGTATCAAGTTTGAGTATGAACCCCCTCTGTCAGGCACAAGCAGACTGATCGACTATGTCGTGGAACATCCAACACAGGGCCAGATTTTGTTCGAGGTCAAGGACATACACAACCCTCTTCCGGCTGGTTCATTTTTTCAATTCGATCCATATCCTCCCGTACGTACACATATCGATGCGGGAAGCAAGAAGTTCAAGGATTTGCCAGATGCGCTATGTGCCTTGGTGCTGGTGGCCGCACCTGGTAGTTTCGTCGATCTGCTATCTCCACACGTTATGCTCGGAGCAATGTACGGGAATCTTGGGTTCACGGTCCCATTTGATCCTGAGTCAGGGTCTGCTGATGCTTCTCTGATCGAGTCAAAGTTTATGGTTGGGCAAGGCAAGATGGTCCGACCGAATTGTTTCTGTAACACTCGAATCGCAGCGCTGGTCTCACTCGTCGAATACAACACGTTCCCTAAAGAAGCAGTCCTGTACCTCAAGACGGGTGACGGTAGAACTGAAGCTGAACGTAAAGCAGATTTGTACGAGGGACGTATAAATATCAGTCAGGACTTGACTCCATGCGTAACAGTCTGGGAGAACGGAACCGCAAAACGCCGACTTCCGCAAGACATTTTTCGAGGCGATATGGACGCTTGGTGGACTTGTGACGCAGAGGGACAGGCCCGGTCTTTTGTAGGCCAGAGAAGACTCGCGCTGAAAATCGACAGGTAGGCGGTTGGCCCACGTCTTGGGCAGAACAAATCTGGGGCATTCGGAACCCGGCTAGTCTGTCGCGCGGCAAACAAAAGTGTCCCCCTCTCGACGGCACCTCCAGTCGGAGACAGTATTCCGATGAACACCACCCCAGAATTTAACCGGGATATTATGGTTCGCGTGTGCAGTCGCATCGCATAAGACGGTTGCAACTGTTCCTTTATCGTCTGGGAAGGTTCGACAGTTACGCTCTTCATCCGGAAGCCAGAATGAGTCCATATCTGTATCTACGCGAACAGTAGTAGACCAATAGCTTGAGGCTTGGGCTTCTTCATCTCTATGCTTTTGCAATCGATCCGCACAGCGTCCGTCGTCTTTCCACCAGGAATTTCCGCCGTCGAAAGACACAATTGGCTGGTTCTCGGTAGATTCGGCACATGAGAAACTGTCATGGACTAGCCCTTGGAAGTTCCTCTGCGCTTGATCCGCAGCCCGTTCTGATCCGTCGTACGTTTTCGTTTGGCTTGCTGTCACGGTGTTTCCGGCCAACTGTGGACTAATTGCCACCCACAGTTTTGCGGCTTCGCCATACTCTTGAGCAGACTCTGGAATTTTCGAGAGTTGATAAGCAGCCTCGGACGGGTTGAGGCATTGGCTGCCACTTCCGCACGCGTCCTTCGCCCGTGCTAGACGTTCCGCTGAAGACATTCGGGGGTTGGGAGCACTAAGGACCCATCGAAAGAAAACAACGATGAAAATAAGAAGAACCGCGCCGATGAACGCGAGATAAACCTTGTCGGTCAACGTGAGCCTTCGGTTGCGGTTGAGCGCGCCAGTTGCGTGAGCTAGCCCTCTTGCCAACGCTCTCGGAATGAACAAGACGCGGGCTAAGCTCTTTCCGATATTGACCCCAATCGAGAACCAAGTTGCCTTTGCCACCAGAGGCCGCCCCAGAGATTACGCACAAATTCTACACCAGGCGGGTACCCCAGGTTTCGACTTTGAGGCCTGGGATGAATCCGTTCGCACTCCGAGCCGAAGGCAGTTGGCCCCACCGCAGGTGGTCAGTGCCCGGGAATCATCCCCCACAGCATCACCAGCGTCATGCCGATCACGATGATGCTGGTTACCCAGGCAATCACGTTCCACATCCGGGAGTTCATGTGCTCGCCCATCAGGTCCTGGCGGTTGATGAGCATGAGCATGAGAATGATGACCACCGGCAGCAGAACGCCGTTCAGCACCTGGGAGAGGATGGCGAAGTTGATCAGTTGCGCGTCGGGCAGCAGCAGCACGGTCAGCGCGCCGCCCGCGATGAGCAGCGTGTAGAGCCAATAAAAGAATGGCGCTTCCTTGAAGCTCTTATCCACGCCCGACTCGACGCCCAGGCCCTCGCAGACCGTGTAAGCGGTCGAGATGGGCAGAATCGACGCGGCAAAGATCGAGGCGTTGAAGAGCCCGAAGGCGAAGAGAATGAAGGCGTAGTCGCCAGCCAGGGGGCGCATCGCCTCGGCCGCGTCCGCGGCTGTTTGGATGGCGCCCATGCCATGCACGAAGAGCGTGGCCGCGCAGGCCACGATGATGAACCAGGCCACGATGTCGGTGAAGAGGCTGCCCACGATAACGTCCAGCCGCGAGGCGGCGTAGTCCTTCACGCGAATGCCCTTCTCCACGACGGAGGACTGAAGATAGAACTGCATCCAGGGGGCGATGGTGGTGCCGACCACGCCGATGGCCATGTACATGTAGGCCTTGTCGCTCCAGACCGAGCGGGCGGGCAACTTGACGGTGGCCAGAATCGCAGCGTGCCAACTGGGCTGCGACAGCACCCCGGCAAAGATGTAGCAGATATAGACCAGCGAAGCGACGATGAAGATCTTTTCCGTGCTCTTGTAGCTGCCGCGCACCACCATGTACCAGACCACCGCCGCGCACAGCGGCACGGAGATGAACTTGGTGACGTGGAAGAGGTGCATGGAGCCGGCGATGCCGATAAACTCGGTGACCACGTTGGTGTAGTTGACCACCACCAGCAGCACCATCAGCACAAAGGTGAGGCGCAGGCCGAACTCCTCGCGGATCAGGTCGCTCAAGCCCTTGCCGGTGACCACGCCCATCCGGGCGCACATCTCCTGCACCACGATCAGCGCAATGGTGATGGGAATGATGGTCCACAGCAGGGTGTAGCCGTACTGCGCGCCGGCCTGCGAGTAGGTGAGGATGCCGCCGGAGTCGTTGTCAACATTGGCGGTAATGAATCCGGGGCCGAGAACGGCCAGAAACAGCAGTATCCGGATTCGCCAACGCTTCCACATGCCCGCGGGTTCCTATGGGGGATTCATTCAGGTTTCCTTCCTGACCATAACAGGCCAGGCGGGGGCGCGCGAACCCTGCCGCCCACGAAGCCGCGAAGAAGTCTCCAGGAGGGGGTTGACAGGGCTGGATTACCGTGGTACTTTGGTACGCATGTACCAAGGAGGAGCCCGTGCCGCAAGTGCAGCAAAATCGCGAACCTGTCGTAGTCGAGCGCGTCCAGACCGGCGTCCGTATGGAAAAGCGCTTGTTGAAGGTGCTCAAGGCCGTCGCCGAACTGAAGGAAATCACCCTCGGCGACCTGCTGGAAGGAATCGT
>DATFYK010000023.1:0-40569 GCA_035315085.1 Occallatibacter sp.
AGTCGAGGTATGATGAGATGAATATCGCAGGGGGTTCAAACAGCATGAAGGAACTCGTCTTTGAAGTCGTACAAGAGGCCGACGGCGGCTTCACCGCCGAAGCGCTCGGCGAAAGCATCTTCACCCAGGCCGATAGCTGGGAAGAGCTGAAAGCCAACGTCAGGGAGGCCGTGAAGGCCTTCTACTTCGACTCTGCTGCGCCTGCTTCCGTCCGCCTTCATCTGATTCGCGACGAGGTTTTGGCCGTCGCATGAAACTCCCACGCGATCTGAGCGGAGAAGATCTGGTTAAGCACCTCTGCAAGCGCTGGGAATACGCGAGAATCCATTAAGCCGGCAGACCAAGCATTCCGTTCGCTCCCCACGCCGAAGGCAGTTAGCCCCACCGCAGGTGGTCCGGCGCATAATCCCCTCAGAATCGGAACCCTGAACGGGATTCTCTCCAGCATTGCCGCCCACAAGAACGTGCCCAAGGAGGCCATTCTCAAGGACATCTAGCAGAGGCGGGTGGCCCAGGTCTGGATTTTCAGACCTGGGAATCCGTTATTCCGGCTTCCGGGCCCAGAACCGGCGGGGCATGGACGGCCAAGCGCATTTCAGCGGAGGCGGCTTCGATTTCACTGTTGATCTCTGCGCCCAGAAGAAGCATCAGACCCGTGATATAGAACCAGGTCAGCAGAATAATTACCGCGCCAAGAGACCCGTACGTAAGAGAATAGGTATTAAAGAAATGAAGGTAGACACGGAGGCCAAGGGAAGCCAGCAGCCATCCGAGGAGGCCCAGGGCCCCGCCGGGCGTGAGCCAGTGCCAGCGGCGTTTCTTCGAATCTGGAGCCCAATAGTAGATGATGGCGAAGGAGAAGTCGAGAAGAACGGCTGCCATGATCCAGCCCGTAACTCTCGCCGCCACAGTTGCGGCCATGGCCAGAAGATGATTATGAAGCTCGAACTGGGCCAGTGCGCCAATAAAGTCTCCGCCCAAAAGACAGGCAAGGCCTGAGCCAACGGTGATCGTTAGAACCACAGTAAGGCCAATGGCGTAAAGTCGCGCAATGAAATAAGAGCGCGAGTCCTCGATCTTGTAAACGATATTGAGAGTGTCCTGGATAGCCGAAATGCCGACGGATGCGGACCAAATGGCGGCAACGAGTCCAAGCGTCACCTTGCCCGAGGAGGCGGCAGCCGTCGTCTCGTTAAAGGTATTGAGGACGGTGCCCAGGGCTGAAGTGGGAATTACGAGCGCCAGATAATCCAGCAGCCTGTCGAATACCTGGGGCGCCGATCGCGCGGACAGGCCGAGAATCGAACTGGCGCAAAACAGAGTGGGAAACAGAGCGAACAGGAAGTAAAAGCCCAGTTCTGCGGCATGCCCGAAGAGGCGATCGGCGTTCACGGCTTTCCAGGTGCGCGAGGCCACCACGCGGATGGGAACGCCTTGCAGGTTCCAAAGCGACTCAAGAGGAGAGTGGGACACAATCTCCCAGATACGCCGCTGACGGCGATCCAATCGCTGGTCCACGTTGGAACTCGCGCCGGTCATGAGGGTTTCTTGACTCCTGCAGCCGTCCGCGCCCGAGCCACAAACTCCCGCACCTTGGACGGGTCTTTCTTTCCTGGCGTTGCCTCCACGCCGGAGGCCACATCCACGCCCCATGGCCGCAGCGCGGCGATGGCTTCGGCCACGTTGGCCGGATTCAGCCCGCCCGCGGCGATGCGTTTGCACGCTTTTGGGTTTCGGAAGACCGTGTTCCGGGCGGCAGTCCAGTCGAAGGCCGCGCCGGTGCCGCCCACCGCCGTGGCCGTGCGCGAGTCCACCAGCACCGCATCCACGTGCGGGTTCCGGGCGTGCTCGGCAATCTGTTTCTTCATCAGCTTCCCGGCCCCGGCGTCAAAATGCACCACGCGCAGAATCCTTAGCCCCGGCCCCAGCAGCTTGCGCAGCTTAGCAGGCAACTCCGGCTCGGTCTCCGAGTGCAGTTGCACGCCGGTCAGCCCGCACTCCCGCACGGTCGAGTAAATCTCCTCCAGCTCGGCATCGACAAAGACGCCTATCTTCTCCACCGTAGCCGGCAGACGCTGCGCAATGGCAGCCGCTTCTGACGCCGTAACCCGCCGCGGACTGGGCGCAAACACAAACCCCACCGCGTCGGCCCCGGCTTCCACGGCCAGACGCGCATCCTCCAGCGAAGTGTTGCCGCAAATCTTGATCCACACGCTCATCGCGCAGCCACTCCCGCCAGCAGTCCCGCCAGCGCCGCGCCGGGGTCCGTCTGACGCATCAGGCTTTCGCCGATCAGAAAAGCGTCAAAGCCCGCCCTCCGCAGCCGTGCAAGGTCCTCCACGGTCGAAATCCCGCTCTCTGCCACACGCGCCACGCCGGCCGGAATCCGCTCCACCAACTCGAGCGACGTTTCCAGGCGAACTTCAAAGCTCTTCAGGTCGCGGTTGTTCACGCCGATCGCGTCCGCCCCTGTCTCGCCCAGCGTGTCCAGCACCCGCTCAAGCTCCTCGCCCGTATGCACCTCGACCAACACATCCAGCTCCAGTCCTCGGGCCGCCTGGGCAAAGCGCTTGAGTTCGTCGTCCCTCAGCGCCGCGGCAATCAGCAGGATCGCGTCTCCCCGGTGGGCGCGCGCCTCCACGATCTGGTACTCGTCCACCGTAAAATCCTTGCGCAGGCACGGCAGAACCGCCGCCGCCGAAGCCAGTTCCAGGTTACGCAGGCTGCCCTGGAAATACGGTTCGTCGGTGAGCACTGAAAGCGCCGCCGCTCCGCCCGCCTGGCAGCGCCCGGCCAGCCACGCCACGTCGAAATCCCCGCGAATCAACCCCTTGGAGGGCGAAGCCTTCTTGATCTCGGCAATGACCGCAGGCCCCAGCGCCGCCCGCCGCCGCAACGCGCCGGCCCAGCCCCGCGGCTGGTGCGCCGCCGCCCGCCGCTCCAGCTCGGCCGCTGGCACATGCGCCTTCGCCGCGGCCACCGTGGCCCGTGTCGTGGCTAGAATTGTCTCCAGGTGGGTAGACATACTCTGGGTCGAGTATACGAGGATATGGATTCTAATGCCTCTCGCTCGCCACCAAGCGTATTCTCGGCTTGACCCATGGGAAACATCTGACCCGCCACCGGGAAACGGTGAGATTGTTTGTCTCCGTACCGATGGGTGCCCCATCAGCTTGTGTCTTTTCCGGAGGAGTGCGAAACCACCCCCACCGCTCAATCATGGGAGAATGAAGCTGTATACCATCATGGCCAACGACAGCCTTCCAGAATCCGCCCCCGCAATCCCTCCTGAACCCCATCGGGACCCAGCCGAAGAACCCATTGCGGAACCCGCCGAATCCTTCGCCGATCTTCTCTCCGCATTCGAGAAGACCCACTCCCACAAAGCCGCGACCGGCGCAACACAGTTGCAGGGCACGGTCGTCTCCCTCTCCGCCGACCAGGTCTTCTTCGACATCGGCTACAAAACTGAAGGCGTTCTTCCCCGCTCAGCCTTCCCCAACAACGCTGAATCCGTAAGACCCGGCGACACCTTCCCCGTCTCCGTAACCGGCCGCAACGAAGAGCACTACTACCAGCTCTCCCGCTTCAAAGTCGCGCAGCCCCGCGACTGGTCCGCCCTGGAAGCCGCATTCGCTCAAAGGCTGGCCGTCGTCGGCACTGTCACTGAAGTCATCAAGGGCGGCCTCTCGGTCGACATCGGCGTCCGCGCCTTCATGCCCGCCAGCCGCAGCGGAACGAAAGACGCAGCCGAGCTCGAAAAGCTGGTCGGAACCGAAATCACCTGCCGCATCACCAAGCTCGACGTCACCGACGAAAACGTGGTTGTCGATCGCCGCGTCGTTCTTGAAGAGCAAGCCCGCGCCCTCACCCAGGCCAGTCATGACGCCCTCCAGGCCTCTATCAAGGAAGGCGACACGGTCACCGGAACGGTCCGCACCCTCATGCCCTACGGCGCATTCATTGACCTCGGCGGCATCGACGGCCTGCTCCACATCAGCGACATTTCCTACGCCCGCGTCAGCAAGCCTGATGACGTTCTCTCCGTAGGCCAGGAACTCCAGGTCAAAATCCTCAAAATCGACCCGGAAACCAAAAAACTCTCTCTCGGCCTCAAGCAGCTCCAACCCGGGCCCTGGGACAAAGCCCCCGAACGCCTGCTCGCCGGCCAGCGCGTCACCGGCACGGTCACCCGCCTCGCCGACTTCGGCGCATTTGTCGAAATCGAACCCGGCATCGAAGGCCTCATCCACATCTCGGAAATGGCCTGGGGCAAAAAACTCCGTCACCCCAGCGACATCCTCAAGAAGGGTGACACAGTCGACGCCGTCATCCTCTCCGTCAAGCCTGAAGAGCGCCGCATCTCCCTCGGTCTCAAGCAGACCCTCACCGACCCCTGGTCCACCGCGCAGCAAAAGTTCCCCATCGGCTCCCAGATCGAAGGCCCCGTCACCAGGCTCATGAACTTCGGCGCCTTCGTGCAGCTCGTCGACGGCATCGAAGGCCTGGTCCACGTCAGCGAAATCAGCGCCGAAAAGCGCATCAATCATCCCCAGGATCTTCTCCGCGTCGGCCAGGTGGTCAAGGCGCAAGTCCTCGCCATCGACGTTGAAAAACGCCAGATCAAACTCTCCATGAAGCAGCTCGTCCCCACCAGCATCGACGAGTACATCGCCGAGCACAAACCCGGCGACACAGTCTCCGGCCGCGTAGTCGAGCAATCTCCAACCCTCGCCCATGTCGAGTTAGGCGACGGCATCCGAGCCATCTGCCGCATTGTCGCCAGTTCCAGCCCCGAGCTTCCGGTCGCGGCTCAACCCTCCGCGCCAACCGGCTCGTCGAAGTCAAAGTCCAAAGCCAAAGCCGAACCCAAACCAGACTTATCCAGCATCTCGTCCATGCTCAAAGCCCGCTGGCAAGGCAATGCCCCGGCGGCCGAATCCAAACCCGAACCCCTGGCTCAAGGCCAGATCCGCGTCTTCAAAATCGTCACCCTGGACCCCGAAACCAAAAAGATTGAAGTGGAGTTAGCCTAGCTCGCCCCTCCCCCCGCGCAGGCGCGGACAATGGAAGGCCGACTGAATTCTTGTTCATAGTTGCGCGCGTATAATGACTCGCATATCCGAGAGCGACCCGAGGGAATCTGAATGTTGCGCCATTCTGTCACTGTAGCCGCGATTCTATTGTCGAGCACATTCGCGCCGTCCGTAGCCTACGGCCAGCAGGCCGCCGCTCCTGCCGAGCCGCAGTCGACCGGTGTGGTCAACTACCTTGACCCCGTCAACAACACACTCAAGCCTCTTCCAAGGCAGCCCACGCAGGCCGTCGTTCATAGCGGCATCGTTCATGCGTCAGGCAGCGTTCTGATTCCCGGCCCCCATTCGGTCTTTCGGCTCAAGCCCGCCGAAACCATGGAGTTCGTGGTCACCCCTGCTTCGGGTACGGGCCCGGACAAGTACAGGCTTTACGCATTCACAACCAAGAAGAAGGTTCGCGCGGTCAAGGTCGCCGATGTCGCGGTTTGGAGAAGCAATCAAACGATTCCGAGGGTGGATATACACCGGGATACATCCAGGTACGGCGATTCCTCTTACAAGTTCACTTATAAGGGGTTGGGGCCGGGCGAATATGCCTTCTTGGTGCATCACCATGCGTTCTCCTTCGGCATTGATCCCCAATGACTCCCGACTTGCGCCCGCGTCCTGCTCTTGAAATGTGGGTATAAGGGCCGGTCACAGACGCGGTTAGCCCATACCTCGCACAGCGATAACCCTCACCCCGCCCGATACTGCCCCCACCTGGCCAAACTCCCTCATTCGCTCCAGCCCTTGGCCCGCTCGACAGCCCGCCGCCAGCGTCCCCGCCGCTAACTCCAACCCCGAATCCTTGACCCAAGGCCAGATCCGCACCTTCAAAATCGTCAACCTGGACCCCGAAACCAAAAAAATCGAAGTGGAACTGGCTTAAGAGATTCATTTTTGACCGACGCAGCTCGGGCCAAAGAAATGCCGCAGTTCCAAATGGGGAAACCAGGAAATGCACTGGAGGATGATCGTGCAGCGAACGCGGGCCAAGCCTCTAGCAGGATGCCGAGATTCGCTACCACGCTGGGACAAATGAAGAAAGTCGATCAACCGTCCTCGCGAGACTTGGTGAATTTGCCTTTGCCGCATCCAAATCCCACCGCTCTCGAACAAAAGTACAGAGACAACCGTTGTAGTCGGGGCCCTGTTTTGCAGTGCTGCGTTTCGCCGGCACAATACTGTCGCGAATCCGTCTTGATCGCGATTTTCTAGCGAGCTGCACAAGTGTGGATTTTGGATCCGGAAGCGAGTCCGTGTCTGTGGGGATCAAGGAAGACCGCACGCCCAAGAACTCTGAGAAATTTGCTGAGTCTGCCAAGAGCCAGGATTCAACCTCGCGAACCGCAACGCGAAACAGCAGATTTTGATGTTTCGGCACTCGCAGCCAATCATTTATCAATTTTGCGGGACATTCATAAGCATCGAGATCCGTAAGAACAATGAACGGTATGCCCCTTGCGGCCCGATTCCACCCAGGAATAGTTCTGCGAAGATAGCCGAAGCCGCCCCTCCGATATGGGGTACCGACGGCATAGCCATCGACCACCTCAAGTATTCGGTATAGCGTCACCTCGCTCAACTCGTCCTCGGTTGCGAGGTTCACAGGAATGGGAGTCATTCGAACAGATCCAGCTGACTAAGATTAGTCGGCGTAGTTTGAGGTAACACGACATCCGCGATACTCAATCCTGCGCCCAGTAATTCTCGCACCTGGCCAAGTGATGAGGCTACTTCAGCTGCGGTACCCTCTTTGTCAGGTCTGAGGATAACGACTTCTGCGCCGCCTATGCTCTTGTCCGACAACAGATCCCCGCTGTGTGTACTGACGAAGATTTGGCGCCGTCTCTTTCTCTGTAGCCGGTAGAAGAGAGCCGGCAACTTCGCAACAATTCCAGAGTGCAAAGAGAGTTCCGGTTCTTCAAGAAGGAGCGGAGCGTCACCGTCCAAAAGAGACCAAAATAGGCCGATTAGCCGCAATGTTCCATCCGAAAACTGATCTTCACGCTGCCGCCCTGCGTTCGGACGCCAATGAGTGTACGTGGCTTCGAGGTGCGGGATTCCGGCCTCATCCTTAGTATCCGTCAGGCCCTTTAGCTGGGGAACCGCCACCTGGAGGGCTGCTTCAATCTTCCTTAGACGTGACCGGCGCGTCTTTTCTGTCGTTTTCACCACCATCTCCAGGAAGTTCCGCCCGTATGGATCATCCGGGATATTTGGCCCCTGGAAGGCTTCCGGGTGCCTGAGCAGTTGGGGGACAAGATGAAGGTAGCGGATTGACTCAAAGAATCTTGGAATTTCTCTAAACTCGGCATTTGAGTTTATCTGTTCCAAATGCGTCTGCGTTAAACGCTCATCGTCAGACTTATCTGCTGCATCCGGGCGTTCGAGGATCAGTTTGCCTCCCCTCCATATCCTCTCGAAGTGAAGGGTTGGTCGGCGGTAACCGCGAACCTGCTGCCTAATGCCTATGCCGTAGCGCCAAGTTGGTGAAAAACCATCCTCGGACAGAGTGACCTCTATCTCGACGTCCGGTTCCTTTCGAGCTGCTAGGCAACGCACCTTCGACAGGCCACCTCGCTGAAACATGGCGCGCTGAAGTCCACCGCCTGGCTTGGCGATGTCCCTAAGGAATTGAAATACGTCCAAGAGGTTAGATTTTCCCGAAGCATTTGGCCCAATCACGAAGACACGCTCCGTAAAATCAATATCTACAGTGCGAAAGTTCCGCCAGTTTTTCAGGACCAGTCGAGAGATTATCATCGAGGCCTCATTGTAGTCCGCACCGTTCCTCTTGCCAAGTGTGACGTGTACCCCACATCGCACTTGAGATGCGGGGTCCCACGGCGCACCATTATAGAGGTCAGCCTGGGTGTCGCGCGGCGATAACCCTCACATCACCCGCTGCTGCCCCGCCATCGCGCCAAACTCCCTCATTCGCTCCAGCCCTTGGCCCGCTCGACAGCCCGCCGCCAACGTCCACGCCGCTCCGCCCGTTCTTGCGGCGCCATCCTCGGCTCAAAGCGCACATCGCCCTGCCGTTTCGCTCGCAACTCCTCCGGTCCCGCCCAGAATCCCGTCGCCAATCCCGCCAGATACGCTGCGCCCAGTGCGGTCGTCTCCGTCACCTGCGGCCGAACCACCGGCACGCCCAGCACATCCGCCTGGAACTGCATCAGCAAATCGTTCACTGCCGCGCCGCCGTCCACCCGCAGCGCGGCCAAGGGCGTACCCGTCTCGCTCTCCACCGCCTCCAGCACATCCGCCACCTGGAATGCGATGCTCTCCAGAGCCGCCCGCGCAATGTGTCCCGGCTTGGTGTCCCGCCGCAGCCCGATCAGCAATCCGCCCGCGTGCGCATCCCAGTGCGGCGCGCCCAGCCCCACAAACGCCGGCACAAACACCACCCCGCCCGCATCCGGAACGCTCGCGGCCAGCGCCTCTACCTCGCCCGACGCTCCGATGAGTTTGAGATTATCCCGCAGCCACTGCACCACCGCCCCGCCGATGAAGATGCTCCCCTCCAGCGCATACTCCAGGCGCTTCTGCGCGCTCGCCGCCACCGTCGTAATCAGCCTGTGTTTCGAGCGCACAAACTCTCCGCCGATGTTCTGCAGCAGAAAGCAGCCCGTCCCATAGGTGTTCTTGGCCTCGCCCGCGCTCCAGCACAACTGCCCGAAGAGCGCCGCCTGCTGGTCCCCGGCAATCCCCGCAATCGCCACGCCGCCCAGCCCCAGCGTCGTCGTCACCTCGCCCACCCGCTCGCTCGACCACGCCACCTCCGGCAACATGCTTTCAGGAACGCCAAAGATGCGCAGCAACTCCGCGTCCCACTCGCCCTTCACAATGTTGTAGAGCAGCGTTCGCGAGGCATTCGTCACGTCCGTTACGTGGCGCCGCCCGCTGGTCAGGTGCCAGACCAGCCAACTGTCCACCGTCCCAAAGGCCAGCTCGCCCCGCTCCGCCCGCGCCCGCGCGCCAGGCACGTTGTCCAGAATCCACGTGATCTTTGTCGCCGAAAAATATGGGTCCAGCACCAGCCCGGTCTTGGAGGAAACCGTCTCTCCCAGCCCGCCCTCTTCCAGTGATCCGCACCGCCCAGCTGTACGCCTGTCCTGCCAAACAATGGCCGGATGAATCGCCTTCCCTGTCGCCCTCTCCCACACAATCACCGTCTCGCGCTGGTTGGTGATGCCGATCGCCGCCACATCCCTGGGATACGCGCCCGCCCGCCCCAGAGCCTCAACAGCACAGGCGAGTTGGCTGGTCAGAATCTCCGTGGGATCGTGTTCCACCCACCCGGCCCTTGGGTAGAACTGTTCAAATTCGTGCTGCGCAGTGGCAACAATCGCCCCCGCCTCATCAAAGAGAATCGCCCGCGAACTCGTCGTCCCCTGGTCCAGTGCAAGGATGTAAGCCATGTGTCAGGTCCGCCTTCGGACCCCAGTCAATCACGCTTGCCCACCCGCGGGCAAGGAGACTGGGACGCGAGCGCGGTCCAGTCTGCGGATCGTCTGCGATCCAACCAGAATCAGAAATCAGGCATGGCAAGAGCGATAGTCAAGTGTCGGCAGCGAGATTGAATCTATTGGCGATTTCGCACATTGGAGCTCAACCTGGGCGGCGGGAGGTCGGTGAGAAACCTCGCGCGATCGATTCCCTCAGTACCTTCCGCACCGAATCGAGGGCCGCTGGAATCTCGTCCCCTCGGGAGACTGGTCCATGCCCGCTCACAACGAAGCCAGGCTTGAGTTGTTCGATCCGATCAAGTGAATCGAGCCACAGTTGCCAGTCCTCACAGCATCCTGCGTCGAGATTCGGAAGATATTCGCGAACCACGCAGTCGCCCGTATACAAAACGCCATCCTCCGCAACCCAGACGGAGAGATTTGTCGGTGTGTGTCCGGGAGTAAGCAGTATCTCCACCTTCATGCCACCCAGATCGAAAGTGATGTCGCTGTGAATCGGGCAGTTCGGATTGGTCGGATTGGTCCGATAAAAAAAGGCTCGCGCCTCAACGCGCGCGCGACGCACCGGGTCGGGTATCGCATCATTGAACTCGGCGATCTCCGCTTGAAACTCGTCGGGCGTTCGCGCTATCCCCGCGTGCCCCCACACCTCAATCCCCAGCTCTCGGAAGTAACCGTTCCCGCCGATATGATCGAAATGTTTCTCCGTGTTAATAACCCGCAGCTTGTTTCCTGGCCTCGCGGCGCAAGCATAGCCGTGAATCGATTGCGCGGCTAACGTGTTCCCGCCCGTGTCCACCACCAGGGTCATTTCATCGCCGACTATGAATCCCGCATTGACGCACCAGGGCGACATATATCCCAGTCCGGTAACCGCATAGCAATGATCGGAAAGACGCATGCTTTCCATTATCGCCGCCTGCCTCATCTCTTCGCAGGCCTTTCGAGGAAAAACTGGCGAAAGGACAGGGCATTGCCCCTTACGACGTTTACAACGAAAGTATCTATGACTGGATGCTTCAGTACACCCGTCCGCAGCCCACTCCACCGGAAGTTACAGGCCGCCCGACAGTGCAGCCGGAGCCTCCGAAGGAATGAAGGACGAACCTTCACGCGCTGCTGCGGCGATGTTGCAAATGGATGAAGATCCGCGTGCCTGCTCACCGAAGGGATACGCTCATCGCGCCGGTGGTAGCTTTTAGCGTAGATTCCCTGTATGATGAAGATGATTCCCCGTATGTTGGCGGCAATTCCAACGGAGGAGGTTCTAAATGACAGATAGAGTGAAGAAGACGAAGGCGCCCGCGAAACCGCGCAAGACCGCAACCAGGAAAGCGAATGGCGCTCAGGCAGCAAAGCCGCCGATGCCCTCTCGCGACGAGATCGAGCGCCTTGCGCAAAGTTATTGGGCGCAGCGCGGTTACCAGGATGGATACGCGGAGCAGGATTGGTTGCGCGCGGAGCGGGAACTGCTCCAAAAGGCTTCCTAGCACTGAGACCGCATGATTGTGGTTTGGCCGGAGTGTAGCGCCGGTCTCCTGACCGGCTGTCGTGCGGGCGTCCACGCCCGCACTTGTTCAGGAGCAATTACCAAATCACAAGGTCTAAACACTAGCAGAGGACCTTCCAGCCAGAATAATACTGTCGCACACTCCCCGGTCCATGGCGGAGTCCGTGCGCCCTGCTCATGAACAATTCACCTGCGGATCAAAGCGAATCTCGCCCTTCGTTGAATCGAATGGGAGCGAGCTCACGCCGGATTCCCATCCCTCTTGCGTTTCATGCGGCAAGGATGGGAAACCCATGCGCTCCATCACCCTTTCACCTGCCCCGCCACCAGCATCGACTCCATGATCTGATCCGAGACTTCCCTCACCGCTCCCGGCGTGTGCGGCAGAAACAACGTGCTCGTCTTGTCGCTCTCGCCGATGGACTTCAGCGTGTCGAAGTACTGCGTCACCAGCACCAGTTGCATAACCTCCTTCGACGACGTGCCATCCACCACTTTCTGGAACTGCTCAATGGAGTTCTGCAAGCCTTCGATGATCGCCTTGCGCTGATTGGCGATGCCCTGGCCTTGCAGAGCCTTGCTCTCCGCCTCGGCCTCGGCCTTCTTGACCACCAGAATCTTCTCCGCCTCGCCGCGTGCGTTGGCGGCCACCTGTTCGCGCTGCGCGGCGTTGATGTCATTCATGGCCGACTTCACTTTGGCGTCGGGAATGATGTCGGTCACCAGCACATTCACGATCTCGAAGCCGAAGGTGGCCATGTCCGCATCGAGCTCCTGCTTCACTGCCGCGGCGATGCTCGATTGCGTGGCAAAGACCTCATCCAGCGTCATCCCCGGCACATGGCCCAGAATGACCTGCTCGACGTAACTCTTGATCTGCGCCGTCGGGTCTGACAATTTGTAAAACGCATCGAAGGCCTTCTCCGGGCGCACGCGATTCTGCACCGAAATCGGAATGGTGACGAAGACGTTATCCTTGGTTTTGGTCTCCATAGTCAGCGAAATCTGGTTCACGCGCAGGCTCACGACGCCCGCCACGGAATCGAAGAACGGGAGCTTCCAGTTCAATCCGGGGTCGGCGATCCGGAGGAACTTGCCGAAGCGCGTGATCACGGACACTTCGGCCGTGTTCACGGTGAAGAAGCTGCCCAGAAACACGATGAAAACGAATAATGCTGCCACCCCCACCGGAATCATCACGAACATTGGATCCATTTGTCTCCTCCTCTGTCTCTTCTTTTAAGCAACACCGGATTATACAGGATCGCTAAGACCGGCAGATGATACGGCCGGCCAGGGCCCGGAAGATGTGAACCGGCCGCACCGTTTCCGCGTGCCCCTGACCCGCCCTGGCATTGCAGGCAAACGCCCAGCGCACTCCTCCCCTGCCGGACTTGCGGCAGCGGTCTGGTGGTAGAATCCGAGCAACGCAGTGCTGAAAAAGGAGATTCCTGATGAACTCAGTTCGTGGCTGTGCGGGAGGCTCGGTCATGCGCGCCGCATCTCTGCCGGTTCGTTTCCCAACATGGCCGGCGCGCGGCGTAGTTAGCCTTTTCACTTTATTCTGGCTTCTTCTCCTCTCCACTTCAGTTTCCCCTGCGCAGCAGATCGCGGGGCAGTGGAAATTCAATGAAGGCAGCGGAAGCGTCGCTCACGATTCCAGTGGAAAGAAAAACGACGCCGAAATAGTGGGCGCCAAATGGACCAGCGGTCCATCTTCAGGAAGCAGCGCTCTTGCCTTCCGGGATTACGCCACTGCCAACCTGCCCTTGGCGGATCAGAGCTATGTGCGGGTCAAAAACAGCGACAGCTTGAATCCGCTCAAAGGTTTCACTATTTCGGCCAATGTCTATATCGATCCTTCCTTTTCACCTGCGTTCGCCGCCGATATTCTCGAAAAGGGCGATGGGTACGGCTGTTCGTACAGGTTGCTCATAACCAGGGATTTCAAGCTTGAGGCAGTAGCTGGGAATGAACATTCCGTTCTCTTGAGTTCAACAAAACTGCCCTTGGGAAAATGGTTTTCCGCGAAAGCTGTTTACGACGGCCAGACATTGAAGATCTATATCGACGATAAGGAAGACTCCAGCATCGCGGTGCAAACGAAAAGTCTGGCCAGCCCGGACGATTTGATAATCGGAAAAAGATTCACCGGCAAACTGGCTGACATTGTAGTCAGCGCGGAATAAAGTCGGCACAGAGTAAGTTGATCCCCACGCGAGCGGCGGTTCCCGGTCCAACGGAAACCGCCGCGGGCCTCTTGCGGAAATCGATGGCCCAGCCGTTACTGCATTTCCCCTATATAAACCCCATACGGCCCCAGCGCGACCCGCTCCAGCGAAACCGGATCAGCCGCGCCGGGAGTTTTCAGCAGCGTCTTCACGTTGCCAGCCTGCAAGCCCGCGCCGCTTGCGGTCAGGTTGACGGTCTGCGGCTCAGCCGTAAAGTTCACCGCCACCACCACCGCCGGCACTCCCGGTGTCTGCCGCACCCAGCTCAGAACCTTCGTGTTGCCGGTGTCCAGCATCGTGTTTTCGCCGTGCGCAAAGGCCGGATTCGTCTTCTTCAGCCGGATCAGGCTCCGGTACCACGTCAGGAGCGAATTCGGATCGCTCTTTTCGGTCTCCACGTTGATCGTCGCGGCGCTCGGCGGCACAGGCAGCCACGGCCTGGCCCCGGCCTTTGTAAATCCCGCATTCACGCTCCCATCCCACTGCATCGGCGTGCGCTCGCCGTCGCGGCCTTTCTCCTTGGGCCACCCGGTCACGCCGATCGGGTCCTTCACGTCTTCCTTGCGCGTGGGCGGCGTGGTCTTCATCCCGATCTCGTCACCGTAATAAAACAGCGCCGCGCCCCGGCTCGCGAACAGCACCGTCGCCATCGCGCGTTGGATCTCCGTATCGTGCACCCCGTCGCCATAGCGCGCGGCCAGCCGCGGGTTATCGTGGTTGTCGAAGACCAGCAGCGGAATATCGCCGCCGATTCCCGTCTCCACGTCGTTCAGCTTGGCGCGGAACGCGGCCACGTCCAGCTTGTTGATCATGCCCACCTGCAAATCCATCGGCAGATGAAACTCCGGCTTGTCTGCCGGCCCATACATCCTGGCCAGTTCGGCGATGTTCCCCATGTAGGTCTCGCCGATCAGCACTCGCGTGCCGGGAAACTTATCCGAACTGAACGTCTCCGCGTACGCGCGCATCTCCTGCATCACCGTATGCACGCCGGGCTGGTTGTCGGTCTTCGAGTCGTCCAGCACCGGGTCGCCGTAGGAGTTGATCAGCGGCTTGCCGTCCTTGTCCAGCACTACGCCCTCATCCGCCAGGCCAGGGTCCTCGAAGAGAGCCGTAATCGCGTCGAACCGGAATCCGCCCACCCCGCGCTTCAACCAGAAGCCGATGATCTCCTTGAAGGCCTCGCGTACCTTGGGGTTGTTCCAGTTCAGGTCCGGCTGCTGAATGTAGAACTTGTGATAGTAGTACTGCCGCGTCTTCTCATCCCACTCCCAAGCCGAGTGCCCAAAAAGCGACTGCCAGTTGTTCGGCGGCGCGCCCTTGTCGGTGGCCGTTTCTCCCTTGCCATCGCGCCACATATACCAGTCGCGATACGGATTTTCGCGTGACGACCGCGACTGAAGGAACCACTCATGCTTGTCCGAGGTGTGGTTCATCACCATGTCCATGATCACGCGGATATGCCGCTTGCCTGCCTCGGCCACCAGCCGGTCGAAATCCTTCAGCGTCCCGTACTGCGGGTCGATCTTCTCGTAGTCCGAGATGTCGTAGCCGAAGTCCACCTGCGGCGAGGGATAGCAGGGCGTGAGCCAGATAGCGTCCACTCCCAGCTCCTTCAGGTAGTCCAGCCGTTCGGTAATGCCGTTCAGGTCCCCGATGCCGTCGCCGTTCGTGTCCTGAAAACTGCGCGGGTAAATCTCGTAGATCACGGCGTTCTTCCACCAGTTCCGCTCACTGGCGGCGCTGGCTTCATGTGAGGGTAGAGGCGTCTGATAGGCGGGCGCGGTTTGCCCTCCCGCGGCCAGCGCCACAGCCCCGAAAAACAGGCCTAATGCGCAGCTTAAGACGGTCCTCGGGATACATTTGGTCCAGTGCATTGCGTTTTCCTCGTCGTGTTTCCGCTGCTCATGGATTCGGCAACGGTGGGACGCAAGCCAAACTATCACACGGACGCGGCGAATGGAGACTGTTTATCGCAATCCTTTGCTCGGAGAAGTCCCCCGATGCTTCCACAAATGCCGGGAGGGAGACCACAAAAGCCCGCCGGCCTGCCGAGTTGCCTTGGCTCTGCGGGTTTGCTTCGGGCCGCGGATCGTACCCCTCTCAGCCCCGGCAGCTTCTTCCCATCCGGATTAGGGGTAGTTCTGCCGGGCGAACAGGATCGCCTGCGCATCGGCGCTGTTGTTCGGGTCGGGAATCGACACCGGTTCCACCAGCAGTCGATGCTGGTTGCGCGGGTCCACCATGTTGAGGTAAGTCAGTTTTCCGTCGAACGGCGGTATCCCGTTGTCGGCTCCCAGCGCAAACATGTTGTACTCGCCATCCTCCGCATCGCCGTAACTGCAACTGGCCATCGGGGTCGGCGTGAACAGCGCCAGGGGTGTCACAATGCCGTTGATCGTTGGCCGCTCCAGGATGAATTCGGCAGTGTAACCGGAAAAGCCCGTGTTGTGCAGCCCATAAACCGATTCGGGAGCCGTCGGATACGTCCCCATGAAACTGGCGCCGTTCGTCGCATTGTTAATGTAGAACCAGACGTTGTTTTCCTCGCACGTCAGTCCGTCAAAACTGCCATCCTCGTAGATAGTCGTGCCGAACTCGTTGGCCACCCAGATGTCCACGCTGACTTCATCGCCGGGAGACACCGGGAAGTTGGGAATCTCCCACCAGTTCCACGGTAGACTCTCCATCCACATAAAGTAGGTTGTGATCTGGTAACCGAAAATGGTGTAGCACTCGCTGCCCGTGCCCGCCTGGTACAGGTCCACTTTCGCATTGTCGAGTCCGATCCACTCCACAACCGCTGAAAAGCCCGGCGACTTGGGGAAATCGAAGACCTGCGGCACAATCCAGTCGGCCTGGATGTACGCGAACTGGTTGATGGGATGCGTATAGTAGGCGCCGCACCAGCTGCTGCTGATGTGGTTGTCCGTCCATCCCGCCGCGGTTTGCTGGCCCTGCCGGAACGTGCCGCCCCTGGGCGCCGACGGCAGGCTCTTCTCGAACGGACCGCGCTTTACCTCGCCATACTCCGGATGCGCCGCCAGGCGCGTGCTGACCCGGGTGTAGGACCTCGAAACATTCTTCAGCCAGCGCGCAAACTGCGCCGGAGCCTTCTCGGGATCGGGCCTGGGAGGATATCCCCTGGAAACCAACTCCAGGTTCGACGGCGCCATGGGGTCGCCTTCGAGCGCGGGACGCTCTTCCCCCTCCACCGTCGCCGCCGGCTCCAATTCATCTCCGTTCATTGAAGCCGTATAGCGAATATCGGAACTGAGTGAGATCGAGTACAACTCGATCTGCCCGTCTCCACCACGGCACTCCAAATGAAATTCAGTGGGTTCGGCGCCTGTGAGCGCCCGTGCATGAAAGCGCACCAGGCCCTGGTCGTCGGCATCCAATTGCAACCGGCGTCCTGGCGCTTCGGGATGGTAAAAGAAGCAGACGGATTGAGGAATGACCTGGACCGTCACCGGAATGGCGCGTTCCGGAGGAACCCGGCACTCGATTCGCTTGGCTATCTCTACTGATTCCAACGTCATAACACCTCTCGTTTATTGGTTTCCGGGGGCGGGGGACTTTGGACAGGGATTGCCGCTGACCCGCAAACGGACCCGCAAATCAACCCCGGGAGAGCCCTGGGGGCAACTGAGCCGGTCCGTCTGCCGCATTCCGTGACCAGGCAGGTCAGGTTCTGGGCGCAAACTCTATCCCTTTCAATAACGAGGCTGCCCGCCACTTTCCTTTTCCCTGGAATGCGTGTAATGCCGTAAACTTCATTGCATGGATGCAACCGCACATTGAAAATCTCGTAAAGCTGCAAGCACTTGATCTGGAACGTGCCCGCCTTACCATCGCCCTGCGCGCCCTGCCCGCTGAGGTCGCCCAGGCCGAAGCCGCTCTTGCCGCCGCCGAGCGCCAGTCCGCGGTGGCCTCCGATTTGCTCAATCGCGAAGAATCCCTGCGCGCCCGCCTGGAGCGCGAAATCGCCGCCCACCGCCAGAAATCAGCCCGCTTCCGCGCCCAGCTCGACTCCGTAAAGAAAACCGGCCAGGCCGACGCCATCGAGCACGAAATCACCTTCGAAGCCGCCGAAGCCGATCGCCTCGAAAACGATGCGTTTGCCAGCCTCGTCCGCTCTGAAGCCCAGGAAGCCGCGCTCGCCGCTGCCCGCGCCCAGGTCGAATCCCTCGCCGCCGCCCTCGAAAAAACCCGCGCCCGCGCCGCCCTCCGCCAGCAGGAGCTCACCGCCGCGCTGGCCGCTCTCGACACCGCCCGCGAAGCCCTCCGCCAGCTCATCGACCCCGAGCAGCTCTTCCGTTTCGACCGCATCTCCGGCTCCCGCGGCACCGGCATCGCCCGCGCTGAAAACCAGCAGTGCACCGGCTGCCGCATGGGCGTCCGACCCCAGACCTGGAACCAGCTCCGCGAGGGCCAACTGCTCACCTGCGACAGTTGCGGCCGCCTGCTTTACTGGGACCCGTCCATGGCGCCGCCGCCCCCAGCCCCCAAATCCCATCCCGGAGTCTAGCCGTGCGCCGCATCTGCGTGGACATGGATGAGGTCATAGCGGACACGCTCTCTGAGCACCTGCGCCGCTACAACCAGGCCTTCGACGAGGAAGTTACCCCTGAAGACCTGGCCGGCAAGGGCATCTGGGAGGTTGCCCCGCTCGACCGCCAGCAGCAGCTTCGCGCCTTCCTTGACGCCGAAGACTTCTTTGAGGATCTGCCCGTCGTGCCCGGCGCTCAGGACGTCCTCAAAGACCTCTCCGCCCGCTTTGAAATCTTCATCGCCACCCAGGCCATGGCCGTCCCCAACTCCCTCGGCCCCAAGTACCGCTGGCTGCAGCGCCATTTTCCCTTCATCCCGCCCAGCCAGTACGTCTTCTGCGGCAACAAGTCCATCCTCCGCGCCGGCTATCTCATTGACGACGTGCCCAAGAACCTTCTCCGCTTTGAGGGTCAGGGCCTCCTCTATACCGCCCCCCACAACCTCGCCGCCACCGGCTTCCTCCGCGTCGATAACTGGCTGCAGGTCGCCGGCTACTTCGCCGCGGTCAGTGATTGACACCCGCAGCCGGACGATCATTGCTTCATCGATTCGCACACTGGAAGGGAATAGAGAAAATAAGGAAGAGATACCCAGTCAATCGAAACACCGCTTGCGAAGCTGTGGTATGATGCGCCCGGAGGATTTTATGAAACGAATCCCGCTTTCCGCCATATTCGTTTTGGCCTTCATCCTGGCCTCCGCGCACAAGGCATTTGCGATGGCGCAGATCACCATGGTCAACAGGTCCCCGTTGACGTTGAACCTCTACATCAGTGACGACAATGGGCTGACTTTTTACTTCGGTTGCGGCCCGGTGCTGCCCATGGGTCAATTTACGAATAGCGCCGGTATGTTCTGCACAACCAGCGTCAAGCCGGGTATTCATATATTGGAAGCGAAAGAGGGCGATAAAGTCATCGCGCGCCAGGGCAATTTCAAAATCGAGGACGGCGCTTCCCCGGCCTGGACCGTCGATATTCCCGGCCCGCCCAAACCAGAAGGAGACGTCGCCATTACCGGCGAGTATCTGGGAACGGATAGTAACGGCTCGCACTATGGGGCGCGTTACTACCTCAGCAGCACGGTGAATGACTTCACCTGTTCGGTAATGACTGTTCTTACGCAGTTGAATCTTACCGGCAGCGTTAAGAGTCCGGTTCAGTTAGGTCCTAACCAAAAGAATGTTTTCATTGGGGAGTTCAGAGCCATTCGTCAAGGTGAGCATTGGACGGCCAGTGTCACTCGCGAGAAGCTTACGCGCGGAGCTTGCCCTCGCCAATGAGAAAGAAATCAACATGGCGGCAATTCGCGGTAATATGCGGAGAATTCTGCGCGGCTGCCAGTGGGCGGCAGTGACTCTCCCGCTGCTGGCCGTGCCGCCCGTATCTCCGTGATTGCGCCCGTTCACCATTTTGTCTAGAGAGAAACACGGGAGGCTTTAGTTCTTGCCGCGAATAGTAACCGCTTCTTCAACAGCGTCAGAGAGGTACTTGTTAATCCAGTCGTAGCGTTCCTGGCTGTTGGTGCCTGCGGGATTGTAGCACTTTACGATTGAGGACAGCTTATTGCCGGTAGCGCCATGCGTGATGTAATCGAAGGGGTCGCTGCCCTGCGCTGCAATGTTGCCGTCCGAATCTTTGAGGCCGTGAATGTAGATGCCGACAACCCCCATGTTGTCGTCCCACGATTTCACTATTTCATAGTTGATCCACTTCCGGTTGGCTGTCTCGCTGCCCACGAGTACAACCGTGCATGTCCGCCCGTTCATCTGGTCGGCAATCCAGCGTTTGATTGCATCATCACCGCCTTTGGTCACGGTCTCCCAATCGTGGTCCGTCGCTGGCTTGTTTCCCTCAATGGTTCCAATGTTTCGCACCGTTGCCGCCCGCCAGTTATCGGGCTTGTAGTGGAAGCTGTAAAACGTTCTGCGTGCCATGCTTACCACCTCAA
The DNA here is from genome assembly GCA_035315085.1 of Occallatibacter sp. Classification (GTDB taxonomy): domain Bacteria; phylum Acidobacteriota; class Terriglobia; order Terriglobales; family Acidobacteriaceae; genus Telmatobacter. The sequence goes on from DATFYK010000023.1 coordinate 19,796, forward strand.
ACCAAGGAACATCACAACCACAACCGCCAGAATCAGAATACCATGAAACGCAATCAGCGTTTTCGACAAGGTTGCGGCGGGCCAGGAAAGGCCATTGCCCGCTTTGAATGGCGTGGTGTCCATAGAAAAATCGACCTCCTCCTCCTTGAGCAGGCGCACATGGTTGTAAAGCGCACGATATAGCTGCTCCTGCCAAATGAAGAAACCATCTAACCCCCAGAACACGATGGCGGGAAGGTAGGCGAGAAAGACGAATGCCCGGTTGTGATCCGAAGCTGAAAGCGCGAACAGCGCGGAAACCAGCACGACGCTCCACCCCTTCAAAAGGAAGGAGTTTGTTGAAAGGCGGTTAATCACGCCTTGAATGAGTTCGAGATGTTTGAGCTTGTTTGGCATCCGGCATTGATACCTTACAAATGCAACGCCGTCAGTGTCCTAGCGAACGATTTTAGCCGACGGCGGCTCTGTGGTTCGACGAAAACACTACTGCGTGAGGTTCGCTGAGGGATTTGCGAATTGCAGCCGTTGTAGACTGAACCAATGTGACGGTGGCAGGTAAGTTCTGCTTTCCGAGCAACCCCCACCGAGGTTCTATAACTACAAGGATGAGCTTGGCTCCCCCTTTTCGTTCGGCGGCGTTGCACAGTGCCGTTGCAGCATCCTCTATGGTTTCGTCTGAACGTTGAATGCGTATGCAGACAGGTTTTCCGCACCAATCTTCTTCTAGAATCGCATCGATGCCTTTATTTCGGTGAACCGGATGATAACCAAGCCCTTTCAGACACTCTAGGAGTTCTAGATCTGTCCGCACGTAACTTTCGCGTCCACGCTCAAGCAAGCGTGACTCCGTTTTGATGGGATTGGCGAGCCTTTGTTGCGCCAGGTCTAATGCTTCCTGTGAGCTGTCGATGCCGATAGCGCGACGACCGAGCAAATGAGCGGCAACTAAGGTCGTGCCGCTCCCGCAAAACGGGTCAACAACGAGATCGCCTGGGTCTGTGCACAACTCGATGATTCTCTCCATCAACAGAACAGGCTTTTGGGTGGGGTATCCAACCCGCTCTCGTGCTTTGGGGTTCAAGTAAGGTATCTCCCACACATCTCCTAAAGGAACACCTCGCTTGCCGCCGTTCGTTACCGGCTCCCCGGCACCGTCCCGCGCATAGATAGCTTTGCCGCGCTCGTCTCGGACACGCTTCTGTAGTATCTGATCGATGTTGGTTGACTCCGAATAGGAGGTCGTCACGGTGCTAAATTTGAACGCCTCAGACCGCGAGTAGAAAAGGATTGTTTGATGGGATGGCATCAGCCCTTTTTTCGAATTAGACCACCTGCGAAAACTCCAAATGATTTCCGACTGAAAGTTATCTGGCCGAAAAATCTGATCGAGCACTAGCCGCGCGATATGCCCGGCGTTCTCGTCACAGTGGAAAAATAAAGACCCGGTGTTCTTCAAGCATCGGCGGCACTCATACAGCCGGTCGATTAGAAAATCACCGTAATCCTCACGAGAAGACCATAGGTCTTTGAATGAATAACGTGCGCTGCCATCCCTTGTGGTCAACGCATGAATTTTCTGCGTGAAAAACGGAGGATCGATGTAGAAGAGGTCAACCGAACTAGTCTCAAGTGTTTTGAGAACGGTAAGACAATCTCCGAAGCGGAGTGTGGGGCACTCTTGTTTCATGCTTTCCCTCGGTTCTCTTCGGCAATGCGTTCCAAAATTCCCTTCAAGTCCGTGTCGGTCTGTGTTCGCACGTAATCCCATGCGGCATCACCAAAAAAATACTCGCCTTGAACGCCCTGGTAAAGCGTCTCCAACGTCTGCTGAATGCGAATGGCTTGAGAACGATTGGGATAGTAGAACATGACCCGGACAGGGTGATAGCCAGCAGCCGCTATAGCCTGCAAGCGAGTATGTTCCTTTGTGATGTGGTCGCCGTCCGTCGTGGCGTCTCGCCACTTAATTTCCACGGCGCGGGTGTTTTCGACAAGACAATCGATCTCGAAGGTCTTGGGGCGCGCGCCAACGGTGTTCGGGATACGGACAGAGCCGGACTGAGGGAACTTTTCGAGGAAGCATATTTTGGCCGCGTCTTCGAGAAATGACCCGGCGTACTTGTAAAGAAATCGACCCTTATTCTGATAAACATCGATCAGTTTGCCCTCTTCATCCGACACCCCCAACACTCGATAGATGAGGTAGTGGGAGTCGTCGTCTTCCTCCATCTCGATCACTCGATCATCCATCTTCGATTTCAACTCGGCACTGTACTTGAGCGCCAGTGCGCGAATGGCGATTTCGGCCTTAGCTGGCGGATTGAGGTTAGGTACAGTGCTCATGCGGCGTCCACTCACCCCTAAATAACACATTTTTACCGGAATCTCGTTTTTAGGCGCCGGTTCCCTAAAATCATACCGCTCATAAGGCAAATTGCAAGGCCAAAAGAATGTTTGCCTCGAAGGAGCCGGCGTTTGCGGAAGAAAAGCCGGGCGATTCGCTGCCGTCCTTGTCTCGCCCGCCTCATCGAGAGCCCTCCAAGTCAATTTCTCCGACACTTGTCCCTCCTCCTTTGTCCTCAACGATTCGGTTTACCGGCATTGCGATCAGTCGTTAGCTCGCCGGAATCGGCAACAGCGCAATCCTATGCAACATCGCAGAAAACCGTGTTCTCGTCAGGTGCCCTTCGGCCAGCATCAACCAGCAGTACCGCGCATGTTTGACCAGCCGCCCGCCCGTCTTCGCTAGCCGCTGCTGCAAACTGGTCAGCGACCAGTCGGCGATGGCGACCGGCAGCGTCAGCCGGTGCCACAGGTTCCCCAGGTTGTAGGCCAGAATGTTGAGCCACAACCGGACTTCATTGCTCCGAAAGCCCAGTAGGCAGGATCGGTAACGGCAAACGCCCCTCCATGGTCCGATTCGATGATGCTCCGGAGCATCCCGGCCCGAGAACCGGAGCCCTCGACGACTGCGGATTGATCGGGAACACCAGCCTTGCGTTCGGAATTGGCGGCTTAAAGCTCCCGGCTGGTAGCTGGAAGCTGTTCCCTATTGGGCCGCAAAATGTGCGCAAAATGGGGCCAAAAAGGGCCTAAAAACGACTAATTTTGAGTACTTTTACGTCTATTTGGAGACTTCCAGGGCCGGCTTTCACCCTATTCTGACGACCTGCAAGGCGCCTTTTCCGCAAATTGGCGTCCAAACAGCCTCTTAGTCGGCCTCCAGGCCGACTAATCTGTCGGCTTGCAGGCAGACTTTTCAACTTCCAACTGACCACTGTTCACTGTCCACTGTTCACTGACCACTGATCCCTGACGCCCTGCTGATCGGGGCATGAAGAGTGCACTCATCCCAGCTTTGTGGCAGACTGAAAGCAGTTGTGGAGGGTCCGCCTTGAAGAAAGTCAAGCTTTTCGCCCTGGCCGCCGTGCTGGCCTTGAGCGCCTGCCAGGCCCGCTCCGCCGGCCGAGACATCTATCCCGATCCGGCGCAGGCCAAGGCCGACATCGCCGCCGCCCTCAAGACCGCCGCCGCGACCCACAAGCGCATCCTGCTCGACTTTGGCGGCAACTGGTGCGGCGACTGTCTGGTGCTGGACCTCTACTTCCACGACCCCGCGAACCGGCCCATCCTCGAAGCCAACTTCGTCCTCGTCCACGTCAACATTGGGCACATGGACGCCAACCTGGACGTCGCCGAAAAGTACCAGATTCCTCTCCGCCGGGGCGTGCCCGCGCTGGCCGTCCTCAGCGAGAAGGGGACGCTCCTCTACAGCCAGAAAGGCGGCGAGTTCGAAGCCATGCGCAATATGGAGTCCTCGGCCGTGACCAGCTTCCTGGTGCAATGGAAGCCCGTCAGGGAAGGCTGCTCGGCCGTGATGGTGAACTGCTGAAGCCGGAGATTCGCTGCCCGGGCGAGCATCTGCCTCAGCTGATCGGCGCCAGGTGCTTGGTCTTCTGGTAGGTGTAAACGATGCGGTGGGCGACGGTGATGGTGGAGAGCACGGCCAGCACCCACAGCACCGGAGCCATCACCCCCCAGTGGTTGAACAGTGCGCCCAGAATCACCAGCACGATCCGCTCGGGCCGCTCCATGAAGCCTACTTTGCACTGGCCGATGAGGGCTTCGGCGCGTGCGCGCGTGTAGCTGACCATCAGCGAAGTAACCATCACAAAGGCCACCAGCACCACGTAGCGGAACCGGTTGATCCGGCCGTAGTAAACCAGCAGGCCGAAGAACAGCACCACGTCGGAGTAGCGGTCGATCACCGAGTCCAGGAACGACCCGAAGACGGTGACCTGGTTGTTGCGCCGCGCCACGCGGCCGTCCAGCATGTCGAAGATGCCGGCGCCAAAGATCACCACGCCCGCATAGAAGAACATCCAGTCGGCGTCGGCGGCGTTGGCGTGGCCGAACAGAAAAGCGGCCACGATGTTGATACTCAGGCCGATGAAGGTGAGCACGTTAGGGGAGATGCGGGTGAGCGCCATGCCGTAAACGATGCGGTCGAGAAGCCAGCCGCAGGCGCGGCCGAAAGCGCTGGTCCAGGTCATTCCTTGTCTTCCTTACTGGTGTTTTGTGCCGGTCACGGCGTCGTCTTCGCTCTCGCCTTCGCCCGCTTCATCGTGAATGGTGGTCAGTTTCAGAATCTCAAGCTCGCGCTTGCCGTTCGGGGTGACGATGGTGGCCGTGTCGCCCACCCGCCTGCCCACTAGGCCGCGGCCAATCGGCGAGGTGGTCGAGATCAGCCCCTTCGACACGTCGGACTCCTCGCTGGTCACCAGGCGGTAGACGATCTCCTCGTCCTTGGTCGAGTCGTACACCACCACCGTGGAACCGAAGCCTGCCTTGTTCCTGGGAATGTTGGACAGGTTCACCAGCGACAGCTCGGCCATGCGCCTCTTCAGTTGGCCCAGGCGCGCGTTCACGAAATCCTGCCGCTGCCTGGCCATGTGATATTCGGCATTCTCCGACAGGTCTCCCATGGCCACGGCCTTCTTGATCTCGGCGGGAAGCTCGTGGCTGAGCTCGTGCTCAAGAAGCTTGATTTCATCGAGAATCTTCTTTTTGATGTGCTCGGGCATCCAGGATCCATGGCGGGGAGCGGGATTGCTCCATCGCGGGAGATGAAAGAACTTAACTTCTCATTATACGCGGGGGGAAAGAAGCATCTACAAGCTGCTCTTCCCGTCCAGGAACGACTGCAAAATCAGCGTGGCGGCCACCTGGTCCACAACCCTCCGGTGCTGCTGGCGGGCGTGGCCGGCCTCATACAGAATCTGATGGGCCTCGCGGGTGGTCAGCCGCTCGTCCCACAGGTGAATGGGCAGGCCGGTCAGCTCTCCCAGTTCGGCGGCAAAGGCCTGTGTTTTGGCAGTCTGCGGACTCAGCTCGCCGGAGAGGTGCAGCGGATTCCCCACCACGATGCCCGCCACCCCAAACCGCCGAGCCAGCCGCCCCAGCGAGCGTAAATCCTCCCGCCGGTTGCGCCGCCGCTCCAGCGTCAGAACCGGCTGCGCCGTCAGCCCCAGCTCGTCCGACACAGCCACCCCGATGCGGCGGCTGCCGACATCGAGACCGAGATAGCGGGGATGAGTGGCAGCTTCCAGCTTTTTTGCTCCTGGCTCCTGGCTTCTAGCTTAAAGCCCTGGCTTGGAGCGGGTGAGCTATGGAACTTCTCAACGAGTCGGCCTTGTGTCAGGGCGCGACCGGGGAACACCCTGGGGCGGGTGTCACGCCGTAAATGCCACAAAATCCACGCGGGCTTCAGCCTCCTGAAAGAGAGTAAATCAGCGGGGCCTTCAGGCCCTGGGCCTGTGCCGTTCGCAGGCTTCCTCGAAGAGCCATGCTCCTCCGACGCTCTCGCCCGATACAATCATAGGTAGGGAGTCCCGCAGGGGACTTTTCGCGTCTCTTAATCACGATGAAGGGTTGACAGCAAAGAAATGGTGCGCCGTAGACCGGGAAGCAGAAAGAAGAAGAGTTCTGGCGCGGCGGGAACCTCGCTGGTGCTGTTTTTCGTAATGCTTGCAGCGGCAGGCGCGGCGGCCTGGCTGGTCCTGGAGCCGTTCGGGCCGGAGCAGGAGACGTTTGTCGAGCTGGCGCCGGGCTCTTCCACGGTGCGGATAGGCCGGCAACTGGAAGCGGCGGGCGTCGTCCGCAGCCAGTACATCTTTGATCTGGTGCGCTTGTGGAAATGGGGAACGCTGCGGGCCGGCGAGTATCGTTTCGATCACCCGGCCCCGGTGGCCGAGGTCTATGCGCGGATCGTGCGCGGCGACGTTTTCACCAAGGCGGTGACCATTCCGGAGGGCGCGAACATCTTTGACATTGCCGCCCGTCTGGAACTGGCGGGATTTGGCGCCAGACAGGATTTTCTGGATGCGGCGGTGAAGCAGGCGAGGCTGGTGGCCGATATGGACCCCAAGGCAAGGAGCCTGGAGGGTTACCTGTTTCCGGACACCTATTATTTTGCCCGCAAGGCGAGCCCGGCGCAGATTGCCGCCGCGATGGTGCGGCGCTTCCGCGCGGTGGCCGGCCAACTGGGATTGAAGGAGAACGTGCACGCAGTGGTGACCATGGCTTCGCTGGTGGAGCGGGAAACGGCGGTGGACGCGGAGCGGCCGCTGGTGGCCGGCGTCTTTCAAAACCGGCTGGCTAAAAAAATGCCGCTGATGACCGACCCCGCCGTCATCTACGGGCTGGAGCTTGAGGGCCGCTGGCGGGGCGCGATCTACCAGAGCGATTTGAGCCGCGATACCGCTTACAACACCTATCTGCACACCGGTCTGCCGCCGGGCCCGGTGGCCAACCCCGGCGCAAGGTCGTTGCGCGCGGCCATGGAGCCCGCGAAAACTGATTATCTCTATTTCGTGGCCGCCGGGGACAATCCCCAGGGGCGGTCGCTCTTTGCCCGCACCATGGACGAGCATGATCGCAACGTCTCCGGCTACCGTCACGCCGTGAAGAAGGCGGGCAGCCAATGAACGCTCGCCTTCGACCCATTGCCGCCGGAGCCCTGTTTCTTCCGCTCCTGCTTTCCGGTTGCTCGCTTTTTCCTACCACGCGCAAGTTGCCCGTGCCCAAGGCGCCGTCGATTACCCAGACGGTCGCGCCGGAGGACCTGGTTGCTCGCCTCAATCAGCGTTGGAGCGCGCTCGAAAGCCTGACGGCCACCGTCGAGATTCAGGCCAGCGAAATCAAGCGCAAGGAAGGCATAGCCAAGGGGTCGCCCACTTTTCGCGGTCATATCCTGATGCGCAAGCCAGGAATGCTGCGGGTGCTGGGATTTTATCTCGGCATGAAAGCCTTCGACACGGCCAGCAACGGCAAGGACTTCACGCTGTATATGCCAACCAAGAATAAGGCAGTCAAGGGATCCAACGCGCTGAAGAAGAAGTCGGTTAATCCGTTCGAGAACCTGCGCCCCGGATTCTTTTTCGATGCCCTGGCTGTGCGAGGGTTGGAGCCGGACGATTTTTATTCGGTGACCGCAGATACCGAAACGCTGGAGGATGCGGCCAGGAAACACCTATATTTGGTACCGGAATACATATTGAGCATCTCGCGCCGCAAACCCGGCAGCCAGGAGCTGACGCCGGTGCGCGTGGTGACCTTCCATCGCGACGACCTCCAGCCTTACCAACAGGATTTATACGACAGCGAGGGCAACCTGGAGACCCAGGTTTTCTATTCGGCGTACAAGGATTTCGGTTCCAGCAAGTATCCTTTCAAGGTCACCATCAAGCGCCCGCTTGAGGAACTGGAAATCGTTCTTTCCGTCGAGGATGTGAAGGAGAACCAGGCGCTAACGGACGACCAGTTCGTGGTGAAGCTTCCCGATGGGACCGAGATACAGCAGCTGGAATAGCCCGGCCGGCAGCCAAGCCTGGATATGGGGACTTATCGCCTGGTGTAGATCTGAAACGGAGCCCAATAAAATGGCATGCGAAACCTGCTCTGCGAATGCAGTAAGGTGAGTTTGGCGCGGCGGAGCGCGGCCGCGGGAGTCTGGCCGTCTTCAAGGCCCTGGTAGAGTGTATCCATCAGGCGCGGCGTCGAGTCGTCGCTCACCTCCCACAATGCGCCTATGACGCTGTGCGCGCCGGCGCGCAGAAATGCCCAGGAAAGGCCCACCAATCCTTCTCCCGCATAGGTGCGCGTGCCGCTGCCATAGCAGGCGGAGATGGTAACCAGCCGGGCATCGATGGGGTGCTGCATGATGTCGCGGGCGTAGAGCTTGAAGGAGTCCTCCCCGGCCGTGGAGCTGGAGAGGATGATGGCCGAATCCAGCGGGTCGGTGCGGCTGGCGACGGCATGAGAGACAAAATGAATATAGGAATACTGTGCCGGATTGCTGGTGAGATAGGCTGCGGGACTGGCTTGTTGTCCCGCGAACACGGCCACATGGTGAGCGCCGAAGTGCCTTTCAATCCGGGTCATCTCGAACCCGAACAAGGGGAGGCTGGGATAGTCCTGGCTGGGCGAGACCGGGTCGCCGAGCAGGAGCAGGTTCCGGTCGGCGGCCCGGGCAGGTTTGGCCGCGGCCAGCAGGTCCAATGACGGGGCAGAGAGCAGGGTTGCGTCGTCGATCCAGTAATGCATGTCTGGACTGCGATCTGGACTCTGGCCAACTTCCGGACCTGCGCCGGGAACCAGCAGCGTTTCAAAGTTCAGTTGGCTCAGTGCTCCATCGGCCAGGATCATGACCGGAACGTTGGGGCGGATGAGCTTCGCGGCCGGAGCTACAAGCAACTTATACAGCGCCTGCCCATCCTCATTGCCGGTTTCCAGAGGGTCCCGCATATCCAGAAGAGCCTTGCGGTAGCGCTGGACACGGGCAACAATCTCTCCCTGCGCGGGAAGCGGAAACAGCGCAATCTTCGCCGGCGTGATGGCCCACAGGTAGGACTGCTTCTCGCCGAGCCAGTAGAAGAGCAGTGTTGCGCCGGCCTTTTGGGCGATCTGGCGGGGGTTCAGAGCCGTTGACTGAAAGGAGGTCTTGGCCATGGCCACGCCCAGGCCTTGCGCCAGCGTCCGGGCGCGGTTCTGGTCGGCTATCGCCAGGGCCTCATCGCTCCTGCCTTGTTGCGCCAGGAAGTGGATGTAGTCGTCGTAGATCGGCGCGGCGTTGGCGGCGAACGGAATTCTCGAGTCTTCGTGTTTGAGTTCGGCCCGCGCCGACTCGAAAGTGGTCAGCGTGACCTTGTACATAGCTTCGGCGTCGTGGATGCGGCCCTCCCGCTCGTACAGCAGAGCGTGTTCAAGACCGGCGCTCAGCCGCGAGGAAGTTGGATTTGCCGGGTCGCTTTGTACCTCACGAAAGAGTGTCTCCGCCTGCCGGTCCTGGAGCCGTGCGGCAGCGAGCATTCCCTGTGTCAGCATCACATACGCGCTCAGTCGATTGCCGCCTGTGCGCTCCATGGGAGTTACCTGATCGAGATAGGCGCTTGCTTCCTCCAGCTTTCCCGTCTCCACCGAAACCTGGGCCAGGTCTTCGAGAGCGTTCACGATGTCTTCCTTGCTGTCGATCTGCTTTGCCAGATCGAGCGCCTTACGATAGGACTGTGCGGCCCGGGTCAAATCGCCGGTATCGTGATCGACATACCCGGCGTTGCTGATCCATTTGAGTTCCGACCGGACAGCGCCGAGTCGTGCGGCACTCTTTTCCGCTTCAAGAAACTGCTCCAGCGCCCTTTCACTATCTCCCAACTGGTAATAGGCCCAGCCGAGATTGCCCGAGGCAGCTTGCGCCATATCATCCGCGCCCAACTCCACGGCAGCCCGGTACGCAGACCTCGACCAGTCCACAGCCTCGTCATAGTGATCGATTTGCAGCGCGGCGAATCCGAGATTCAAGGATGCGCCTGCTTCCAACCACCGGTCATGATGGGCTTGGGCAAAGGAGAAGCTTTCGAGGAAAAACTGCCGTGCCTCGGTAAGTTGCCCCTGCTTGCTGGCGAGAATGCCACGCGCCCTGAACACATCTCCGCAGGTCGCATAATCTGCGCTCTTGCAGAAGCCCTCTGCCTGCGCAAGCCTCTGATTCGCAGCGGACAACTGTTGCTGACGGGTCAAGGCAACGGCTTCGATCGCCAACTTCCGGATGGTTCCTTCCGGGTTGTTGGGAGCGGAGTGGTAGGAGGCAAGGAGACGCAGAGCATCGTTATACATGCCTCGGAAAATCATGGATTCCGCTTCCAGCAGTTGGAATTTCGAGGCCCATGCGGGATCGGCAGTCTGGAATTGTCTGGCTCCCTGTTCGGCTTCCTCCTGGCTCCTTGCCAGGTCGCCATGCTGGAAGAGTATCCAGGCATGGTCATACTCAGCCTGGGCGCTGCCGGGGCGTGCGTCTTGCAGTGGAATCAACAGCAACAACACCAACGCCCACGCATAAGGAGAACCCCGGCGCAGGAAACTGCGCCACGCGCCGCCAAACCACTTCCGGGTGCCCGCCAGACCCGAAGCATTATCCATTGTCCAGCGCGAATTCGGGGGAATCGTTCCCGCTATGGGAAGGTTGTTCCGTTGGATGTACCACCACCGATAGGAATTTCCCCGTCGATGATGCAGCCCAGTTTGAGATCGACCATCGTCAGGTTCACGGTGGTCTTCTTCGAGACGTCCGTCTTCTGGATAAAGTCCTCGTGCGTCACGGTCACCTTGGCCAGGGTTATAACGCCAAAGCCGGGAACCATGATCACATTGCCCGAGGACTGCCCAGGGTAGAGACCAGCCGCCTGGCTGACCAACGAGCATTCGATCACCTCCCGGTTTTTCTCGCGTGGAGTATGTCGATTGTACCGTTCGGCCAGTTGTGCGGGAAGGTTTTTGTGCTTGAGGATACTATCGTACTGGCTGGAGACGCGGCTCAGAACGCCGGGGTCTTTGGTGTAGGGCGCATCGTTTGCCGGCTTCTCGCCCAGGATATTCATGTCCCACTTCAGCTCGACCGGGTACCCGGCAATGCGCAGATTTTCAAAGCGCGTGCCCAGGAAGGAGATCGACGGCACGTAACCCTCCAGCGGATGCTCGGTGATGATCTGGCCCACGACGCGGTCGGCCGTCAGCACCTCCAGCACGTTGAGGTTTTCGATTACAGTGGTGACAAGGGTAGTCCAGCCCTGTCCCGGCTTGGTGCTGCGGTTGCCGGCCACCTGGCTATGCCCCGCGCGGAAGGAGAAGACCCCTTCCAGCCGGTAGCCGGTGGAGTGCTGGGCCCTGTATATGCCCGCGGCGTTCAGTAGCACGTGCGCCTGGGTTGGAATCTTCTGAACCAGGGGCAGGCGCAGGTCGCCCTCCAGTATTTTTGCTTCAGCATTGAATGTGTGTGTTCTTTCGGTTGCTCCGGACATAGCAGTACCTACTCTCCTTGGCGTTTTCTGGGTTGTTTGAGACAGTCCTCAGGACCCAGCCGTAGGGGGAATTGGCTGCTCCTCTGGCAATTTTCAGGAACCGGAACCGGGAATTTTCAAATGCTCAATCATTGTAGCGGATATCGAAGCCGCGGCGATCAATTGCAATAATTTCACCGTTCCTTGCGATGCCGGAAACCGCCAGGGCTCGCATCGCCTGCGGACTCTCCAGGTGCTGCTCCATCCGGCTTTGATGGGTCTTCAACTGGTTCAGCTTTTGTTCCAGGGCCTGTAAACGGCGGCGGCCGTCGGCCAGCCAGCGCGGGTCGCGCTCGAATCGCAGGTACCGGTTCCAGGTCTCCACGGCGTTCATCGCCTGGCCGCGATCCTCCATGGCCACGGCCTCGTTGAACAGCACCACCGGGTCGTCGGGGGCCAGTTCGTCGGCGTGGCGCAGGTATTCCAGAGCCGTCGAGCGATCGTTTTCGCTGCCCGTCGCGACTCCACGCTGGAAGTAAGCGGCCGCATCATCCACCAGCAGGCTGGAAGTGACCGGTCCGGCGGTCAACAGGCGGTCGAGAATAGCGATGGCTGGATCGAATTTCTCTTCCAGTACGTCAGCCCGGGCTTCAAGTTGGAGCCAGTGCCGGTCCTCGGGCGCGTTCTCCAACTGGCGTTCAATGCGGGCGCGCGCATCCAGCAGCTGGGCCGGTTCCCGGCCCGTTGCGCTGCCGCGGAGATGCGTCTCCGGGGTCACTTCAGCGAAGTCCGCGCCGGGCATGCGCAACTCGAAGGTGCGGGAATGAGTGTAGGCCTCGGCCAGCAGCCGCTCAGGGGTATTCGCATGCTGCCACCACCCGGCGAGCGCGACGCCCATGACCAGGGATGCCGCCAGGCCGGCCCCCGCCCACAGGTAAAACTGCGGCGCCTGCTGCCGAATCGGGCGGATCTGGGCGCGGCGCGGGGTGCGGGCAAGCTCGGCAGCCAGGTTGTGTTGCCAATCGCGGGATGCCGAAGCCAGTCTGCCAACCTCGGCGGCCTCTTCCGGCGTGGCGTCCGCGGCCAGCATGCGCAGGCGCGCCGCGCAGGTGCGGCAAAGGGCCGCATGCGCCAGCAACGCATTCACTTGCGCCGGGCGTGCTTCCTCGCTGAGCAGCTGGGGCCACTCGCCCAGCTCAGGACAACCGCCTTCCACGCCCAACATCCGCGGGCTCGCCGGGTCTTCATACCGTGTCTCGGCCATGGACCATCTCCCTTCCATCAGTTCCTCAAATGCCTTGGCCAAAGCATCATCAGGAAGATCCGATGGGTATCTCGGGTTGTGATCTTTACTCATGTCTGCACTCTATCTAACGGGATTCCGCGTAACCTTCCTTTCACGAAACTGTTTTTTGGCGCTAGCCGGATTCAGCCTGCTCTTCCGGCTTTTGCCGTTCCACCTCTCCGCGCAGCCACTTGGCCACGCGCCGCAACGCGCTCTCCACGCCCTTGGCCGTCAGTCCGGCGCCTGACAGGCGGGCTATCTCCTCCGCCGTGAGCCCTTGCAGGTAGTAGAGCCAGAACAACGCGCGGTCGCGTTCCCCGATCACCTCCGGCGCCGAGCGCAGTTTCTGGTCAAGCTGGGCATGAAGCACGGATCGCTGCATCTGCGCCGGCTGGTGGTCGCTCGCCGCGGGCAATGAAGCAGCCTCCTCGACCAGCGGCATCGTTACCACCTTGCCGCCCCTCTTCTCCGAGTACTGGCGCCGGAAGTAGTCGTTGGCCACCGAGGCGGACACCATCCGCAGCAGGCCCAGGAAGGAATCCTCGCCGCGCGGCTCGAAATCCCGCAGGATGCGGCGCTCCTGCTCGCACAATTTGAGGAAGACCTCCTGCACGATATCCTCCACAGTTGCCTGCGATGAGGCGCTCACCCACATCCGCGAGACGCGCAGCGCCACCAGCGAGGCCAGCGGGGTGCAGCGGCGCAGAAATTCCCCCCATTCCGCCGCATCCGCGGAGTGAGCGCAGGCCTTGGCGAGATCGTTGACCGAGGTGCGAAATACGTTCATTGCGTGGTACACCAGTTTACCGCAAGGCTGCGGCAATAGTTGCTTCTTTATCAATTCAATTGGCGCTGCGGGTAGCCTCCGCGCTGCGGCCAGTTTGCAGCCTGTGCTGGGGCCTGCTAACACTACCTGGGCGGCGGCGACGGGAGCCAGTTTTTCTCAGTTCGAGGAATGAGGAGCGACGGATACCGGGTGTATCCTAGCGACGATTGATGAAGGAATGGGGGAAATTGGCCCCGTCCTTCGGGTTGCGGCGAAAATCCGGGGTCCCCAGCGACCCGGGGTCCCCGGCGAGCGATTTATGCTCGCTGGGGTGAAGTGACGGGTCTTTGTCGCTGGGGTGGAACGTCCTCTGCCCAGGTAGTGCTAACAAGCCCCTGGTATCCCGGCAAGCGTTCACAACCTATTTCTGAGGAGCCCGGCATGGAAACCAACCTCCGCCCTCTCACTCTCGGCGAGATTCTGGACCGCACCGCCCAGCTTTACCGAGACAATTTTGTCCTCTTTGCGGGCATCGCCGCCGTATACGCCGGGTTCGTGCTGGTGCTCAACCTGGCGCAGATTGGGCTGACGGCGCTGCTGAGGGCGCAGCACATGACCCAACAGTTGCCCTGGGTCACCCTGGGCTACCTATTCCTCTTCTTCCCGCTTGCAACCATCATTGGGGGCGTGGCGATGGCGGCCAACAACCGCGCCGTGGCCTGGGTCCACCTGGGCCAGCCGGCCACCATACGCGGCGCCTACCAGAGCATCCTGCCGCGCCTGGGCCGTTATCTGTGGCTGATGATCATCGCCACCTTCATCGTCTACCTTCCATTTGCGCTGGTCTTCGGGAGCTATTTCCTGTTCCTCATTCTCTATGTGCGTCCCAAAGGCCTGTTGGCCCACGCCGCCGCCGGGGCCGACCCGCAGGCCACCATCGTCTTCGGACTCGCCACTTTGGCGCTTATCTTGCTCGCCATCCCGGCCATCATCTACGCCATCGTGATGGCTTTGCGCTATTCGCTGGCCGTTCCGGCCTTGGTGGTCGAAGACCTGAAGGCCCGCAAGGCGCTCCGCCGCAGTATCGAACTGAGCAAGGGAGCGTTGGGTCGCATCTTTGTTCTGGGGCTGCTGATTGCCGTAATTCAAATCGGGCTGGCGCTCGTCACCCAGGTCTTCTTTATCGTTGCGGCGGTCAAGCACCACGGCCAGTTGCCGCTGTGGGTGCAAGTGGCGCAGCAGATTGTCGGGTTCTTCACCAACAGCTTCATAGGACCCATGTATGCCACCGGCCTCACCCTCTTCTACTACGACCAGCGCGTGCGCAAGGAAGGCTTCGACATCGAGTGGATGATGCAAGCCGCCGGACTGACCGTGCCTGCCGCAGAGCCGCCCGCCGCAGAGCCAACTCAGGCTGCGGCCTCGGAAGCCGATTCGACCCTCCCTGTCAAGGCTGTACCGGAAGTTGCTTCCACAGAGCCCGCACCGCCGCAGTCCGGAGAGCTAGTGTGACGCAACTCTTTATCCCATCGCCCTCACCCTCTTCTACTATGATCAGCGCATACGCCGCGAAGGTTACGACATCGAGAGGATGATGGAAGCCGCTGGACTAACCGCGCCCTTTATCCCGCCCGCCTCAGACGGCTTAACCGCGTCCGGCTCGGAGGAGGCGCAGCCGTGACGCCTCGGTTTGTCTTCGCAGGCGCCGCTCTGGCCGCCGTCCTGGCCGCGGCGCAGGCCCGCGCTGAAACTCCCATTGCTCCCGCCCCGCCCGTTCAGCCTGCCAGCCGCTCGCATGATGCCTCGCTGGACGAGTACCGCACCCATCTGCAGGCGCTCGCCGCTCTGGTGGAGGCCTGCGCCAAGGCGCGGGACACAAAAACCTGCGACCCTGCCCTGGTTGGGCCTGACGATCGCGTGCCCCTCGGCGATGCCGCCCATGCCGAACGTCGGCTGGTGCACTACGGATGGCTGCGCGTCCTGCTTTCCCAGGCCCAGGACAAAGATGAGCCCGCGCCGAAGCCCGTCCGCGGCGCAAAGGGCGTACCGGCCGGGGAGAGCGTTCTGCCCCCCCAGCGCACCACGACAGAGCTGTTGCAGGACGCCGGGACGCGCCTGGCCCACGACCTCGCCCAGATCAGCGCCCAGGCTGCGGTCTTGCCAAGCCACGCACAGGAACGCGAGACGATGGCGCAGGTGCTCACCGGCAAAGACTTCCGCAACCTGGAAGGGTTTACGGCGCGCGAAGCGGCCCTTGAAAAATTTCAGCAACAGCTCAATCTGTTCTTCAAAAGCGCCGCAAAACTTGTCTCCCGCTCGGCGTGGGTGGGCCGCGTGATCGTGTGGGGATTCATTCTGGCCGTCTGCGTGGGGCTGGCGTGGGGGCTGTTGCAACTGGAGCGCCGCTGGCGTATCCGGCTGGTGCCGGAGGGCTCGTTTCCAGCCGCAGCCGCCTCGGCCCGCGACTGGCAACGTTGGCTGGAGGACGCGCGCCGCGCCGCCGCCGCTGGCCAGTGGCGCGAAGCAATTCATTTCGTTTACTGGGCTGCCATCGCGCGCCTCGAATCCCGCCGCATGTGGCCGGCAGACCGCGCCCGCACTCCCCGCGAGTATCTGGCCCTGGTGGCCCCGGATGACCCGCGCAAGGCCGGCCTGGCCACGCTGACCGGCAGCTTCGAGCGCGTCTGGTACGGCGGCCGCGCGGCCGCGGAGGGCGACTACCGCAAGGCTGAGCAACTTGCCGCTGCGCTGATCTCAGGAAGCGGGGCCCCGGTTACTGGTATTGGGGGAGGCGGCGCGCAATGAAGTTTCTCTCCTCCCTCGACGCCAAGGACCGCCGGCTCCTGCTCTGGTGCGTGGGCATCGGATTGACGTTGGCGGCGCTGACCGGTTTCCTGACGCCCAGAGAAGAAAGCCCTGTGCCCTCAACTTATCTTTCCGGCCGGCACGGCGCCCGCGCCGCCTATGAGACCCTCCTCCGCTCCGGCTACTCTCTGCAACGCTGGGAGCGCCCGCTGAGCGAGTTGGCCGCCACGGCGGGACCGGAGACGGTCGTGATCTTTGCCGAGCCGTTTACTCGCGAAGGGGACGACATCAAGGCGGTGCGCGCGATTCTGGAGCGCGGGGGCCGTGTGCTCTCCACCGGCTTCTGGGGTGGCTACATTCTGCCTAGCCAGGCCAGCCACACGTCGGATGAATTCAACTTTGCCGCCTGCCACCTCGAGCCCGAGGGGCTGGATGCTCTCTCCAGTTCAGGCGAGGTGTGGATGGTTTCCGAAGCCACTTGGGCTGTCGGCAACCCCGCGCACCGCGTCGAATATAGTTGCGCCGGGCTGCCGGCGATCGTCGAGTACGACTGGGACAAGGGCCACGCCGTATGGTGGGCCAGTTCCACGCCGCTTGAAAACGGCTCGCTTGCCCGCGCCCGCAATCTCGACCTCTTTCTCAACTCGCTCGGGCCGCGCGAGGGCCATCGCTTCTACTGGGACGAGTCGCTGCACGGGGAGATCCGCTCCATTTGGAGCTATGCCGCCGGGCCGTCGCTGACCCTGCTTTGGATCGGTCTGCCGGTTTTAGGACTGCTCGTGGTATTCAGCTTCAGCCGGCGCAGCGGTCCTGTGCGCGATCTTCCCTCCCCGGCTCGGGCCACGCCCATCGAGTTTCTCGATGCGCTGGGCTCGCTCTATCGCAACGCCGGAGCCGCATCGACAGCCGTCTCGATTGCCTGGGAGCGCTTTCGCCGCCATACGTTGCAGTCCGCCGCGGCGGACGGCCAGCGAGGCGCCCAGATGGGTGCGGCCGATCTGGCCGCGATGATTCGCCGCCGCTTTCCTGGGGCGGCCGCCGACCTTGAAACCGATCTGGCCGCCTGCGAAGAAGCCGCATGGGGCGAGACCATCAACCCCCGCCAGGCACTCAAACTGATTCAAACGCTCCACGAGCACCGGGAAAAGCTCCTCGCCGCCGTAAAATCCGGCAGCCAGACCCCAAAATCCGAAGACATTCATTCCAATCAGCAGGAAAGGGCTTCATGAGCCAGGAAATGCAGCAAGAACCGACGCAAGCATTAAACCAAAACGCCAAAACCGCGGAGCGGTCGCTCTACGCCACCAGCCAGCTCATCGCCCACGCCCGCCGGGAGTTGGGCCGTGTGATCGCTGGCCAGGGTCAAGTGATCGAAGAGGTGCTGATTGCCGTCCTCTGCCAGGGCCATGCTCTGCTTGAAGGCGTGCCGGGCATTGCCAAGACGCTGATCGTCAAAGCCCTGGGGCGGCTGTTGGGCCTCGGCTTCCAGCGCGTGCAGGCTACCCCCGACCTGATGCCCGCCGATATTCTCGGCACCACCATCCTGCGCCCCGGTTCGGAGAACTTCAGCTTCCACCCTGGCCCGGTCTTCACTGACCTGCTGTTGGTGGACGAGATCAACCGCATGCCGCCGCGCACCCAGGCCGCGCTCCTCGAATGCATGGAGGAGCGGCAGGTCACCAGCGACGGCACACGCCGCCCTCTACCCGCCTGGTTCACCGTCTTCGCCACGCAGAATCCGGTGGATTTTGAAGGCACCTATCCCTTGCCCGAAGCGCAGTTGGACCGCTTTCTGCTGAAGATTCGCGTGGCCTACCCCTCGCAGGCCGAGGAGTTGCAGATTCTTGAGATGCACCACGCCGGCTCGGGCGCCGGGCTCCTCGAAGATGCCTCCATCGAGCCCATTCCAGAAGGTCTCCTCGCGCGCGCCCGATCCGAAGTCCGCTCCATCCGCATCGAGCCCGAGCTGTATACCTACATCCTGTCGCTGGCGCTGCGCACCCGCGAGTGGCCCACGCTGCTGCTGGGCGCAAGCCCCCGCGCCGCCCTCAGCCTCATGCTCGTAGCCCAGGCGGCTGCCGCCTTCGACGGCCGCGATTACCTGGTTCCCGACGACGTCAAGCGCGCCGTCCAACCCGTCCTTCGCCACCGCGTGATGCTCAAGCCCGAGGCCGAACTAGAGGGCTTCGACGCCGACCGCGTCCTTTCCGATGTGATTGCTGCCGTGCCGGTGCCGAGACAATGAGGAAAGTTTAGATTCTATGGGACGAATCACAACAAGGAGGCGGAGACAATGCTTCAAGACTTTGAAATCAAGTGTCCGAAATGTGGAGAAGTCATTCGGCTCGATGAGACTCTCGCCGGTCCAATGATATCTCAGATCAAAGCAAATGCAGATGAAGCTATCAGGAAGGCCACCGAGGACGCTGACCAGAAAGTGGCCAAAGCTATAGATCATGAGGCCTCACTTGCGACAAAGGAACGGGAACTTGCCGAAAAGGAGGCTTCAATACAAACGCAGGTCAATACGGCGATTGCAACGGAACGGCAAACGATTACAGCAGCCGTGCGCAAGGACATACTGAAAGAGCTCTCTCCAGAACTTGAAGCAGAGCGAACGAAGACTAAGGAACTTCAAGAAAAGTTGACAACGGCCCAGAATGCGGAGCTTCAACTCAGACAAGAAAAGGACGCCATCGACCAAAGAGCTAAAGGGCTTGACCTCGAAGTTGCCCGAAAGGTGGATGAGCAACGGAAGGCGATAGAGGAACAAGCCGGTAAGGACGCAGAAGAAGCTTACAAACTAACAATAGCAGAGAAAGACAAGAAGCTTGCAGATACATTGCTCAAGTTGGAAGAAGCACAACGAAAGGCGACTCAAGGCTCACAGCAATTACAAGGAGATGTCTTAGAGATCGACTTTGAAAGCACACTGAGAAGGATGTTTCCACAAGACACAATCGAACCTGTTAAGACAGGAGTTCGAGGCGGCGATATTCTCCAGCGCGTACTTGGCGAGATGGGTCGACCAGTCGGAACTATGTTCTGGGAAACGAAGCGAGCGCAAGCTTGGGGTGGTGATTGGACAACGAAAGCAAAACAGGACGCTGCTGAAGCCAAGGCCGAAATCGCAACCATCGTAAGCGAAGTCTTGCCGAAAGGTATCAATGGATTTGGACCCTACGATGGAGTGTGGTGTTCTACACCGGCACACGCTGTGGTGTTAGCAGTAGCCCTTAGGCAAGGCATCATTTCAACCGCTGAGGCAAGACAGGGAGCCTTAGGTCGAGAAACAAAGAAAGATAGGCTCTATGACTACATGATTGGACCGGAATTTCGTGCAACTGTTGAAGGAATTGCGTTGCCATTCCGTGAACTCAATGATGAACTTATGGCTGAAAAGAGAGCCACGCTTGCACGATGGAAGCGGCAAGAAAAGCGAATTGAGCGTGTATTGACAAGCATTGCTTCGTTACAAGGTGACCTTCAAGGCATTGCCGGAAACGAAATGCTACAGCTACCTGGATTCGAATTGGAATCCGGCGATGACAACATTGCCGAGTTACCGGATTCTACGCAATGATCTCTCCCTCTCTCCATCCCGCCCCGGTCCGCGCCGCCTGCCAGCGCCGCCGACGCTGGAGCTTCGGCCTCACGCCGCGAGCTATCGGCCTGTTGATGGCGGGCTTCCTGTGGCTCATTCCCGGCTTCTGGGACGGGCGGCTGGCCTTCGCCATGCTGGCTTGGGACGCGGTGGTGCTGACAGCCGCGCTGCTGGACGGCTTGCGCCTGCCGCGCGCCGGACAACTGATTGCCAGCCGCTCCTGGTCCAACGCCCCGGCCCTCGACAGCGAAACGGAGATCGAGCTGACCATAGAGAATCAGGGCCAAACGATCATCGAATGCCGCCTGGTGGACGATCTGCCGCCGGCGCTTGTGACCCAGCCGTCCACTCACCGGCTAACCGCATTTCCTCGCGTGCCTGCCAGCCTGCGCTACCGCTTCGAACCCCAGGAGCGCGGCGACTGGGAGACCGGGTGGCTCTACCTGCGCTACCGCTCGCCGCTGGGACTGGCCGAGCGCTGGGCCAAGGCGCCCCTCACCCAGAAGGTCCGCGTTTACCCGGTCCTGCGCACCGGCGAGCAGCAGCAGATATTTCTGGCCCGCAGCCGCCAGATTGACCTGCAACTGCGCCGGGTTCAGCAGCGGGGCCTGGGCCGCGACTTCGAGAGCCTGCGCGAGTACCGCGAGGGCGACGACCTGCGCGACATCTGCTGGACGGCCACCGCGCGGCGCGGCAGTCTCATCACCCGCCAGTACCAGACCGAGCGCAGCCAACCCGTCTGGATCGTCCTCGACTGCGGACGTCTCATGCGCTCCCGCGTCGCAATGGCTCGCGAACTCGTCCAAAAGCCCGGCCCTGCGCCCAGCAGATCCAAGCTCGACCACGCTTGCACCACAGCCGTCGCTCTGGCGCAATTGGCGCTCTTCTCCGGTGACCGTGTGGGCTTGCTGGCCTATGGCCAAAGCATTCAACAGCGCCTGCTGCCCGGCCGCGGCGCGGCGCACCTGCGCCAGTTGATCG
>DATFYK010000024.1:0-7564 GCA_035315085.1 Occallatibacter sp.
TTTGACGGCCTATCTTGAGGAGCAGGGCGAGCGGCTGCCGGAGACGTCCGGAGAGTTGGTCGCTTCCGACGGCGAAGTTCTGGGCCGCCACGAGGGCATCTTCAACTTCACCGTAGGCCAGCGCAAGGGACTGGGCGTCAGCTCGCCCTCGCCGCTCTATGTGCTGAATATCGACCCGGCAACACACCGCGTTACGTTGGGCGCGGACGAGGAACTGGCCACCCGCAGCTTGCGAGCCCGCGGCCTGAATTGGATTTCAATCCCAAATTTATCCGCGCCGATGCGCGTGCGAATAAAGATTCGTCACCGCCATGAGTCCGCCTGGGCCAACCTCTCGCCGGCCGGACCAGACGAAGTCCTTGCCACATTCGACGAACCCCAGCGCGCCGTCACTCCAGGCCAGTCCGCTGTTTTTTATGACGGCGACGAGGTGGTGGGCGGGGGATGGATTGTTTAAGCTGCTGCCCCGCCGCCCAAGCCAGCACTGCTATACAAGCCTGTCCTGGTCGGAGGCAGAGCGGGTTTGCCCGGGCGCGGGAGCGGGGGAACGCAGGGAGTCAACGATCGCCCGGACCGATGCCAACACGCCCGTGACCTGCCGCACCGGCTTGAGAACGGCCTCGGCCATATAGCTGCCGGCGCGGTCGACAGCGTCCAGAGCCCTGGTGAGCATGGAGTCCAGCCGTTCGGTTTGGATGCGCACCCGCTCGACGATCTCAGTGGTCGTGTACTGCACTTCCGCTAACTGCGCGCGCAGTCCGTAGATAAGCTGCAATGAGTTGGTGGCGAGCGACTCGACCTTCGGAGCAACGCGGGAAAACACCTCCCGCGAATCGTGGATGAAAGGCAGCACCGCCGCGCGCAGGTCCGCGGCGTCCTTCTGAAGCGCGCGGGCCGTCTTGCGCACTGAGATCAGAATTGCCAGCAGAATCAGCGTCTGCAGCAGGATTGCCAGCGCGGTTAAGACGACTAAGGCAAGGAGAATTGTTTGATAGTCCAGTTTGATTTGCATCGATACGATCTCGCTATCTTACGCAGGGCGCCTGCGGACTGGCTACAGGTTTATTCGACGCGCTCCCGGTCCGGCAAGGAGCATACCGTCCGAAACCCGCGCACGAGCCGCACCCGGCCGCTCTCGCGCCTGGCTCCGGAAGGGATGATCGAACAAGATGAGGCCGGGCTTGCGTGCCGCCCGGGAAAAAACGGCTGCACAATCCTACTTCTGGTCGCCGGATGAGGCCTTATGGCCGCTCGGCTCGACGGTGGTTGTCTTGTAGACCTGGCGGCCCGCTTCAACGGCAGCGGTTACCCGGTTGGTCTGTTCGGCGACAATGTTCTTGCCGCGCTCTACAAACTCTTCCCACTGCGCCCGTCCGCGATCCACGGCCTCGCGGCCGCGCTCCACGTATTCGCTCACCTGCTCCTTGCTTCTGTCCACCAGGGCGCTCACCTCTTCGGCGGCCTGCTGGGTGCGGTTACGCAGGTATTCCGAACCCTCGCGGGCGCCGTTAAGAAGGTCTTGACGGGTCTCGCGACCGCTCTTCGGCGCATAGAGAATCCCGATCAGAGCGCCCACGCCCAACCCAGCCAGAAACCATGCCACACCGTATGACTTATTTTCTTCTGCCATGACGAAATCTCTCCTTTTGCTCAGCCCCGAGACTGCCTGAGCGTATCAAAATTACCCGATATACCGCAAATTGCAGGCCAGTTGCCGGACCGGGCGTGAAGATCTACGCACACTCCCAGCCGGAGTGTGACTCAGCGACAACTCCAACGCAGTTGGATGCGGATGCGCAGAAGGGGTTGCAACGCCGCCGCTCGGGGTCTAGGTTATCGTACACCCTGGCGCGCTTCTCGCGGACCGGTATGCGCGGCGAGGCCCGGGAAGAACCGGACTGTGCTCCGCTCATCTTCCGCAGCCGCAGCTATGGGCCAGGACTTCGGCGAAGTGGAGGGCCTGGCGGCCGGATAGTTGGGAAATTTGTTCGCGGCAACTGAAGCCGTCGGCGACGATAAGGGTCATGGGGCCGGCGGATTGGACGGCGGGGAGCAGGCCGTCGTTGGCGATGGTTTTGGAGATTTCAAACCTATCGGCCTCGAAGCCAAAGGGGCCGGCCATGCCGCAGCAGCCGGCCTGGATGGGTTCGACAGTGGCGCCGGCCTGACGGAGCAGGGCAATCTCGCTGGCCGGGCCGCCGAAGACGGCCTTGTGGTGGCAGTGGCCGTGGAGCAGAATGCGCGCGCTCTGGAGGCGGCCGGAGAGCCACTTTTCTTGTGACTGGGCGGGGGCTTTGGCTGCCAGCCAGTCGGCCAGGAGCCAGACCTGCTGGCTGAGGAGCCGGGCTCTCTTGTGGTTTGGAAAAAACTCCAGTAACTCATCCTTGAAGACGCTGGCGCAACTCGGTTCGAGGAAGATGAACGGGAGGCCGGCTTCGATCTGCAGGGCCATACGGTCGAGGACCTTGGCCAGGTAAGCGCGGGCGGCGCCGAGAAGGCCGAAGTCGTAGAGAGGGCGGCCGCAGCAGATGTGGCCTTTGGGGGTTTCAACGCGGAAGCCGGCCTGGGTGAGGACCGTTTCGGCGGCGGCGAGAGTTTGCGGGTGGTAGTAGTTGTTCCAGGTGTCCGGCCAGAGCACCACCTGCGGTGGGGCCAACTGCCCTTCGGGCCTTGGGGCATCGTGCTTGACGGAAGAGCAGGGAACGTTGGTGGTTTCATCGGCGGCGGGTCTTGACTGCATGTAGGTCTTTGCGGCCAGGCGGGGGAACTGGCGCTCAAACGCGACGCCTGCGATGCGCTTGATGAGCGGGCTGGTAACGGGGCCGGTGAGGATGGCGTTGGTCAGCGCCGGGGTGAGCGAGCCCCAGCGGGCGAGTTGATCGGCAAAGCCGAAGATGTAGTGGTGGAGCGGATGGAGGCGGCCTTTATAGCGCTGGGCCAGGAACTCGGATTTGTAGGCGGCCATGTCCACTGCCACGGGGCACTCGGATTTGCAGGCTTTGCAACTGAGGCAGAGGTCGAGGGCCTCGTGGACGGCGCGGCTTTGGAAGCCTTCTTCGCGCAGGGCGCCGGCCAGCATCTCCCACAGCAGGCGCGCGCGGCCGCGGGTGGAGTGCTGCTCCTCGCGGGTGGCGCGGTAGCTGGGGCACATGACGCCGCCTTCAGTTTTGAGGCAGGCGCCGACGCCGACGCAGCGCTCTGTGGCGCGTTCCAAGGAGCCCTGATCGGCGGCAAAAACAAACTCCGTTTTTTGGACTTTCGGAGGAGAGTCGTGAGACGCGGGCGGGCCGTGGCGGAGGTTTTCGACCGGGTCGTAGACGCGGACGGCATCGACGAGCTTGCCGGGATTCATGCGGTTGTCGGGGTCCCAGATGGCCTTGAACTCGCGAAATGCCTGCATAAGCTCGGGGCCGAACATTTTGGGCAGCAGGGCCGCGCGAGATTGGCCGTCGCCGTGTTCGCCGCTGAGCGAGCCGCCAAAGCTGAGGACGAGGTCGGCGGCGCGGTCAATGAACTCGCGGTAGCGGCGCAGGCCCTCGATGGTGCGGAAGTCGAAGTTGATGCGCAGGTGGACGCAGCCCTGGCCGTAATGGCCGTAGAGCGGGCTGCGGTAGCCGTATTCGGCCATGAGCGCGACGAGCTTGCGCAGGTACGCGCCCAGATGCGCGGGGGGAATGCCGGCGTCTTCCCAGCCTTCCCAGCCTTCCCAGCCTTCAGGCTCGCCGGGAACGAAGACGGTGGCGCCGAGGGCGGATTCGCGGACGTGCCAGACGCGGGCGGCGTCGGCAGCCGAGTAGATGCGGGCTGTGGGGGCGTCGGGCCAGGTTTGCGCGGTGCGGGCGAGGGCTTCGGCTTTGGACTGGGCCTCTTCGGCAGACCATGCGCCCATTTCGACCAGCAGAAATCCGCCGCCGGGGGGTAGCAGCGCGACATCGTCGACGGCGAGATTTTTTCGGCGCATGAAGTCGAGCAGCAGGCCGTCAAAGCCTTCCAGGCCGATGGGGCAGAACTCGAGGACGCGCGGCACCGCGTCCGCGGCGAGGAATGCGTCGGCAAAGCTGAGCGCGGTGAGCACGCGGAAGGGCGGGCTGGCGGTGAGGTTGAGCGTGGCGGAGACGACTGTGGCGCAGGTGCCTTCTGAGCCGACCAGCGCGCGGGCGAGGTGGAAGCCGTTCTCGTCGAGCAGTTCGTCGAGGTTGTAGCCGGAGACGCGGCGGGGGATGCGGGGGAATTTTTGGCGGATGAGGTCGGCGTAGCGGTCGCGCAGGCTGGCGAGACCGGCGTAAATCTCGCCGACACGGCCATCGGCGTGGATCAGAGCGTCGAGTTCGGCGGGGCTGGTAAGGCCCACGGTCATGCGCGTGCCGTCGTAGAGAACGATGTCGAGCGACTTAACGTTGTCCACAACCTTGCCGGCCATCAATCCGTGAACGCCGCAACTGTTGTTGCCGATCATGCCGCCCAGGGTGCAAGTTTTGTGGCTGGCGGGGTCAGGAGCGTAGGTCAAGTGATGGTGCTCGGCGGCCTCGCGCAGCCGGTCGAGAACAATGCCCGGCTCGACCACGGCCAGCTTCGCCCCGGGATCAATGGAAGTGAGGCCGCGCATGTAGCGCGAGAAGTCGAAGACCACGGCGACATTGGCGCATTGCCCGGCCAGGCTGGTGCCCGCGCCGCGCGGCAGCACGGCTGCGCCCGTGGCGCGGCAGGCAGCAAGCGCTGACTCCACGTCGGCGGCGTCGCGGGGCAGGACGACGCCCACGGGAAGCTGGCGGTAGTTCGAGGAATCGGCGGCGTAAAGCGCGCGGGAGCCGAGGTCGAAGCGAACATCGCCGCGCAGGCTCTTTTTGAGCAGGGCTTCCAGCTCGCGGTGGGCGGCGAAGCGCTCATGCTCCATCGGCGGCTGGTTCATCAGGACGGAAAAAGGCGAAGTGCTCACGAGGGAATGGTAGCGCGTTTGCGGAGTTAGCGAAGTAGCGGAATTACCGCGTGGGCCACTCTTCGACGACGATGCCGAGGTCGTTGAGCTGCTGGATGGCGGCTTCGACGTTGCGGCGGACCTTGGGGCGGTCCTTCTTGTTGGCTTGCGGCGACTCGGCCACGGCGATGACGCGGCCATAGCGCCAGGCGCCGGGGGGCAGCGCGATCAGAGCTTCAGCCAGGTCGCCGGGACGCAACTGAATCTCCTGACGGCGGGCGCCCTCCGGGCGCAGCATGGTTCCCTGTCCCAGGGCGCTGGGGTTGGCGTCGGTCATGGTGACGCGCAGGTTGAGGGTGTCGGCGCCGACCGAGAGAAAGGGATTGGCCCACGCGCCGGGCTCGTGCACATCCACATACATGCTCTTGGTGGGCAGCGGAATGGCGGCCAGGGCGGCGCGCTGTTGATCGATCTGAGTGGCGGCGGCCTGGGCCTTGTGCTCGGCGTTGACCGCGTTCTGGGCCACGCCGACCACCGCCTGCTCTTCCTTGTGGCAGGCGGTCGTAGACGAGAACAACAGGACCACAGGCAGGAGCAGGGCCAAGCCCAGAAATCCTCTCGCTTGTGAACGCTGAATCACCCCTCAAGAATAACAGGAGTCCTCGATTCCCCTTGCGACACAGTTTCTCTGAAAATGCTCTAGAGAGATTCTGAGCTATCGGATTTCGCCGGCTTCGCGTATCCTCCTCCCCATGCACCTCACGCTCGCCCATATCGGCGCCCGGCCCGGCTGCAAAGATGGATTCGACGCTCTCACTCAAAACTACCTCGACCGTTGCTCGGCGTTTGCACGCTGCCAATCCCAAGCATTCCGCACGGAGGAAGCAATGCTCGAGTGGTTGGCCCGGCAGCAGGGCCGCACAGCCGCCGTCGCTGTGCTGCTCGATAGCCGCGGCCGGCAAATGACCTCCGAGGCCTTCGCCGGTTGGCTGGGCGCGCGCCGCGACGAGGGAACCCAGCACATCGTCTTCGCCATCGGCCCGGCCAGCGGGTGGTCCGAGACCGCTCTTGAGCGTGCCCAATTGCTGCTCTCGCTTGGACCCATGACTGTGGCTCATGCGCTGGCCCGGCTGGTGGTAGCCGAACAGCTCTACCGGGCATTTACAATTCTGACTGGCCACCCCTATCACGCAGGCCACTAAACAGTGGTCAGTTGTCAGTGATCAGTTGTCAGTTCCCCGGCCACAGTTGACAATGGACGTGGAGATACGACGACTGCGCAGAGGCTGCTTCCTGCGCTTTCTGATTGACCAGCGACCGTTGGCTGGTTCCCGAAGACTGACCACTGTCCACTGACCACTGACTATGACCGACTCCCGGCGAGGACTGATCCTGATCAACACGGGCCCCGGCAAGGGCAAGACCACCGCTGCCATGGGCACGGCCCTGCGCGCCGTGGGCAACGGCATGAAGGTGCTCATGCTTCAGTTCATCAAGGGCTCATGGCACTACGGTGAGCTGGACGCTGCGAAGGCCTTCGGTCCGAACTTCATCCTCAAGCAGATGGGCCGCGGCTTTGTGAAGGTGGGCGGCGTAGAGACTGACCCCGAGGACATCCGCCTGGTGGAAGCCGCCTGGGCTGAAGCGCGCCAGGCCATTTACTCCGGTGAGTGGGATATGGTTATCCTGGACGAGATCAACTACGCCATCGGCTACGGAATGCTGGACCCCGCGGTGGTGGCCGAGGCTCTGCGCGGGCGCCCGGAGATGGTGCATGTGATCCTGACCGGCCGCAACGCGCACCCGCTGCTGCTGGAGCTGGCCGATACCGTCACCGAAATGCGCGAGGTAAAACATGCCTACCAGAAAGGTATCCTGGCCCAGCGCGGCATAGAATATTAAATACGACGACTACCTGGGGCGCGAATCCTTCCCCGTCACTTTGAACGAATCGCTGAATCCGCCCCCGATTTCAGAAAGAGTTTGAATGTCCTGGTTCAAGCGTGAAAACGACGAGTACTCCGCCGCGCCGGACGCTTCCGGTCCCGGTAGCGTAGCGGATGCGGCTGAAAAAACGGTTCGCACCGAGGGCCTGTGGATCAAATGCCCGGGCTGCCGCCAGCCCATTTTTAAGCCGGATCTCGAGGCCAATCTGAACGTCTGCCCCAAGTGCCAGCACCACTTCAAGATCGGCGCCCGCCAGCGCATCGGCCTGCTGCTGGAGCCCGGTTACGAACTGGTGGACACCGGCCTGCGCTCCACTGACCCGCTCAACTTCAACGACGTGAAACCCTACAAGACGCGGCTGCGCGCCGCGCAGGAGGCTACCGGGCTCGACGACGCCATTCTCAACGCAGTCGGCCAGCTTGGACCCCACCCGGTCGTCCTGAGCGCCATGGAATACAGCTTCATCGGCGGCTCCATGGGGGCTGTGGTGGGCGAGACCATCGCTCGCGCCGTGGACCGCGCGCGGCTGGACCGCAAGCCGCTTATCATCGTCGCGGCCTCCGGCGGCGCGCGCATGATGGAAGGCGTGGTCAGCCTGATGCAGATGGCCAAGATCTCCACCGCGCTGGCCCAGTTGGACGACGCCAAGGTGCCCTACATCTGCGTGCTCACCGATCCCACCACCGGCGGCGTCACCGCCAG
>DATFYK010000025.1:0-13351 GCA_035315085.1 Occallatibacter sp.
TCCCCGACAAACACGGACAGACCGAGAGACGCCGCAACGAAGATCGTGAACCCCACCAGCACCAGCGCGCGATGCTCCAGGCACCAGCGCAACATCGAGGCATAGGACTCCCGCATGCGCTCAAAACCGCGGTTGAAAAAGCTCTTGCCGTGGCCCGCCTTCATTTCCGACCGGAGCATGTAGTGGGCCATGGTGGGAACCAGGGTACGGGAGAGAAAGTAGGAGGCCATCATGGCGAACACCACGGCCATGGCCAGCGGCGTGAACAGGTACCTGGCCGCGCCGGTCAGGAGCAGCACCGGGACGAACACAATGCAGATGGCCAGGGTAGAGACGAAAGCCGGGACGGCGATCTGCTGCGCGCCATCGAGCACCGCGCGGATGAGCGGTTTCCTCATGGCCATGTTGCGATGGATGTTCTCGATGGCCACGGTGGCGTCGTCCACCAGGATGCCGACCGCCAGGGCCATGCCGCCGAGGGTCATCACATTGACCGTCTGGCCGAGCAGGCTCAACACCATGAGCGACGCGAGAATGGAAAGCGGGATAGAAATGCAGACGATCAGGGTGCTGCGCCAGCTACCCAGGAACATCAGGATCATGAGGCCCGTGAGAAACGCGGCGCTGACGGCTTCGCGGACCACGCCATCGATGGCGGCGCGCACGAAGACGGACTGGTCGAACAACTGCCGAACGTGAAGCTCCGGAGTCAGCCCGGCCAGTATCTTGGGAAGAGTTTTCTTGACGTTGTCGACCACCGCCAGGGTGGAGGCCTTGCCGTTTCTCAACACAGTGAGAAGAGCGCCGCGGCGGCCGTTGGTGCGGACCACGCTGGTCTGCACGGTATAACCGTCGCGGACCTGGGCGACGTCGCCGAGGTAGACGGTGGCGCCGTTGACCACCTTGACCGGCAGGCGATTCATCTCATCCAGGCTGCGCGGGCTGCTGTTGAGCTTGATCTGGTAATCCTTGTCGCCGATTTTGGCGGTGCCGGCCGGCAAAATGAGGTTCTGATTGCCGAGGGCGGTCGAGATATCGGCCGCGGAGAGTTGCTTGGCGAAGAGGGCGTCGGGATTGAGATCGACCATCACGGTGCGGAATTTTCCGCCGAACGGAAGCGGAACCGCGGCCCCCTGGATGGTGGCCAACTGGGTGCGTATGAAGTTCTGGCCGAGGTCGAACAGTTCCTGCTCGGCGAGGCTATCGCTTTGCAGGCCTAATTGCAGAACGGGAACGGCCGAGGCGTCGTACTTGATGATATTGGGCGGGGTGGTGCCGGGAGGAAGAATGCGCAGCAAGGTTTGGGCGATGGCGGTGACCTGCGACAGGGCGACCTCGACTTTGGCATTGGGCTGGAAATAGACGCGGATGACGGAAGCGCCGGTGTAAGACTGGGACTCGATATGCTCGATGTCGTTGACGGTGGTGGTCATGGAGCGCTCGAAGATGGTGACGATGCGCTTTTCCATCTCTTCGGGCGAGAGGCCGTTGTAGCTCCAGACAATGCTGACGACGGGGATATCGATATAGGGGAAGATATCGACGGGCATGGTAACGATAGCGGTGACGCCGAGAATGGCGATGAGGAGCGAGACCACTACAAAGGTATAGGGCCGTCGTAAGGCTAATCGAACGATCCACATGGTTTAGGCACGGGAAGGGGCTAAGACCTAATGATATCCGATAGTACCGGAAATGTGCGGGGGTAGCCCTTTGGGGCCATCGAAACCCGGTGACAGACGGAACGTTTCCCGGTTTTCAGCGACCGTCGCCCGATTCTGCGGCGAAAGCCAAGCGCGCCTGACCGGGATCGGGCAGTGGCCTGCGAGGACGGCCGCCCTTGCTGGCGGTCAACAGCCGTCCCGTGCCTTGCTCCAGTTGGCGAATGAAGTCCAGCGATCCCAGTGGACGCCCGTTATGGGTGGACTGGCGGATCTGCTCGGCTTCCTGCTCCGCCCCGCGGGCACATGCCAGGAACTCGCGCCACTCCTCCGCGCTCCAGCGGTAGCGCCACATCTCCAGGTCTACCAAACCGTCCGCGGACCCTTCGTTGCAATGCACTCGGGCGCTCGACCAGAGGTAGGATTCCGCCTGGTCCGCCATCTGCGCCCTGACCGGATTGCGCTCAATGTACCGGAGGGCCGTCCAGAGGTGGTTCTCATCCATGGGACACGAGTAGTAGCGGCCTTGCCAGACGTGCCCGCTAGCCGCTTTGCGGGCATTGAGATACGCCGCATACCGCCCATGGGTACACCGCAGGACCCGCGGCATGGAGTCGAGCCGGCGCGGAAGCGCGATCAGATGGACGTGGTTGCGCATCAGGCAGTACCCCAGGATGTTGAGCCGGTAGAGGCGCGCGAACTCCTGAAGCAGACTGAGGTAGACGAGGCGATCGCTGTCCGTTTCGAAGACCGCCCGCCGGGCGTTCCCCCGCTGGGTGACGTGATACGGCGTATCTACGGCCAGCACGCGAGCCAAACGTGGCATACTGTATGTAGTGCCGCGCCGGCGCTAGATTCTCAAGAAAAACCGGGAAACGTTCCGTCTGTCACCGGGTTTTGGGCATGCACGATCTCTCTTACTTCCGCTCCAACTTCGATCGGATCGCGCAACGGCTCGCTGCGCGCGGCGACGTTTCCGGCCTCGATCGCTTCCGTGAGCTCGACCAACAGCGGCGGGCGGCCATCGCGCAAACCGAACAACGCCGGGCGGAGGCGAATAGAATCGGCATGGCGTTCAGTCATCACCCGAGTGATAGCCTACGGGACGAGGCGCGCCGTTTAAGAGCCGAAATCTCCTCGCTCGACGAGCAGGTCAAAGCGCTCGAGGAAGCGTTCCGGGAATTGCTGGCCGGGATTCCCAACGTTCCTCACGAATCCGTGCCGCCGGGCAAGGACTCCGAGGACAACCTGGAGGTGCGGCGCGTGGGCCAGCCGCCGCCATTCGACTTCGAACCCAAGGCCCACTGGGACCTTGGCCCGGAGTTGGGTATCCTCGACCTGGAGCGCGCCGCCAAGATCACCGGGGCGCGGTTTGCCCTCTACTGGGGCCTGGGCGCCCGCCTCGAGCGCGCGCTGGTCAACTTCATGCTCGATGTGCACACTCGTCACCACGGCTATACCGAGGTGCTTCCGCCCTTCCTGGTGAACTCCGCGAGCCTGTTCGGCACCGGCCAGTTGCCCAAGTTCAAAGAGGATCTTTTCAAGTGCGAGGGACACGATCTGTGGCTGATCCCCACGGCCGAGGTCCCCGTCACCAACATCTACCGCGGTGAAACCCTGGAAAGCGACGCCTTGCCGATCAAGCTGTGCGCCTATACGCCGTGCTTTCGCAGCGAGGCCGGCTCCTACGGCCGCGACGTGCGCGGCATCATTCGCCAGCACCAGTTTCAAAAGGTTGAGCTGGTGAAGTTCACCCGGCCGGAGCAGAGTTACGAGGAACTGGAGAAGCTCACCGCCGACGCCGAAGACATCCTGCGCCGCCTGGGACTGCCGTTCCGCACGGTGCTGTTATGCGCCGGCGATATGGGGTTCTCGTCGGCCAAGACCTACGACATCGAAGTCTGGCTGCCCGGCCAGAACGGCTACAAGGAGATCTCCTCCTGTTCGAACTTTGAAGCTTTTCAGGCGCGCCGCGCGGGCATTCGGTTCAAGAGCGGGAAGAAATCGGAGTTTGCCCACACGCTGAATGGCAGCGGGCTGGCGGTAGGCCGCACCTGGGTGGCGATTATCGAGAACTACCAGCAGAAGGACGGCAGCGTGGTGGTTCCGGAAGCGCTGCGGCCCTACCTCAACGCAGAGGTGATCCGCGCGCGATGAACTTCGAACTGATCGGCAACCTGGTCAGGTTACGCTACAAACTGCTGTGGGCCAAGACGCGCTCGCGAAACGGCCGGATCGCGCTTTTCATGGCCTGCTATCTTCTGCTGGTGCTGCTGATCGCGGTGATGGCTTCGGGAGGATTCGGCGCCGCGCTGCTGGCGGTGCGCAGCGGCAAGGCCGAAATCGTAGCGCAGGCGGTGCTCTCGGGCCTGTACATG
Source organism: Occallatibacter sp. (assembly GCA_035315085.1). Classification (GTDB taxonomy): domain Bacteria; phylum Acidobacteriota; class Terriglobia; order Terriglobales; family Acidobacteriaceae; genus Telmatobacter. Next base: position 4,040 of record DATFYK010000025.1, read on the forward strand.
CAAGCTGCGGTGGCCGCCGTGATTCTGGGCTTCGGCGTGAATGCCATCTTCACGGAAGCCCAGTTGCGCCGCTATCCGCTCAAAGCCCAGGAGCGGCGCGCGGCCCGGCACTTCATCGGCATACTCGACCCTTTCTGGTTTCTGATTCTGGCGCTCGAGTTGGGGCTGGTGGTGGGGCTGTACGTCGCCAGCGCCGCATCCTTCTGGCTGGGGCTGATCGCGGTTCTTTTGTTGTTCGTTTCCAATTACCTTTTGGCGCGCGTGGTGGCCCTGCTGCTGGAACGGTTGATGCAGCGAAAGGCCGGCGCCGCGGTGCTGCTGGCTGGCATTGCCTGTCTGGGATTCCTGCCCGCCATCCTGCGGCCGGTGGTGAGCGGTCATCGCGAAGTGGGCGCGGCGTTTCTGCACGTGCTTGCCTATACACCGCCATTCGGGGCAGCGGCCACTATGACCCGCACCGATGTCGCCGCTTTTTCCGGCCTGCTCTTGCAGGTGTGGTGGCTGCTGGGCCTGGGGGCGCTGCATGGGAAACGCGCAGTTCTCGGTCAATCAATTCGGCTACGTGGGCGGAGGATTCCGCCGCTTTTTCCTCCTGCCCGTGCGGCCGGCGGCTGTTCTGCGCGCCGGCAGCTACACCTTCATGCTGATGAGTTCGGCGTTGATTGTAGTGGGCACGCTGCTCTTTGTCCTTTTCCGGCCTTTTCCTTTCGACGCGCGTATGCTGGTCATGCTGGTGGGAGCCGCCGTGACCAGTTTGTTCATGTTTCTCGGGCTGGGACTTTGGGCCACCTTGTTCGGCCCGCGCAGTTGCGACTACTACGGCACTTTTGGGAACGACCTTTCGGCGGCCGGCAATACGGTGCTCATCGGAGGAATTCTGGTGGTCATGCTAGGGCCGCAGTTGCTGGCCCATGCCTGGCCGGCCGCTCTTGCGCCGGATAAATGGTGGGCGGCGATCCCGGTGGTCCTGGCGGCCGCGGCGTTTTACTTCTCATCGCTCAAACGCGCGGGCGAGATGCTGCCGGCGCGGCGGGAAAAGCTGCTGGCCATCGTGGAAGGGAGAGGCTGAACGGATGGACGCCATACGGATTACTGATCTGGTGAAGAAGTACGGCACGGTGACGGCCGTCGAAGGTCTGTCGCTGTCGGTGGCTTCTGGCACCATGTTCGGCTTCCTGGGCCCCAACGGCTCGGGCAAGAGCACCACCATCAATTGCCTGACGGGACTGCTGGACCCCACGGCCGGCCAAATCGAAATCCTCGGCCAGCGCTTCGACGCCGAGAGCGCGGACATCAAGCGCCGCATGGGCGTGATGCCGGAGGCCCTGGGTTTGTTCGACCCGCTTTACGCCCACGAGTTCCTGGCCTTCGTGGCGCGCATGTACGGTCTGAATGAAGCCACCACGCGCCAGAGAGTGACGGAGTTGCTGGATGCGCTGGAGCTGACCGACAGCTCCAAGACGCTGCACGATTACAGCACCGGAATGCGCAAACGCGTGGCCTTCGCCGCCGCCGTAATCCATTCGCCCGAGGTGCTCTTTCTGGACGAGCCGTTCGAGAGCATCGACCCGGCCGGAGTGGCCTTGATGAAGCAATGGCTGCGGCGGTTCACGGAACAGGGCCGCACGGTCTTCATGACCAGCCACGTGCTGGAAACTGTGGAGCGCTTCTGCCACCGGGTGGCCATCATCACCACGCCTGGAAAGCTGGTGTGGCAAGGGGACGTCACGGTGCTCGCCAACGACGGCGCCATCGACTACGACGGCAAGGAGTTTCGCGCCCTGGAGCCGCTTTTCCTGCACCTCACGGGCGAGCGCTACGCGGATCTGCACTGGCTCTGAGAAAGCGGTGCACGTAGGCGGCGGGCGGATTGTGGGCGGTGGTTTGCGCGGCCTTGCGGTAGCACTCCGTCGCCTTCTCTTTGTCGCCAAGCTTCTCGTAGGTCTGGCCGAGCAGACATTGTATGAACGGATCGTTCTGGTTGGCCTTCTGTAGATCCTCAAGCGCCCTCTTGTAATCGCCTGTGTAGAACGCCACGTAGCCGGTCAGGTAGGGGAAGAATGGCGCCTGCGACTGATCGATGACGCCCCGGTCGAGGATGGCCTTGGCGGCGGCCACGTGCTTCGCCGCCTCGGCCCGGTTGCCGCGCCGGGCGGCGATGCGCGCCTGCGCGTGCTCCCAGCGGAACTCCCATAGGTCTTTCCGGTTGGGCTTGATGTCGGGTTCCTGCAAACCAAGATCGTGGCCTTTTTTGTACCACTGATAGGCCGCGTCCAGGTCGCCCGAGTCGATGCAGACGCGCGCGGCTTCGTCCGCCAGTTCGCCCTGCTGGTAGAAATCCTTGGCCGTTGCCCAGTAGTCGATGGCCAACTGCTCATACTTGGCCGTGTTGGCGCAGTCGCCCTCGAAAGCGTACGACATGGCCATGCTCCTCTGGGCCTGGGCTTTGGCTTGAGGCGTGGAGGCGGCCTCGATGGCTTTGGCGAAGTACTGGCGCGCCTCCGCGCCTTTCCCCTGCAGGTCGAGCGCGGCTCCGCCCGTAGGCTGGGCGCAAACCGTGGCGGCGGAGATCAGGACGGCCGCGAAGACAGAACGAGACACGTGTGTGGCTGAGTGCATGGGTGAAATTATCTCACAGAGAGTAACCTGTGTAGAGAGGTGACTATGGACCGAAGGAGCTTTCTCCGGAATACCGTGGCTGGGGCCGTGACCGCCGCGGTTCAGCCCGCCAGCGCGGGGCCCCCCGCGGGCAAGACGATCGGCATCCAAGTTGGCGCCGTATCTTTTGTGGACGAGGGTGTCGATAAAGTGCTGGACGTGTTCCAGCGGAACGCCTCCATCAATACTCTGTTTGTCGCCACGTTCACCTATGGCCGCGGCATCGCCGGAAGGCAGTTGCCTGGCCAGCCGCTGCCCGATCACGGCAAGCAGGAATACGATGCCGGCACTTTCCATGGCGGCAGCTATACCAGGGTGCGGCCCCAGTTCTTCAGGAACACCGTTCTGCGGGACTTTCGCGCGCCCGAGTTTGGCGACTACGACGTGCTCGAAGCCGTGCTTCCCTCCGCCCGCAAACGCGGAATGAAAACTATCTGCTGGTTCGAGGACGTCTTCCGCGACGACACTCCGAACATCCGCCAGCTCCAGGAAAAGAGCCTGGACGGCAGGAATGCCACCACCCTGTGCTTCAACAATCCCAACTACCGGAACTGGCTGCTGGGCATGGTGGAGGATTACGCCCGCTCTTACGACATCGACGGCATCATGTGGGGCTCCGAGCGCCAGGGCGCATTCGCCAATGCGCTCGGTTCCAGCCACGGCGGAGCCAGCCGCGATCCCGGGCGGGTCACCTGCTTCTGTGAGTTCTGCGAGCGTAAGGCGAAGGAGCGCGGCATCGATCCGGCGCGGGCGCGGGCGGGATTCCAGGCGCTGGCCGCTTTCCTCCGGGCTGCGGGGCAAGGCAAGCGCCCCGTGGATGGCTACTACGTGACGGTCTGGCGCCTCATGCTTCGCTACCCCGAGCTGCTCGCCTGGGAAATGCTCTGGACCGACAGCCTGCGCGAGACCTACGCGGCGATGTACGCAAAGGCGAAGGAAATCAGACCCTCCATCGGGGTGGGCTGGCATATCTGGCACAACAATTCCTTCAGCCCGATTTACCGCGCCGAGCAGGATCTCACGGAGCTATCGAAATACTCCGACTTCCTGAAGATGGTGATGTACCACAACTGCGGCGGCGAGCGCCTGGCCGGCTATATCGCGGGCGTGGGCGGAACCATCTATGGCGACGTTCCCGCGCAGGAGCTGCTGGACTTCCACTACCGCGTCCTGGACTACAAGCAGGAAACCCGCCTGGCGGAAATTCCGCGGACCGGGCTATCCGCCGATTACGTGTACCGGGAAGCCAAACGCGCGCGCGAAGCCCTGAATGGGACCAGGACCCAACTGTGGCCGGGCCTCGATATCGACATTCCCACCAATGCGAGTTCCAGCAAGTCGACCCCCGCCGGCACGCGCGATGCGGTGATGGCGGCCTTCCGCGCCGGCGCCGACGGAGTGATCCTTTCGCGCAAGTACTCGGAAATGAAACTCGCGAACCTGGCCGGCGCGGGGGCGGCTATTCGGCAACTGGGCCTGGGGTGAAGGCGCAGGGGAATGCGGGGACAGCGGCGGTTGCAAACGGTTGATTGAAGCGTAGTTCCCCGGATGAGGACTTCTGGGGGCGTTTGGCACCACTTCTACGGGTCGGGCAAATGACCCTCCAGCAGGATTGACCGCGGCCCTTGGGGACTGTTCTCCCCCGAAGGGACACCGCACATAATGCTCCGCTCGCCAAAGGTGCTATCCACGTTCGGGCTCGGCGCCGCGTTCAGCCAAAAGCGCGGCTAGTTCGTCGCGGAAGCAACGAAGGTGTGCCTCTTGGATCGTTTTCTGTACTTTGCCCAAACCTGCACCGGGTTGGTAAAACCACCGCGTTCGATCCAGGGACAGATCATCAATGTTGTCGCGGACACACTTGCCGACTATCCACTTTCGGCAGTCCGGGATCGTCGTGCGCACGTATTTCCATGATGCATTAATAACTTCCCTGTAGAGATCAGGGAAACATTCGATGTTCCGTCGCCTGTCGCGCTGGGTCTTGTTCCAAGGAAATCGAGGGTTCATGCATGCGTGCAGGGACGCATCTGCCAGCCAAATGCCGCGCTTCTTGAGCTTCTTAAGGATCTGGACCTTTCCTGTAACTGAATACGCCGTGCCGAGACCCACGCCCGCACATTCTGCAAACAGATTCCAGAACTTGGTGTGCTCGTTCGATTGCTGGGGCACACGCGTCAAGATCGAACTGTCGCCGTAGGCAAGGCAGTAGATTAGACGTTCGTATTGGGTCGAAGCAGCAGCAGCTTCAGGCGGCAGCAGGTCAGGCCTGATCTGTGCTTTCAGATCGTCAGAATCGGTGTATACGTGCGATTCAGCTATTAGCGTCAAGCGAACACGTTCGGGTTTCCAGAATTGCCTATGACACTCAGCGGCCCAGCAGGCAGCAAAGTCTTCGGGGTGCAGCGAGGGCGCTGGGTTCAGCCGCGAGCCCACCGGAAGGTGCTTCCGATAGGCTACAATGATGCTCTCGTACGCTGTAGCAAAAGCGCCTTTATCAAGTTGCGCTTCCAACATAAGGCTCAAAGGAAAGTATACTCCATACGGAACACTTGACTTGCTTCAATGCGGCCACGGCACCCGCACAAATTTCCCTTCGGGGCGCTGTCTGTCGACTGTGCCGACACGTGATCGGCCGATGTTGTTCAATATCCTCAAAATCTGATAATCTGTTCACGGGAGGTTCCGGATGCGAGTGCTCGGGTACATCGATGGAATGAACTTCTACGAAGCCAGTAAGGACAAGCGCTGGTATCCTGCCGGGTGGTGCAACTGGACGCAGACTTTAGAAGCCTACTGCCCAGGCGCCGATATTTCGGTCCGGTACTTCACGACTTTGTACGCGGGAAGATCTCAGGCGCGTATACGCCGGCAGAAGTTACACTTGCTTGCAATGGATAAGGTTGCGCGAGCGGAGATTGTGTACGGGGCATGTCGCGAACGCTCACTTAGGTGCCCGGAGTGCAAGGCAAGGCTGAGATGTGAATGCGGGTGCGACAGACGCTTCACCGAGAAGATGACCGATGTCAACATAGCTGTGCGCCTACTGGAAGACACGATAGACGACCTTTTCGACCGTGCTTACTTGGTTTCCTCAGACGTCGATCTACTGCCAGCGGTACACGCCGTATTGCGCAGATCCCGTCGCGCGCAGGTCGTAGTATTGGTTCCGCCTGAAACTGAAATGGCAGACGAATTCGCGGAACTAGAAATGGCTTATCCGGGCCGATCAATCGCTCGACACCTCGACCTCAAGAAAATGAGACGGTTCCCTGATGATCTCCCCATCCGATGGGGGATGGCGCTGCCTGCCCACTGGCGTGAGGACGCAGGTAGGCGCCCAGCTATGCCAGATCCAGGCACACCCCCCTGCAGGCCAGGATGCCCAGTACCGTGGTTCGAGGAAAGCATCGGTTATGGCACGAGGCGGGTGTCGAGAACCGGGATCCCGGTCTCGCAACCGCGGCGTTCCTGAAGCGCGTGGAAATCGACACCAAATGTCACCGTGGCTCAGATGTCAACCGCATGGCGTTCCCTGCTGCATTCGGGTTTGGTCACCGCCCGTAAAGTCGCCATGTCGGAATTGCCCTCGCGGTCCAGACGGCGTTCGAGGAGATCACGATGCCGGCGGCATCGCCCGGCTGCGACGAAATGGCCGGCGAACATGACTTCGCTCTAGAACTGTTCGCTACTACCGTCCGGGCTCAGCATCGCTCCCCGGCGATTCGCGAATTAGCGGCATCAGAATACCCGGATCATCCGGGGGGAGCACCTCTGGGGGAAGTTCGTCGAGCCGTTTTCCCATCTCTCCGGAGGCGAGGCAAAGCTCGTAGATCTTGCGCATCTCGGGCATTGCGCCAAAGAGGGCGGTTCTCTGTTCGTCCGTGATCGACCGAAGCCCATAGCAGAGCACCTGAAAGCGCTCTTGCGCCGGGAGGAGGCTGACGATAGCCATCATGGCCTTCGTCGGAGTAAATGCTGCCCGTATGAGATCTTCCGGGGCGATCTTAATTAGCCGATCGCCATCCCGCAGCAATGCCACGAACGAGCCTCTGGGTTCTCTCGACGACTCGGACAACACGCGGTCACCCTCTTTGTACAGCTCATATGCGAGAAGGTCGGCACACTGCAAGGCGATCACCTGTGCGCTGTCCTGGAACTCAATCGAGCCCAGCCGAAAACTGTTCCGCATTGAAGGATCGGCACGACGCGCGTTGAAGTCCCTTTCTGCTTCTGAACGGTGCGTGTTTCCTCGGTCAAGCACGAACTCGATCAGGTGACGGCGTCCAACCGATTCAGCCCAGTCGGCGACTTGCGCGACACAATACCGCATGCACCAGCTATAGGGGCTGCCGACCAGCTCCGGGTACCGCAGCATCTGCTTTCTGTAGGTTGTTTGCATGAACTCGTCGATCACAACAGCGGCACCAACCCCAAGCATTGTGTGCCTGTGAACTAGCGAGATTAAGGGCTCAAGCAGTCCTCGTCTCTGCTCGTTGCTCAAATGCGAATAGCGACCGTGAGGCGGGACGAACTCCTTCATGTGGAGCTCACGAATGCCATGGCGGTCCAGTTCCTCTCGCCACTTCGCCTCCAGCACTGGTAGTGCGTCCGTCGCGACGACAAATCCAGCCATAGTGGTCACGCGCGATCCGTCGTGTGTCCCGCTTTCGTCCAAGAAGACCCGTAATGGCACTATTAACCCGATTCGCGGAGCAATGCCCCGAAACTCACCGGCCGCCCGCAAGTTCATTGGTAGCACAGGGAAGCGATGACAGCCAGCGCCGCAGCCGGGGACTGTACAGGAGGTTAATGGCTGGCGCGGCCAAGCGCGGGAACGTTCCCTCTGTCCCTAGCGCACCCTTCGAACCCCCTGCAGCCCCGGTCTATTTCAGGGCGATCGCTTCGAGGTGCCTTCGCAGATCGCGCTCGACCTCCGCCTTGCCACCGATCGAGTCGTTGTAGAAAACGACCCTGAAACTCCGAATATCAAACGGTAGTGCTGCCCCCCTCTGGGCCAACAGGATCGTAGGCTTGCCGAGGGCGTGAGCGTAGCCCAACTCATAGAAGACGTTCGGGTTAGCAGGAGTTATCTCAGCGATTACAATCTCCGCCTGTTCGATCTCGCGTTGGATATCCTGAAAAATGACTCCCGGCCCACATTTCTCATCAATGCGGACCACGTCGAACCCGGCCGCATCCGCTTGGGTCTGAATCACTTCCCGGTAGAACGTGTCATAAGGCTCGGCAAACTGCATGACAACGAAGGCCCTCGGTCGGCCTGCCTGGACCGCGAATTCGGAGAACAGAATCTCCTGATTACCCGCTGCAATGAGGCCCACCTGTCGGCCCTCGAGAGGGTGAGAAAGCAGATGCTGCATCACCGGAACGTCATCAACCAGCACCCTCAATTCCTGGCCGGAAATGTTGACCTGAAGCACATAATCCCGTTCGTTCTTGAGGTTCTGGAGTTGGCCGGTGGCAAGGAGAGCTCTCCAGCCGAAGCCGCTCACGTATTCCCCAACCGAGTACGCTGCACGCGCGGCGCCCAACTCCGCAAATACGTAATGCTGTTCCGGGGTACGGTAGCCAAGGACAATCCCCCCAGCCTGCTCGCCATCACCGAAAGCCGCGGAGAATCGGATCTGGACTCGACACATTCCGTTCTGCATAGTTACGTTGCTCACCGCCAAACCGACCGCGAACATTTGGCCGTGAGCAGCAGCCGGCTGCCCCTTGCCCTGAAACTTCTGGCTGGCCTCTGTGATCTCCCACTGGCCCAGTACAGGCGCCCAATTGGCCTTTCCGGGGTTCTTCAATCCGGTCGCGAAGTGTAATGGCATTGGCTTAAGCCTCCAAGCACGCATTGTCCCACTGATTTGGGCCATGCGGCGAAATGAGACACGGTCGCTTCCTGAAACAATGAGAGCAGCGCGTGGCTGAAGGCGGCTCTCTGAGCCGTGGCGGGCCGCCGCACACATGGTGCCTCTTATTCGAGGGCTCGCCCGCGAAGGCTGCCGCTTCCCGTTGCGACCGGTAACGACAAATGCTCCTGCGTCTGGAGGTCGGCCTTTCACCGGAGCGTGCAACCTGTCGCTTCGCGCCGGTGGCTGCCGGCGGTTCAAACGGCCTTGGAGGGGATCTCGGGCGTTCAGATCTGCACCGCTGGCGCTTTCCACGCTCAATCTCCCCGAAAACGACAGAACTGACGTCCAACCGTGATGGGTTTCCGCTGGGGCCGCTTTCAATGGGAGCCTTTTGCATGGTATGGTTTTTGGTATGGCCACTACGAAGATCACCATCACGCTTGAGGATCATCAGCTTGAGGAAATTCGGGCACTTGTCGCGGCCGGAGCGGCAGCGAGCGCTTCCGCCTTCGTGAAGCATGCGGTTGGAGTCGCTCTCTTCGATGCGGCGGGATGGAGGGAGATGCTGGAAGATGCGCTGCGGCAAACGGGCGGCCCGCTAATGAAAAAGGAGCGCGAGTGGGCCGACGCAATTCTCTCTCGCCACGGACAGAAGAGAGTTTCCAGAAAAGGGAAGGCGGCGTGAGCGGCATCACCTTCGACGCCGGCGGGCTGATCGCCCTGGACCGAAACGACCGCCGCGTGCTGGCACTCATCGCGCGCGCGACGGAGCGCGGCATGCGGATTACCA